>JAAVDB010000017.1 GCA_014802015.1 Bacteroides sp.
AAGGAAAATGTTGGTTTTGAATTGTGGGGACCACGAGGAGAAAAAGAATCGACTGTGCGGTTTGTCACAGACTGGTCGACAACCATTGAGGATGTCAATGCTCTGCTCAGACTTATAAGTAATTCTCAATAATTAGCTTATATCAATCTTCGGATTAATATTGTAATCTTCAAACTTGCTAAGATTAATTTCGAATCTTAATATAAACTAATTATCGAAACTTACTTATTAGATTATTTTATCAAAACACATATCTAATAATATGTGCATGTTGGCGTTTAGGACAAAAAGAGCTAATTTTGCTTTATTGTAAGACTTTTTACTATGAAGATAACCTTTCAAGTCAATTACCGCACCGAGTGGGGCGAGAATCTTTTCATCATCGGCTCGCCATCTGTGATGGGGGGCGGTGATGCCGGCAAGGCCCTCGCGATGAATTGCACGGGCGACGGGACCTGGTCGGTGACAGTGGATCTGCCCGATTCGCTCGACCTGATAAATTACAGCTATATCGTACGCCGTAATGACGGCTCTATCAGACATGAGTGGGGCAAGCCTCACTCCGTGAACATGACATCGGCCACACCCGATCTGACAATATTGGACCGTTGGTCGGATCAGCCCGATGACAAACCTTACTATGCAAGCGCGTTCACCGAATGTATATTCCGCCGCAATCAGCCCGACAAGCCGGTCAAGAATCGCCCCGGCTATCTGACACTGTGTGTCGATGCGCCGATGATACGCCCCGACGAGGCTGTAGCGGTGACCGGTGAGGCGGAAGCCATGGGGGCGTGGCAGCCTGAGAAGGCTCTGCGCATGAGTGATGCCGATTATCCGGTGTGGAAAGTTAACATTCCTCTGCAGGACATACGTCACGGCGGTGAGTACAAGTTCGTGATCGTAAAAAAGTCAGACGGCTCGCTCGTGGCGTGGGAGAAGGGTGACAACCGTACGTTCAATCTGCCATACACCAAGTCCAAGGCCGCCATACTCGACACAGGTCAGCAGCTCGTGAGTCCGCTCACCCCATGGCGCGGAGCCGGCGTGGCCATCCCCGTGTTCTCACTGCGCAGCGACGAGGACTTCGGCGTGGGCGACTTCATGGATCTCAAGCTGATGGTTGACTGGGCCGTAAAGACCGGCCAGAACTTCGTGCAGGTGCTCCCTGTCAACGACACGACGATGACCCACAGGTGGACCGACTCGTACCCCTACAACGCCAATTCGACCTTCGCACTGCATCCCATGTATCTTCGCCCGTCCGAGATGGGACGGCTCGATGATCAGGAACGTCAGCGCTATTTCGACAATCTGGCACGCGAACTCAACAGCCTGCCCGCGCTCGATTATGAGAAGGTGGATGCGGCTAAGTATCAGTACACCCGCGAACTGTTTACCCAGAACGGAGCCAAGGACCTCGCGTCAAAGGAATTCAAGGAGTTTTTCAGCCGCAATGCCTACTGGCTCACGCCCTACGCGGCCTTCTGTGTGCTGCGTGACCTCAACGCCACACCCGACATGAGCCGCTGGGGAGAATATGCGGTGTATGACGAGAAGAAAGTGGGCGAATTTATCGCATCCTACTCCGAGGACATAAATTACGTCTACTATCTGCAATATCATCTCGACCGTCAGATGCGCATCGTGCATGACTACGCACGTGCCCGCGGTGTCGCCATCAAGGGGGACATCCCCATAGGCATATCACGCACGAGCGCAGACGCATGGATCTCGCCCCGGCTGTTCAATCTCGACTGTCAGGCCGGCGCCCCGCCTGACGACTTCTCGGTGCTGGGACAGAACTGGGGATTCCCGACCTACAACTGGGAGGAGATGGCTAAGGATGGTTTTGCCTGGTGGAAAGCACGTTTCCGCAAGATGTCGGAGTATTTCGACGCCTACCGCATAGATCATGTGCTCGGATTCTTCCGTATATGGCAGATACCTGTCAACGCCATCCACGGCCTGCTCGGCATCTTCAACCGTGCGCTGCCGTTCTCGGTCGAGGAACTGCGCCACGAATACGACTTCTGGCTCGACACCTCACGCCACACACGGCCTCTGATTCTCGACAGTATGCTCGACGAGCTGTTCGGCGACCTTGCCGACGAGTGCCGCAGTCACTATCTCGTCAGCGAGGGCAACGGCCGTTACCGTCTGCGCCAAGAGTATGACACACAGCGTAAGGTGGCTGACAGGTTTGCCGCGCTCGCCACGGACAATAAAGCCGGACAGGAGAAGAACGAACGCCTCTGTCAAGGTCTGCTCATGCTCCTCGACGACGTGCTGTTCATCGAGGATCCATACGAAAAAGGGCGCTTCCACCCGCGCATCTCGGCATGGAACACCATGCAGTACAAGACACTCGGCGATTACGAGCGCTGGTGTTTCGACCGTCTGTATCACGACTTCTTCTACCGCCGCAACAATGATTTCTGGCAGGAGCAGGCCTTATGGAAACTCCCCCCACTCATCGACGCTACCGACATGCTCGTATGCGCCGAGGATCTCGGCATGATACCGGCATGTGTCCCCGCGGTGATGGAGGCTCTCAAGATACTCGTGCTTGAGATACAGCGCATGCCCAAAGAGGCATGGGTGCCGTTCGGCAACACGCACAACTATCCATACTACTCCGTGTGCACCACATCGTCACATGACATGGACGGCATACGCCGCTGGTGGGAGACCGATCCGGCGCTGACTCAGCGTTACTACAACGAAGTGCTGCACGAAGAGGGGGAGGCTCCGGCGACGGCTACGCCTGACATCTGCCGACGCATCATCAGCATGCACCTCGACTCGCCGTCGATGCTGTGCATACTCCCGTTGCAGGACTGGCTGTCGACCGACGGGGTGCTACGCCGTCAGGATCCGCGCGAGGAGCTGATAAACATCCCCGCCAATCCCCGTCATTACTGGCGCTACCGCATGCACCTGACCCTCGAACAGCTCAACGAGGAGAAAGAACTCAACACCCGCCTGCGCAACATGATACGCACATCGGGACGATAACCTCCAAGGCGGTATTTTATAACCACCTCTTACGACATGGCCGAAACGCTGTTAAGAGCCGTTTCGGCCACTTTTTTATATATTAATTGGTGGTATTAATGCCTTTCTTAATCTTAATTTAACGTCACGACTCTACTTTTGTATCTGATATTTACCAAAAAATACCATATACATAAGTATAACCATGAAATCAGAGTTAAGAACCATTCTGGCCTGCGCCATGCTGCTGCCGCTGACATCGCCGGCTCAGATACCGGCCGGATATAAGGGTACACCCTTCAATGGTCCGCACAACGTACCGGGGCGACTTGAGGCCGAGGACTTCGACAACGGAGGCGAGGGCATATCGTGGCATGACGCCACATCCACCAATCAGGGCAGCAGTTATCGCGACAACTGCAACGTGGACATCGAGCGACAGTACAGCATCGGATTTACCGAAAACGGCGAGTGGCTTAATTACACTATCAATGTCACCGAGGACGGAGCCTACACCGTACGCTCATACTGTTGCGGTCCCAACGGCAACGGCAGTTTCCATCTTGAGGTGGACGGTAAGGTAGTGACCCGCAGCATCAAGGCTCCGGTGGTAAGTGACTGGGGCGACTTCTCGCAGTGTGCCAAGGCTACAATCCAACTGACCAAGGGCACGCACCTGTTCCGCTGGTACACCTACGGAGGCATGAACATCGACCGCTATGAGTTTGAGCGCACAGGTGCTTATAATCCTGACGATATTCTCGGCAATTTCAACTATCCCGTCACGAAACCGTCATCCAACCCGTTGTTTGTCAACTTTGACTCGCCCATGTACGGATCGGACGGCATAGGCAGCATGTACACGGCCGACCCTTCGGCCCACGTGTTCAAGGACCCCGACACCGGTCGTGACCGTCTGTACGTCTACGCATCGCATGACATGGAGCCGGCCAACGGTTGTGACCGTATGGACCGTTACCACATCTTTTCGACCGAAGATATGGTCAACTGGACCGACCACGGCGAGATACTCAACTCATCGCAGGTGAGCTGGGGACGCCCCGACGGAGGCTTCATGTGGGCACCCGACTGTGCATACCGCAACGGCACATATTACTTCTACTTCCCCCACCCCAGCGGTAATGACTGGGACAGCACATGGAAGATAGGCATTGCCACAAGCTCACGTCCGGCCGACGGATTTACCGTGAAAGGATATATCGACGGCGTGCCGCCTCACATCGATCCGTGTGTGTTCATCGATGATGACGGACAGGCTTATATATATGTAGGTGGCGGTGGTCACTGCTTCGGTGGCAAGCTCAAGAGCAATATGGTCGAGCTGGACGGCGCCATGAAGGAGATGTCGGGACTGGAGGATTTTCACGAGGGTACATGGATGCATAAGTATAACGGCAAATACTATCTGTCGTATGCCGACAATCACGGTGACGACGGCAACCAGTTACGCTATGCCGTGTCAGACTCCCCTCTGGGCCCGTGGAAATCAAAGGGCGCTTATCTCTACGCCACCGGCTGCTACACCAGCCACGGGTCGATCGTCGAGTTTAACGGCAAGTGGTATGCCTTCTATCACACCAGCAACTATTCGGGCGTTGGCGAACTGCGGTCATCCTGTTTCGACGAGCTCCAATATGACTCTTCCGGCAACATCCTTCCCGTACACAACTGGGGAGAGCCTTACGGCGGAAGCGCCGTGACCATCAGCCCGGCCGGCATCACTGTCGAGGCCGAGGACTATAACACGGGCGGATACCACTGCGCATACTTCAAGAACAACCGTTCGGACGCTCCCCACAGCAACGGACGTGCCACCGATGATGTGGAGATAGCCGCTGACGGGGCACGCACCTACGTCAAGGGTATGGAGAAAGGCGAATGGCTGAGATATTCATGCTCGGTGCCGGAGCGTGGCACGTATGACATCACGTTCAGAGTGCGTGGCAGCAACAACGGTAGCTTTCATCTGAGCGTTGACGGCACTGACAAGACCGGAGCACTGTCGGCTGACAACTCTACGGCTTGGAAAACAGTCTCGGTCACAGGTGTCAATTTCCCGGCCGGAGCCTCCTATCTCGACCTGCGTTTCACAAACGGATATGTCGACATCGACAATATCGTCATCACTCCGGCCGAACCGTATAAAGGCTCCGCCTACAAGAATCATTCGATACCCGGCCTGATTCAGGCTGAGGACTTTGACCTCGGCGGCGAGGGGGTGGCATTCTACAACGGCATCACCGGCAACCAGAACAAACAGACAGGTTACCGTACCGACAAGGCTGACGAGATAGCCGACTTCGAGAAGGGTGCCAATCTGCACCTGTGCTGGATGAACGACAGCAAGTGGTTCAAATACACATTCCAATGCCGTCAGGCAGGCAACTATACAGTCTATGCCAACGTAGCCAATCAGGCAAACAGCTCTGCCCGGGTGAAGATTATCATCGACGACAAGCAGTATAGTTCCGACGAATTTACCGGCAAGGGATGGGACAGTTACGCCGAGACAGTCTTTCCCGACAAGATCTATTTCCCGGCCGGGACCAACACCATCGAGATGCGTACACCGCTCAACATCGACTACATGCGATTTGTCCGTGACAACTCATCCGAACTCACCGACATCGTCAACGACTCATCCGCACCCGAGGTCATATCGGCCAACGGGGAGATAATCATCAGACGTTACGAAGGTGCTGTCAGCATCTACCGCACCGACGGCACCGTCGCCTACAGTTCGGCCGGGTGTCCCGCCTCAGTGAAGCTACCTGCAGGGCTGTATATAGTAGCACTGTCAGGCCTCACCGCCAAAGTAGCCGTACACTGATCGCGTCAGACATTCTCGACCTGACACTATAATCCACCTCCTGTCCTGCCATCATCATCGCAACGATGGCAGGACAGGAGCATTTTTTTGTCCTGAGACAAAAATTTTTAACATTACCATCAACTATTCCGATAATGTATGTGTTATATTTTTGAAAGCTAAAGAGAACAAGCTATCACGAAATAAAAATTTCAACTATTAAAATACAAGACGTTATGAAAACTCTCTTTCAAAAATTTATGGGTGAATCCCGCTATTGGTGGGCCATCCTACTGGTAGGTATCCTTATGGTCATCTGTGGTTTCGCATATTGGTTCTGGCCCGTAGCCGGATACGCGGTAGCATCCCAGATCTTCGGCTGGCTTCTTATTCTCGTCGGCGTCGTACAGTTGTGTCAGGCAGCCGGACCTAATGCAGGCAAAGGCTGGGGCTGGTGGCTGGCAGGCGGCATCATCGACATGTTCATCGGATTTATGATGGTACGCAGCGTCGTGGTATCCGAGGCAGTCTTCCCCTACTTCCTTGCATTAATCTTCATCTTCTGGGGCATCAACGCACTCTGCGCATCTGTTCAGCAGAACGCCCGCCGCTACTGGTGGTTGCAGCTCATCAACGGTGTCCTTCTTACCCTCATCGGATTCTTCTTCATCGAGGCCGGCTGGCTCCAGGATGTAGCTATGACAAGCTTCCTCACCTCACTCTCATTTATCTACTGGGGCTTCTCACTCGCAATGCTCTCATACGACATGAAGCCCGAACCCAAAGAATAAAGAAATTATATAACAACATAAAATAAACGGACACTCCTCCGCGACGCCACACAAGTGTCGCGGAGGAGTTTGCTGTCAATTACCATATCGAAAACAACCGGATGCCACCGATTCCTTTGGATTTTATCAGAAATTGAGGCATTATTCCTTTGGATTTTTTCTAAAATAGCGCCATTATTCCTTTGGATTTTGTCTGAATAATACATAACAACTGCACTTCGATTGTCTGTATCAGACTCATCGGAGTGCAGTTGTTAATCTGACTGACAGGGGTTAATTCCCTGTCAATTATTTCAATGCATCGACGGCGGCGTGCTCGATGGCGAGCCCGCCCTGATAGCGCTCGATGTATCGGTCAAAGCCTGCGACATCGGCCGGGTCAGGGAGTATCTCTGTACCGGCATCGCCGAGGAATACGCAGTCGTTCAACCATCCTGCGAGCGATCGCTTGTCGGCATTGCTGACCACGTATGCGGCAAGGAGCGCGATGCCCCATGCTCCCCCCTCGCCGGCTGTCTCCATGACTGAGATCGGCGAATTGAGTGCGGCGGCAAGCACACGCTGGCCGACACCGGGGGTCTTGAATAGGCCTCCGTGACCGGTGATGCGGTCCACTTCGACCTTCTCCTGATTGAACAGGATGTCATTGCCGATCTTGAGGACTGCGACTGATGCGTAAAGATTGGCTCGCATGAAGTTGGCAAGAGTGAACTTGTCGGTGGCCTTGCGTACAAACAGCGGACGTCCCTCGCTGAGTCCCGTGACGGGTTCGCCCGAGAAATAGTTGTATGACAACAATCCTCCGCAGTCAGCATCGCCGTTGAGGGCGCTGTTATAGAGCTTGCCGAACACTTCGTTCATGTCCACAGGCACTCCGAGCAGCTGCTGATATTCCTTAAACAGGTTTACCCATGCATTGAGGTCGGAGGTACAGTTGTTGCAATGCACCATTGCCACGGGGCTGCCGTCGGGCGTTGTGACCATATCTATCACCTCGTAGGGGCGCGACAGCTCTCTCTCAAGCACAATCATGGAGAACGATGAGGTGCCGGCCGATACGTTGCCGGTGCGCTGGAGCACGGCATTGGTGGCCACCATGCCCGTGCCGGCATCCCCCTCAGGAGGACAGAACGGCACTCCGGGTTTGAGATGACCCGACACGTCAAGCATACGTGCACCCTTGTCGGTGAGGCGCCCCGCCTCCTGTCCGGCCACAAGAACGCCGGGAAGGATTGACTCAAGTGTCCAGGGATAATGCTCGGGGGCGATGAGCGTGTCAAATTTGCTCACCATGCCGGCATTATAATTCTTGGTGTCAGGATCGATCGGGAGCATACCTGAGGCGTCACCTATGCCAAGCACCTTCTCACCCGTCAGCTGCCAGTGGATATAACCGGCAAGTGTGGTGAGATAAGTAATGTCCTTGACGTGAGGTTCCTTGTTCAGGATGGCCTGATAGAGATGCGATATGCTCCAGCGGATAGGGATATTGTAGACAAAGAGTTCGGAAAGTGTCGAGGCAGCCTTGGCGGTGTTGGTGTTGCGCCATGTACGGAAGGGGACGAGAATCTCCTCATCCGCCCCAAACGGCATGTAGCCGTGCATCATGGCGCTTATGCCGATGGCTGCGAGTGTCTCGATCTCGATGTCATATTCGCGGCGCACATTATCGCGCAGATGGGCGTAGCAGTCTTGCAGACCGTACCAAATGGCCTCGGTGGAGTAGGTCCACAGTCCGTCGACCAGCTGATTCTCCCAGTCATGCACACCCTGAGCTATGGGCTTGTTATCCTCGTCGATAAGCACAGCCTTGATGCGGGTCGAGCCGAACTCGATGCCGAGTATCGCCCGACCCGACTCAATCGTTGATTTCGGATCCATATCTGACTATCAGAGATAGAGTGACTTATTGAGCATATAGTAGACCTCGCCCATGCGGAGAGTCTGCTTGAAGCCTTCGATGGTGGTATTCTTGTCGATGTGTACCATCTCGATACCTGCTATCTCGGCATAATCCTCCCAGAACTCGGGGGTGATGTCGTAAGAGAAGCAGGAGTGATGCGTACCGCCCGCGAGAATCCATGCCGTAGCGCCGACCTCAAAGTTGGGCATCGGTATCCACAGAGCCGATGCGACGGGGAGTTTGGGCAGAGGCTTGGACTTGATGCACTCTACATCGTTGACGATGAGTCGGAAACGGTTGCCCATATCCACAACGGTGGCTGTGACACCCTTCTCGGGTTTGGATGTGAAGACGAGACGAGCGGTAAGGCTCTTGCGTATGCCTATGCCGAGGAAATGCACCTCAAGGCGGGGACGCTCCTCAGCGATGAGGGGACACACCTCAAGCATGTGGGCCTGAAGGATCGAGCTCTTCTTGCCATTGAAATTGAGTGTATAGTCCTCAAGGAACGAACATCCGCCCTTCATGCCCTGAGTCATAACCCAGAGCGTGCGGTAGAGAGCGGCCGACTTCCAGTCGCCCTCGGCACCGAATCCATAACCCTCGGCCATCAGGCGCTGGGATGCGAGGCCCGGTATCTGATCGAAACCGCGGCCCGTGGTCTCGACATTCACATCACCGAGATCGTCAAAGTTAGTGGTAAAGCCCTTGGCTCCCTTTGCCTTGAGCACAGCACGGAGGGTCAGTTCGGCCTTGGCAGAGTTCCACACCTTGCGATACTCCTCGGTAGACTTATCCTCAAGCTTCTTGTCATGGGCGTATAGGCGGAAATATTCAGCCACGAGGGCATCGACATCCTCATCCTTGATCGCATCGAAATAAGGCATCAGCGAACTGAACGGCATGTAATCGACATGATAACCCATGCGGATCTCAGCCTCGACCTTGTCACCGTCGGTCACGGCCACATTATTCATCTGGTCGCCGAAACGGATGATACGCATATCCTGAGCATCGGCCCAGCCTACACATACGCGCTGCCATACGGCTATACGCTCCTGAGTGGCCTCATCCTTCCAGTAACCGGTCACGACCTTGCGTCGCACACGCATACGTGCGCATATATGTCCGAACTCGCGGTCACCGTGGGCGCTCTGGTTGAGATTCATGAAGTCCATGTCCATCTCCTTCCAGGGTATCTCAGCGTTGTACTGGGTATGGAAGTGGAGCAGAGGCTTAGCGAGAATCTTAAGTCCGTGTATCCACATCTTGGCGGGCGAGAACGTGTGCATCCATGTAATGATGCCGGCACAACGGGGATCGTTGTTGGCCGCCTTCATAATATCCTCCACCTCACGCGAAGAGTTGGCCGTGCCTTTGTAAACGATCTTGACAGGCAGATTGCCTGAGTTGTTGAGGCCATCCACCATCTCCTTTGAGTGAGCGTCAACAGCCACCACGGCATCGCCGCCATAGAGCAGCTGGGCGCCGGTCACCCACCAGATTTCATAATTTTCGTACATAGTGATATAGTATTTTAAGTTGTTTATTACTGATTATTTCTGCCCGTAATATGCCCCCGGGCCATGTTTGCGGTTAAAATGCTTCTCGATGAGGAGCGGATTCATCGTCAACGCGGGATTGACCTGATAGGCGATGAAGGCCATCTTGGCCACCTGCTCCATGACCACGGCGTTGTGCACAGCGTCATGCGGATTCTTGCCCCATGCGAACGGACCGTGATTCTTGACGAGGACTCCGGGGGTATGCATTGGATTCAATCCATCGAAACGGCGGATGATGACATTGCCCGTCTCAAGTTCATAGTCGCCCTTGACCTCAGCCTCAGTCATGTCGGGAGTGCAAGGGATAGCATTATGGAAATAGTCGGCGTGGGTCGTACCTATATTCGGCAGATCGATACCGGCCTGTGACCAAGCCGTAGCGTAGGTGGAATGTGTGTGGACGACTCCGCCGATTTCGGGAAATGCGCGGTAGAGCGCGAGATGCGTGGGTGTATCGGACGATGGTTTGAGCGATCCCTCCACACGTTCGCCCGTAAGGAGGTCGACTACTACCATGTCGTCGGGTGTCATCTCGTCATAATCCACACCGCTGGGCTTGATGACCACCAGGCCTTTCTCACGGTCTATACCGGAGACATTGCCCCATGTGAATATCACGAGTCCGTGCTTTACCAGGTCAACATTGGCCCGATAGACGGTTTCCTTAAGTTCTTCAAGCATCGATACAGGTGTTTTTAGAAAGTTATTTAAGAATATATTTCATTAATTTAACGGTGTCAGATCCTGAATTTAGGGTCGGAATGATACCGTGAATCATTGAATCTGTACAGTGACGCCCCCCTCCGGGATGAAGTCTTGTCGATGAGATCGGTCTTCTCGATACAGGCCGTCTCGGCAACCCGTTTGCGAAAGTTGCGTTTGTCGATCGGCTCGCCGAGTATCGTCTCATGGAGCGTCTGCAACTGAGACAGCGTAAACAGCTCAGGCAGAAGGTTGAAGCCTATCGGCTCTGTGGAAAATTTACGCCTTATCAGTTCGAGTGTGCGACTCACCATTTCGGGATGGTCAAATCCCAGCTGAGGCAGGGTGTCGACAGGCACCCATGATGCGTTATGGTTCGCGAGCAGCTGCGGATCATACTCACCGGGTCCGAGCAGAGCATAATAGGCTATGGATATAACCCTCTCACCGGGGTCACGGTTCACGGCTCCGAACGCGCCGACCTGCTCCATATACACATTCTCCAGTCCGGTCAGCTGCCTGAGCACACGCCTGGCAGCATCATCGGCACTCTCGTCAGTCTGGACAAATCCGCCCATTACCGACCATTTGCCCCTCTCCGGTTCGAAATCGCGTCTGGTGAGGAGCAGACACAACTGCCCCTCGACCAGACCGAATATTATGCAGTCGACGGCGACATAGAATTTAGGATTATCGCTGTAGAAAGCCATGAGCTGTTATTACCAGAAATATATGTAGAAGGCTACAGTGATGCCGAGGATAATGACTGTATTGATCACATCCCATGCACCCCAGCTGGCACGTGTAGCAGCGATCTGTTCAGGTGTCGAGGTGCCGAATACCAGACCCTGTATCTTCTTCTCGTCAGGAGCCGGTGTGCAGAGCGACACGAGGAAACCGACTGCAAGACAGAACAGCAGCATCCATCCGCAGAAGAACAACCAGTTCTCCTCATAGAAAATCGACTGGAAGAGTCCCGGATCAGCAGTCGTGCCCGGCTCTATACCCTGGTTGGAGTAGAAAATCTTGGCACCGAGACGGGTCAGACCGATAATCAGGCCTGACAGGAGTGCCCACATGCCGCCCTGAGCCGATGCACGTTTCCACACGATACCGATGAGGAACGCGGCTGCGATACCGGGCGCGAGGACTGACTGCACATCCTGTAGATACAGATAGAGTACGTCACCGATAGAACGCATCACGGGTATCCAGAGTATGCCGAGAACCACGATGACTACAGTAGCGGCCTGACCGATACGCACCAGTTTCTTAGGATCGGTGTCGGGCTTGAAACGCTGATAGAAGTCGATGGTGAAGAGTGCGGCAGATGAGTTGAACAACGATGCGAGCGATGACATCAGGGCGGCCAGGATGCCGCACACGATCAGGCCCTTGACACCGGCAGGGAGCAGTTTGGCTACGAGCGTGGGGAATGCCGCGTCAGAATTGACATTACCGTTGGCAAGCATCGGGAGGAAACCCTCGCCACCGGCCGCCACCACATTCTGATGTATAGCAAATGCGATCATACCGGGGATGAGGAACAGGAACACGGGTAGCAGTTTGAGATATGCACCGAAGATCGTGCCGCGGCGCGCCTCCTTCTCGTCTTTGCCTGACAGCACGCGCTGTACGATAAACTGATCGGTACACCAGTACCAGAATCCGATCACTGCCGAGCCGATAAGAGCACCGAGCCAGGGATACTGCGGGTCACCGTTATCACGGATGAGATTGACCATCGAGTCACCGTATTCATTGACCTCGACAGCCGAGCAGATACGCATCATCTCATCCCATCCGCCCAGTTCCTTAAGACCGAGCACAAGGATTATGAGTGAGCCGAGAAGCAGTATCGGGGTCTGGAGCACTGAAGTGTAGAGCACCGATTTCATACCGCCGAAGATGGTGTAGAGCGCCGTGATGAGCACGAGTCCGACAGCCGCGATCCAGAAGAAGTCGATGCCCCACAATGTGTCGATGCCGAACACCTGCTGGAACACCAGTCCGCCGGCATAGACAGTCACCGCCACCTTGGTCAGCACATAGCTGATCAGTGATATAGTGGCAAGGATGGTGCGTGACTGGGGATTGAAACGACGCTCAAGAAACTCAGGCATCGTATAGACCATCGAACGTGTATAGAACGGCACGAATACCCATCCGAGCAGGAGTATCATCCAGCCCTGAATCTCCCAATGCGCCATCGCCATGCCTGAGGATGCGCCCGAGCCGGCAAGTCCGATCAAGTGTTCCGAACCGATATTTGATGCAAAAATCGATGCGCCGATGGCGATCCAGGTCGCATCCTTACCGCCGAGGAAGTAGTCGGCGGCATTATTCTGTTTCTGCTTCATAACCCATACGATGATACCGATAAGGGCCACGAAGAAGATAGCTATGACAATCCAGTCAAGTGTAGCCATAATTCTGTGTCTGTTTTTATGATATTATTATTTATTGAGCAAAGAATTTAAATACCGTGTGGCTCGAATAGGTCTCGCCGGGACGCAGCATGACCGAAGGCCACTGAGGCTTGTTGGGCGAATCGGGATAGTGCTGTGTCTCAAGCGCCAAACCTGTGCGCTGCTCATACACGACTCCGTTCTTTCCCTTGACTGTCCCGTCAAGGAAATTGCCTGAATAGAACTGTACACCGGGTTCGTCGGTATAGACATTCATACCGATACCGCTCTCGGGGCTGTACAGCACCACTGCCACATTGTTTATATCACCATTGTTGTCAAGCGCCCAGTTATGGTCATAACCGTTGCCGTTCTTGAGCTGTTCGTATTCATACTTATTGATGTCATCGCCGAGTCTGCGCGGGATGCTGAAGTCCATCGGTGTGCCGGCCACGGGTAGAATCTCGCCGGTAGTCATGAATGTCGAATCGACGGGAGTGAATCCGGATGCGTAGATGTAGAGTGTATGATCGGTTACGGGAACAGTAGGATCACCGCTCAGATTGAAATAGGAATGATTGGTGAGATTGATCACTGTCGGTTTGTCAGTGACAGCGCTATAAGTGATATCAAGCTTATTGTCGGGGAGAGCCGTATAGGTGACCGTAGCCTTCACATTGCCGGGAAAACCGTTATCACCGTCGGGCGAATCCATGGTCAGCACGAGGGTGGAATCGTTGGGTTGTTCGGCAGAATACACCTGATATTGCCATCCCGTAGGTCCGCCATGAAGAGTGTGACCGAAATTATTGACGGGAAGCTGTATAGTATCACCGTCGATAGTGATACGTCCATGATCGATACGGTTGGCGTAACGGCCTATCGCAGCTCCGAAATCGGTCTGATTATTCTCGGGAAAGTATGCCTGGATGCTGTCGAAGCCCAGCACGACGTCACGCATTTCACCCTTACGGTCGGGCACCGTGAGCGCCACGATACGACCGCCATAGTTGGTGACGGCGACTTCCATACCGCCACTACTCCTGAGTGAATAGAGCGCTACAGGCTTGCCGTCGACTTCGGTCACGAATTTTTCAGGATTGATACCGGCTATCAGCTCTGTGTCAGCTGACTGACGGCCTGCACATGAGGCAAGGGCTAAAGCAACACCTGATGCAAGAGCCACAAGTTGATGATTATTCACGTTGTAATGTAATTATGTATGATTATTGATTAGATTATCCGGCATTAAGGTAATAACGGCTGAATTATAAGTGTAAAAGTTACACTTATTTTTATTTGCCAAAATTACAGCTAATTAGGTGTATTACCAAATAAAAAAACATGTTATATAACATATTTTCTCACCTACTTTATCTAAGACCCCGTTCCCACCTTAGATTTACATCGGCAAATCTAAGGTGGGAAACGGGGTCTAACATGATGGTCATATCAACACTTTTTATTAACTTTGCAGAAATATTATTCAAAAAAAATACGCAACACAAAGTCATACCGATATGAATCTAACCGAGCTCACAGCCATCTCGCCCGTCGACGGGCGCTATCGCAACAAGTGCGAACGTCTTGACGAATACTTCTCGGAATATGCCCTGATACGCTATCGTGTCAAGGTCGAGGTAGAATATTTCATCGCTCTGTGCGAACTGCCGCTCGGCCCGCTCGCGTCGGTTGACCATAGTGTGTTTGAGTCTCTGCGCGACATCTACCGCAACTTTACCGTCGAGGATGCCGCCCGCATCAAGGAGATCGAGAGCGTGACCAATCACGATGTCAAGGCCGTCGAGTATTTCCTCAAGGAGCGTTTCGATGCACTCGGACTTGAGGCTCATAAGGAATTTATCCACTTCGGCCTCACCTCACAGGACATCAACAACACCGCCGTGCCCATGTCGATTGCCGACGCCGTGCGTGACGTCTACCGTCCGCGGCTCGTCGAGATGATCGAGCACCTTGAGGCACGTGCCGACGAGTGGTATGACATACCAATGCTCGCCAAGACTCACGGTCAGCCCGCCTCCCCCACCCGTCTGGGCAAGGAAATCAAAGTATTCTCCTATCGTCTTCGCCGTCAGCTCGACATGCTTGACAGCGTGCACATCAGCGGCAAGTTCGGTGGCGCGACAGGCAACTTCAACGCCCACCTCTGTGCCTTCCCCGAAGTGGACTGGCGTAAATTCGGTGCGGAGTTCCTGAGCGGCAAGCTCAGCATCGAGCGCGAGGAGTATACCACCCAGATCTCCAACTACGATAATCTCGCAGCACTCTTCGACGCGTTCGCACGCATCAACGACATCATCCTCGACCTCGACCGCGACATGTGGATGTACATCTCGATGGAATACTTCAAGCAGAAGATCAAGGCCGGCGAGGTAGGATCGTCAGCCATGCCCCACAAGGTCAATCCCATCGACTTCGAGAACTCGGAGGGTAACATCGGCATAGCCAACGCCCTGTTCAAACATCTGGCCGGCAAGCTCCCCGTGTCACGTCTGCAGCGCGACCTGACCGACTCGACCGTGCTACGCAACATCGGCGTGCCTATGGCCAACACTCTTATCGCCATCGCGTCGACCATGAAGGGACTCGGCAAACTGCTGCTCAACCGTGCCGCCATCGACGCAGACCTCGATAATACCTGGAGCGTGGTCGCCGAGGCCATCCAGACCGTACTGCGCCGTGAGGGCTATCCCAAACCTTACGAGACACTCAAGGCCCTCACCCGCACCAATACCGCGGTCACCGCCGAGAGCATTTCGGCATTCATCGACACCCTCGAAGTGTCACCCGAGGTCAAGGAGGAGCTGCGTCGCCTCTCGCCCCATTCCTACACCGGATATTGATCCCTACCCTCTGAACTTATGCCTACATCCTATAAGATCCGATTCGTCTTTCTGGCCGCTCTGTGGCTCCTGCTCTGCTACATGGTCATCGCCTCCCAGCCGATAACGCCGTGGGTGGTGTTTGTCATCGTGGCGTCAGGCATAGTGGTGTGGGTACCATTATATAAGAAGTATATCAAGAATGGAAAAGGAAAAGACGAACGCTGACACCTCCGCACCGTGCAAGGCCGGGACCACACTCTCGTCCACGCCATTGCTCGACACCATCGACTCACCGGCCGACCTGCGTAAGCTGTCGGTCGGACAGTTGCCGCAGGTGTGCGCGGAGATACGCTCATTTCTCATCGATTCCCTCTCCGCTCACCCGGGCCATTTCGCCTCCTCGATGGGAGCCGTCGAGCTTACCGTCGCACTTCACTATGTGTTCAACACACCGTACGACCGCATCGTATGGGATGTCGGACATCAGGCTTACGGCCACAAACTGCTCACAGGACGCCGCGAAGCGTTTGACACCAACCGTACGCTCGGCGGACTGTCGGGATTCCCGTCACCCCGCGAGAGCGAATATGACACCTTCACGGCCGGTCATGCCTCCAACTCCATATCGGCCGGACTCGGCATGTCAGTGGCTACAGCCCTCAACGGCGACGACCCTACACGCAACGTGGTGGCCGTCATCGGCGATGCATCCATAAGCGGCGGTCTGGCGTTCGAGGGACTCAACAATGCCGCCAACTCCAATTCCAATCTGCTCATCATCCTCAATGACAACGATATGTCCATCGACCGCAATGTCGGATCGCTGAATTCATATCTTGCCAACCTCAACACGTCAAAAGGTTACAACGACCTGCGCTACAGCCTGTCGGGGATATTGAAGAAATTCAACCTCATCACCGAGAGCGGCAAAGGGAGGATAATGAGATTCAACAACAGTCTCAAATCACTGCTCAACCATGAGCAGAATATATTCGAAGGACTCAACATACGCTATTTCGGCCCGTTTGACGGCCACGACATCGCTACAGTGGTGCGTGTGCTCAATGACATCAAGGACTTCAAGGGACCGAGGATACTCCACCTGCGTACCGTAAAGGGCAAAGGCTTCCTTCCTGCCGAGAAGGACCCGGCCTCATGGCATGCACCGGGACTGTTCGACCCCGACACGGGTGAACGCGTCAAGGAGTCCGCGAACAGACCGCCCAAGTATCAGGATATATTCGGCAAAACGCTTGTCGAGATCGCCGATAGCCATCCGGCAGTGGCCGGTGTCACTGCGGCGATGCCTTCGGGCACATCCATGAACCTGCTGCAGGAGAAGTATCCTGACCGGACGTTTGACGTAGGCATATCCGAGGGGCATGCAGTGACCTTTGCCGGAGGTCTCGCCAAGGAGGGGATACATCCGTTCGTGGCGATCTACAGCACTTTCCTCCAGAGGGCATACAGTCACATCATCCACGATGTAGCCATCGCAGGGTTGCCTGTGACATTCTGCATCGACCGTGGCGGGCTCGTCGGCGAGGACGGTCCGACCCATCACGGGGTGTTTGACCTGGCCTATCTGCGCTCGATACCCGGCATGACCGTAGCCGCTCCGCGCAACGGTGACGAACTGCGTCGACTGATGTACACATCTCTCACCCTCGACGGCCCTATGGCCATACGTTATCCCCGCGGACGTGCAGCCGATCATCCTTCTGACACTCGCGAACCTGTCATCATCGGGACGGGTGAACGCCTCAAGGACGGCAATGACTTGGTCATACTCACTGTGGGCCCGGTTGCTGATGATGCCATGCGCGCCATCACTCGTGCCGAGAAGGACCTGGGCATGAGCATAGCCCTCTATGACCTGCGATTCGTCAAACCGCTTGACTCGGCATTGCTCACCGAGGTGATTGAAAAGAAGTGTCCGGTGATCACAATCGAGGACGGGACGGTCAACGGCGGTATGGGATCGGCAGTGCTCGAATGGATCAGTGACAATCTGCCCGTTTCGTACGAGTTCCCGAGAGTGACCCGTCTCGGCGTGCCTGACCACTTCATCCCGCAGGGTACGCCCGACCAGCTCCACAAGCTGTGCGGATTTGACGAGGAGAGTATATATCAGGCTATCGCAAAACATAATCGCGTATGAAAATATTCATAGCCGGCTGCGGTGAAGTAGGTTCACACCTTGCCAAACTGCTCTCACGCGAGGAGCAGGACATAACGGTCATCGATGAGGACAGCTCAAAACTCGCTGCCCTTGACTCGAATTACAACCTTCTCACCATACAGGGACGTCCCACATCATTCAAGACTCTGCATCAGGCCGGTGTGGAGGGGTGCGATCTGTTTATCGCCGTGACACCGTTCGAGACACGCAACATCGTGTCATGCGCCATGGCCAAGAGCCTCGGGGCTGAAAAGACCGTGGCACGTGTCGACAACTTCGAGTTCAAGGATCCGGCCAACAAATCATTCTTCGCATCAATAGGTGCGGATGATACGATCTATCCGGAATATCTCGCCGCGCTTGAGATCATAAATGCACTCAATCACAACTGGTCGCGCCACTGGTTCGAACTGCACAAGGGTGAACTGATACTGGTAGCCGTGAAACTGCGTGAGAACACTCCGCTCATAGGTAAGTATCTCAAGGAACTCGGCCGTTCGACCCATGATTTCCACGTCGCGGCCATCAAACGCCATCACGAGACTATCATCCCGGGCGGTGACGACCGTCTGCTGGCCAACGATATTGTATACTTTATGACCACTCAGGAGTATGTAGACAATCTCATACCCTTGTGCGGAAAGGTTCAGCACCGCATCAGCGATGTCATCATCATGGGGGGCAGCCGCATAGCTGTGCAGCTGTGCAGCATGGCCGGTGACCGATTTAACTTCAAGATTCTCGATCCTGACCGCGAACGATGTCTCAAGCTGTCAGAACGATGTCCGAACGCACTGATAATCAATGCGGATGCCCGTGACACTGATGCTCTGCTCGATGCCGGCATTTCGGATGCAGACGCCTTCATAGCCATCTCCGATAGCAGTGAGTCAAACATCCTCACATGCCTGTCGGCCAAGGAGTTCGGCGTAAAGAAAACTATTGCCGAGGTTGAAAATCTTCAGTTCATATCCGAGGCCGAGAGCCTGAATATAGGCACGGTCGTAAATAAGAAACTGCTCGCCTCGTCACGCATATACCAGATGCTGCTCGACCGCGACTCGACTACATCCAAGTGTCTCGCTCTCGGCGATGCAGAGGTGGCGGAGATCATAGCCAAGCCGGGCTCGAAAATCACCCGTGCCCCGATCAAGGATCTGCGTCTGTCGCACTACATGACCATAGCCGGACTCATACGTGACGGCAAGGGACACCTCGTGGGCGGTAACACCGTGATCGAACCAGGTGACCACGTGGTGGTGTTCACACTCGACGGCGTGCTCCACAAGGTTGAGAAACTGTTCTCCTGACACCATAGTACACATCCGGAAACATGAGACACTCCGTACATTATCTGCGCAAACGTCTTCCGATGGTCAACATTCCCGTGCTGCTGCGCGTCATGGGTCTGCTTCTCATCATCGAGGCAACGTTCCTCCTCATCCCGCTCGGCACATGTCTGGCTTACGGCGAACGTGACTGGATGGCGTTTCTGATATCTTTTGCCATAACTCTCGCATGCGGCTCGGTGATGACATTCGCCATACATCCGTCGTCGTCAGCGATGGGCAAACGCGAAGGGTTCCTGCTCACGGCGATGGTGTGGGTATTCTTCTCGACATTCGGCATGCTGCCGTTCATACTTATGAAGGACGAGCCTCTGAGTGTATCGGATGCTTTCTTTGAGGCTATGTCGGGATTTACCACCACGGGCGCCTCGATCATGACCTCTATCTCTCATCTCAGTCACGGTGCTGTCATCTGGCGCTCGCTCATGCAGTGGATCGGCGGCATGGGTATAATACTCTTCACGCTCGCAGTCATACCGATGCTCAATCATTCGGGAGGCATGCAGATGTTCAATGCCGAGGTCACCGGCATCACTCACGACAAACTGCGACCGCGTATATCGCAGACTGCCAAAAGTCTGTGGTTGATATATTTTTCACTCACCGCAGTGCTCTTCGGACTGCTCTACATCGGTCCGATGGAGGCGTTTGATGCCGTGTGCTATGCATTTTCCATCATGTCCACGGGCGGATTCGCCACTTCTGACGAAGGTCTCGGACTGTGGCGCAGCGATTACATCGAGGCCGTGGCAACATTCTTCATGTTTATCGGAGGTGTCAGCTTCACACTCATTTACAGAGCTGTACACCGTGATTTCCGCGCGGTGTGGCATAACGATGTGTTCCGCGCCTACCTCGGCATCGTGGGTATATGCTACGTGATGTTTACACTAAACATAATCCTGAGGGGAGATGTCACGTCATGGAAATCGGTAACACTTGACCCGCTGTTTCAGATCGTGTCGATGATATCCTCGACCGGATTCGAGATACCTGAGTTTGCATCATGGGGCACATTTGCTCTGTCAGTCGTCCTGGTGCTGATGTTTTTCGGCGCCTGTGCGGGATCGACAAGCGGCGGTGCGAAAATCGACCGTCTCATCATCATGCTTCAGAACTGCCGCAACGAGATCGAACGCTGTATACACCCCAACAACATCCTGACCGTGCGTGTCAACGGCAAGGTGATACCACATGAGACGGTGTCGAAAGTCGTAGCGTTCCTCAGTATCTATGTGCTGGTGATATTCGTCGGCGGCATGATACTTACGGCTATGGGGATGCCGCTTGTAGATTCGTTCTTCTCGACATTCACCTGCATCAGCAATACCGGCCTGAGCGCGGGAGTCACAGGTTACGGCAGCACGTTCTCGATAGTGCCGGATGCGGGTAAATGGCTACTGGCTCTGATAATGCTTATAGGACGTCTCGAACTCTTTACCGTCATGCTGCTCTTCACTCCGGCCTTCTGGAGAAAGTAAGCCCCGGACCCTCCCGCCTCTTATCGGCACTCCTTATCTTTAAGGGCAAAATGTTTCCAAAGCGGAGCGGCCATGAGCGCCTGCTTGATGTCATCGTTGACGAGCATGTCGCGTACCTCATCCTCTGACAGAAGCACCACACTTATATCCTCGGTCTCGTCAAGATTCTGACCTGCGACCTTCTCGACTCCACGGGCCGTATAGCAGTATGCCAGATTATTCTGGCTGCCGGGATTGGCAGATATGACCATTGACAGTTCCCACTCGCCGCCGGCATAACCGGTCTCCTCAAGCAGTTCGCGTTTAGCGCCATCCAGCGGGTCCTCACCCTCTTCGACCACGCCGGCACACAGTTCGGTAGCCACTACACCCAGTCCGTGACGGTACTGCTTGACCATGACATACTCTCCGTCGGCAGTGATGGCCAATACGTTGATCCACTTCGGGTATTCCAACACGTAATATTCTGGATGGATCGTACCGTTGGGCAGGCGTACAGTGTCACGCCTTACAGTGAGCCAGGGACGGCGAAACAGGTATTCACTATCTATGAGACTCCATTTCATAGCGTCATCAGCGGGATTGTCTGTATATTTCATATCGGAAGTTTTCTATTTAATATTGCACCTTAATTATATATAGAAACGGGTGATTATCGGTGATCCGCCTTTCTGCGCATGAGAAAATCGCTGATAGCGACAGCGACGCGCGGCAGGCCGACGGGCATCTCGGTGGAAAGTATTTCGTAATACGTATCGGGATGCGCCTTGACTACCTCCATGACCCGCAGATACTGTTCTCGGGTTATGATGGTTGAAAAATCGGTAAGTTTATCGGCATTGATGAGTTCGACAAGATGTGAATATACCGTCGAGGATTTAATCCCCTTGGCTTCGGCTATGGCATCGACGTCATATCCGGCATTGAGGAGCAAAAGGGTCTCATCGACCGACAGTCCGGGTCCGAACTTGTCGGTTATACCCTTGAACTTGCGTATGGCTGTCACGAACGGACGCCAGTATTTAACCGTCTTACGCTCGCCGACACCCTCGACTCCGGCAAAGCTCTCCATGTCGAGCGGTTCTATCCGCACCATCTCAAGCAGAGCCTTATCGGTAAACACAATGTAAGGCGGCACCTGCTCCTTACGCGCTATCTTCTCACGTACAGCCTTGAGCGATTCAAGCAACATCTCGGCCGGTGAGAGTGCCGGCTTCTCATCCTCCTTATGCTGGCGACGCGTTGATCGCCGTGATTCGAGCGGTTCGTATTTGGCCAGCAACACCTCTCTGCGTTCGTTGAGAATCTGACGTCCGTAAGGGGTGATGCGCAGGTGGTTATAGTCATCGTATGCTATATCTATCAGACCGAGCTGTATCATCTGGGAGATGTATGAGTTCCACTCGCCGAAACTCATGTCACGTCCGGCTCCGAAGGTCTTGATGCGGTCATATCCGCGCTGCGTTATCTCCTGACGCGACATGCCGCGTAGTATGTCGATCAGCATCGTTATACCCGCTCCGCCGTTGACGCGGACTATAGCACTCAGGGCCTTGAGCACAGGCACGGTGCCGTCAATACGCTCGGGCGGGTTCAGGCACACGTCGCAGTTACCGCAGTCATGATCCATCGTCTCGTTGAAATAGCTGAGCAGGATGCGGCGCCGGCACAGCGAAGCCTCGGCATAATCCTTCATGCGAGCGAGTTTCTCGGAGTTCAAGGCCTGTTGACCGCTCTCGTCGACAAAACTGCGCAACGTCATAATGTCACCATACGAGTAGAACATCACTGCCTCGGCCGCGGCACCGTCACGTCCCGCTCGCCCGATCTCCTGATAGTAGCTCTCGATGTTGCGGGGCATATTGTTATGCACCACCCAGCGGATATTGCTCTTGTCGATACCCATGCCGAACGCGACGGTGGCACACACCACCTGCACGTCTCCGTTGATGAAGCGATCCTGAGCCCTGTTGCGCTCGGTCACAGACAGTCCGGCATGATAGACCGTCGAGCGGTAACCGCGCATACGCAACTGTCGGTCCATATCCTCGGCTCCCTTACGGCTTATGCAGTAGACTATGCCCGAGTCATTACGGTAACGGTCGATAATGGCACCTATATAATTCAGGCGTTGAGTCTTGCCCGGATTGGTCATAACCTTGAGCGAGATGTTCGGACGGTCAAACGAGCCGATGAACAGTCTCGGATCAACAAGAGCAAGCTGACGGGCTATATCTTCGCGCGTCAGACGGTCGGCCGTGGCCGTCAGCGCCATCACCGGCACGTGAGGATAGATCTCCTTAATGCGTCTCAACTGTGTGTAACCCGGACGGAAATCATGCCCCCACTGCGAGATGCAATGGGCCTCGTCGATAGCCACGAGCGCTATGTTCATGTCGCGTGACCATCGGTCTATCTCCATCAGCAGACGCTCGGGCGAAATGTAGAGTACACGTATGCGACCGCTGAACAATTGTGCGAGGATGTCGCGGTTCTCCTCATCGGTCTGCATCGAATTGACCGCCGCGGCAGGGATGCCGTTGGAGGTGAGCGCCACCACCTGATCCTTCATCAGGGCGATCAGCGGCGAGACCACAATCACAACTCCGTCACTGAGCAACGCCGGCATCTGGTAACATATAGATTTGCCTCCGCCGGTGGGCATGAGCACGACCGAGTCGCGCCCCTCCATTGCGGTGGTTATGATGTCCAGCTGTAGCGGACGGAATGTGCTGTAACCGTAAAAACGGTTCAGCATCGCGGTGGCTCGCTGTGCCAACGTGCCCGGCTGACTGTCAGAACCGATCTCAGAATGCATTGTCATTCTTTAAGAACATACCCATAAATGTACTTATTATAATCTTGCAGTCGAGCAGAAAACTCCAGTGTTCCATATACCAGATGTCATGCTCGATGCGGCGCTCCATCTGCCAGAGTTCATCAGTCTGCCCGCGATAACCACGTACCTGAGCCCAGCCGGTGATGCCGGGTTTGATGAGATGGCGCACCATGTACTGTTCGAGCAGACGGCTGTAATCCTCGGTGTGCTTGAGCATGTGGGGACGTGGCCCGACGACCGACATATTGCCTAAGAATACGTTGATAAACTGAGGGAGTTCGTCGATCGATGTCCTGCGCAGAAATTCGCCCACCTTCGTAGTGCGCGGATCATTGCGCGTGGCCTGACGCTTGTCGGCATCGTCATTCACCCTCATGGTGCGGAATTTCCAGCAATAGAAGCTCTCGCCCTTATAGCCTGTGCGCAACTGACGGAAAAACACGGGACCGGGCGATGACAGCTTGACCGCGATGGCGACCGGAATGAATATCAGAGGTGATACGATCAGAAATGCGCTCGAAAAGACTATGTCGAACGTACGTTTGACAAATGTATTGACCGGGTTGTCGAGCGGATTGCTGTGAATGCCGAGCACCGGCACCGCACCGATGGTCTCGGGACGCAGGTTGCGTGCGAGATGCGACGACATCTGCGGTACGAAATTGAAACGTATCATGTTTCTGTCGCACAGGCCCACCAGACGGCGCACCACGGCCCCCTCCTCGCCCGAGAGTGTGTAGAACAGCTCGTCGATCCGTTCGCTTTCAATATACCGGGCCAGATCATCGATATTGCCCCGGTACAGGTGTTTATGACGGAAATCAGGCGGACAGTACACGTCATAGAAACCGCACACCTCGTAGCCATAACCCGCATCATGCCTCATCTCCTCGTACAGCCGGTCGGCCGTCGTGCGGCAACCGACTATCACGACCTTGCGGATATTGCCGCCACGGCTGCGGTAACGCTTGAGTATCCACTGCGAAGCAGCACGCCATAACAGGAAACTGAAGCATTGCATGACATACAGCTCTATGAGCACTTGCCATGGCAATGACTCGACATCCATCACGTAGAGCAACGCGAGAAAGACGATGAGATGTGTCACCGATGCCATCAGTGCGGCGCGCATCACTCCCTCCATACGCATGGCACGTACGGATGTTATGGGGCGCAGCCAGTAGGATGCAGGTATAAAGGCTACCTCCATCACGAGCCATGTCACACGACGGTGCAGCTCGCTGACGTCGGGATTAAGCAGGCATACTGCGAGAAATACGAGATTGAGCACGACAAAGTCAGCCAACATGAATATGCGGCTAAGATATCGGCCATATTTCCCATGTTTGAACATTGATATTATTTCGGTAATAGGTCAGAGGGCTGAAAAACCATGATAACCGGAGCCATACGGGCGCCGGTTATCGTGACTCTTCAAGTCATAGAGGTCTCTTAAAAACAACCTCTTATCTTATTCGCAGCAGACTTATGTCTCAGAGTTTGCTGTCGATAGTCTTGATTTTGGCTTCGAGTTCGGCAAGATCGTCCTTCAGACGCTGCATGCGGCGCTGCATGTCACGCAGCATCGAGTCGGCATTCTTGGAGCGGGCCGAGAGAAATCCCATATTGTTCTCGTAGGTCTGCAACTCGCCGCGGCGCTGCTCGTAGGCACGGACCAGACGTTCACGCTCGCGATACAGCTTGTTGGTGTCACCGCCCATCTCGGAGAGCGAGCTGGCAAATGACTCCATGCGCGAGTCACGGCGCGCCATGTCAAACTTGGCATATATGTTGTTGACCACCTTGCGATATTCGTCATACACCTTATCCTTCTCGGCAAACGGCACGTGTCCTACACTCTGCCACTCGGCCTGAAGATTCTTGAGGGTTTTCAGAGCCTCCTCGCGCTCGGGTGTATTGGCTTCGAGAGCCTTGAGCTTACCGATTATCTCACGTTTCTGCTCAAGATTGGCACGCTCGTTACGGCGTGTGCCTGAGGTGCTCTTCTTTTTCTGCTCGAAGAAATAATCACATGCTGCAAGGAATCGGTGCCACACCTGGTCGGAATACTTCTTGGCTACCGCACCAATAGTCTTCCACTCCTTCTGCATGCGGGCGAGCTCATCGGATGTCGCACGCCAGTCGGTGCTGTCCTTGAGCGCCTCGGCGCGTTCACACAGTGCGATCTTGCGCTCGAGATTGGTGGCAAGCACATCTTTCATCTGCTTGAAGAACTCGGCCTTGGCGGCAAAAAATCTGTCGCACACGCCACGGAAACGGGCAAACAGCTCGGCATTGGCCTTACGTGAAGCATATCCGAGTTTCTTCCAGTCAGCCTGTGCGGCCATAAATTCCTTGGTCATCGCATCCCAGGCAGCGTATGTGCCGAGCGTTGAGAAGTCAAGAGCCTCGACACGCTCACAGATGGCCGTCTTGGCCTCTTCATTCTCGCGTTCGCGGGCCTTGCGCTCAACGAAATAATCCTGATAACGCTTATTGACCTCGGTAGAAAGCTCCTTGAAACGGCTCCAGATCTGCTCACGTACCTCTTTGGGCACGGGACCGACGGCACGCCACTGGTCGTGGAGCTCCTGCAGACGCCTGAATGCCACGATAACATCCTCCTCGGCCTGAAGCTTTTCAGCCTCAGCTACGAGTGCCTCTTTCTCGGCGAGGTTCTTCTTGAAGTCATAATCGCGGAGTTCCTTATTGATCTTCAGCTGGTCGTAGAATTTCTCCACAGCCTCCTGATAATTCTTCCATATCTCGCTCGAATATTGCTGGGGCACCTCGCCTATCTCCTTAAACTGAGTCTGGAGTTCACGCACCTCGGGGAAGACACGGTTGACGTTGTCAGCATCGGCACTCATAGCCACGAGCTTGTCAATGATCTCCTTCTTACGGTCGAGATTGGCCTGCAGTTCGGCTTCGATGGCTGCACGCTGGGCAGCCTTTTTCTCCTTAATGATTCCTGCCAGTTCTTTGAATGTCTCCTCCGTCTCGTCGACAGCCGCCACGAATGCCTCGGGATCGTTACCCTCGACAGCCATGTAAGCCTCGCGCTCGGCCCGCAATTCGTCATTGCGGAGTGAATAAAACTGCTGTTTGAGTCTCGACACGCTGTCGGGCATGATCTCACCGGCCTCAAGCTCGGAGATGCGACGCATCTCGTCGATGATCTCGCTCTTGGTGAGAGATTTGCGTACATGCAGGTCAGTAGATTCCTCAGCGACTGTTGTCTCTTCATCTGCCGTCATGGCCTCGGGAGACTCTTGATTGACAGGAAGTTCTTGATTCAAGGTGGTATCCATTACCTCTTCAGGCTTCAGGATGGGGTCATTCAGTTCCATAACTTGGAGATAGATGATAATGTGAAAAACTATTCAGACTGCTAATTTATAAACAAATTATCGTAAATCCACATAAAATCGCCAAAAAATCATCTGTCACGGCGTAAAAAAATAAAAAGCAACACTTTTACAATCGCAAATTTGCACATTTCGCATAATAACCTTACCTTTGTCAACGGTTAAGAAATCACAACCTCACCCGCGCATGTGGCGTAATTGGTAGCCGCGTTAGACTTAGGATCTAATGACTCAGGTCGTGGGGGTTCGAGTCCCTTCATGCGCACTAAAAATGGCGAGGAGTTTCCATCAGGAAGCTCCTCGTCATTTTATTTTGATCAAGGACTTAATATGCAATGCAAGTCCTTGATACAGTATTATCTCCCCGCTTCCACAAATATTTGTTATTGGGTAACAGGATCTAAAAATCTCTCGGCGAGCGCGGCTGCCTGTGCGCAACCGTCTGTCTTATCGATGTCACCCTCGACAAAAACTCCGGGGACAAGCACCTCACCTACGATGTCCCACTTCAGAAGAGCGGCCGTGCGCTCCAGCGGCATTCTCACGCCATCCATCACTGACGGGTCATGCTCCTCACAGCAGCATATCAGACCCATTTTCTTTCCCGAGATAGGTTTCTCAGCTACACAGAACGAGAATACGCGATCAATTACACCCTTGATCTGAGCAGGGATGGAATACCAGTAGACCGGCATCGCATAGACTATTGCATCAGCATCAAGGATGTGGGGCGCGATGGCATTGAAATCATCATCAAACGAACAGGCATTACCGGTCTTGAAACATGTCATACAAGCATGGCAGCCACCTATTTTCATCATCGCGGCATCAAAACGGATCACGTCATGCCCTTTTGCCTCGGCCGCCTTTATAAATGAATCAACCATGGCAAACGTATTGCCATTCTTTCGGGGACTTCCGGTAATAACTGTTATTTTCATTTTTTTATTGTATTGGAATTCTGATTATATGCTTTGGCCACACATTTCCATTCACCGTCGAGCTTGAGCAGAAGCAGAAAATCGGTAAAATCTATGCGGCCGCCCCAGCCCTCCTCAAGGACACGCACCACGGCGACAGTCTCCTCGACGGCAAGCACATCGATACGGGCCTTGAAGTTATCGCCGGCACCGACCGTATCGACGTTGTGATAGAACTGTTCGATCGAGCCATGTTCAAGCACTCCGTCAAGCATTCCGAACAGGACGGCGTCTGAGGTGAAAAGGTCCTTGGCATACTCACTGTTACCCTCAGCCACACTCTTCACAAACTTGGCGGCGGCCTCCTCGACGGCCGCGTACTCCATGATCTTATCTCTCATACTAATATGTTTTCTTGTTAAATTATTCTGCACAAATTTACGATGGTATTGTAATTGAATCAAGTACCGAAAAAATATTCGTATATGGAATCTTTTTTCGGTATTCTGATTTTCAAGTATTTTTCAATAACTTTGCGACAAAATAATTGCCATGGCCTACGAAAAGAAGATTCCGGTCGACCTCGACTGTCCACTACGGCTCACGATGAGCCTCATCGATTCAAAATGGAAATCCTGTATACTTGACGAGCTACGCTCAGGCGAGAACATACGTCCCAGCGAGCTGCACCGACGCCTCCCCGAGGCTGCGCCGCGGGTGCTGGACATACAGTTGAAAGAGATGGTAGATGACGGCCTTGTCACCAAGACGATCTATCCCGAGCTACCACCGCGTTCCGAATACCGCATCACCGATCTGGGCCGCACACTGATACCCATTATCGACTCCATGCTACGTTGGGGCGAAGAGCACTTCGACCTGTTCATCAATAAATACGGAAATAAATAACACGATTCAACACAACCATGAAACGCCTACTCATCCAGTTCATGTGTATTCTTGCGGTGGCGACCGTACAGGCACAGCAGATCAACCTAAAATATGAAAACAAGACCAATACACTGCCCGACGTCATGCAGCAATATTTCAACATGCAAAAAGTCAAGCATTTGAGCGCAAGCATCACCGGTGATTTCAAGGGCAAAAGAGTCCGGCTGAAAAAAGTGTCGTGCGACAAGGGTACATTTTCAGAACGCGAACTGTTTCCCGACGCTGTCCATATAATATTCAAAGACAGCATCAAGACATTTGACTTTATGGCGATCCCTTACGGACAGGACAGTGTCTGCGTCTCAGGCTTCTATCCCAAAGACAACTATCCGCTGTTCAACGACACTGTGCCGGGCGGCATGTTTAAAATACTTATGGAGACTTATACTCCCGGTGACGGGCCGGATATACCCATCATGTCCTACTCATCAGGTATTCCTACGAAATTCGGGTCATATTATTGCGGACTACGTGATTCTGGTGTGAATCCATGGAAATGGCATGAGAAATACGGTATAGACAACTACGTATTCTACACCGTACGTTTTGAGGAGGATACGCCCCCCGACCCTAATGAGCCAAACTACATAAAAATATCCCTGTAAAGTACAAATTACCCAAAAGTCACCGGTCGGAATTATGATACACATCAGTCAAGTGATATATCATAATTCCGGCCGGCTTATATGTTTTTCAATCCGGAATCTTCTCAACGATCTTATATGCTGCAAGACTGCCCAGCTCGGCTGCCTTACGTGTATAGCTGTCAGCCTTGGCAGAATTAGCCTTCACGCCGTCACCTCTGCGGTACAGATCAGCCATCCGCTCATACACCAGCGCAAGCGCAGGCTTGGGGAGGTGACCACCGGCTATGACAGGTTCGTAACATTTGCTTATGAAGTCACCCGAATGATTGAGAAACTCATCGTTATAACTCATACTGCCTAAAAAGAAGAGCGACCATTCATCACCCCTTTCGGCAGCTATCTGACGGTAAATCAGGCTACCTTTGTAGCCCTGTTGATAGATAGGCTCATCTTTCAGCGGATGGCCCTTCAGGTCATTCCATGCATCACCGAGAGTGAAGGCATTACGTACGGATGCCGTGTTCTTATCGTCGCCGAATCGTTCTCCCCGCAGAGGCAACTGCAGGTGTGAGCGTGCGGCATCACAACCCAGATCACCCGAAACGTATGTCCAGAAGAATGCATCGGGCATATCGACATCGCCATACCATTTGCGCTGAAGGGCCATTCCATAATCGGAAGCGCCATGCGCATCACCAAGTTCCGATGCACGGCGGAAGTATTCACGGGCCTTGGCATAGTCTTTCTTCACACCTTGCCCCTTCTCGCACATCTCGCCCATTACTGTGAGTGCAAATGGAATGTTGTCAGGACCAGCGGCCTTAAAATAGCGCCACGCCTTATCATAGTCCTTCTGATTGCTATAGTATATGCCCAGATAGTCCGAGGCCGTTTTGTTGCCTGATTTCGCAGATTCTTCCAACAGGCGGACGCCTTCGGATGTCTTGCCGGGAAATTTATAACGCGTCTTGTAGAATGTGTAGAGATAGCCGAGTTCAGCCTTGGCACGGTTATTCTTCTCAGCAACCAGCTGAAGACACCTGGCAGCAAGCTCATCGTTCCAGACCTTGTGATAGAGCGCCTTGTCCACCACCCCATCGGCCGAGAGTCGGCCTTGTGAATAAGCCTTGCGCACGGACTCGTAAAGAGCATCGGCCTTCTGTCGGGACGCTGGCGAGACAGTGACATGAACTTCGTCAGGAGAAATATATCGCCGTTGCGTTGACGGAGTCTTACGGGCGGCCTGCACCGAAACACCCAGTGCAAGTATCGAGATAAGCATAATGAGTTTCTTCATCATCGGATGTGTTTAAGAGTGAAATAGTAATAAATAAACAAGGCATCCATTAAAAAAGTTTAAAATCCTCAAAATTGGCTTATTACCCTCATTCACAAAGCCACATATACAAAAAAAGGAAAGCAGCTACAATTCTGTAACTGCTTTCCTTGTGACCTCGGAGAGGCTCGAACTCTCGACCCACTGATTAAGAGTCAGTTGCTCTACCAACTGAGCTACGAAGTCATTTTTATTATCAAGGTTGATTTTTGATTTTCAACCTTTGTTGAGGTCTCTCCCTCATTTGCGTTGCAAAGGTAGGGAGTTTTTTTGAACTGACCAAATTTTTCTGAGAAAAAATTGCATTTTCTATGCATTTTTTTGATTTTGCATGTCGGAAGGCCTATTTTCACCTATTATAATAGCAGTGTCGGACTCGTCGCCACCTCAATCAGCGATAGTGCGAAAACGCCTCCCTACCCTTGGCGGGCGGGAGGCGTGATGATGGAATGGGCGGCTCGGCCGGTCCCTGACTGCGGGACTTCGGACCGCGGCCTGACGAGGAAGGCTAATCTTCCTTGCTGAGATTGTTGGTTCGCGATTTGACCTTACTTGCCGAGGATGCCATATCCTTTTCCTCCTTGAGGTCTATCTCGTTGCGCTCGCTGTCGAGCACACGATATTGCAGATAGGCAAGCGATTCGTCGGGATATAGTTTGAAACGGAATCCGAACTCCCATTGCCACTTACGGTACAGGGAGGGAATTCCTTTCTTTATATACGCGGCAACGTAGGGATGGACATACAGCACGAAATCCTTGACCTTGAGCGTATTGACAAGATAATCAAGTTTTTCGTGGAGTGTGTCGGTAAACAGCAGCGACGGCTGTACCTCCCCCTTGCCGTGACATGAGGGACAATCCTCGCTGGTGATGATGTCGAGCGCCGGGCGCACACGCTGGCGCGTAATCTGCATGAGTCCGAATTTACTCAGCGGCAGGATATTGTGACGGGCGCGATCGTTGGCCATAACCTCGCGCATGTGCTCGTAGAGCTTCTGGCGGTTCTCGGCCTTATTCATGTCGATAAAGTCGACGACTATGATACCGCCCATGTCACGGAGACGTAACTGGCGGGCTATCTCGTCGGCTGCACGCAGATTGACTTCGAGGGCATTGCTTTCCTGATCAGGAGCCGCTTTTGAGCGGTTGCCCGAGTTGACATCTATGACGTGCAGTGCTTCGGTGTGCTCGATGATGACGTAAGCACCCGATTTGAACGAGACGGTCTTGCCGAACGACGATTTGATCTGTCGCGTGATGTTGAAGTGGTCGAATATGGGTATATCGCTGTCATAGTATTTGACTATGTCCTTGCTCTCGGGCGATATGAGTTCGACATATTTCGCAATCTGACTGTAAGTATCCTTATCGTTGACATGTATGCTCTCGAACGTAGGGCTGAACACGTCACGCAGCATTCCGACTATACGGCTCTCCTCCTCAAATATGAGTGCCGGAGCCGTGGCGGTGCGGGCTTTAGCCACCGTCTCCTCCCAGCAGCGCAGCAACGTGCGCAGTTCGTGATGGAGATCGCGCACGCTCTTACCTTCTGCCGAGGTGCGGATAATGATGCCGAAATTTTTGGGGCGGATACTGTCGATGAGCTGGCGCAGGCGCAGTTTCTCTTCAGTAGTCTTGATTTTGGTTGACACCGAGATCTTGTCGCCGAACGGTATGAGCACCATATATCGGCCTGTGAATGTGATTTCGGTGGTGAGTCGGGGGCCTTTGGATGAGATCGGCTCTTTGACTATCTGCACGAGCAGTTCCTGACCCGGTTGCAGCACATTGGTGATGGTGCCGTGCTTGTCGATGTCGGGCTGGCGTTTCATCTTCGAGACGCTGACATCGCCCTTACGATCTGTTAAGGCCGTCTTAAGAAATTCGGAATAGGTGGAAAATTGCGAACCAAGGTCCAAGTAGTGAAGAAAAGCATCCTTCTCGTAGCCCACGTTGACGAAAGCGGCGTTCAGACCCGGCATCAGTTTCTTGACCTTAGCCAGATAGATGTCGCCGACTGCATACGCGATGTTGCGAGCCTCCTTCTGCAACGAGACGAGGCGCGAATCCTCAAGAAGCGCTATTGACACCTCCGAGGGCTGTACGTCGACTATGAGTTCACTTTTCATTAATCTCTTGAATATTGGTGAGACTGAGGCGAGGGTGACAGGATACCGGCGCGGTGTCCGGCGTGGGGAACAGTGGTATGCAACAACGCAAAGAACAAACCTAAGCACGGTATCTGGTCAGTAGGACAGTCCGGCTGATAGTTTGTTCTTCGTGTTCGTTGCGCATTGGCTTGGTGCGTCGGGCCGTCAATTACTTTTTCTTATGACGGTTCTTGCGAAGACGCTTTTTGCGCTTGTGCGTAGCCATCTTGTGGCCTTTACGTTTCTTTCCGCTGGGCATGATTGCTATTAGTTAATGTTTGACAAATTGGGTTGCTGTCTGTTGTGAGGAGTGGAGCGTTCCCGTCAGTATCGACGGGGAGGTGTGAAGACGACTTTAATTAGCCGAGATTGTTTTTAACCTCTTCCATGAACACCTTGGCCGGCTTGAACGCGGGGATGCGATGCTCGGGGATGATGATGGTGGTGTTCTTTGAGATATTGCGGGCGGTCTTCTCTGAACGGACCTTGGTGATGAAACTGCCAAATCCGCGCAGATATACGCTTTCGCCGTGTGAGAGTGAGTCCTTTACGGTCTCCATGAACTTTTCGATGGTCTCCAGTACATTGGCCTTGTCGATGCCGGTTGACTTGGAAATCTCATTGACAATGTCAGCTTTAGTCATTTCTAAAGGTGTGTTATAATTAGTTAATATACTTCAGATGGCGTCACCCGGGCATTACCCTCGGGTTTTGCAGGTGCAAATATCGCAACTTTTTTTGAATTGACAAAACCTTATGCGATAATATTTTGCATAAAATTCACTTTCTCACCGCATTAGGGCCGATTCGGCCTCATCCGACCCTTTTATCCGCCCTAAACGCCCTGAAAAAGTGACGGCAGGAGTCTGAGCGACGGGACGGCGAGACCTCCGGCCGTGAGAACAGCCTGTGTGACCGCGGGATCATACAGCACGGCACGCCAGCCCGACGCGAGCGCTCCGGCTATGTCGGTCGACGGATTGTCACCTATCATTATATGACGTGCCGGGTCAGTATCACCACTGCGCTCCATGGCATGACGATAGATGCGCGGATCAGGCTTATTGACTCCGATATCGTCACTGAGCACCACCGCATCGACCAGCTTGTCGAGACCGACCGCATGCAGCTTGCGGTGCTGCACGTCAGTAAAGCCGTTCGAGAGCACACCTATATTATATGAATGCGCGCGAAGATGTTTCACCAGTTCTACAGCTCCGTCCACCATGCACTTCTGCTGTGCAAGCAGGTCAAGATACACTTTATCCAGCCTGTTTGCCTCATCCGTAAAAGACTCCTCAGATATGCCGGGGCACTTCTCCCTGACAGGATCAAGGAAACGATGCATACGCAGGTAAGCCTGCGTTATCTCAGCCCGGTTATAAAGGTCCCACAACGCATGATTGTGGCGCAGATAACTATCCACCCACTCATCGCACGAGTCAAAATACTGGTCGAGCTGACAACAGGAGTATGTCGCGTACAGCGCGGCTATCGAATTAGCCCTGAAGTCTATCAGCGTATCATCAAGATCGAGCCACACCCAACGCACACCGGCCGTATAGGCCCTGAACGCCTCCATGACAGGCTTGGTCAACAGGTCAGAGTTCATTGATCTTCCACCATTTATATGATTTGGGAGCCTCGGCCTCAACATCACCCTCGTAACGGCGCAGTATCGCCACGACACGCATTGTCACAGGGAGTATCAGCACCTCATACAGCGTCTTGAGTATGGTCTGAGTCACTATAAGCATACCGATCTCACTCCAGGCCAGCACTCCGCCGAAAGCTATCGGGAAGAATATCACCGAGTCAACCCCCTCGCCCCACAGCGACGAGACAATGGCGCGCAACGAGAATCCACGGCCATCCGTTCCGGCCGACAGGCGCATACGCGACATAACGTACGCATTGACCATCGAGCCGCACAGAAAGGCTATGAAGCTCGCCGCAAATATTCGCGGCACTGCTCCGAATATCATCGTCATAGCCTCCTGACCCGTCCACGAATCCGCGCCGGGGAGCAGTATGCCGAGCTGTAGCAGCAGCGATACGAGCAGATTCATTCCGAACCCGAGCCATATCACCAGACGCGCCTTGGCAAATCCGTACACCTCGACGATACAGTCATTGAGTATATATGAGACCGGAAAGACTATGACACCGGCCGTGATGGTAAGCGGGCCGAGATCGACAGTCTTTATCTCCATCAGGTTACTCACGATGAGACACACGCAGAATGTCACCGCGAGCAGCATAAAAGTCACTGAAATCTTTACGTCCTTCATTCGTCAAGCAATTGATTGATAAACTCACGCACACACCCCTCACCNCCCTTCAGGGTCATAATGCGGATGTCGGGGATACGCTTCACCTGNGGCATCGCGTCAGCCGGACAGGCACGTACACCTGCATGACTCAGCAGTTCGGCACAGTTGACATCGTCACCGATNTAAGCCACCTGCTCCATCGTGATGCCCAGCTCCGCNCATATCTCAAGCGCAGCAGCNAGTTTGCCACCGTCACGNTTACCCTGCACGAGATAATCCAGACCGAGTTTCTGAGCACGGCGCGTCACTATCTCGGTATTCTCGCTGGTCACGATCCCGACCTTGACACCGGTACGCTGCAACAATTGCAAACCCATACCGTCACGGGTATTGAATTTCTTCATCGCATCACCCTGAGCGGTGTAATACATACCGCCGTCCGTAAGGGTGCCGTCGACATCGGTGAGAAATAAGCGTATATCGTTATGTCCTTTCATGTGCGACAATAATAAAATGATATGCAAAGTTACGAAATTCCCCAATTGTTTCCCGAGTGTTTAACATTAGTTTTCAAACAAGCCTCCAAACCTTTCCTATCTCAGGGAAAAACGCTATATTTGCACTCGAAAAAAACATCAACACCTCATTATAAATATATGCAGGAAAAAATCATTATTCTCGACTTCGGTTCACAGACCACGCAGCTCATCGGCCGCCGCGTCCGCGAACTCGGCGAGTATTGCGAGATCGTTCCCTACAACAAGTTTCCCTACGACGACCCGTCGGTCATCGGCGTCATCCTCTCGGGCTCACCCTTCTCCGTATATGACGACAAGGCGTTCCGCACCGAGCTTGACCGTCTGCGCGGCCATCTGCCCGTGCTCGGCATCTGCTACGGAGCCCAGTTCATAGCCTACACGTCAGGTGGCTCGGTCGAGCCGGCCCCCTCACGCGAATACGGACGCGCCCATCTCACGAGCATCGACACATCCAACCCTCTGCTCCACAACATCCCCGTAGGATCACAGGTGTGGATGAGCCACGGCGACACCATCACCTCCATACCCGACAACTTCAAGACCATAGCCTCGACCGACAAGGTTGCCATCGCAGCNTATCAGGTAGAGGGCGAGAAGACCTGGGGCGTACAGTTTCACCCCGAGGTATATCANTCGGAGTGCGGCACACAGATACTCCACAACTTTGTCGTTGACATCTGCGGCGGCAAACGCGACTGGACAGCCGAATCATTTATCGAATCGACCGTCAAAGCCCTGCGCGAACAGCTCGGCGANGACAAGGTAGTGCTCGGACTCAGCGGCGGCGTCGACTCATCCGTAGCCGCAGTGCTCCTCAACCGNGCCATCGGCAANAACCTGACCTGTATATTCGTCGACCACGGCATGCTGCGCAAGAACGANTTCCGCAACGTGCTCCACGACTACGAATGCCTCGGCCTCAACGTAATCGGCGTCGACGCCTCTGAAAAATTCTTCAGCGAACTGGCCGGTGTGACCGAACCCGAGCGCAAGCGCAAGATCATCGGTAAGGGATTCATCGACGTNTTNGANGAAGANGCNCACAAGATCAAGGATGTNAAATGGCTCGCNCAGGGCACNATCTATCCCGACTGCATCGAGTCACTNTCGATCACAGGCACCACCATCAAGAGCCACCACAACGTNGGCGGTCTNCCCGAGAAGATGAANCTCAAGCTCTGCGAACCTCTGCGTCTGCTCTTCAAGGACGAAGTCCGCGCCGTAGGCCGTCAGCTCGGAATGCCCGAACACCTCATCAAGCGTCACCCCTTCCCCGGCCCCGGNCTGGCCGTGCGCATCCTCGGCGACATCACTCCCGAGAAAGTGCGCATACTTCAGGACGCCGACGACATCTTCATCCAGGGCCTCCGCGACTGGGGTCTGTATGATAAAGTATGGCAGGCCGGCGCCATCCTCCTGCCCGTACAGAGCGTAGGCGTGATGGGCGACGAACGCACATACGAGCGCGCCATCGCACTGCGNGCCGTCACCTCGACCGACGCCATGACCGCCGACTGGGCCCACCTGCCCTACGACTTCATGGCCAAGGTGAGCAACGACATCATCAATAAGGTCCGTGGTGTCAACCGCGTATGTTACGACATCTCCTCCAAGCCACCGGCAACGATTGAGTGGGAGTAACCCACCATCAGTCAATACTCAGCCGTTTAACATCTATAGCGATGTTAAACGGCTGTTTTTTTATACTGCAAGACCCCGAATCATCTGCGATATGATGCAGAACTGCGTTACCTACCTCCCCACCCCTTAACGCGCCCTAATTTCAGGGTGTGTTTGATTTTTTCGGGAATAATGTATATTTTTGTGTTTACAAAAATACCTTAGATTAAATACAAAATAAATACAGCAATAATTATGAAATTTTCCCGGATCATAGCGTCTGTGCTTATATGCATTACCGCTATCGGCGGAGGCTTGTCCCTGGCCGCTCAGTCATTATCACCCTCTACCAAGTGGCATTGGGACAAAGGTACAATCGTAGTCGATACACCCGAGCGTGAGCCGGGACAGGAATCGGCTCTCGGGCTGACCGTACCTAAAATCGAAAACGTACGCGTTGCTTTCGTCGGCCTCGGCATGCGCGGTGTCGGTGCCGTCGAGCGTTTCGCCCATATACCCGGCGTGCAGGTCGTGGCCCTGTGCGACTACGAACCCCGACGTGCCGAGAGATGCCAGAAATATCTCAAGGAGGCAGGACTGATGCCGGCCGACATATATTCGGGCGCCACGGGATATGAGGAAATATGCAAGCGCCCCGATGTCGACCTCGTCTACATCGCTACCGACTGGGATCACCACTTCCCCGTAGCCAAATGCGCACTCGAAAACGGTATCAACGCCGCCATCGAGGTGCCGTCAGCCATGAATCTCGAACAGTGCTGGGAGCTGATCAACCTCTCGGAGAAGAACCGCAAGCACTGTATGATACTCGAAAACTGCTGTTACGACTGGTTTGAACTTGATGCGCTCAACATGGCCCAGCACGGTGTGTTCGGCGAAGTGCTCCGTGCCCAGGGCGCCTATATCCACAATCTCGACGCTTTCTGGGACTACTACTGGAGCAATCCCGAGAGCGATCCTGACAAACTCGGATGGCGCATGAAATACAATATGGAGAACCGCGGCGACCTCTACCCCACCCACGGCCTCGGCCCGGTGGCACAGGTGATGAACATCCACCGCGGCGACCGATTCACCACGCTCACCGCGATGGATACGAAATCGGTTCACGGCAAAGAATTTGTTGAGAAAAAGACCGGCCGCCCGTGTCCCGAATACCGCAACGGTGACCACACCACCACACTCATGCGCACCGCCAACGGCAAAGTGGTGGAGATACAGCACAACGTAATGAATCCTCAGCCCTACAACCGTCTGTATCAGCTCACAGGCACCAAGGGTTTTGCCAACAAATATCCCGTACAGGGCATAGCCGTCGATGCCGAACAGCTCAAGGCCTCGGGTCACGCCCCCAAGATTGACAATCTGTCATCGCACGGCTTCATGCCCAAGGAGGAGATGGATGCCCTGCGTGAGAAATATCGCCACCCCATCATCAAGCGCTATGGCGAAATGGCCGAGAAAGTAGGCGGACACGGAGGCATGGACTTCTTCATGGATGCCCGCATGGTCTACTGTCTGCAGAACGGTCTGCCCCTTGACATGGACGTATACGACCTGGCCGAATGGTGCTGTCTGGCCGAACTCGGCTCTCTCTCGATGGACAACAACTGTGCCGCAGTGGCATTCCCCGACTTTACACGCGGACATTGGAATGACGTTGACGGTTACAGCCATGCATGGGCCACACCTGAGGACGAGGCTGCGACCGAAGCCGCCGCCGAGGCCGTGACCGCCGCACAGAAGGCCGCCGTTGAGGCCAACAAGGTCTGGGCCCTCTATGACGCTGCTCAGAGCGCCGAAGGCAAAGCAAAGGTCAAAGCCATGAAGGCCTACGATAAAGCGCTCGCAAAGGCTAAGAAGCAGATGGCCGACCAACTCGCAAAGTCTGCCAAATAATCGTACGAAGACAGACTGCGTACAACCTTCCCTCAACATGACGCCATGAGAAAACAGCTCTTACTTACCTTAACGATATTATTATCGGCCATCTCGGCATTTCCACAGTGGAATCCTGATCTTGGCGATGGTACGTACCGCAATCCTGTGATCTATGCCGACTATGCCGACCCCGACGTCATCCGCGTCGGTGATGACTACTGGATGGTNGCATCGAGTTTTACNAGCTTTCCNGGCATACCGGTACTGCACTCGCGCGACCTTGTCAACTGGGAGATAGTCGGTCACGTCTACGATCGTCTGCCGCTCGGCAAATATGACCGGCCCCAGCATGGCGAAGGCTCCTGGGCTCCAGCCATACGCTATCACGACGGCATGTATTATGTATATTTCTGTACCCCATACGACGGCCTCTACGTGGCACGCGCTACCGATCCCCGCGGCCCGTGGGACATGACACAGATGCTTGAAGTAGCCAAATGGGAGGATCCTTGCCCCTTCTGGGACGATAACGGCGACGCATATCTGCTGCACAGCATCCATCGCGGAGGGCCCGCAGTCCTTCACCGCATGTCACCCGATGGTCTGCGTCTGCTTGACAACGGTGTCGTAGTCTACCATGACGGCAAGGCCAACCCCGTGCTTGAGGGCATGAAGATGGACAAGTACAACGGATGGTACTACATCTTCGCTCCGGCCGGAGGCGTGTCCACGGGATGGCAGACCGTATTACGCTCACGTTCGCCTTACGGCCCCTACGAGGCTCGCCGAGTGATGGCTCAGGGACCTACCGACATAAATGGCCCGCATCAGGGCGGACTGGTCGACACCCCTGACGGTAAGGAATGGTGGTTTATACACTTCCAGAGCAAAGGCGCACACGGACGCATAGCCCATCTCCAGCCTGCCCGTTGGACCGATGACGACTGGATCGTGATCGGTGAGGATCCTGACGGTGACGGCATCGGACAGCCGGTGACCACATATACCAAACCGCATATTGTCAGCACCGGCGGCACTCCATACGAGGGGAAACCGTGCATGCCTCAGACCTCAGACAATTTTTCCGACACCGTGCCCGGACTCCAATGGCAATGGCAGGCCCATCCGCGACAGGAGTGGTACAGTCTGACCGAACGACCGGGATTCATGCGTCTGTATGCCGAGCACTGCGCCTCGGAATATGGCAACCTTTATTTTGCCGGCAATCTGTATCTACAGAAAATTCCAGCTCCGACATTCACCGCCACGACTTACGTCGAGACCACCTTTGCGACACCCGGCGAACGTGCCGGACTCACGATATTCGGCAACGAGTATTCCTATATCGCCATCATCCGTAGCGATGACGGCTCATATCGCATCAGCGTCGTAACCGGCAAGAATGACAAATATGCCGTCAAACCAAAGGAAAAAGCATCCGTCAATATTCCCACAGGCAACGCGTGGCTGCGTGTCAGCCTCGACGGACCGGAGGAATGCTCATACTATTACAGCCTCGACGGCAAGGAATTTACCCGTCTCGGCCCCTCGTGCAAAGTTGTTGCCGGCACATGGGTCGGAGCCAAGACCGGCATATTCTGCTCATCGCCCAACGTAGTTCCCTCCACAGGCTACGCCGACTTCGACCACTTCACCCTCACCACCGAGGATTGACAAAATATCATATCACAAAATAAGCCCGTCAGAGATGCGAATATTACGCGATCTGACGGGCTTATTTTTTGTATATAATTATATACTGCCATGTTAATAAAGCGTATCAATCTTTCAATAAATTCTATACATTCGCCAACTTTTGGCTAAAGGCAGTATTAACTTTGTATCAAAAATTATAGATTAACTATGCACGAAGAAGACGACAAAAACGAATTAGTTCATATCATTATTGATTATCTCACCAGTGATATCTGCAATCATGTTAGCAATAAAAAATTATCATTTCATTGGAGTTATAGAAACGGTCAATTCTCAATAAGTTTTAAATTAGCAGAAGTACGTTTCTTTATTATAGCTAACACATCTGGGCCAAAAGATGATATCGGGATGCGTATTATCCCGCTTAAATATGGTATTAGGATTATTTGTTATAACTATATCGATAATTTTAAGCAGGTTGTGAATATTTTAGGGGAAATTGAGAATGAGCTTATATCTTTTGAAAAGATATTTCCGACCTCCTATCGGCGAAAATTCATTCGTGACAATTTTTCGTTATTGACATCTTCCAATCACAAAAACAATAAATCAAAAGAATTTAATTTCAATGTTTTATCTAATAAATACTTGCTTGACCATAACTTAATTGATGATTATGGCGCAAAAGAGATTGCTTTGGATTATTTATTGTCGAATGAATACCACTATAAGATTAAAACGCCCCTCAAAAGCAGTAAATCTAAATAAAATGTGTAAATTTGCGAAGTCAAGAGTGACCGTTTATAAAAAGAAAGTGCCTCATACTCGATAAATCGCCAATTAATCAAGACCAACGAGGCGCAGCAGAACAGCTCATACATTGTGGGCTGCTCTCTGTGCGTTGGTATAGGCGTTTGGCGATGCCTTCGAGTTGCACAGAGAGCAGCCCACATTGTATATAATAATTGAGAAAAATCAGAATAATATTTAACAGAACCTATTATGAAAATTGACGAAACGAAATTAGATGCTTTCAAGCAACAGAGCGGAGCTATAGTAACCATACAGGAAATTTTACGCGGGCGTGATGCGGATTTTGATTCAGCTAAAACGATACGCCTTGTGCGCCATGCCGACAATCGAAAAGTCAAGCTAATCGAAGGACAAGAAGTGCATGGTACGTTATACAACCTTTATCGTTATCAAAAGGAGACGTTCCTGAAATATCAAAAGGAACAAAACAGGAAACGTTTCGAGAATGTAGATTACATCGTAGCATTCATTGGTGAAAAAGGGACCACCGCACGGTTTGTTGGAGTTTACAAGGTAGGGAAGAAAATTCCGAGCCCTTATAGTGCAGATGATATTATTTGCGACATGGATATTGTAGACGCATTCGAACCATTGACACACCGCATAGTAATTGAGTGGGGCAAGTCAACAGTAACTTGGTGTCAGGATTACGAGATTCAGTTTAAATCGGTAATCCGTATTGACGATGGGTTTGAAGATGGAGAGGGTGTTCCTCGATTTATGTCGTATGCCGACACTATTCTTTCTTTCAGTCAGTTGGAAGCGGTGATTAATTCACCACTTGATAATCCTTGGCAAACTGCTCTACGTTCTGTAAACTGCATATACGTAATTTCCGACCTCAATAATGGGAAACATTATGTTGGAAGCACTTACGGTGAAAAAGGAATTTGGGGAAGATGGGAAAGCTATATCAATACAAACGGACATGGCGATAATAAAGCATTAGCGGAGGTATTAAAGGAGGATCCGAATTATGCAAGAAAACACTTTCAATGGTCAATTCTTGAGGTGCTTCCTTTAAATATTACCCCTGACCAGGCTGTTGACCGAGAGAATATCTATAAGCAGAAACTTATGTCACGACATAGACTCACTGGTTATAACGAAAACTGATCTATTGAAAAATATGATAAATAGCGGAGCTTTTACTGATTTTTAGCGAAAGTGCCTAATATCTTTGTCCGTTGATTAACTAATAATGCGTTTTATGGGACAAATCAGTATTGCTAAATTTCATCATTTTAATAAATCTATATTAACAGCTACAGTATGTAAGTTACATATCTCAAAAGAACACCTTTTCGAATATCGAATAAACTTAGTAGATTTACCTATTAGATATTTCTCTAATCCATTAATGGTTGTTTGTCATCAATGTGGAGTCTTTGACCTTTTCATGCCGATCAGTTGTTACGATGAATATATAATCGGTACATTTATGCTTCAAGTAAAAAAAATGTTCGATTTTTATATGTCGAAAAAAGAACGCCTCCTGGAGTATTTTCCTAACATTGAAGAATTTGGCACTAACCGATCTTTCTTTTTAATAGAAGAAAGAAGAATCAAAATCATGGCAAAAAGGTATTTTAGTACGATTCTTTTTCATGATAAACAGAAAGAATATTTTCGATTATCAAAGAATATAATTGATTTAGTCTGTCTGAAAATTAATGAATATGAAAATGAGTTGTTTCAGGATTTAGTTATTGACAATCTTTCAGCAGGAGAATGCTATCTTATAAAATCATTGAATAAGATCTTCGGTATAGGGAAAAGAAAATCAAATAGAATACTTAACCCAAAATGGAAAGGTTTGAGTTTTGAACATTGCCTTACACTTGGTAAGCATCTGTATTATATTAATTTGATTTATAAACGATTTGGTTCTTTTGAACCGGTTACTGTTTCTTTCCGAAAGACCGATAACAAGATATATCTACACTTTGAGTCATATTATAACCATGGAAATATTGATAATATCGTCCAACGAATTAAAACGATTGAAAAGACCATAACTCAGTGGAACAGTTTGATTACTAAGCGAGAGTTACAGGAATTTGTTGAAATGTATCGCCACGAATATTTTTCCTTTGAGCCCGAAATTATGTGTCAGCTGTTATCAAGGAAATATCTTGAAGCCAATCATTATAAAGACGATATTTTTGATTCTTATTATTTGTCATTGTGTCTTTTGATTTATGATGTACTTAGGAGAATAAACGAGTAAAATGACATTCATATCTTTCGCTTAGTTTTGGCGAAAGATGTGAATAACTTTGTATTGTAAATTTTAGTCTTTATTTAGTATATGAATAATCAAGGTTACCGTTTTGCACGTCTTTTGTGGCTTTATGGAAAAATTGCATCCGATGGACCAGTTTCTTTTCGGCAAATTGCAGACAGTTGGATTAATTCCAATCTCAACTGTGATGGTAAGCCATTGTCTCACAAAACATTCGAGAATCATCGCAGGGATGTAGAGGATCTATTTGGCATTAATATCGACTGCAATCGAGCCACTAATACTTATTCTATTTCAGTGCGGCCAGATTTCGCGAAAGCAACTCAAGATATGCTAAACGGAGCACTAATCTTTAGTCGTATTAAGGCGGATCCGCAGATGAGCCGCTACATTCGGCCTGAGCAAAAAAGTGGCGAAGATACATCGAAACTATTTACTGTTATTAATGCAATTTCCGAGGGTCGGGAACTAAGACTTCTCTACCGCCATAATTATGATCCAGACCGGGAGCAAGACTATTGTATCAAGCCAATTGCAGCTAAGCAATTTCGGAACCGATGGTACATAATCGGAGAACTTGAAAATGGTGCGGCATACAATTTCCCACTCGACCGAGTCCTATCTCTCACAAAAGGGGATAAAATTAAGCCATCACAACTTGATGTGGACGAATTATTTGCCAATGCATTCGGTATTATTCGAGAGGACTCTGTAAAAGCCGAGGAAATACTAATTAGGGTAGAACAAGAGCAAGCAAACTATTTTCGTTCGCTACCGCTTCATTCTTCACAACGAGTCGTTTCTGAGACAGCAGAATCAGTCTCTTTACGACTGATGCTTGCTCCAACCTATGATTTCATTATGGAATTGCTATCCCACGGGCCTAAGATTGAGGTTCTTGCTCCGCAATCGCTACGTAACCTCATAGCATCAAAAATCAAAGAGATGTCAAAACTATATAACTGATTTTTTACTTATGATTTCTTTGTATAAGACTCCTCGCACCTATTTTGACAATAACTGCTCAGAATATCAAGAATATCCTATCAGTAGTAAACTGCTCGACATTGGCTACGCCACATGGCATGGTCACGATATCATGGAGGACATTCTATATATTCTTGACAATTATTCCTATGTGTCGGAAGATAATATTCGTTATGCAATCCATGAGATGCTGGCCAAGTTAAATCATCGATCATCAATTGATTATTATATTGCCAGGCATAATAGTTCTCTCGAAACAGAGGTTAAAAATCTGATCTCAGACCTGATGAAAGTATATAGGCTTCCTGCCGGCAATCCGAGAAAAGCTTATCTAGCCGATGAATCTTCGAGAATTTATTTCCATGAACTCAACACAATGAACGGATGGATTGAAGCGCTCAGAGAGGATCGCCAACCCTACGAGATGTATTCCTATGGGCACTGGATTATGTTTCCAGGCGATGGTGAAATCATTCGCCAGTTTAATCTCCATTCGTGCACTGAAAATCGAGGGTATATTTCTTATGTTTACCCAGAGCCATGGTATGGAAGTCCAACTTCAGCTAAGATAATTGTCTTAGGCAACGAAGCTCGCTACGACAATAATATCAGTCGCACTCAAAATATTATACTCTCTAAAATACCCTCTTATGCCGAAGCCGTCCAGATAATGGCTGACAACTGGCTGAATCTTAAACATGGGACTTTTTATAATTATGAATATTTTGGCCCGCAAGAAGATAGATTAAGAGTTCACGATATATATAATTCACCCTCCTATCGCTATTGGTTATATAAGATTCGTGAATTTGCCGATTATATGGCGTTGCCCCGACAAAAGGTTTTCGACAATATTGCAGTAATAAATGCAAATCCTTACACTTCTCTTAACGTGAGCCCTCTTGAACCGGGACTTATGCCATCACATTATTTTTTGCGCCAAATTGTGCGCTATGTTGTCAATCATGATTCAGACGTCATATTCTTCTTGCCATCCGGTCGTCTACAATCGGTATGGCAAGATATCCTTGGCGATGTCTATGACGATATCGTTATGCATAATCGTCTTTTTTTGACCAGAATTAACAACTCAATAAGTTTAGTAGGTGAATGGAATAAGGAGCAAATAGACAGAATCCATTATTTGCTTCACTATTAAAATTCATAAGCGACAACGTTTATCACATAAAGTAAATAATATCAGATTCTTTCTATGCCCAAACGACGCGACCTCTACAACCGATGAAATTGAAGAATCAGCGATCGAGTTATGCTTTTTAACTATTCCTGCCTTTTATCAGACAGCAATCATTTTATATATTTTTCAGAAGTCTTTAGTCCATGTATTAAGCCGGGTGATTTTTCCAACTTTTCGTCAAGAAATTTTTTGAGAGTTTCAACATCCGGGTGATCCACATGACGCTTGATGATGGTGCCGTCGGGACCGAAAAGGATAAGCTCGGGAAATGAACGGGCTACATAGGTTCCCATGAGCTTCTTGCAATTCATTATCTGAGGCCAAGGCAATTTGTGAGCGACCTCAAGTTTGCTGACATCGTTCGTGGCAAGTCCGACAAATTGAATATCCGGATTATCCTTATACGCGTCTATATACTTTCTTGTACCAATGGTTCTGTATAATAGTCGATTAACAATTAAAGCCTCTTAAGGAAAAACTCTTAAGAGACTTTAATTGCTTATTTCATTGATTGAATGTTAAATCAGCTATTACTACTTAAACGATATTTTACAACCCCCATAATAGTATTTGCAATATGGGGATTTTTAGAGTTGTGTTCAGTATTGTCCCTATTATACGAATATGTTGCTAAGGTGAAATCATCTATAAAATTGCGCACTCTACGGATTTTATAACGGTTAGTGTCTGCCAAGTAAATCAAAAGCACATCACCGATACTGATTTGTTCTCTAAGACTTTTTTTGTGATTAATCTTAATGGCTAACCACTCATCACCATTATTTATACCTATTGGAGACATACAAACACCATTTACGCGCAAACGATAAAATGACTTAGTATTTGCATAAGTCCCATTAGGTAATTTTATGACACTTGATTTCTTTGATAAAACTTGATTTACTGAATCATGTTGTTCATCCGAACTTCCAGCAAAGGCAGAATAGACCACATCATCCTGCTTAATAAGGCGAGGATAAGCGTAGCAAACACAAATTGCGATAAAAATGAATAATATATAGATTGATGTCATGCCTATCTAATTACCTCTCGTCAGATATGATGACTGGAGTGCTAAATTCAACAAAAGTTTTTATAATAAACAATAATGCCATTAGAATAACAAATAACAGTATTGAGAAGTTATCCCAATTAAACGGAAAACAAAGTAGAGAATGGGCTTTAGTCGCTACTTTACCGCAGTGGACATAAATTGAGAGCGAAAGCAGAAGACCGCCTATGATAATCCAAACCAAAGTTCTATTAACATCCTTGTTTTTGGTTGAATAATCAAAAAGCAACATAATAATCAATCCAAAATTTACAAAGAGAGACACACTACGTATATGTAATTTTTGGAATTCAGTTGCTAACGACAGATTATCTGATACTAAAGCTACCAATAAATCGGTATAAGTAAAGAAGAACATAAAACAAACCCATGAAAATGCTATCCAAGTAGTTTTACGGTCTGCATTAAGTCTGGATATGTACTGTTTAATCGTCATAGCGATGCAAAGTTAGTTATTTTTAATGAAATAACCAATGTTGAGGTTACTCATTTTGATAGTATTCTGTATAATTCTCGGTTTGCACTTGTAGTTCCTCCTCTTCTTTAGAGTCCAAAGCAGTCTTAATCTGCATTTCTAACTTGTGTTCTAAGGAGTTTGCGTATAGTGCTTCTTGGAGTGTCTGCATCATGTGTTTTTATTGATTGAGATATTTATTCCAAAGAAAAAATTCATCAAAGCATAAATTTCTTTCCTCAAAATTTAACAAACGCGTGTTTGGGCGGTACAATTACTCTGTAATAAAATTTAAGAACAAAGTAAATGACTCCATTCCGCTCAATCATAGAAATGATAGATACACTCCACACCGAAGACGAGTGCAGGGAGTATCTTGAGACTCTGCTTTGGGGAGATGCGCCCGTATGTCCTCATTGTGGAACGGTGGATAAGGAGCATTGGAAACTGACCTCATTCGGTCGGTTCAAAGGGCAATACAAATGTCGTCATTGCAGGGCTCGTTTTAATGTACGATACGGAACTATGTTTGAAGGTACGCACATTCCGCTCAAAAAGTGGTTCTATGCTATCTACCTCTTTATATCCCACAAGAAAGGCATAAGTTCTGCCCAACTTGCTCGCGACATAAATGTTACCCAAAAGACCGCATGGTTTATGCTCGGTCGTATTCGTGAAAATCTACGTGATGATGACGCAAAATTTGATGATGATACACAGGTAGACGAAACCTATGTAGGAGGTAAAGCCAAACGTAATCGTGGCGGACAAGGACGTTCCCTCAAACAGAAAACTCCAGTTTTCGGTATGTTATCGAATGGCAAGGTATATGCAAAAGTCATACCCAATGCCGCAAAGAAAACCTTACAGAAGATAATTGACGAACTCGTAAAGAATGGAACTCGAATCATATCAGACTGCTGGGGTGGTTACAATGATGTACAGAGAAACTATCTGCACGAAACTGTTGCTCACCATTTAGGTCAGTATGTGAATGAGCGAGGCTTCCACACCAACACAATAGAGGGATTTTGGAGCATACTCAAAAGAGGTATAACTGGGATTTATCACCTCGTGACTGCCAAACATTTACCTAAGTATTGTAAGGAGTTTGTATATCGCTATAACACAAGAGGACTGACCGACGGAGAGAGATTTATTGACTGCCTACGTACCCCAAGCCACAGAATGAGGTATTACGAAATATGCTTGAAGCCTACTTTTGTGGAGCAACTCATATCTCGAAAAGATGAAATGATATCTCGTAAGGAGTGCGAGAGCATGGGTCTGAGATATTTTTAACATATTTTTAGGCGTGTATTTTGTAACAAATCGCAGAATGGGTAGTATAATTATCATATAAACTAAAATAATAAAACTATGGATAAAATGAATTTTGATGAACATCTTTTAAATGATATGCTCGCTGAGTCATTAGACATACATAATTCCAATGATGATAGGCTGTTTGAAATGGCAAAGATTGGTCGTTTCAAAAATCTCTATATATACATTTGGATGAATGATGGTGGAAATATCCCACATTTTCATATTTCAGATTCGGCTAACTACCCCCAAAATTCTACTGTCGAAATTGCAGTGAAAATTTTAACACCAGAATATTTCCCACATGGTGGTAAATATACCGATAAATTAAATTCTCGAGAAATAAAAGCTCTAATAGATTTCCTTAAGAAATCTGAAGACGGAGAGAGTAACTGGCAATATCTAATAAAAACATGGAATAGGAATAATTCTGGTGCTAAAATACCACCGAAAACTCCTATGCCAGATTATACTCAATTATCCTAATATACCCACTATAACACAAAATACCCACTCGGAGCAATTCGGGTGGGTATTTTTTATGATGAGGCAACATCCAAATTTTTAGGCAGTTCTGCGATATGCTCTTGCATATGTCCGAATTTTTTGCTTATTTTGCGAATTGTAAAACTTAAAACCGCTGAAGCAAGAAACAGAAAGACTAAAGCAAGACATATTTCAAACATGACTTTTTAGACAAGTTATTTGGCTTTCGTAAATCTGGTAAATTTCAAAGCCCCAAATAATAAGTCGAAATGTTGGTTTGTACCCGACAAGGGCGCAGACTGCTTTTTACTTATTTGGGCAAACGGTTTACCAGAACCTACGAAAGCAAATGAGGAAAAAGTTTTGGCTGTCGCTCTTTTTTCATGTGTAGGTACAAACCAACGAGATATGAACTTTCAACGAATAATAGTTACGAATATGTTGGCTAAGATAGACCATAAGCCAACTGAGTCATATGTCATCAATCGAATATGGCATAAACTTGATGACATTAGGGTACGCTTTGTGCTCCAACAATATGTTAAACGCAATGACGGATATGCACTCGCCGACCTCTATCTCCCACAAGTAGGGATGATAATAGAGGTGAACGAGGGTTATCATGAAGAAGAAACACAGAAAGCGAAAGACGCTATCCGCAACCAAGAAGTGGCAGATGCAACCAATGCTGATGTATTCGTAATCAAAGCATCGGGAAGCTTAGACGAAATCCACAAGCAGGTTGATGAGGTGGTAACAGAAATCCGTAGACGTATTTCCGCCCTTGGAGATAGATTCTTACCATGTGACTACTCAATTACTCGTTCAACTCCAGAGTATTACCAATCACGTGGATTCTTCTCGGTTAACTCCGAAGACTGGCTACCTACAATAGATGACATCGCAGCAGTGTTCGGAACCAAACCTAAGCACCGAGGATTCCTGAGAGTAAGTTCTGTAGCTGTCCCAAACAAGAAAGATGAAATTGTGTGGTGGCCTCAACCCAACCACCGAACATGGTATAACGAACTATCCAAAGACGGGCACTACATTTATGAATATAACAAGCGTTCCGAGAAAGAACGGGCTGAGCATATAGCTCGCTGGATTAACTCGAACCAAAAGCGCATAACCTTTATGAAAGAAATGGCTTATGGTGTTCTACCTGCCTACAATTTCGTAGGCATATTCAAAATCAATCCGCAACTATCCAAAGAAAAGAATATGTGTGTTTGGGAACGTATCTCTGACACATACCAACTTAATGTTTAACTTAAATCATTTCATTTATGGCTCAAGCATGGAAAGTAACAGTTAAGTCTTCTTGGAAGAAATACGCCAAAGGACTTTCGGTTCAAATCGTAACAAACACATCATCAAAACCGTCACGAGACCAGATTTTCGAGGCGTTTGACAAACAACTCGGCATTAAGAAAGAAAGCGGGGCTGCGCCAATGTTTGACATTGAAAAGGCTTAACGCCATACTAATCAAGACAACAAAAGCGTGCTGGATTTCTCTGGCACGCTTTTTGTTTTGAATGTAATTGACTAATCAAGCGAAGTTGGTGGCAACTCTTGTAAAAGAAGCGCGTGGTACATTCAATTAATCCGCCAATGTCGGGCAACATAATTCTTTGTTTATATGTACCAACTCTGCTTTTTCAAGAACCAACTATGTTGGGTAGAGTATCAGTGGGTACGAGCATATTCTCGCAAACGAAAGAATAAATGGGAATTTGTTCGTGCCTATCAACGAAGAGTGAGAAGATTCACTCGATAATCTACGACAGCCCCTAACAACCGCCAATTTCGTTTGGTTAGTTTTTGTTTACAAGTAAATTATACCAAACATTATGAGTGAGTTATTCTATTAAGATTCGGATAACACTCGTTGCAAATCAGACTTGAGTCTGTATTCTAATGATGATTCACAAAGCATATCATAGAGGGAAGGATAAAGTCGTAGAGAGTCCTTCAATCCACCGCAACATATATCATGCACAAGAATTTTAACTACACCATCTTCCTCAAACCGTTCATATAGATAATTCCACTGTGTGCCGCTCTTCTTATCCTTAAAGAATCCGTACAGATAACCTTGAGCTTTCCCGAAACTTCTGTGGGTGGATGGTTTATCTGTGCAGATTGGGCGATCTAAAGAATTAAGTCTGTCAAGAATTTGCTTTGATTTAGCGATGGCCGTAGCTGAGCTACACAATCCATTACTAACTATGTAGGTAATGTAGTCTGCTATCTTATTATAGACTGATACATCAATGTATACCATTCTCTCTTAACTTATTATGTAGCTGACGCATCCATTCCTTTCTGAAGTCATCAAAAGGAACGGCATGACACTCTCGACATGCTTCATCGAAAGTTCTTTTTAGTTTCTTTGCTTCATTCATGTCGTGAGCTTCAGCATTTGTATTGTTTGGCTTTTCCATATAGAGATTTGTAGAATATTTATATCGGATTATACATAAATTTCCGTCTTTTGTTACAAAGTTAGACAAAAAAGTTACATAAAACCATTACATGACACTTAGACTCACGGTATCAATCGTATTCGGTACTATAAAACTGCCCATACAAATGGATTGCGCTCCGAAGTTCCCGCAATGTAAATAAGCGACCATATTGTATGCTATTTCACAATTATAACCTTTAAGATAACCATTATTAACCGTTAATTCTATCGTTGGTTCTTCATTAAAAATAGCAAGTGATTCATACATATAAATTGGCTCAGCAGAGTTGGAAATAAGATAGTTATTTGACCTAACGAAGTATCTTGGGGAAATGTCTAATACAAAAGTAAACGTACCACCAAAACCACCTGTAAGCATCTCTGTTGGTACTAATCTCTTTCCGGAATATACTTTTGAATTTATGCTACAACCAAGTTGTTTGGCGTAATCGGCTGTGCATAATCGGTTGATTGAAATCCCATCTGAAATGTTACCTAACCCACATTTTATAAGGGCATCATTCTTTGTCGCAATTTTATTTGCCATAAATATAAGTATTTGTGTATAGCAAATATTACAGCAAGTTACAGATTTATTACATCTTAACAAGTTCTAAATACAAAAATGTGGAGCGTTTCACAACGTTCCACATTTTTTGCTCAATACACTGATTTAGTGTATCTTTGCATATTCAATTATAATTAAGTTTCAAATGGATCTACATAATATTTTCAAAAATCTACTTAAGTGGGATAACTCCGTATATGATATAATTATTTCCGACTTGAAACTATACTGTGGATATCATGCATCCAATTTTAGCGATGCTGTTAAGCAAACATTAAACGAGATGATGCGTTCCAAAGAGATACAATATTTCACCATAGAAGCAGGCAAACTCGTTATCACGAAATAATATTTTACGATATAATTATACCGCATATGGTTTATCCCAGCATCTGGGTAAACCAATTATGATACAGAACCGTTGGTACAAGAAAGTATATAGACGCGTCCTTATATTCATCATACAGGGGGGTAAGTATCTGTTGTGCCATCCTGATGCACGGGCCGCACCAACTGGCCCAGACATCAGCCAAAACATACTTTCCCTTACCGACATAATCCGACAGTCTGACCGGCTCGCCGTCAAGCGTCTGCCCCTCGACATCTCTAAACGGCTGCCCGTCCCATACAGGAGCCAAACGCTGCTTAACGCCGGAAATATCATCGAAGTATGTCAGACTCCTTGTCTCATCATCAAACCATCCGATAACTTCCTCCCACTCAGAGGGTGAACAGTGACCGCAATAGTACATCAGAGCATACTCCCCGAGGCCGTTTCCGACATTCTGTCGTATTGTCTCACGTTTTATAGCATCGCAACGATCAGGATCATGACATGTCTCTAACAGTCGGTTGTCAAACTTTTTCAACCCGTCATTAAGAGGCCCACCTGATATCGGGAATTTATTATTGATATCGACTACAATCTCACCAGGCTCAACTATCAAATTGATACGGTATTGTTTACGTATCTCTCCTTCTCGGCTTGTTATATGCAGCAGGGCCGGAAAAGAGCGTTCACTCTCACCACGGATATCTATTGCACAGTCTTTGATGTCATCGGAATACGGTACGACAATATCGGACCGATTCCTTAGCTGCACATACATCCCGTTAAGCGTACTGTCAGGCGCATTTGTTACAATCCTATACTCAAAGGCATAGGAATCCACGGACGCGGCGGCCAACACCACTAACGCCACGAGATATCGGAGAGACTTAATCATAGAATGAATTTATAATTACAAAGCATTGTGATTTTGCCCAAATTTAGCTATAATTTTTCACAAGAAAAAGCAAAGTCACAATATATTGTGATATTGTGACTTTTGAAAAAAAGCCGATGCTGTGGAGCATCGGCTATCTGTGTTGTATTCCCGTAGGGAGTCGAACCCTAATCGTCGGAACCGGAATCCGATATTCTATCCATTGAACTACGGGAACATGTCAACCTCTACGGTTGTATTTCTATCTTACGAAGTGCAAAGTTAAGATATATTTTGTATTTTTGCAAGAAAATCAACCGATAGAGATAATGAACGTAAGGATTGAACCGTCATGGCACAGTGCTCTTGCAGCGGAGTGGGACAAGGAATATTTCGTGCGTCTGACCGATTTCGTCAGGACTGAATATTCCTCAACGACGATCTTTCCCCCCGCGGGACGCATATTCGCCGCTTTTGACGCATGTCCGTTCGAGGATGTCAGGGTGGTGATACTCGGCCAGGACCCGTATCACGGTTATGGTCAGGCCAACGGATTGTCATTCTCGGTCAATCCCGGTGTCGAGATCCCGCGCTCGCTGCAAAACATTTACAAGGAACTTCAGTCCGACCTCGGCGTGACTCCCCCGCCATCGGGAGATCTGAGCCGATGGGCCGCACAGGGTGTACTGTTGCTCAATGCCACCCTCACGGTGCGCGCGGCATGTGCCGGGTCGCATCAGGGTCACGGCTGGGAGGAGTTTACCGATGCCGCCGTCCGTGCATTGGCCGAACGACGCGAAGGGCTTGTGTTCATCCTGTGGGGAGCATACGCACAGCGCAAAGGCGCGTTCATCGACCGCACGCGTCACTGTGTCATCGAGTCGCCACACCCGTCGCCACTTAGCGCGTCGCGGGGATTTTTCGGCAGCCGGCCGTTCTCTCGCGCCAATGCCTATCTCGCCTCAATCGGCAAGAATCCTATTAACTGGTAATATTATGGAAATGAAATATACTCTTGACGAGCGCGTGGCCCGAGCACGCGAACTGCGCGCACAAGGTTACAACTGCTCGCAGTGTGTGGTGATGGCGTTTGATGACATCATCGACGGCGACATGTCATTGCTGGCCCGTGCCGCGCATGGATTCGGCTCGGGCATAGGTGCAAGCGGTAATGTCTGCGGTGCCATCTCAGGCTCGACCATGGTGCTCGGATTAGTGAAAGACTCACTCTCCCGCCCCGAGCTGTACACTCAGGTACGCGAGGCGATGAACGACTTCAGTCAACTGGAAGGATATACCGACTGCCGCGACCTCAAGCAGTCAGGACGCAAACCGTGTCTTGACCTCATCTGCGATGCCGTGGCCCTGCTGCACAAACGACTCTCGGCCGATGCTTAGGGGCTGTATCATAACAATACTGACACTCATACTGACACTTGCCGCACACGGTGAGCAGACCGACACGCGCCAAGGTGTGATGGAGGGAGCATTCAAGACCCTACAGGTGCGCTTGGGCGATGACATATTTGCCCCGCCGGTGCTTAATCTCGCAAATCCGGGCGAGAGGATAGTAATATCGTTTGACGAACTGGCCGAGGAGCGCCGCTATCTGCGTTACTCGCTGGTACACTGCGACGCATCGTGGCAGCCCGAGGGATTGGTCGATTCAGAATTTCTCGACAGTTTCAACGAGGGTACTGTCGAGGATTACGACTATTCCCAAGCCACCGTGGTCCATTATGTCCACTACACCATCGCACTGCCCAATCAGCAGGTGCGCATCACCCAGCCGGGCAATTATCTGGTCAGAGTTTATGACGAGAATGACCCTGATCGGACGCTGTTGCAGGCTCGTTTCGGCGTGTGCGACTTCACCGCACCGGTAATGGCCACGGTGAGCTCACGCACCGACATCGACACCAACACCTCACACCAGCAACTGGCACTACAGATTGACACCCGCCATCTGCATGTCGACGATCCGTTCAATGACCTGCGAGTGGTCATCACCCAGAACGGTCGCCCTGACAACGAGGTGACACTCACCACACCGCAACGCATCAACGGAGACCGTGTCATATACGAACACCTGCGCCCGCTGATATTCGATGCCGGCAATGAATACCGACGCTTCGAGACAACGTCAGTCGACTATCCCGGACTCGGCGTAGAACGTGTGATCCATGACGCACCTGTTTACAATGCAGAGCTCTATACCGACTCGCCCCGCGACAAGCAGAGCTATCTCTATGACAGCACCCAGCAGGGACGTTATGTGGTGAGGAGTGTCGACACACAGGAGAGTGATACGGAGGCCGACTATGTGCTGACCCATTTCACCCTGCTGATGCCACCGATAGCCGGAGCCGACATCTTTATCGACGGCGACCTCACCGACCGGCGCATGAACCCGTCGTCACACATGGTCTACAACCACTCGACAGGTGCCTACGAACAGTCGATGCTGCTCAAGCAGGGGGCTTACAATTATCAGTATCTCGTCGTCCCCAACGGCTCGGACCGCGGACTGACAGCACCGGTCGAGGGGGACAAGTATCAGACTGTCAACGAGTACACCATACGTGTATATCACCGTCCGCGAGGCACACGATTTGACCGCCTCGTGGGCATAACTACTGTCAAAGCAGGATTATAACATGTCAACAGAAGAAACTACCGAAGAAATAATGCTACAGATACAGGACACACTCGTTTCGCTTGATCTTGCGGAACAATTCTTTTGCTGCGATATTGACGCATGCCTCGGCGAATGCTGCATCGAGGGGGATGCCGGCGCACCCCTCACCGAGCAGGAACGTGATGAGATAGACCGTCTGCTGCCGGCGTTCGAGGATAAACTCCTCCCCTCGGCCCGCGAACGCATAGCCGAGGCGGGTACAAGCTATCTCGATCCTGACGGTGACCTTGTGACACAGATCGTGGATGGACGCAACTGCATCTACACATGCTATGCGCCCGGCGGCGTGTGCCAGTGTGCCATCGAATGCGCCCATAACGAGGGTAAGACCGGAGCGTTCCGTAAGCCGTCGTCATGCGCACTCTATCCCGTAAGGCTTACGGAATACCCTACGTTCACAGCAGTAAATTATCACAAATGGAAGATATGTCGTGCTGCCGAGAAGAAAGGCCGCGATCTCGGAATACGCCTGTATCAGTTCCTCAAAGGTCCTCTCACCGACCGTTTCGGCAAAGAATGGTATGATGAACTGTGCGAAGCTTGCGAGGCTTATCTCGCCGAATACGGTGATTAAACATACAGGCAATCAAACGTACAAAGATATATAGAAAGAGGTCACTTCGTGCACGCATGAAGTGACCTCTAAATATATGTTGAAAAGTTAGTAACTTACGTTTTTACTCGTCAAGAGTCTTGTAGGAGATGGCGTCGAGATAGTAGAACGACAGGTAGGGTTTGCCCTCCTTCTCCTGACGTGCAGCTATGCGGGCGCGATAGTCGGCCATACGGTCATTGAACGTAGTGAGGTCTTTCTGACCCTGAGCCGCACGTTCGGTGTCACATCCGCTCTCGCCGCGTGACGCGATCTCGGCTGATTCATCGCCCTGTTCACGTGCTATATATTCGAGACGCTCGGCATTCTGTTTCTCCATTTCCACTACAGCAGCCTCATCGATACGCTGCTCGCGCAGGATGCCGGTGACCTGTATGGGATGGTGGACAGTGCTCTTTGGGAAAGGCTGACCCATGAGGGGATAAGCCTCACAGCGGAGCATGAGTGAATCGGCTGATCCTGCCACAAATGCCTTGCGGCCGCCGTGACGGCACAGGTGTGAACATACGCCCTCGATGACGATAGTGTCACCGACCATAGCGTCAGGTGCGGCAAGGACTTCATCGACACTGACAGCTGTGATGTCGGCAGGGATGTCGGTGGTCTTCTGTGAGTTTCCTCCGCATGACACAAGTGCGAGCGCGAAGGTCAGAAATGTTGCGAAAAATAATGACTTTTTCATGTTAAGATTGAGTATAATTGATTGATTAAAGATTGATTATTTCGACAGTTTTTATCAAGCGCGGTCCAGGCATACAAACGGGATGAAGGCGAAGATGCCGAACACGAGTGTAGTAACGGTCATAACGGTCAACTCACGGCGCGGATGACGACGGTACAGCACGAAGATAATCAGCGCAAGCACGATGTTGAGATATATAAAATGCCACGAGAAAAATTCGATGCGCGGGTATGCGAAGCAATCCGTAACGGAGGTGAATGACAGTTCGAAGGGAAACAGATAGCCCTCAACGACACCTGCTGTTACCTCGGGATATGTAATCGTGTAGGTCGCAAGGTGTGAATATGTATCGGAGTCAAGCGCCACCCAGCGTGACGAGTCGGCTGACCCTATCTTAACCACCCAGTTGAACAGGTTCTTGACCACGGATATCCTGTCGGTCTCGGGATCGACTTTACCCACAGGGAGAGGGATCAGGCGATAACCCTCATGTTCGAGCACATAGAGGTTGCGAGCGGTGTCCGTGACAAGTCCGAGCGGACGGGTGTCAGCGTTCTCAAGGATGAATACATGCTCGGCCATCACGGAATCGGGCTTATTGACACGCACCATATACGGGCGTCCGGCCTGCATCTTGACATGGAAAATATCACCCTTATTATCCACCATCAGATACCCTTCGTCGTAAGGCTTGCGTGTGGTGACGTTGGCGTGCAGTGACTTGACGGGATATTCAAATCCGCGCTGCGAGAATATATCGGTAAAACGACGGCTACGTGCGGGATTGACCGTATTTGTCCTGATGTCTATGAACTCGACCTGACCGTTGAGACGGAACACCTCGTCGGGGTCTTCGAGATCGATACGCGCAGGCATCGACTCCATCATCATATACACCTCGCCCGGGACCTTATTGATGTCACGCGGGCTGGAACTGAACACCCATTGCGAGTGCTTGAACACGGGGACTGACACAGCATGACCGTTGATGGTGTCGGGCAAGCGGTCCTGAGCCACGAGCTGTGTGTAGTAGATATGCGGCAGGAGTGAGTCACGCTCCTCCTTAGTATATCCCGGCGCTACCCGCCGCCCCTCGGCATCGACCGCATAGATGTCACCTCCGCCCGGCTCCGAGACGATGAACGAATCGGTCACGGGGGAATATGCTATAAACGGATCGGAAACTCCGGCAGGGAAAACGAGAGAATAGAGCCACGGCAGGAACCACGAGAGGATGAGTATGCAGAGTGCGGTAAGAAATACTTTATAAACGGTTTTCATATCAATCTTGACGGCCCTCCTTAAACCGTATCACCGAGCCGAATGACAGAATGGTAAGTAATAATGTAAAAACAATCAGCAGCATAGCCATACCGTTGTAAGCCTCGGGGACAGGCTGCAGGAAGAAAATCATAAGTGTTGCGACAGCAAGCAGGGCAAGGATGACGCGCATACGCCACGTGCCTTCAAGACATATAGCGGTCACGTAGAGATAAGCCGTGAATCCTGCAAAGTACCATGGCATCGCTGTGAGGGCAACACGCCACACCAGTTCATGGGGCAGGATGGTGAAGTCGTAGATGACGAGTATGGCGAGCTGGACGATGAATATCAGCAACAGTTCGGCCAGTCCCGACACGAGCATCAGCATGACCAGACGCTGCTGGGGATACGGAAGATGAAGCGTGAGTTTCAGACGTTTCTGAGTCATCTCCGGCACCATCTGGGCCGCACCGACAGCGATGCCTATCACAGCAGGAGAGTATTTGATGATGTCAATAAATGTATTGTCCTTCATAAGCATGATGAGCCAGAGGTGATCGACCCCTTTCAGTTCTATCAGACGGTTCATCATCAGTACAGCATAACATGCGAGTGCGATGGCGAGCACAAGAGCTCCAAAGAATACTCTGCGGGTCTTGAGCCACTCCTTATATAATAAAGCTTTTTCCATTAGTTCAATATTTACCGGTGAGACCTATGAACGCATCCTCAAGTGTCATGGGCGTGCGGCGCAGATTACTGTATTCAATACCGTTTCCGTCAAGGATACCCTTAACGTATTCCTGTCCGCGGAATGAGAATACCTCCATCTCGTTACGAATTTTGCCCGGGTTTATAAGCCCCTCATCAGCCGGCAGTTCATCGGTCGATGTAGTGAACGTGTAGCGGCCGAAGTCTTCAAGAAGCCGGTCTACAGGCATCTGGGTCAGAATCTTACCGTAGTCGAGTATGATACAGTCGTCAATGAGCCGTTCGAGGTCCTGGATGATGTGTGAGGTCATGAATACGGTCTTGTCCTCGGCCTTGGCAAACTCACGCAGATAGTCGATAAACAGTCGGCGATAGCCGGGGTCGAGTCCGAGCGAGAAGTCATCAAGCACCAGCAGGTCGGCATTCTGAGCGAGAATCAGGCCTAACGCCACCTGCGAGCGCTGACCGCACGACATGGATGATATGCGCTGGTCGGGCGTGACGTGCAGTTTCTTCATCAGCTCGTAGTATGCGTCGCGGTTCCACAGCGGATAGAAGCGGGAATAGAATTTCTCGATCTGCGCGATGGTCATAAATGAATACTGCACGTGTCCCTCGATGAGCAGCGCGATACGGCTGCGTGTGGCGGGTGACAGTTCGGTGATAGGCTCGCCGAATATGCGGCACTCCCCTTTCTGCGGGCGCAGATAACCCATGAGGATATTAATGGTCGTGGTCTTGCCCGTGCCGTTCTTGCCGAGCAGACCGAGTATACGGCCCTTTGGGACCTCAAAACTGAGGTCGCTGTAGATGACTCGTCCGGTGCCGTAGCGCTGTGTCAGACCTCGGACGGAGATTACTGTTTCTTCTGATTGATTCATTGATGATCTCTATTATTTAGAATGTCGCGCCGAGCGTCAAGGCCACCGAGTGACAACGGATGCCGGCGTCAATGTCAAGATACCTGTAGTTAAGTTTTACGGAGTAGAGTATACGGTTTATCATTTTTCCTATCCCGGCATCGATGCTCACAGCCATACGGTCGGAGCGAAGACTCTCGAAGTTGGATGTCACACACTCGCCAAGCCCGTCGATGTCTATAGTCGGCGCCTGTGCCGGAATATTGTTTTCAGTTGTCGGAGCCGAATTGAAAGTATAGTCAAACGACGCACCGGCCTGAATCAACAATGAGGAGTCAGTGATGCGCGAATAGTCGAGCACCACGCCGGGCGCAAGTCCCGATACGTGCATTTTGCGATCGATGTCTATGACACGCGCCTCTGTGTCAGTCCAGGCAATACGCGGGGCAGGTGTGAATACCGATGAACCTGACGTGACCTCAAACGGAAGGGTCAAGGATGCGACACGATGCGCATACCTGTAATTAGACCGCTTGCCGATGATGTCATAGCTTGCACCCGATGATGTGCCGAACAGATTCTCCGTACCCTTGCGTGAATCCACGTTTATGTCAGCCACAGGTGCAAACCTGAGCGCGGATGATATGCCGGCGGTATACGACAGGCTGAATCCTATATTATCAATGTCAGTCGAGGCGAGGGTGAGATTATTGTAGTTGCGCAGACGCTGTTCCATACGTTCATGCGCGAATCTCAGAGCCGAATTGAATCCGTCACCATCCTTACTCACCAGCTGTATCCCGCCCGAAAAACCGTCGGACTGATAACCGGAATTTTTATTGTTATTACCCGTGAAACGCTTGTAATAAGTGCCGAGTCCGGTGAGCGGATACGTGTTTATATCATTTATAGGATTGTAGAAATCGAGGTCGCAATTCTGACGATAGATGCCGATGGCGGCGTCAAGTCCAAGCGCATAGCGTGAGGTGACCGAATATGAGGCTCCGAGGCAGACCGTAAGATCCGACACCACTGTCTTGATGCGCGGGTCGTGGTCACGGTAAGCGATCTCGGCCCTGTAAGCGGCCTCGGCTCCGGCCGTCCATCGTCCGAAATTCCGGCTGTAGCCCCCCGAGAATGTATATTCCCGCGAACTTATATCACCACCCACGGCATCACCGAGCACGTATGGAGCGACACGTTGATAGTCTATGCAGTCGGTCCAGGTGACATCGCGGGTCACACCGGTCCTGAACAGAGCATCACCCCACACGCATGACGATGGGGACAGACGTGTATATGATCCGGCATCAACCGTAAAATCGTGCCCACCCGATCCGAGCTGGCGTATCACCGCACGTGACTGAGTGTCGTAACGTGCGGACACTCCGACGGTCGAAAGACTCACGGAGTCAAGGTAGACCATCGTAGCCGGATTGGCCGCACAGACCGCTTCGCGAGTCTGCATGACTGGAAGCGAGGCATCGCGTATAGAGGTAATGCCGGGATGTGACTGAGCCATGACGCACCCGAAGGTGGTCATGGCCAGAATCGTTACGGTCAGTTTTTCAGGACTTATATGCATGAATCGTGAAAAACCGTAGTTTAACGGGCGCTTACAAGTTCGAAATCGGCGGCCGAGTCATTGGTGTCCATAAGCACATCGTTTCCTGCAGGTGATTTACCGGCTACCTTACGGACAAATTTCTTGCCGAAACGGTTCGTATCCGATTTCTTGGTAGAAATTGATGCATAGCTCATGTCGATGGCTGCAGAGAGAGAGCCGCGGATCCACTGCTCATCATTGCAGAGGTTAACTCCGTCAAGAATCCATTCATTCTTTATTACATAACATTTTGTTCCGGTCATCTCGATACCTGTTGCCGCGTTGACATACTTATAGGTGCCGTCATACTGTGCGAGATAGCTTTCGGCTGTCATGCCGGCGGGGAAACGTACGAGTGCGTATGAACGGTTACACTGGTTGCTGGGAAGCCAGATGGTAGCCGAATAGCTGTACCACTTGTCGAGGTTGGGCACGGATAAATTTTCAGTATCCTTGACGGATGCCGAGGTTGTCTCGTCATACCATTCAAAATCAGCATCGGTGTTATCGAGCGCTCCGCTCACCTGAGTGCTGAAATCATTGGCCTGATCGGCGATCTTTATAGACTGACCGGGTAATATGGCGACATCTGTGCCTGTACCGGGGATTACATATACCGTCTGGACTGTGAAATTTGCCTCGGGATCAGCCGACGCGGTGAGAATCTTATCGGTACTTGAATTGAGAATTTTGCTTTCAACAATGGCAAGACCGTCGGCATACTGCACCTCGTCAGTGTTGTTATAGATGGTAAAATAGGTGTCATACAGACCGCCGGTACCCTTCGCATTAGGTGAACCTGTGACAAATATCTCACCGAACACGAGTGTATTTTCAGGATTATAGAAGAACCAGTTGAGAGATGTCGCGCCGTTGCTACCGCTGACGACTACCTGATTGGCCACGGCACGGAGCGAACGTTCGATCTGCTCGCCGTCGGATGCATAGCTGACCGTCATGTTTCCTTCTATATTATATGTACCCTCGGCGATAAAGGCGTCGGCCGGGAGCGGAAGGTCGAAGACTTTCTTCACGCCGGTGTTAAGTTCGTTATATACGACTGTACCTGATTTTACGACGGCGGTCGACGGCACTCCGGCCGGATAGGTGTCGGAGATGGTGACGGGATAGGTGACGATGCTGTCATCATCATCCGAACAGCTTACGGCAAATGTCGAGAGCGATCCGATAATCAGAGCGTTGAGCAAAAGATGCTTGAAATTGGAATTGTGTTTCATTGTGATAATTATTTGTATTTTATTTATTATATCTTGAGATTGAGCTCCATACCGAAATATGGCGAGGAATAGCGACGTACGGTGACACCGTAGCGTTCATAGTCCGGCTCGATAGAGAGAATACGGTTGACGTACAGTGCCAGTCCTATGCGGTTGTTCCAGAATGATTTGGTCGCCTTTATATTGAAATTGGTGGCAAGGGGCACTGTGACACGCTCGAACGCCGAGTCACTGTAACGCCTCAGCAACTGACTGAGATACGGGTCGTCCCGGTCAGCGGTCGTATAGGCATGAAGGTCACCGTCCGGATCGACATAATGGGTGGGCACTCCGTCACGCCACAAGGTCTGACGCGAGGTAAACCATTGATTCTGCACCGCTATCGAGAAGTTGAGATTAAGACGAGGAATGTCGGTGTCAAACATCACGTTGGTATTGAAACTGCGATAGATGCTGCCGTCGACATCATCATAGAGACCTATGTATTGGAGAATATTATTGTTGACAACGACCGATGGTGCGTACCAGAGATCCTGACTGTTGTTGTTGACGGTGCGGAAATATGCGCCGTTGACCGTGACACGGGTCTTGAGCGAGGGGATGCGTCGCGAGCGGAAGGTGTACTCGATACCCTCCTTGCGGGTACGGCTACCGTTGGTGATACGGCTGCGTACTCCCTGATAAGTCTTGACCGTATACGGAAGTTCTTCGATAAACGGAGCGCGGTCAACAGCGTATGGATCAAAGGCCGAAGCGTCATAACGGTTGTAAGTGTAACGATGCACATCACCCGAGTGGCGGAAACCATCCTTCATATCCTCGCGGAAATATGTCACCGACAGCCGGTTGTCACGCCACGACACGTCGGCACGAACCTCCCATTTGAAATTGCGGGCGGCCCTCAGATCGAAATTGGTCATGTCCTCGATGTATGTCATCACATTCATCGTCCTGTAGGCCTCATCGGTATGGTAATAGTTTAGCTGCTCGAAGTCAGAATAGATTCTGTCGGGATAGAGATAGGCAGCGACAGGCATCTTGGTGTGCCAGCCGAATCCTCCTGACAATTCGCAGGTGACAGCTTGGCCACGGAGATAGAACGGAGCCGCCATCCAGATGGCCGTGACACGCGGATCAAAGTAAGGTGTGCCGCTGAGGGCGTAGCGTGAATCGAGATTCAGCAACTGTGTGTGACGCACTCCTGTCGTAAGTGTGACGGTGTGCAGTCCGGCATGAAGCGCGGCACGGTTTTCGATATAGGACGAGATCTGCTGCATGGCCGGAATGTCGCTGTAAGCGCGCGGGCGGGTATTGTTGCCGGCGGTCAGCGGACGGGTGATGTCATAGACCGGGCCCGCACCATAGTTCTTGCTCATATTCCACTCGATGCCGGCGCGCAGTTCATCAGTAAGATTACCGGCCGTGGCACGGAATGATGATGAGATCTTTGTAAATGCAGTAAAGGGCTTGCCGTAGACATCATAGTCGGCGAGATAAAGCATCGGTAAATAACCGACATAGTTGCTGCCTGGCTCGGTCGAGACCGGAAGAGGCATTATGCGCGAAGGAGCCACATGTTTCTGCTGATGCAGCTGCTCGTCGGCATAACTGACACCGGCAGTGGCATTGAGTTCCCGCAGAAATTTCTTTTCGACCGGCCGGTAGAGTAATGTATTGTTCCAGCGCACAGAGTGGTTGTCGGTGCGGTAAATGTCAATCGTATTGTTGACAGTGAGATCCGGGTCTTCGCTGTCGCGCTCAAACGTGCCGGAATAACTGAGGGCCGAGTTCCATGTGAGTGTATGCCCGGTCGTATTCCACCTCTTGTCGCTGCGTACCGATGCGGTGACACGTTGATAATTCTCACGATTGTTGCGCGGATCTATTTTAGCATCGAGATAGTCTGCTCCGACATTGACTATCCATGACGGCGTCAGTGAAAAACCTTTGCCTATATAGAACAGCTGGCTCTGTGTGTCAGCCTTGAAACGTGCCTCCAGACGTGACACACCTTTCTTGCGTTTGATGTTGACAAGGCCGGATGTAAGTTCGCCGTACTCTACCGAAGGTATGCCGCGGATTATCTCTACCGATTCGATGTCGTCCGTCGACATCGAGCGCATGTCCACTCCTTTGCCTACCGAGACACGTCCTGACTGCCCGCTGTCGGGTGTGGTGAGCATCTGTGCGTCAGTGTTGACGGGCACACCGTCCACGACAAACGAGGTGCCGAGCGAGGCGGTGGCATAATCATCCGTAGGTGTGATGCCCGAGGCCTGACGGAGGGTGATAACGTTGACCGATCCCATCTCAGGATCATGCGACACACCACCGGGCAACAGTTCGAGCAGATCGGAAAAACTCGACGGCTGGAGATGTTTCATGGCCGTGGTGTCGATCAACGAGGCACTTGTCGCATTATGTGACTCACGCGCGGTGACCACTACTTCAGTGAGAGGTTCTGCGGGAGTGACAGATATTATGCACTCTGTCTGTCCCTGCAATGAAACCGTCTGACGATATGGTTTATAGCCGACAAGTGTGACATCCACTTTAAATGTTCCGTCCGTAACGGGCACCGACAGATTACCGTTTATATCGGTATTACCACCGTACAACCGTCCGTCGGTTGAAGACGCAAGGGTGACCGCGGCAAATTCAAGAGCGGCTCCGGTCTCAGAGTCACGGACGCTGAACGTCACATCGGCAAAAGCCCGCATCAGATTGACACTGACGAGGGTAAATGCGATGATTGTAAATATGCGACTGGTTGATCGGTTCATCTTGCAGCTATCGGGTATCAAAGACACCTTTTTTCGACACTGCAAAATTACCGGTTAGCCCGTCGGTAGGAAATAATCATTTTTAAGTAAAAAATGATGTAAAAATCATCCGCCAATACCTATTTTCAGTGTATTATTAAATATGGTATGATGAGAAAAACGACATTATTGTATTGTTTCGTCTCGGCTCACATTCTGAATTATTCAAGAAATAGAAAAACAGAGAGCATTTCCGTGTGCGAAATGCTCTCTGTCTTTTATTCAGGCTTATAGTCTGTAATCAATCGTGGCGGTTGAGATCCTTGGTCGGGAGTGTGGTGGTCGGTGTGATGCCGTCACGCTTGAGGAGGGCATCGATGGTAGCGTCGTGTCCGCGGAAACGGCGGTAGAGCTCGGCGGGATCGACAGTACCACCGGGTGTGAGGATATTGGCGCGGAACGAGTCGGCCGTCTCGCGATCAAAGATGCCATGCTCCTTGAAGTGAGCGAACGCATCGGCGTCAAGTACCTCAGCCCACTTGTAACCGTAATAACCTGCGGCATAACCACCTGCAAATATATGGCTGAATGTGGGGGCGAAGAGCATGCCTTCGATCGGTGCGAATGTGGCGACTGACTCGGTAGCGTCAATCTCAAACTTCACGGGATCGTCGACAGGCGCGGTGATTGAGTGCCATGCCATGTCGAGCATGCCGAAACTGAGCTGACGCAGACAGGAGTAAGCGGCTCCGAACTGTGACGAGGCTATGAGACGGTTGACCAGCTCGGCGGGAATTGAATCGCCGGTCTGATAGTGGCGGGCAAATCCGTCAAGAAATTCCTTCTCGGTGAGGTAGTTTTCGTTAAACTGCGAGGGGAGCTCGACAAAGTCGCGACGCACATTGGTACCTGTAAGCGAGGCGTATGTGTTGCGGGTGAGCAGACCGTGAAGGGCGTGTCCGAACTCATGGAGGAATGTCTGAACCTCATCGGGCGTGAGCAGCGAAGGCTTGGTGTCGGTCGGCTTTGTGAAATTCATCACGATCGATACATGCGGACGCGAATCCTTGCCGTCAGCATCGATCCACTGCGACTTGAAGTCAGTCATCCACGCACCCGAGCGCTTGCTGGCACGCGGGAAGAAGTCTGTGTATATGACTCCGAGATAGCTGCCGTCACGATCCTTGACATCGAAAGCGGTGACCTCGGGGTGATAGACGGGTATGTCGGGATTCTTCTCGAATGTCACGCCATAGAGTTTGGTGGCAAGGCCGAAGACTCCGTCAATCACGTTGTTAAGCTCGAAGTAAGGGCGCATCTCCTCCTCGTCATACGAGTATTTGGCGTTTCGAAGTTTATTGGAATAATAGCTGTAGTCCCACGGTTTCAGCTCCATCGGACGTCCCTCCAGTTCAGAGGCGTAAGCATTGAGCTCGGCCATCTCGTTTTTAAGCGCCGGGAGGTAGGCGTCACGCAGTGAGTTGAGAAGATTATATACATTCTCCGGCTTGGAAGCCATCGTCGTTTCGAGCGAGTAGTCAGCGTATGACTTGTAGCCGAGCAACTTGGCAAGCTGCATACGTGTCTCGGCTATCTCCTTGAGTACGGGAATGTTATTATATTCGCCCTTGGAGTTGCGGCTGTTGTAGAGACGATACATCTTCTCGCGCAGGTCGCGGCGTGAACTGTTCTTCATGAATGAAGAGTAGACCGGGGCATCGAGTGTGAAGAGATATTCCCCGTCACGACCCTCCTCCTTGGCGGCAAGTGCGGCCGCCTCGATAGAACTCTCGGTGAGACCGGCCAGGTCATCGGCAGTCAGCCATATCTTATAGGTGTTGAGTTCCTTCAGCACATTCTGTCCGAAGATAGTGGTCAGCTCGCTCAGGCGGCTCGACAGACGGCTGTAGGTCTCGCGGTCGGCACCTTCGAGCAGAGCGCCGTTGCGCGAGAACGATTCGTAGGTACGTTGCAGCAGCATACGGTCCTCGGGAGTCAGATCGAATGAATCGGCATTGTCATAAACCGACTTGATGCGTTTCCACAATCCCTCGTTGAGAGATATTGATGTGGAGTAATCGGACAGGCGCGGAGTGACACGCATGGACAGCTCCATCAGCGCATCATCACTGAGTGACGACTGGAGGGGATAGAACACGTTGAGCACGCGGTCAAGTTCACGCCCCGAATGTTCGAGCGCGACGATAGTGTTTTGAAATGTCGGAGCCTCGGGATTGTTCACGATGTCGTCCACCGCCTGTAGACCGAGCTTGATGCCGCGGTCGATAGCCGGCTCATAATGCGAGATGTCGATACGGTCGAATGGAGCTGTGCCGTGAGGTGTGGCCGTGAACTCCTCGAAGAATGGATTCTGAGCTTGTGTCATAACTGTTGTGGCGACGGCTACAGCTGCCGTCAGAAGTGATTTACGCACGAGTTTATAGATTTAAATATTAAATTAATCACGGTTGTGCCGTCCGGCTTGATTCAATAGCCTTGTCGGTGACTATCGCTGTCAGATGCGGATCTACCTGACCGAACGCCGTAATCGTGCCACGGTCTTCGCCAAGTATCCGCATGAAGCGGTCAATGTCTCCATCCATCGCCTTGATGGCCTCGGCATAATGGTCAGCCGCCTCGCCGGGGTGACCGGTGAGCAGACTGAGGTGGCCGGCGTTGATATAGTCGTTCGGGCGCGGGGACGCGGCGGCAAGCAGTGTGGCGGTGTACTTCACGCAACGGTCATAATCACCGTCGAGGAGCGTACACCATGCGAGGGCCCGGGTAGCCTTCTCGTTGCCCGAACCGAGAAATTCGGCCTTGAAGAGGTATTGCAACGCCTCATCATAACGGCGCAACTTGACGAGAGACAGTCCTATGTTTAGTGCCAGTCCCACATCATCAGGTCGCTCCTCGGCCAGACGGCGGTAGCAGTCGAGAGCCTGCTGCCAGTGACCGAGCATGCGGTGACACCAGGCCAGGCGGCGTATGGTCCAGCGGCTTGTCGAGTCAAGCATATCGGCCTGCTCGTAATGGCGCAGGGCCGCCCCGATGTTGCCGAGCGACTGCTCGCAGTAACCCATCTTCTGACAGATGGCGGCCGTCGGGGCTGTCATCGACGACAGGCGCCGGAACACATCGAGTGCATCGGCGTAATATCCGCGCCGGAAGTAAAACTCCGCTATCACCATCAGCGTGTCGGCATCGTCAAACTCAGCCTCAAGTGCCGGGATAGCGGGTATATTGAGTCCGACGGCAAAGGGGTCGGTAAACTCGCCCTTGCGTCTGAACAGTTTGAAGAATCGGTAGAGATTGCGCACATAATTGGTGGCAAGTTCCTCACGGCCGGGAGTACGTCCGCCGGCCCCGGCCATGCGCACGGCATCAAGCTGCTCGCTCTGCATTCTCAGCTGTGACAGCATCATGTCGCGTTGGGCCGCAGGTATCTGACTCAGCGACAGCGCTATGGAATACTTATCATTGTCACAGAACATCGGAGCGGACCCTATCACCTCGATCAGCGCATTCAGTTCCGGCTCGTCACCTACCGCTATCTGTGAATGTGACGGATGAAACGGCATGAACCAATTGGCAATGTCATTGAAGAACGAGAACGTCTTGAGTTTGCCGAATGTCGCCATCATCACGTCAGCACCATCCTCCTGCAACTCCTGCAATTCTCTGAGGCGGTCACCGACGCCTGACTTCTCAAGCATCTCGGCCCACTCGGGATTCTCCTCTATGGCATCCGGATCGACAGGCATATCCTTGAGTTTTTCAATCTCGGGACGCAGCTTCATCATCTCGGGCATCACCTCATCGTTGAATTTACGGGTGATGCGCTCGGTGTCACGCGACCGTACGAACTGCATCGTGGCCATGCGCACATCACGTGTCCATGACGGCATGTCCTTAATGGCAGCCAATCGGTTGCGGAGGCGTGCCGACATAGCCCTGTGGCGATAGAGCCACATAGCCACAAGCAGACCGCACAGCGCCCTGACAGACACATCGGCATCGTCCGAGGCATACATATCCATCAGCAACAGCATCCTGCGCTCATCATACATCTCCATCAGTCCGAGCGTCACGGCACCGGTCATCAGCGCCTTGAAGTATTGAGGCAGACTGCGGTCAGACATCGCATCGGCAAGAGCGGACACCTCGGGGGCCGTGAGAGGATAAGCGGTCCACACACGGTTGAACAGACGCTTCTCAAGCTGCTCCGTACGGTCGGTAAACTCGCGCACGGCATGCTCGGGATTCTCAGCCAGGGCAGCCAGCGACAGGCGCTGCGTCACCTTTCTGTACTCATCAAGAAGTGTGGTCAGCTGATCCGACGCCGACATCTGCTCATAACGCAGGGTGTTGAAATAAAGCGTCGGGGCATCCTTGACCCTGATGGTGCGGCACATGGCGTCAACAAGCGATCGCACGCCCTCGGCCAACTCCGAGTGCGCATCGCCAAGGCCTGGATCGGGTAACCCCTGCAACGCGTAGGTGGTCATGTAGCCGTAGCCCTGACGCAGACGATCCACTTCGGCCGCATAGCGCGTAAGTTCGGGATAGGCCGCCACCGCGTTGTCAAGCACCCTGAAAGCCGCACTCATGCGGCCCTCGGTGAGAAAAGTCTCTATATCGTCAAATAGTTTGATATTATCGTTCATGGTAATATGTTCAGTGCAAATTTACAATAAACCGTGCAAACATCGTGCCAAAGAACGTGAAAAATCAGTAATTATCACAAGCGTTTGTAGCGTCCGATCGCAGATTTTAACGTTCATTTTAGTTTCACCACATAGATATTCAGCGATTTTTCACTAAATTTGCCGATTGATAAACCAAGTCATTTATGCCCCACAACATAGCAGTGCTTGGCTCCACGGGGTCAATAGGCACTCAGACTCTTGACATTATCTCACAGTTTCCCGACCGGTTCAAGGCCGTAGTGCTCGCCGCAGGCAGCAATGTCGACCTGCTCATAAGCCAGGCCCGCACCCATCGGCCGGCCATCGCGATAATCGCTGACGAGAGCAAATATGCAGCTCTGCATGAAGCCCTCGCACCCCTCGGCATCGAGACGGCGGCAGGCCGGCAGGCCCTCGCCGATGCGATGGAGCGCCCTGACTTTGACACCGTAGTGACCGCTACCGTCGGTTACAGCGGTCTGCTCCCGACCATCCGCGCCATCCGCGCCGGCAAGCAGATAGCTCTCGCCAACAAGGAGACCCTTGTCGTGGCCGGAGAACTCGTTACCCGTCTGCTGCACGAATCCACATCGACTGTGATCCCGGTCGACTCCGAACACTCGGCCATCTACCAGTGTCTGAAAGGCGAGGATCCCGCCACGATAAAAAAACTCATCATTACGGCCTCGGGAGGTCCTTTCCGCACATGGACATTCGAGCAAACCGCCAAGGTCACTGCCCGCGAGGCTCTCAAGCACCCACGCTGGCAGATGGGAGCCAAAATCACCATTGACTCGGCGACGATGCTCAACAAGGCGTTCGAGATCATCGAAGCCAGATGGCTGTTTGACGTCACCCCCGACAAGATCGAGGCCGTCGTGCATCCGCAGTCAATCATTCACTCGATGGTAGAATACATTGACGGTGCGGTCAAGGCACAGCTCGGCATTCCCGACATGCACCTGCCGATACGCTATGCGCTGGGCGATGCCTCACGCCTCACATCAGGCGAACGGCCTCTCAGCCTGAGCGACTACGCGCAGCTGACGTTCGAGACACCCGATGCCGAGAAATTCCCCTGCCTGACACTCGCGCCTTACGCGCTGACACGCGGAGGCAACTCGGCATGTATCATCAATGCCGCCAACGAGGTAGCCGTAGCAGCGTTCCTGCATGACAAGCTATCGTTTCACGGCATCTACGACCTCATCACCGAGGCGCTCGATGCCATCCCGTATATCGCCGAGCCGACTCTCGACGACTATGTAGCCACCCATCATGCCACAATCGAGTATGCTGAAAACGCTGCCCGTAAACATAAACCTCAATACGTCTGACACACAAAAATGGAATCAACTCTCATAAAAGCCCTGCAGTTTATCGTAGCATTGGCCTTTCTCGTGACCATTCACGAGTTCGGACATTACATCTTCGCACGCATATTCGGCATTAAGGTCGACAAGTTCTACATGTTCTTCAATCCGCGTTTCAGTCTGCTGCGTTACGATCCGCGCACCAACCGTGTCGGACTGCTCGTACGTCAGGGTGACGAGGAGAAAAAGACCGAGGACCGTCCGCTTATATCATTCTCGGTGGGTCGCCCCCATCCCGACACCAAGGGCAGCAAAAACTCATGGCGCGACACCATCTACGGCATCGGCTGGATACCCCTCGGAGGATACTGCGCCATCAACGGCATGATCGACGAGACCAACACCAAGATGAGTGAGGAGACAAAACCCTGGGAGTTTCGCACCAAGCCGGCCTGGCAGCGACTGTTGGTAATGTTTGGCGGCGTACTCTTCAACTTCATCCTCGCCATCGCCATCTATGCCGGCATCGCAGCTCACTGGGGCAGTAAATACATACCCTTTGACGTAGCGACCGAGGGATTTGACTTCGTGCCCGCGGCACAGAAGGCCGGATTCCGCAACGGTGACATTCCACTTACGGCCGACGGTGTGAAACTCGATGCCGCCGACGGCGACTACATGATGCGCATGGTCGAGGCCAAGAACGTCACCGTGCTCCGCAACGGCAAGGACACCGTCAGCATCGCCATCCCCTCTGACTTCATATTCCGCCTCAACGACGACAAGGGCTTCATGGCATATCGTCTCCCCGTCTACATCGATCGCATTGTCCCCGGCGAGGCCGCAGCCAAAGCCGGACTCATGGAGGGTGACCATATCATAGCGGTCGACACGATAGCCACCCCCACGTTCACCGAACTCACTCCCGCTCTGGTCGAATATGCAGGCAAAGAGGTGAACATCACAGTCGAGCGTGACGGCAAGACTGTCACTCTCCCCGTCACACCCAATGAATACGGCAAACTCGGATTCCAGCTGCGACAGCTCACAGATGTCTACCCCCCCGTCACAATCGAATACGGTCTGCTTGCATCAATACCTAAAGGCTGGGAGATCGGCACATCGACACTCACCAATTATGTCGGGTCGATGAAACACGTCTTTTCATCGGAGGGCGCGCAGAGCCTCGGCGGATTCGGCACCATCGCCAATATGTTCTCAGACCGCTGGAACTGGCTGTCGTTCTGGGAGATCACCGCATTCCTCTCTGTAGCGCTCGCGTTCATGAACATCATCCCCATCCCGGGCCTTGACGGCGGTCACATACTGTTCCTGTTCTGGGAAGTGATAACTCGCCGCAAGGTGCCTGAAAACGTACTCATCGCAGCGCAGTATGTAGGCATGGGATTCCTCCTGCTCCTGCTGCTATATGCCAACGGCAACGACATATTCCGCGCATTCTTCAAGTAACACATCTATATGTCAGCATACAACACCATCACACTCAAACGCGGCAAAGAAGAGTCGCTGCTGCGTTTTCATCCCTGGGTGTTCTCAGGGGCCATCGCCAATCTGCCCAAAGAGATCGAGGAGGGCGACACCGTACGTGTAGAATCATCTGACGGACGTCTGCTCGGCATCGGGCACTATGAGATCGGCTCGATAGCCGTGCGCATGCTCTCGTCTGACGACATCGTGATTGACGAAGCCTTCTATCGCGAACGACTCGCCCGCGCATGGGCCCTGCGCGAACGGCTCGGCCTCATACGCCCTGACAACTCGACATTCCGACTCGTACACGGTGAGGGTGACTTCCTGCCCGGATGCGTCGTGGATGTCTACGGCAACACCGCTGTGCTCCAGGCTCATTCGCCCGGCATGCATTACGCGCGCCACATCATCGCACAGGCTCTCACCGAGCTTGACGGGGCCGGCATCCGAAACGTATATTACAAATCCGAAACGACACTACCCTTCAAGGCTCGTCTCGATCCGGTCAACGATTATATAATAGGTAATTTCGAGACCAATATCGCCATCGAAAACGGACTGAAATTCAACATCGACTGGCTGAGAGGTCAGAAGACAGGATTTTTCGTCGATCAGCGTGACAACCGCGCCCTGCTCCAGCACTACAGCGAAGGTGCGAGGGTGCTCAATATGTTCTGCTACACAGGCGGATTCTCGGTCTACGCTATGCGCGGAGGCGCCACACTCGTCCATTCGGTCGACTCGTCAGCCAAGGCTGTGGCTCTCACCGATGCAAATATCGAACTGAACTTTCCCGGCGACACACGCCATAAATCGTTTGCACAGGACGCATTCAAGTATCTCGCCGATATGCCCGACGGAGCGTATGACCTCATCATTCTCGATCCGCCCGCATTTGCCAAACACCGCAGCGCCATCAAAAACGCCATGGTCGGATACCGTCGCATCAATGCGGCCGCGTTCCGCAAGATAGCTCCCGGCGGTATACTGTTCACATTCTCATGCTCACAGGCCATATCGCGCGAACAGTTCCGTTTAGCAGTATTCACAGCTGCCGCCCAGTCAGGACGCCGGGTGCGCATACTCCACCAACTCACCCAGCCGGCCGACCATCCCGTCAACATCTACCATCCCGAAGGTGAATATCTCAAGGGACTCGTACTCGCAGTCGAGTAATCATAATACCAATCATAAATGACTCTTAACAAACTCATCATCCCAGCTATGGCAGCATTGGCCATCACCACATCGTGCGCGTCGGGCAATAAGTCCGAAGCCGATGATTTTGACTACACAGCCGACAGGTTTGCCGACATCGAGGTGCTCCGTTATCAGGTGCCCGATTTCGAACAGCTTACACCGCGTCAGCGCATCTACATCTACTATCTCACCGAGGCAGCGATCGCCGGACGTGACATACTGTGGGACCAGAACGGCAAATACAATATCGCCATCCGCGACCTCATCGAAGGGGTCTATACAAACTATAAGGGTGACAGGAATGACGAAAATTTCAAGGCTCTTGAGACATATCTCAAGCAGATAGAGTTTGCCAACGGCATCCATCACCACTATTCCACCGACAAGTTCACACCCGGCTTCACTCAGGAGTGGTTGCTTGCTCAGGCAGCCCAGCTCCCCGAGGGCACTGTGAGCGACGTCGAAGTGCTCATGCCCGTCATCTTCGACCCTACTGTAATGGCCAAGCGTGTCAATCAGGCCGAAGGTCAGGACCTAATCCTCACTTCTGCCAACAATCTCTATGACGGTGTCACCCAGGCCGAAGTCGAGACATACTATAACGCTATCAAGGACACAACCGAACTCACACCCGTATCGTGGGGTCTCAACACCCGCGTCATCAAGGAGAACGGCAAAGTGACCGAACAGGTTTACAAGGTGGGCGGACTCTACACCCAGGCCATCGAGCGCATTGTAGCCAATCTTGAGAAGGCCGCCGAGTATGCCGAAAACGACACTCAGAAGGACATCATCGCCAAACTTGTAGCCTACTACCGCTCGGGTGATCTCAAGGACTTCGACACCTACTCGATAGCATGGACCGAGGATACCGACAGCCGCATAGACTTCATCAACGGATTTATCGAGGACTACGGTGATCCCCTCGGCATGACAGGCGCATACGAATCGATCGTCAACTTCAAGAACACCGAGGCAAGCCACCGCACCGAGGTGATCGCCGGCAATGCAGCATGGTTTGAGGCCAACTCGCCTGTCGATCCGCGATTCCGCAAAGATGAGGTCAAGGGCGTGAGCGCCAAGGTCATCACCGCCGCAATTCTGGCAGGAGACTCCTATCCCGCCACCCCTATCGGCATCAACCTCCCCAACTCCAATTGGATACGTGCCGCTCACGGTTCGAAGTCAGTGACTATCGAGAACATCACTGATGCCTACGACAAGGCTGCTCACGGCAACGGCTTCAACGAGGAGTTTGTCATCGACGAGGCTACAGCCGCACTTATGGACGACTACCTCTTCATCACCGACAACCTTCACACCGACCTCCACGAGTGTCTGGGACACGCCTCCGGCCGTCTGCTCCCCGGCGTTGATCCCGGAGCACTTAAAGCCTACGGCTCAACACTTGAGGAGGCACGCGCCGACCTCTTCGCGCTCTACTATCTCGCCGACCCCAAACTCATCGAGCTGGGTCTGCTCGACAATCCCGACGCGTATAAGGCCGAATATTACAAATACATCCTCAACGGACTCATGACCCAGCTCACACGCATCGAGCCGGGCAAGGATGTAGAGGAGGCACACATGCGCAACCGTCAGCTCATCTCGAAATGGGTACTTGAAAAAGGTAAGGCCGACAATGTCATCGAACTCATCAAGCGCGACGGCAAGACATTCGTTCAGATCAACGACTATGACAAGATGCGTGAACTCATCGGCCAACTTCTTGCCGAGGTGCAGCGCATCAAGAGCGAAGGCGATTATCAAGCCGGTGCCGCGCTCGTAGAGAACTATGGTGTGAAGGTTGATCCCGAGCTCCACCGCGAAGTGCTCGACCGCTATGCCAAACTCAATATCGCACCCTACAAAGGCTTTGTCAATCCCATATACACCCCTGTCACCGATGCAGACGGCAACATCACCGATGTCACCATCACATACGGCGAGGAATATCTGCCCCAGGTGCTCCGCTACTCGCGCGACTACCGCACGCTGCCCGCATTCCTGACAGGTAAATAAACATCATACCGGATAATCTCCATCCGGGCGCTAAGAAAGTATCTTCCCGACACTTTCTTAGCGCTTTTATTATTTTTACACTGTCAGGATTATCGTATTTACAAATTTTTGCGTACCTTTGCACCGTCCTAAGGGGACAAGAGGAAAAATTTGGCTGCTTGCAACCTCTTTAATAAAAATGCTAAAACTGCACTGTTTTATTAAGTTTGAGATTTGACATCACGTTGTCTGCCACTGTCGGCAGGACTGCGACGATGATGAGAAATGTTGAAGCGGCGCCCTACTCCTTTAATACATCCGAGGGACACTGTTTCGATATTTTTTTATACGCTTATTTATATGAAGACTTACCTTTTCACATCGGAATCCGTATCAGAAGGCCATCCCGACAAAGTAGCTGACCAGATCAGCGACGCCGTGCTTGACGAATTTCTTGCACGTGACCCGCAGTCAAAAGTCGCATGCGAGACCCTCGTGACCACCGGTCAGGTAGTGCTCGCCGGAGAGGTCAAGAGCAAGGCTTACGTCGACCTCATGGACGTGACCCGTCAGGTGATACGCAACATCGGTTATGACCGCAGCGAGCTGAAGTTTGACGGCGAAGCCTGCGGTGTGTTCTCGGCCCTTCACGAGCAGAGCGCCGACATAAACCGCGGTGTAGAGCGCGAAGAGGCTGAAAATCAGGGTGCCGGTGACCAAGGCATGATGTTCGGCTATGCCTGTGACGACACCCCCGACTATATGCCCCTCACTCTCGATCTGTCACACCGTCTGCTCCGCGAACTCGCCGACATACGTCGCGAGGCCAAGGATATGACCTGGGAAAAGCGCGGACGCACATTCACCTACCTGCGCCCCGACTCAAAGAGCCAGGTCACCGTTGAGTATGACGAGAACAACCGTCCCCTGCGTGTGGACACGATCGTCATCTCAACCCAGCACGACGAGTTCATACAGCCAGCCGACAATACTCCCGAGGCACAGGCCGAGGCCGACCGCGCCATGCAGCAGCGCATCACCGACGATGTACGCAACATCCTCATCCCGCGCGTCAAGGCCCAGCTCCCGGCCGAAGTGGCCGACCTCATCGGTGACGATGTGAAACTGCTCGTCAACCCCACTGGCAAGTTCGTTATCGGAGGTCCCCACGGCGACACCGGACTGACCGGCCGTAAGATTATCGTCGACACATACGGTGGCCGAGGTGCTCACGGAGGCGGCGCATTCTCAGGCAAAGACCCCAGCAAGGTAGACCGTTCGGCCGCCTATGCCGCCCGTCACATCGCCAAGAATCTTGTAGCTGCCGGTGTGGCTCGCGAGGCCCTCGTGCAGGTAGCGTACGCCATCGGTTGCGCGGCTCCCGTCAGCCTGTGCATCAACACATACGGCACTGCCCTTGTCAACAAGACCGATGCCGAGATCGCCGACATCGTGAAAGGTATGGAATGCTTCGACATGACTCCCTACGCTATCGAGAAACGTTTCAAGCTCCGTCAACCCATCTATCGCGAGACGGCCAGCTACGGACACCTCGGCCGTCAGCCCCGCGTTGTCACCAAGCACTTCCATTCGCGTTACGAACCCGATTTTGAAAAAGAGGTCGAACTCTTCACTTGGGAAAAGCTTGATGCTGTAGATGCTGTCAAGGCTGCTTTCGGTATCTGAAACTCTCAACACAAGATTATGGAATTAGAAAAAGTTATCCCCGACTGGGCCTGGGGCATGAACTGTGCGGTGACCGTATGCGACGCCGACTGCAAGATTATATATATGAACGCGCGCTCGCGCGAGACGTATGCCAAACACGGTAATCTTATCGGCCGCAGTCTGATTGACTGTCACAATCCCCGTTCGGTCGAGATCATCCGCCACATCCTCGCGACAGGCGGGCAGAACGTCTACACCATCGAAAAGGCCGGTGTACATAAACTCATCTTCCAGTCAGCCTGGAAGTATGAGGACGGCACCGTAGGTGGCATCGTGGAGATCTCGATCGTCACCCCTGAGAACATGCCTCACTACGTCCGCTCATAAACTTGCGCTGACCATACACTACGACACAACGACAGCCATCGGCCAAAATTCCGATGGCTGTCGTTGTGTATATACAGTTGGGGATCTTACTCCTTGACACCGTATGCGAGGTCGCCCGCATCACCCAGACCGGGTACGATGTAAGAGTGGGCGTTAAGCACAGGGTCAATCGCTCCGACCCACACCGTGGTGCTGTCATCGGGAAATACGTTACGTATATAATCTATGGCCTGCTGAGATGCAACGATCGAAGCGACATGGACACGTGCCGGTGTCCCCTTGGTGAGCAGGGCGCGGTAACTCAGCTCCATCGACACACCGGTGGCGAGCATCGGGTCAACGAGTACCAGAGTCTTGCCATCGAGGCGGGGCGATGCGATGTATTCGATAAACACGTCGAAATTCTCCTTCTCACGATACTTTCTGTAGGCCGAAACGAACGCATTCTGCGCCTTGTCGAAATACTCAAGAAATCCCTGATGGAAAGGCAGTCCGGCACGGAATATCGTACCCAACACAACCTGCTCCGACAGCACATCGGCCTGCATATCAGCCAGCGGTGTTGTGATCGGTTTCTTCTCAAACGCCATCCGTTTTGACATCTCGTAAGCCATGATGCCGCCTATGCGTTGCAAATTGCGGCGAAAGCGCATCATGTCACCCTGCACGTTCACATCGCGCAATTCTGTCATATATTGACTCACGAGCGATGGGGTCTCGGCAAAATTTATTATCTCCATATATTATGTTATTAGATTATTCTGTCTTTAGTACAATACGCCCCAGCTCCTTGTTCACTTTATCGGTAAACTGATAATTTTTCAGTCCCCAGCGCGGATATATGAGCAGTTCGGGAGGCGATTGTGAGACAAATCGTTCTATCGCTATATCCTTGCGCAACCTCGTGGCCAGACGAGCGCACAGCCCGGCGTAGCTCTCGGGGGTGAAACGCGGTATGTCATACAACCCCTTCTCCACCTCGGCGGCCATACGTGTACCGCGCAACAGTTGCAGCTGATGGAATTTCACCACATCGACAGGCAGTTCATTGACTGCTTCGACAGTCGCGAGCATCATATCCTCATCCTCCCCGGGGAGTCCGTTGATCAGATGCAGACCACACGCTATCCCGGCATCAGCAGTCCGTCGTACAGCATCCACCGTGTCAGCCCACGTGTGGCAACGGTTGATGCGGGCCAGTGTCACATCATGTGACGACTCGGCCCCATATTCTATCATTACCCAAGGCAATTTTCTAAGACTGTCAAGCAGAGCCTCAGGCATACAATCGGGACGGGTCCCGATAATGACACCGTCCACACCCTCTACATCAAGCGCCTCATGATACATATCCATAAGCCGTCCGAGATCACTGCTGTTGGTAGACGTGTATGACTGGAAATATGCCAGATAACGCATGTCAGGATACTTGCGGGCAAAAAATCTCTTACCCTCCTCGATCTGAGCAGTGATACTTTTCGCCCCGCGCGTATAGGCCGGCGAGAATGATGCATTGTTGCAATATGTACATCCGCCCCTGCCCTTCGAACCGTCACGGTTAGGACACGGGAATCCGGCATTGACCGAAAGTTTCTGCATCTTGCAGTCAAAATGTCCGGCAAGGAAATCGGAAAAATCGCGGTAATATTTCACTTCGATCAGATTCTTGCAGCACGGTCGAGCAGCATGACGTCAAGCAACACTATCGCAGCCATCGCCTCGACGACAGGCACAGCTCGCGGCACCACGCATGGATCATGGCGTCCACGTCCCTTCCATGTCACTGGATTGCCCTCGACATCGATCGTCGGCACGTCCTGAATAAGTGTCGCGACAGGTTTGAACGCCACGCGAAAGTATATATCCTCTCCATTGGAAATACCACCCTGTATACCGCCCGAGTTATTGGTGAGCGTATGCGGAGGCATCGTGCCGTCACGCCTGAACAGGTCGATCGATTCACTGCCGCGCATATTCACTCCGGCAAAACCCATGCCGTAATCAAAGCCTTTAGTAGCATTGATGCTCATCATCGCTCCGGCCAGCTGTGCACCCAGTCGTCCCGCCACCGGATCACCCAGACCGGCGGGAGCACCCTTGATGACACAGGTCACCACTCCTCCTATCGTGTCACCCTCGCGCTTCACATCAAGTATCAGTTGTTCCATCTCACCAGCCTTCACGGCATCGGGACAGCGCACAGCATTAGTCTCGGTGAGCGAGAGGTCAAGATGTGTGTAATCAGCATCGACCTTCACATCTCCGACCTGTGAAGTATAAGCCTGTATGGTAATACCGTAATGGGCCAGTGCCTGACGGGCGAACGCACCGGCCACGACACGTGTAGCCGTCTCGCGCGCACTCGAACGTCCGCCACCGCGATGGTCACGCAATCCGTATTTGGCAGTATATGTATAATCGGCATGCGAGGGACGAAAGGCCGTACGCAGCTGATCATAGTCCGACGAATGCTGATTCTCGTTTCGTATTATGAATCCTATCGGACATCCTGTAGTGACACCGTCCATCAGGCCGGAAAGGATCTCGACCGTATCACTCTCCTTTCGAGCAGTCGTTACGGCCGATTGTCCCGGCTTACGACGGTCGAGTTCATGCTGCACAGCCTCAAGGTCAATCTTAACTCCGGCCGGCATGCCGTCAATCACACCGCCTATGGCAGCCCCGTGACTCTCTCCGAAACCTGTAAAACGAAATATATGTCCGAATGTATTCAAGGTGAATGTATCTTTATGTAATTTGTTTATTATTTGTCGACCGCTATATCGGCCACCGTCGCTCCGCAGAATTTCACAAGGTCAGCCGGAGCAATCCTGATCTGGAGACCACGCACACCTGCCGACACATAAATCTCGGCATAATCGAGCGCAGTTGTATGAAAAAATGTCGGGAAAGCCTTCTTCATCCCTATCGGTGAACATCCGCCGCGGATATACCCCGTGACGCCGAGCAATTCCTTCATCGGTATCATCTCGGCCTTTTTGGCACCGGCCACTTTAGCCGCCTTTTTGAGGTCAACCTCCATATTGCCCGGAATCACGCACACAAAATGCCCCGTCTTCTCGCCGTTCAGCACGAGAGTCTTGAACACTGTGTTTATGTCCTCGCCCAACTCCTCAGCCACATGGTCAGCCGCAAGATTATCCGGATCCACAGTATAGGGTATCAGTTCATACGCTATACCCGCCTTATCGAGCAGCCGCGCCGCATTGGTCTTGGTAATTTTATCCTTCGATGATTTCATAGTGCAAATTTATTAAATCATAAGCGATAATCCAATTTAACCGGAATAAATAAAAGCGTTCATCCGGGAAACCGTTGACGGTCGGCGGAGAACGCTTGACAGGTGTGTCGCTTTACCGGCTCGGTAAAAGCACCGGCTCAGTAAATAATCTTGCGGTGATCGGAGGTGATGAGCAGCTGTCCGCGCTGAGGTGCGGTCACCTCTCGCCCCGTGATGTCGTAATATCGTATAGAGGCATCTGCGTCCTGTAATATATCCTCGATGCCTGACTTGAGTTCGGGCATCTCGTCGGCCGACGCTAAATGCTCCAACTTGAGATACCACTGCGAGGCCTGTTCGGCCGGCATCCATGCCACTACCCGACCTCCATTATTCCCACTCTGATGGATAGCGCAATACCTCAACATGCCGGGGTCCGTGTCACAGAGATTAGTATAACCGTAGATATTGCTCTCGGTCTCATAGCCGTGGGCCTCATCAGGATTGGCAGTCATTTGAAATTCGGTCTCGGAAGTTGCCGGTGACCGCCCCACGAATGTACGTGTGGCCGGATGATACATCAGCCAGTCATTAGTATCAGCTCTGTATATAAAAGTAAAGAGTGATTCGTCAGTCTGAGTGGATGCTGATTTAAGGGTAACACCGTCCGACATCAGCCAGCGGTCGCCGAACGAATACAGTCCGTCATGCGCGCTCTTGAGCGAATAGACTCCGCCGTCCACTATTGATATGATCTTATCGGAGGATGTCAGGGCCTTGTTAAACAGATAATAGTTTGCATCCGAAGGGGCGGCATGATAGTCCGACGCAGCCTTACCCGCATCAGGGCTCCCTTCAGGCTGACCCACATATACACCCTTGGCATCTTCGAGGCGATAATCTACCACATCGGCCCTCAGGCCGGCCGCCACCGATCCGTCACTGTCGGGATAATACTCGTACTCACCGCCGGTAATCTCCTGAATGGTAAGATTTCGGTAAACCTGAGTGTACTGTTTGCCGAAGGTCTCCTCTTCATACAGGAATCCGATCGTATTGTCATGCTGTAGACACATAGTGGAGTAGCAAGACCCCAGATCGGTCAACTGTATACGTCCGTTCCACTCGGAGAATGCATCGGGAGAAGCGAAATCCGCACCCTGTCCGATAGCCTTCCATGCTATGCTGACGTTACTGCGCTTACCGCCGTAAGGGAATGACTGAAGAGCCATGTAAGACTGTTTGCCGGTCGAGACACTGCGCACCGGCAATATCATTATCTCACCGTTGCATGCATTGATGGCACCCATACCCATATTGGTAGCATTCAGATTGCCCCAGTAACCCTCATTGGCCTCGACATCCGTGTAACGGAATATGTTGAAATGACGGTTTCCGCCATTGCGGCGTGCAGCCAGAATCACCGACCCGTCGGGCAGCTCCTCAGCCTTTGGCTCGTCACCTTTGGTGGCCACAGGCGGATTCATCGGATCGCCGAGTATATGCCACGTCTCACCGAAGTCATCGGTGTACAGCACCCAGTTGGACAGAGTGCCCGTACCGGCATGATTACCGCTCACCACACCATAGACGCGGTAATAATCTCCGACCTTGATATATCGGCTCTGTACCAGACGGCCCGAGCCGAAGAATATTCCGTCGACAAATCTGTTAGGGACAGTGCCGTCAAACAGTTTATACATTCTATCGGTGATATTCGTAAATTCCGTCCATGTGTCGCCACCGTCCTCCGAATACCAGCGTGCCACCTGATTGGGATTCTCGCGTCGGGCTGAAAAAAACGGAGTTCTGCCGCACACGCTCACCAGCAGCACTTTGCCCGACTCACGGTCACACACCATCGCCGCGTCACCGAATCCGCAGTCAGGATTCTCCAACGACGTGGCCACGGTGCCCTTGCCGGTACCCTGCGCCACCGGCTGTCCGGCGGCATTCCTCAGATGGTCGGGGGCAGACCATGTGACACCGTTGTCATCCGAATATGACATATACAGGTCGATACGGCCGTTGCCTATATCCTTGCCACAGTAACGGTAATCGCTGATGGCGAGTACACGTCCTTTATGCTTACCGTTCTCAATGGTTGTGATGGTCGGAATACGGTAACATACGTTGTAATCCTCCGTACCGTCATAGCGGAACACAACTGTCCCTGAATTATCGGCACTGTCCTGAGCGCGGGCTGTCACAAATCCGCCCGCCGCAGCTAACACCGACAATAAAATTCCATAAGTTATCTTCATATAGCAATACTGACAATAATCGGTTAATTAAATAGGAAAAAATACACCCGCTAATATACTGATTTTTCGGGATAATCCCATAATACCGCGTGTTTTTAACAAAAAAACAGCAAGATATTCACTATTACACCTTATAAAACGGAAAATGTTACTCCTTATTACAGAAATATTATATATAACTTTGCACACTGAAAACAACTGTTCCTGCAATGAAAAAACAGACACTTGCCATACACACCACCTTTCAGAGCCCTGACGCATACAGTGCCCTGAGCATGCCGGTCTATCACACGGCGGCCTACGAGTTTGACGATGCGGCCGTGATGGCCGATGCCTTCTGCGGACGCATCGACGCGCCCGACTACTCGCGCGTGATGAACCCGACCGTCACTTATTTTGAAAACAAGGTGCGATCGCTCACCGGCGCCCACGACGTCATCGCCTTTACCTCGGGAATGGCCGCCATCAGCAACACACTTCTGGCCGTGGCCGCTGCCGGCAAGAATATCGTGACATCACGCCACATGTTCGGCAACACCTACCTGCTCATCAACAACACGCTCGCCCGCTTTGGTGTCGAGGCGCGTCTGTGCGACCTGACCGACATCGCTGCTGTCGAGAAACTCGTCGACGACGACACCTGCTGCATCTATCTTGAGACCATTACCAATCCTCAGATGGAGGTCGCAGACCTCGGTGCTCTCTCGGCGATATGCCGCCGTCACGGCATCCCCCTCATCGCCGACACCACCATGATACCGTTCACCCACGTCGACTCGCGTGCACTCGGCATCGACATCGAGGTCGTGTCAAGCACCAAATATATATCGGGTGGCGCCACATCGCTCGGCGGACTTATCATAGACTACGGCACCTGTCAGGGATTCTCCGAACAGATACGTAAGGAGATGCTCCTCAACCTCGGAGCCTACATGACCCCGCACGTGGCCTATATGCAGACCATCGGTCTGGAGACACTCGACGCCCGTTACCGCATCCAGTCATCCAACGCCCTCGATCTGGCCCGTCGCCTCCGCTCGCTCCCCGCCATCAGCAAGGTTACTTATCTCGGACTTGAGGACAATCCCTATCACGACCTGGCCCGCCGTCAGTTCGGCCCGACAGCCGGCGCGATGCTCACCATCGACCTTGCCGACAAGGATGCATGCTACAGCTTCATCAACAATCTCAAACTCATACGCAGAGCCACCAACCTGTTTGACAACAAGTCACTCGCCATCCATCCGGCCAGCACCATCTTCGGCCCCCTCACGCAGCAGGAACGTGACAGCATGGACATCCTTGACACCACCATCCGCCTGTCAATAGGCCTTGAGGATGTGGATGACCTGTTCAAAGACATCGCGCAGGCCCTCGGCTCAGAAAAGTAATCACGCTCTGATAAATAATCATGTACGACTTCGATAAAATCATAGACCGCCGCGGCACAGGAGCGCTCAAGCTCGATGTGCTCGGCGAACGTTACGGCGACCCCGCCCTTCTGCCGCTGTGGGTAGCCGACATGGACTTCGAGACCCCTCAATTCATCACCGACGCCATGCGCCGGCGTATGGATCACTCACTGTTCGGCTACACGGTCGAACCGGCCGACTACTGGCCCTCCGTCATACGCTGGATCGCCGACCATCACGGATGGGAAGTGAAACGCGAATGGCTCACCTACATTCCCGGCATCGTCAAGGGCATAGGCATGGCCATCAACGTATTTGTCAAGGAGGACGAGAAGATCATCATTCAGCCCCCGGTCTATCACCCCTTCCGCCTCACACCCGAGGGTAACGGACGCAAGGTGGTCTACAACCCACTGCGCGAGAATCCTGACGGCACGTACAGCATGGACTTCGACAATCTCGAAGCCGTGACCGACGACAAGTGCCGCATGCTCATCCTCTCCAATCCCCACAATCCCGCCGGCATTACATGGGACGCCGACACCCTGCGCCGTCTGGCCGCATTCTGCCACAGCAGGGGCATCATAGTCATCTCTGACGAGATACATTGCGACATGGCGCTCTGGGACAACCGTCACATCCCATTCGCCACCGTGTCGCCCGAAGCCGCCGCATGCAGCATCACATTCGGAGCACCGTCCAAGACATTCAACATCGCCGGCATCGTCAGCTCGTATGCCATCGTGCCTGACGACTCGCTCCGCCGCCGCTTCTACACATGGATACAGGCCAACGAGTTCAACGAGCCTACTATCTTCGCCCCGATAGCCACCATCGCAGCCTTCACTCAGGGCGAGGAGTGGCGCCGCGCCATGCTCGACTACGTGCAGGGCAACATCGACTATGTCATCGACTACTGTCGCGAGCACATCCCGGCCATCAAGCCGCTGCGTCCGCAGGCATCATTCCTGGTATGGCTCGACTGCCGCGGGCTCGGGCTCGACCATGACGCGCTCATTGACCTGTTCGTCGGCAAGGCACACCTCGCACTCAACGATGGCGAGATGTTCGGACAGGGTGGACAGGGATTCATGCGCATGAACGTAGGCTCGCCCCGCGCCATCATCCACGAAGCCCTTGAGCGTCTGCGCAAGGCCATCGGATAACAGCTATTTTGATTTCTCAGGACTTGTCTCATTAGAGCCGGTTCGACAATGGATTTTAAATGCATTGTCGAACCGGCTCCGATATTTGTCAGCCAAACGTTAACATATATTATGGGATAGGCTCTAAATTATTGAAAAATAATTGTTAACTTTGCAGTCCATGTGTGCGCGTCAGGCTGACCGCACACTCTTAAGCTGCAAAAACGAAGAAATCACAAAAGCTGAATTAAAAACATTTTATGAATCCAATCAAAAAAACCATCGCGCTGCCCGACGGTCGCACCATCACACTGGAGACCGGCAAACTTGCCAAGCAAGCCGATGGAGCGGTAGAACTGCGCATGGGCAACACCATGCTTCTTGCTACAGTATGCTCGGCCAAGGAGGCCGGCGAAGGGGTTGACTTCATGCCCTTGACTGTAGAGTATAAAGAAAAATTCTCGTCCAACGGACGTTTTCCCGGCGGCTTCACCAAGCGTGAAGGCCGTGCCGGTGATTATGAAATCCTAACCTCACGTCTTGTCGACCGCGCTCTGCGCCCCCTTTTCCCTGACAATTATCACGCTGACACCATCGTACAGGTCACCATGTACTCAGCCGACGGTGTCGACATGCCCGACGCACTCGCAGGCCTCGCAGCATCAGCAGCAATGGCTGTCAGTGACATCCCCTTCAACGGTCCCATCTCGGAGGTCCGAGTGGCACGCGTGAACGGTGAATTTGTAATCAACCCCACATTCGAGCAGTGTGAGAAAGCCGACATGGAACTCATGGTCGGCGCTACATACGACAACATCATGATGGTCGAGGGTGAGATGAACGAAGTCAGCGAGGCTGACCTGCTCGAAGCCCTCCGCGTGGCACACGAGGCAATCAAGGTTCAGTGCAAGGCCCAGATGGAACTTGCCGAAGAGGCCGGCGCTACAGTCAAGCGCGAATACTGCCACGAAGTCAATGACGAAGAGCTCCGCAAGGATGTACGCGAGAAATGCTATGACAAGGCTTATGCCGTAGCCAAAGCCGGATGTGCCGACAAGCACTGGCGCATGGAGAGCTTCGACGCCATCTGCGACGAATACATCGACTCACTCCCCGAAGAGGAGCGCGAAGAAAAAGCCGCTCTTGTAAAACGTTACTATCATGACGTAGAGAAAGAGGCTATGCGCCGTTGCGTCCTCGACGAGGGCATCCGTCTCGACGGCCGCAAGACCAACGAGATCCGCCCCATCTGGTGCGAGACCGACTACCTGCCCGGACCCCACGGATCGGCAGTATTCACCCGCGGCGAGACCCAGTCACTCGCCACTGTGACACTCGGCACCAAACTTGACGAGAAGATTCTCGACGACGTCCTCAACCAGGGCCGCGAGCGTTTCCTCCTCCACTATAACTTCCCCCCCTTCTCCACCGGTGAGGCACGCGCTCCCCGTGGCGTAGGCCGTCGCGAGGTAGGCCACGGCAACCTCGCACACCGCGCCCTCAAGCGTATGTTCCCCGACAACTTCCCCTACGTATGCCGCATCGTCAGCGACATCCTTGAGAGCAACGGCTCATCATCGATGGCCACCGTATGCGCCGGCACCCTCTCGCTCCTCGATGCAGGTGTGAAGATGAAGCGCCCCGTCAGCGGTATCGCCATGGGTCTCATCTCCGACGGCGAGAAGTATGCAGTGCTCTCCGACATCCTCGGTGACGAGGACCACCTCGGCGACATGGACTTCAAGGTGACAGGTACCCGCAACGGTATCACAGCCACCCAGATGGACATCAAGGTGGACGGTCTGAGCTACGAGATTCTTGAAAAAGCACTCAATCAGGCCAAGGAAGGCCGTCTCCACATCCTCGACAAGATCGAGGAGACCATCCCCGCACCCCGCGAGGACTACAAGCCCCACGTGCCCCGCATCGTCACCATGCTCATACCCAAGGAGCTGATCGGTGCTGTAATCGGCCCGGGCGGAAAGGTCATCCAGGGTATTCAGGAGGCAAGCGGCGCCACTGTAAGCATCGACGAGATCCCCGAAGGCGGATACATCGAGATCGCAGCAGCCAACAAGCCCTCGATCGACAAGGCTCTCGAAATGATCAACGCCATCGTCGAACTCCCCGAGGAGGGCAAGGTATACTCAGGCAAGGTTCGTTCAATCCTTGAGTTCGGCGCATTCGTTGAGTTCATGCCCAACCGTGACGGACTCCTCCACATCTCGGAGATCTCTTGGGATCGTCTCGAAAACATGGAGGCTTCAGGACTCAAGGAGGGTGACCAGATTGAGGTCAAACTCATCGAGATCGACAAGAAGACCGGCAAATACCGTCTGTCAATGCGTGCCCTTCAGCCCAAACCAGAAGGCTACGTAGAGCGCGAGCGCGCACCCCGTGGCGACCGTCCCCGTCGTGAAGGCGGCGATCGTGGCGAGCGTCGTCCCCGCCGTGACGGCGACCGCGGTCCCCGTCGCGAACCCCGCAACTAATCTCGATTAGAGAGAACACATAACATAAATGGGAAACGTAATGTAAGCGCCGAAAGCGGCCAACCATTACGTTTCCCATTTCTTTATATGTTCTGTATATTATAAATATACTTATAAATAATATACTTATAAAAATCTTTACGCTACTGCGGTTTTCCTGCCATGCATCACATAATATGTCACGATAGCCAGTGTCGTCAGCAGTTCGGACACTCCGACAGCGAGCCAGATGCCGTGAACTCCGGCCACCATCGGCAACAGCACGAATGACGGCACCAACAGCAGGCAACCCCTCAGCAATGCAAACCATACAGAGGGTGCCACACGCTCGACACTCTGATAATATCCTATGGCCGTGAGATTGAAGATAAAGAATATCACGCACGTCGCAAACCACGGTAACCCCTCGATAGCATAACGTGCGGCCAGCGAATCAGTCCCTATAAACAGGCTAACCATCTGCGTGGGAAACAGCATGAATCCGAGCATAATCACCACTCCGAGCGACAATGCCGTGCATATAGCGACACGTTCCGTAGCAGCGACACGTACATTATCACCAAGACCGTAATTGTAACTGATGATAGGCTGGGCCGACTGAGCGATAGCATTACCGACCATAAAGAAGAACGGGCAGTAGTAACATGCCACACCGAACGCAGCAACACCCGCATCGCCGAGATAGTGCATGAACACGAGATTGCCGACAAACATCAGCATAGCCATAGTCGACTCGCCGAGAAACGCCGACACACCTATGCGCATCTGGTAGCCGACACTCTTTATCATGGGCAGAATGGTCGAGGCATTCACAGGCACCTTAATGAGCCTGAGCACCCGTGCATAGCGGGCCAGATATATCACCGTCATCAGTCCACCAACAGTCACGCTTATGCCGGTGGCGGCGGCCGCTCCCCTCATACCCCAACCGCAAGGAAAGATAAACAGGTAATCGAGCAGTATGTTAAGCAGACCCGGGATGACATTGCACCACATGGCCAGACGCGGAGACCCGTCAAGACGCACGATAAACAGTCCGATCAGACTCCATATATTAAGCACAAGCCCGGGAGTGAAAAACACCAGATAATCGACTGCGAGATCAAGCAGTGTGTCACTCGACCCAAGCAGATAGCACGTTGCCGAGGGCGACACAAGCATAGCCGCCACATACAGCAGCACTATCACCGTGCCGGTGATCAGAGCGTACGTAACGTTACGGCGAGCCTTCTCGACCTCATTCTGGGCCATATAGATCGATGCCACTACCGAACAGCCGATGCCGAGCATCAGCCCGACTCCGATCATCACCATCATCGGCGCCCACACGATATTGACCGCGGCCACTGCCTGACTGCCGATGCCGCGTCCCACAAAGACGCCGTCGGCTGCCGTGACAACACACAAGCTCAACATACCCAACAGCGTGGGTATGAAATACTGACTGAACAGACGTCCTACAGGCGTTTTGCCCAAATCAATGGATTGCGTCATGCTTGATCTTCCACACTACAGCGTTATAGGGAGGTATCATTGTCGTGAACGGCTCGGTCGACGAGATGGTCTTGACATCAGTCTCGCCTGACAGCAGTTCGCGCACCGGGGCTTTCCCCTCGGGTATATTCAGCATCTCAAGCGCATGGAGCGGCACATTGATGGCCACATCACATGAGTCGGCCGAGAAGTTGACCGCTATGAGCAGAGTCTCGCCGTCACAACTGCGCATGAACACATACTGACGGTGAGGATTGAATGTCGGATTCTGATAATTGACATACATCAGGTCAAAGAATCGGCCCTCGGCTATAGCCTTCTCGCTATTGCACAGGCGCAGTATGGACGCATACTTGGCCCTTAGCCACCGTTCGCGCGGTGTCAGCTGCGAACCGTCGGGATTGCCGTCGTTATACCAGCGGCGCAGGGTGCCAAGACTCCAGTAATCGAATATGGTGGTACGTCCGTCGAAACCGCTGAATCCCTCGGCATCGGTGGCCTGTTCGCCCAGCTCCTGACCTGCATATATCATCATCGGTCCGGTCGACAGCATCGAGCTTATGACGAGCGACGGGATGACCTTGGCCGGATCGCCGGCATAGAACTTCGAGCCAAATCGCTGTTCGTCATGGTTTTCAAGGAAATTAAGCATGTGGGGCTGTATGCCCTCAACCGTCTGCCAGCAGTTAGTGATCGTAGCAGCCGAATAGTTGCAGCACTGTATGCCGCGCAGGGTGTCATAGAGATTGACCTTGTCGTAGAGATAGTCGAATCCGCCCGTGAAGATAAAGTCGCGGTACAGACCCACGTCATAGATCTCGGCGATAAACTTGACGTGCGGATAACGGTCCTTGACATTGGGTATGGCCCACTGCCAGAATTCGAGCGGCACCATGAACACCATGTCGCAACGGAACGCATCTACCCCTTTCGAGGCCCAGAAACGCAGGATGTTGAGCATCTTGAACCACGTGTCGGGTATCGGGTCATAGTGCCCCTGACCGTTATGCGGATCACGGCCGTAATTGAGTTTGACCGTCTCATACCAGTTGTTGATACAGGGGAATGCCGAGAAACAGTCATCACCCGTAGCCTTGGCAGGAAATTCCACGTATGCCTTCTTGCCCGAGCCGAGATCGAACGACGGAGCAAAGAGCTGGCGTGTGATGTAATAGTAATTGTTGGACGGAGAGAAGAACATGTCCGTATCATCCTTGGCTCCGAAATCATCCACTCCGGCGGGAGCCGCGTCCGAGTGATAGCAACGGGCAGTATGATTGGGGACGAAGTCAATGATCACATCCATCCCGGCATCATGCGTGCGGGCCACAAGCGCCTCAAACTCCTCCATTCTCTTGTCGACATCGACCGCTATGTCAGGATCGATGTCATAATAATCCTTGATGGCGTAGGGCGATCCCGCTTCACCCTTCACTACGTGAGGATTGTCGGCGGGAGTGATACCCTTGTCGGTATAATCGGTCTTGGTGGCATGCTCTATGACACCCGTATACCACACGGCTGTCACACCAAGCTCCTTGATGCCCTGAAGGACGACATCGGTTATATCATTCATCTTTCCGGCACCGTTCTGCTGTAGCGTACCGTTTGGGACGCAGTTGGTGTTGGTATTCGTGAACAGACGCGGAAACAGCTGGTATATAATCGGTTTACGGTTCATTTCTGATATTTATGTAATAGGTCAGGATTAACGCTCGGGCGGCCTGACAAAACCGGCGTCAAGCAGTGCCAGCATGGTAGTGTCGTAACCCGAACGGAACACCCTGTTGATTTCTTTAAGATTAAAAACGTTATATTTGGCAATATCGTTTATGCTGATAGCCAGATCGCACATCTGCATCTGCTCGTGCGAGTTGTTCTTGACCAGCGCATCGTATGTCAGCTGTGCGATGTCAAGAATCGATTTAGGCTTGTTGCGCTGAGGCATCGGCGAACAGTTGATACCTATCAGGTACTTGCACTTGTCACGCAGTGCCCAGGCGGGAAGATTGGCCACCACTCCACCGTCGACGTATGTGACGCCGTTGATTTTTACCGGCTTGAACACTATGGGTATGCTGCATGATGCCGCCACACATTCGTCCAGATTGCCCTCGGTAAACGCTACAGCCTTGCTGGCAAGCAGGTCGGTGGCACACACCACCGCATGCATCGGCAGATCGGATATATCCTTGTAGGGCACATGCTTTCGCAGAAACTTACGGAATCCATCCATCGAGAAGAATCCGTCACGTGGCACGGCCAACTCGGCAAAATCACCGAACTTGGCGTCAGAGAATACTTTGACAATCTCCTCAGGTTTCATGCCGGCCGCATACATCACCGTGACGACTGATCCGGCACTGACCCCGGCTATAGCGTCCGGGCGGATACCCATCTCCTCAAGGGCCAGCAGTGCCCCGGCGTGAGCGAAGCCTCGCGCCCCGCCCCCGCTGAGGACGAGACCCAATTTGTAAGGCTTGCGCGAAAATCGTAGCATATCGAGCATAGAGGTGGTGCGAAAGTTGATTCGCAGGTGTGCAAAATTAGTGATTTTTGAGTACATTTGCAATATGAATTTCAGTGATATTCCTTCGCACGAAAACGTCAAACGCCAGCTCCGCGACATGGTGGCGGACGGCCGTGTGCCGCACGCACTGCTGCTCCACGGACCGGCCGGTACGGGTAAATTCATGCTCGCCCGCACATTCGCCCAGTATCTTCACTGCGAGCATTCCACGCCTGACGGCGAGCCGTGCGGCGTGTGCCATGCATGCCGCGCGCACGTGTCGCATAGCCACGTCGACACACTCTACGTGTTTCCCGTAGTCAAGACCGATAAGATTAAGGAGCCGATTTCGGACGATTATATCGAGGACTTCCGCGATTTTATGACCTCAAGTCCGTTCATGGATTTCGATCGCTGGGCCTCGACCTTCGACAAGAAGAATGCCCAGCCCATAATATACGTGTATGAGAGTGCGGCACTCGAACGGCGACTTGCCACGTCGGCCACCTCATCACACTACAAGATTGTGCTGATGTGGCTCCCTGAGAAGATGAACGAGCAGGCTGCCAACAAACTGCTGAAACTCATCGAGGAACCATTTGATGACACCATCTTCCTGCTGGTCAGCGATGACGCCTCGGCCATCCTGCCCACCATCCGCTCGCGATGCCGTCCCATCGAGGTGACCCGTCTGGACGACGCATCCGTGGCCGCTTATCTCACCCAGCGGCTGTCGATGGATCCACAGGACGCACTTGCCTCGGCCCATATAGCTTCGGGCGATGTCAACGCCGCGCTCCGTGCGGTCGACGCCACGAGTGTGAGCCGCATGTTCTTCGATTTCTTTGTCAGACTCATGCGTCTCGCCTATCAGCGCGATGTCAAGGGACTGTTGCAGTGGAGCAACGATGTCACTTCGATGGGTCGCGAACAGGAGGTGAAATTCTATGACTACTGCCAACGGCTTATACGTGAGAATTTCGTATTCCGACTCAACATCCCGGCGATAACCTACCTCAACCGCACCGAGGCCCAGTTCAGCGAGAAGTTCGCCCGATTCATCACCGAGCGCAACGCCGAGGGTATCATCAGCCAGATGAACCGCGCATCGGCCGACATCGCCGGCAACGCCAACGGCAAGATAGTCAACTTTGACTTCGCCATCAAGATGATAATTCTAATAAAAAACTTTTAGAGGGTAGTATTGACTTATGGAGATGACTCCCTTTCTCAGTCAGGTAGCTCAGGTGTATCTTGACAACGAGCGCGAGGACCTGATGGACTATTGCTTCGTCTTTCCCAACAAGCGCAGCGGCACATTCTTCCGCCACTATCTCCACACTCAATCCGCCGGTCAACCTCTCGGCATGCCCGAGATCGCCACTATCGGTGACCTGACGGCCCGACTCTCGTCACTGGTCGAAGCCCCGAGGCTCGAACAGCTGTTCGTCCTCTATGACCGTTACCGTGCTCTCGGCGGTGACACGATCGACTTTGACCGGTTCCTGTTCTGGGGCGAGATGATACTCAGCGACTTCAACGACGTAGACCTGTATCTTGTCGATCCCGACAGACTGTTTGTCAATCTGAAGCGTTATCGCGAGGTGAGCGCCAACTATCTCACCGATGATCAGCGCGCCATCCTCGAACGATACTGGGGCGAACAGTTCGCCTCGCAGTCACCCGACAGATTCTGGGAGCATCTGCACTATGACTCTCCCACCCCACTCGAACAGAAATTTCTGAAACTATGGGAGGTACTCGCACCGCTCTACCGGTCATTCACCTCTACGCTGCGTGAGGCCGGCATGGGCACACACGGCATGATAGCCCGCGAGGCAGTCGGAATGCTCAGGAAGTGCAGCACTTCCGATCTGACTCACCGGCGGTATATATTCGTAGGATTCAACGTCCTCACGCTCGCCGAGCTGTCGATATTCGAAAATCTCGACGTGCGCGGCGTGGCCGACTTCTACTGGGACAACGTATCGCCCGCCATGAAGATGCGCGGCAACGCGGCCTCGCGCTTCATTGACCGTAACATCAGCCGTTTCAAGTCGCGCTACGACCTCAATGCCCTCTACCCTTATCCGGACGACTATTTTCCAGAGATACAGCTGACCGGCGTCCCGTCGTCGGTAGGACAGGCCAAGATGGCCGGTGTCAGACTCAGGGAATGGATCGGTGAGAATCCTGCCCTCGCGTCGCCCGAGTCACTTGACACTGCCGTCGTGCTCCCCGACGACAGTCTGCTCATACCGATGATCCACTCCGTGCCGGCCGACATCAGTCAGCTCAACGTCACGATGGGACTCCCCATGCGCACCACTTCGTTTGCCTCACTCATCAATCTGCTCGTGTCGATGCATCTGCGCGCCACCGAGTCAAGGGGCGAATGGAGCTATTTCTACGACGATGTCAAGCGCATCATCACCCACCCGCTGCTCAACACGGTCGACCGCAAGGGGTGCGAGGCGCTGATGGAGCTGTTTATGAAACATCGTATCTACATGCTCCCGGCCGAGACCGCACGTGCCGTCGCTCCGGCGCTCGCATACATTTTCACACCTGTTTCCGACCCTTATTCGCTCGACGAAGTATACGGTTATTTCAAGAATCTCCTCATCGGACTCAAGGATGGACTCATTGCTGCAAGGCCGGCCGACGATACGGATGACACTCAGACCGACCCGACGACGGACCCGTCGGACGCAAGGTCAGTACGCGCCAATGCCGACATAGAGATATTTTTCATCGACGCATGTATCGAAGCGGTCGACGAGCTGCGCAATGCAGCCTTGAAGTGGAAGATTTCACTCCGTGACACGACGTTCATACAGTTGTTGCAGAAAGCTATATCAGGTGTCTCCGTAAGCTTTACGGGCGAACCTCTGCGCGGACTTCAGATAATGGGTGTGCTTGAGACGCGCGCATTGGATTTCTCCAACCTCATACTCCTCTCCATGAACGAACGCATCTTCCCGCGCAAGCACTACACACGTTCGTTCATCCCCGACTCGCTCCGCCACAGCTATGGCATGGCCACCACCGACTATCAGGAGTCGATATATGCCTATTACTTCTATCGACTCATCAGCCGTGCGCGCCGCGTAGCCATATTTTACGACTCGCGCAATGGCCCTACATACACCAGCGAGATGTCACGCTACATCACCCAGCTGCTCTATCTCCATCCCGAGTGCCGCATCACGCACACCCTCGGATCATACGAAGTGGCGCCGGTCAGAGTACCCGAGATAAGCATCGCGCGCACTCCCGAGATAAAAGAGAAACTGCGCTCGTTCTGCTCTCCCGGCGGACGCAAGCTGTCGGCCTCGTCAATCAACATGTACATCAACTGTAGCCTGCAGTTCTACCTCGACCGCCTGTGCGGACTCAACACTGACGAGGAGGCCAAGGACTACATGGACAGCGCCACCTACGGCACCATACTCCATGCCGTAGCCCAACGCGTGTATATGGAATGGCGCGGTGACGCCGGCTCGGTCAAGGTCACGGCCGAGATGCTTGATGACATCATACGTTCGCGCACCCGGCTCGACCGACTCATCACCGAGACGGTCAACGAGATATTCAACAAGCGCGGACCCGGCGATGCGTCACCCCTCGTAGGCGAGGCCAAGGTGATGGGCAATCTCATACGCTACTTCCTCACACGCATGTTCGAGATCGAGAAGAGCATCACCCCATTCGACTTCATCGATGCCGAGCATGTCATCGAGGGCACCATGCGCCTCGCGCCCGATCTGAACATCAACTTCACACAGTCGCTCGACCGTGTGGACCGCATCTATCCGCCCGACAGTTACGGCGACCCGATGCGGGGCACCGTGCGTATCGTCGACTACAAGACCGGCTCGGACCCGACCGACTTCAAGAGTCTCGACGATCTGTTCACGACTCCGTCCGACAACCATCGGCGCAAGGCCATACTCCAACTGTTGTTCTACTCACGAGCATACGCCGAAAAGTTTCGCTACGAAGGCCCCATCCAGCCAATGATCTATCAGATGCACACCATCTACACCAACGGACTCCAGCCGCTCAGACTCGGCAAGGACCCGTTCACCGACTACAGGGAGGTGATCGATGAGTTCATGGTCAGATTCGAGGCCGTGGTGCGCGAGATGCTGCTGTCAGACGAGCCGTTCCGACAGACCGACAACGAGGATAACTGTAAATACTGCCGTTTCAAGACACTCTGCCGACGCCAATGAAAGTCTACATCCACGTCCCGTTCTGCCACGCCAAGTGTGCATATTGCGACTTCTACTCCACTCCGCGCCGCGAGCTGATGGAGGCGTACGTCGATGCCGTGGGGCACGAATGGTCACACCTGCATGTCACCGAGGCGCCTGATACGATATATCTCGGCGGGGGCACCCCCTCAAGTCTGCCCCTGCCGCTGCTCGACCGACTCATCTCGCACATCCCGGTCACCGCACCGCTGCGTGAGTTCACCATCGAGGCCAATCCCGAGGATGTCACCCCCGGGTGGGTCGGGCACATCGCCGGCAATACGATGATCGACCGCGTGAGCATGGGGATACAGACCTTTGATGACGACATCCTGCAGTTTATCGGACGTCGCCACTCGGGTCATCAGGCCGCCGAGGCCGTCAGGATAATGCGCGAAGGGGGTGTCGGCAATCTGTCATGCGACCTCATCTACGGCCTTCCGGGCCAGACGCTCGATGCGTGGCGCGACGACCTTGACCGGCTCCTGACGCTACGCCCCGAACACATCTCGGCCTACCTGCTCAGTTACGAGCCACGCACACGACTCGGAGTGATGCTGTCGAAAGGCAAAGTCACCGAGGCCTCCGACGAACTCGCCGAGGCCATGTACGCACACCTGTGCGAGGCCACACGCGCCGCGGGATACGAACACTATGAAATATCCAATTTCGCTCTGCCCGGACGCCGTGCCCTACACAATTCGTCCTACTGGGACGGCTCGGAATACATCGGTCTCGGCCCGGGCGCTCACTCCATGGCCGGCGGACGCAGATGGTACAATCCCTCTGACCTGCGCGCATACATCGACCGTCAGGGTCGTGAAGTCAGAGTATTTGAGGAGGAGGATGACAAAAACCTGTTCAATGACCTCATCATCACCTCACTGCGCACAGCGTCGGGGCTTAATCCGGCCCGCATACCTGCGAAATTCGCCGAGCAGTTTCACCGCACGGCATCACGCCTCACAGACTTGGGGCAACTTGCATCCTCGCCCGACGGACACATATACATCCCCGAGGACAGATGGCTGACAAGCGATGCGATACTCGTCGAGCTGATCGAAGTATAATCCCACCTACAATAATACGACGGAACAAACGTTTAACAATTATGTCTGTTTTCAGTATATTTTCCAAGAAAAAAGAACCTGTCACACTCCCCGTCACGACCGACATACACTGTCACATCCTGCCCGGAGTGGATGACGGATCGCCCGACATCGCAACATCCGTGCAACTCGTCGAGCGCATGCAGCAATGGGGCATCAAGCGCATTATCGCCAGCCCGCACATCACGGAGAGCACATTCGAGAACACTCCCGACATCCTCGACCGCGCACTCGGTGAGCTTCAGGACGAGCTCACCCGCCGGGGCAATGACTTAGTCCTGAGCCGATCGTCCGAAAACCGTATAGACGACTACTTCCGCGCCATGCTCGACAAGGGGATGATCACCCCCATGCCCGACGATTACCTGCTCGTAGAGTGCTCGTTCATTCAGGAGCCTTGGGAGATGGACCGCTTCCTGTATGACCTCAAGATCAAAGGTTACCGTCCCGTACTCGTCCACCCCGAGCGCTACTTCTATTACCACGGACACAACGGAGCCCGCTACGCGCACCTGCACGACTCGGGCACACTGTTTCAGATAAATGTGCTGTCACTCGCCGGAGCATACGGCAAGACTGAAAAGAAAGTGGCCGAGGAGCTCATAGCACGCGGATATGTCGACTTTATCGGCACCGATCTCCACAACAGCAACCACGCCGACATCATCGACCGCTACCTCACCACATCCGACGCCCGCCGCCACTTCGCCGCCCTCACCCCCCGCCTCCTCAACGACCGGATTTAGTGAAACATACGAAATAAAACAAACACCACTCCAGTCTGAAAATTTCAGACTGGAGTGGTGTTTGCTCTGTATATTCAGTGAGCCTTAAGCCTCCTCAGGATGGTCGAGGCGGTAGGCTTCGTCGGGCTGCATGCTTGAGCCGTCGAAACAGTGTGTGCAGATTGAGCCTTTGGGCATGCCGATACTGTCGACAAGGGTCTCGATCTTGCTGAACTGGAGCGTCGAGAGTTCCAGACGACGTGCTATCTCGGCTACCATGCGCTCATATTCGGGCGAGCCTGTGGTGGCGTACTTTTCAAGATTGGCGTTCTCATCCCCCTCGAAATCCTTGATGATCTGACGGGTGATCAGTTCCATGTCACTCTTGGATGATGTGAAGCCGATAAAGGGACATCCGTACACGAGCGGCGGACACGAGATGCGTGCATGCACTTCGCGTGCTCCGCAGTCATAGAATGTACGCACATTGTCGCGGAGCTGTGTGCCGCGCACGATCGAGTCGTCACAGAACACTACTCGCTTATTGTTGAGTATGGTGCGGTTGGGGATGAGCTTCATCTTGGCCACCAGTGCACGGCGCGACTGATTGCCCGGGGTGAAACTGCGGGGCCATGTGGGGGTGTATTTGAGTACGGCACGCTGATAGGGGATGCCGCGTCCCTCGGAGTAACCGAGTGCATGACCTACGCCCGAGTCGGGGATGCCGCACACACAGTCGGCATCGGTCGGATCTTCATGGCCCATCTGACGGCCGGCTTCCTCACGCACGGCCTCGACATTAATGCCTTCGTAGTCGCTGGCAGGAAATCCATAATATACCCACAGGAACGAGCATATCTGACAACGTGATGCTGGCTTCTGGAGCACTTCGAGACTATCGGCACGCAGACGCACTATCTCACCGGGGCCGACGTCACGCAGACGTTCGTAGTCAAGATTGGGGAATGCCGCGGTCTCGCTGGCAGCCGCGTAGGCTCCCTCCTTGTGACCGAGGACTATAGGGGTGCGTCCGAGATAGTCACGTGCGGCGATGATGCCGTCCTCGGTGAGGATGAGCATCGAGCATGAGCCCTTGATCTTTCTGTAGACGAGATTGATGCCGTCGACAAATGTCTTGCCCATGTTTATGAGCAGCGCCACCACCTCGGTCTGGTTGATATTGTTGGCCGACAGCTCGCTCAGGTGCATTTTCTGCTCAAGCAGCTCGGCGGCTATCTCACGGAGGTTATTGATCTTGGCGACCGTCACCACCGCATAGCGCCCTAAGTGAGAGTTGACGATTATCGGCTGTGGATCGGTATCGCTGATGACTCCCAGACCCTGATTGCCGACGAAGTGATCAAGTTCGTCCTCAAATTTGGAGCGGAAATAATCACGCTCAAGACTGTGAATCGTGCGGTTGAAACCCTTCTCGGGGTCGAAAGTCACCAGACCGGCACGCTTGGTGCCGAGGTGTGAGTGATAGTCAGTGCCGTAAAACAGGTCATTGACACATGGCTCGCGCGAGATCGCGCCGAAAAAGCCTCCCATAGACTAATATTATGATTGGACGTTATAAATTTAACGACTGCAAAGGTAAGAAAAAATCTCAAAACCATTATTATGATTTTCACCTCCGATTCAAAAAAAATAATAACATCAGCACCCGCTACGACTGTTGTAGCGGGTGCTGATGTTATCTGATCCGGCTGTCGCGCACACGATGGTGGCGGAGCCTTGGACAATTAAATTCGGATTACTTCAGGACGTCCTTAACGGCGTCGTTGGGAACCATCTGTTCCTGGAAAGTATAAGCACCGGTCTTCGCCGACTTAACGACCTTGATGACCTTGCTGTAGGTGCGGCCTTCTCCCTTCTGGAGAGATGCAACGGTTTTCTTTGCCATGAGTCAGTGAGATTATTTAATTTCTTTGTGTACGGTTACCTTCTTGAGGATGGGGTTGTATTTCTTCAGCTCCAGACGCTCAGTGGTGTTCTTGCGGTTTTTGGTGGTGATATATCGTGAGGTGCCGGGCATACCGCTTGCCTTGTGCTCGGTGCATTCGAGGATGACCTGAACGCGATTTCCTTTAGCTTTCTTTGCCATCTTCTTATTAGATAATGTCTAAGTATTTGATTTCGTTGATATAACCCTTGGTGGCAGCTTCCTTGATTGCTGCGTCGAGGCCCTTCTTGTTGATGGTACGGAGGCCTGCGGCCGAGATGGTCAGTGTGATCCAAGCTTGCTCCTCAACCCAGAAGAATTTCTTGTTGAAGAGATTGACGTCAAACTTGCGCTTGGTGCGACGCTTTGAGTGCGACACATTGTTGCCCACCATTGCTTTCTTGCCGGTAATCTGACAAATTTTTGACATGGCTGTTGGTTTTTATCTCTTTGTTTTACTGTTTATTGACGGGAAGCGTGGGCCACCATATCATGCCTCATATCGCCGCACGGCGCATCATTTCCGAGCGACTTTCACACGAGGTGCCACGAATTTCGACTGCAAAGTTAAGCAATTTTACTCACTCCGACAAATAGCATTAAGAATTATTAACACAATCTTATTTCATCTGTGCCAGAGATATGTAGCGGGACATACTAATAGTATAAAGAATCCGGACAGACCTGACGATCGTCACCGACCGTGCAACTCCATCCGGAATCATGCTATAATCCATATCGCCGCGCCGGGGCAGTTGACACTCAGGCGCGAACAATTGTTACTGTTGCTGGGCAGGTAACTGTGCGGCCGACTGCTGGGCTGCCTGCTGCTGGGCCGCCTGCTGGGCCGAGGGATACATCTTGGCCTCCCATCCTAACGCGCTCGCACCGAGCACGGCGGCATCAGCCTCCTTGAGCTCCGAGACTAATACCTTGACCTTACCCTTGAAGGCATTCATCATATTCTTCTCCATTGACTCGATGAGCGGGCGCATCAGCAGATCGCCTGACTTGGCGAGACCGCCGAAGATGATGATGGCCTCGGGTGACGAGAATACGACAAAGTCGGCAAACGCCTCACCGAGAATATTGCCGGTGTACTCGAATATCTCAATGGCGAGCTTATCGCCATTGACAGCGGCGTCATACACATCCTTGGAGGTTATGGACTCGATGGGGATGTTGCGGAGCACCGAGGGATCCTTGCGCAGCTCCAGGAACTCGCGGGCCGTGCGTGCCACACCTGTCGCCGAGCAGTAAGCTTCAAGACATCCCGTGCGGCCGCAACCGCAGAGGCGGCCATTGTTGCGCTTCATTATGGTGTGTCCCAGCTCGCCGGCAAATCCGTCGTGGCCATACACGAGCTGACCGTTGATGACGATACCAGAACCTACGCCGGTACCGAGGGTGATCATGATAAAGTTCTTCATGCCTCGCGCCGCACCGTAAGTCATCTCACCGATGGCGGCGGCATTGGCATCATTGGTGATGGCTACTGGCAGGCCGAATTTCTCACTCACCATCTGAGCCAGAGGCAGAGGTGTGGGCCAGGGTATGTTGACGAACTTCTCGATCATGCCGGTGTAATAGTTCGCGTTAGGCGCACCGATACCGATACCGTGCACTTTCCCGACAGCGTCGTGCGTTTCGAGCAGCTTGGTCACACCCTGATACAGCTCTTCGATATAATCGTTGACATCAGCGTGCTTGAGGGTCTTGATCGACGAACTGGCTATCACTACGCCACGAGCGTCAACGATGCCGAATACTGTATTGGTACCGCCTATATCGATACCGACTACGTAAGGTTTCATAGGTCTGTTATAGTTTAGATGATTATAATTCATAAGACATTTGTATTTACAACAACAAACTTACTTAAATTTATCATAAGTATGCACGCTTATTTTCCGAAAAATTCTTAAAAAACGTAACGCGCCGGCCGAAGGCAGAAAAAAGTCCGGCCGCATCACCCAAACGGATGCGACCGGAAATACTTATCTTCGTTACAGTGACAGCGAGGATTAACGCTTCACGAACTTGTAGGTCTGCATAGTAGCTCCATCCTCCACGACAAGGACATAGATGCCCTGCTGGAGATTATCCACGATGTCAGCGCGGTCATCGCCCACTGCCGTACGCACGATGCGGCCGCTGAAGGCATCGACCACTGTATAGCGCGCTGTCGCCGAGCCGGCGAGAACCTCACGGAGTGCAGTGAGACGCAGATAATTGTAATGTTCCTCGATCTCTTCCGGGGTCAGAGCCTTGGGATACATCATAAGCTCGTCGATCTTGCCGGCAAATATGCGGTTACCTTCCTCATCATCACCACCGATAAACATGAGTTCGGTCGATGAGAAATTGAGCGCATCGGTCTTGACACCGGCCGCCGTAGCACACTCCCTGCCGTCAACGTAGAGCTGAGTGGTCTTGTCGGCATACTTGCGTACGCACACCAGATGGTGCCATCTACCGTCAAACACATCGGCTGCATCAGCCAGCTTGCAATCGGTCTTATTCACGTCATCGTCGATCGAGAAACAGAGGTATCCGCCCTTACGTTCGAGACCGATCCAGTTGCCGGTACCACCCTCGACATTGGTATGATTGTGTGTACCGATGCATACGAGATAACCGTCATCATCAGTCGAGTTAACCCAGAGTTCGATCGAGAAGTCCTTCTCGCCCATGTTGATGGCATCATATACAGGCTGAGTGAGATAGTATGTGTCGTCAAACTCGATAGCGCCACCCTTGAGGCCGTCAACCGAAACAGGCGCAGCACCCTGAGCCGTAGCCTCACCATAGATAAGGTTGGGTGTCGTGTCACCCATCTCGTCCATCGGGAAATAAGCTATCATCTCGGAACCCTGCGACTCGAAGTGCTCTTTAATCTTGCTTGCGCTCATAACGCCGCGATAGATCGAGAACTCGTCGAGCATACCGTCATAGTAGTTGTCATAACCCCAGCCTTCACCTCCGTTGACGTTACCGATCACAATCGGCTCGTCTGACAGAATGGAGACAGTCTTGTCGTCGGCCGTGCCGACCAGCTCACCGTCAACATAGATGCGCAGCTGATGTTCGTCGGCGTCACGCACGCCCACTATATGATGCCACTGACCGTCGAAATACTTGTCGGCGTTCTCGGCCACAACCTGATTCTTGTTGATATTGTCATCGACGGCAAATCGGAGCTCCTTATTCTTGTACTCCATACCGTACCAGTTACCCGAACCTTTATCGGGTGAAATGACACCCTTGTTGAACAGATAACAGTTCTTGTCGGCCGCAGACGAGTTCATCCACAATTCTACAGTGAACGAGAGGTTACCGAAGTTGATGAAATCATAGCTGTCCTGCACATAGCAGTTCGTACCGTCGAGCACGAGCGCATTGCCCTGACGACCCTCGGCCGCTGTGCCCTTCTTGCCGTTGAGTGCAGCGGCGCTGCCGCCACGGAGGTTGGCTACGGTCTCGCCCACAGTCTCAAACGGATAGCAGGCCACAAGCTGAACGGAAGTATTCTTGCGCACCTTTATATTGACGTCGAATGACGCATCGTTGCCATTGTCCGCACCGGTTGTCGATACGGTAAACGTGTACTCGCCCTCGGCCACAGGACTGCCGGAAATCGTACCCGTGAGTGTGGACTTATCGAAGTTAAATGTCAGGCCATCGGGCAGGTCAGAGCACTCGGCGCCAGTGGCACGAACCACAGTAAACTTAACGGGCTGTATCTCATCGCCCATATAGATAATCTGGCTGAGTGCGCCCGAATTAATGGTGAGAGCGGCATTGTTATTAAACAGTTCCTCAAGATTGTAGCTGAGGTGGGGAGGCTGATTGTAAGCCACGTTCTGCCATGCCACAGCCACACGATACTGACGATCCTGCATGAGGGTGTTCACCTTGTAATCCGAGGGGATCGTGGTAGTGAAGATGAGCAGGTCTGACTCGGTGGAACTGTCATGGAATATCACCTCCTCACGCCAGTCTCCGAACAGGTCAGCCTGAAGGTTAGGCGTAGCCTTGGTGGTGTTACATGAGGCAGCATTGGAATACGAGTTGAAATTAACAAGCGTATTTATCTTGGTTATCTCATCGTTGGGCTTGGTGATAGTAGTGCCGTCGAGGAGTTCATCAAGCACGTCACCGTCCCAATACACGCGGAAATTGATTGATGGACGTTTGGCCGACGTGAGCTCGGTACCGTTACTGAACACCTTATTGGTCGACGACCAGTATTCATAGCCGCGATAACGCGATGTGATGTTGGCTGCAAGGCCTCGGCCTATATCTTTACCCGACTGAGCCTCAAAGAAGATTATCTCGCCGGTCTTGGCATCACGGAGCTCTGTGTCATATTTGTAAGCTGACTCCGTCTCTTCGTGGGGCATAAACACCTGAAGGCCTTCGCGATCAGGGAGCATCGCCGCGAGATGAAGCGCATCGCCGTGACCTGCACCTGTACGGTAAAGGAGCTTGCCGTCGTGGTCAACCGAAGCCGCACCAAATACGATCTCGTCAAATCCGTCACCGTCAACGTCGCCTACAGTCAGAGAGTGGGCACCCTCACCGTAACAGCCTTGTCCTACCTTGTTGGATGAGTGCAGCCAACGCTCCTTGAGTTCCTTGCCGTCAAAGTCGACAGCCCAGAGGTAGGCATGCGTATAGTAGCCGCGACAGAACACAGCGCTCGGGTGCTGACCGTCCAGATAGGCCACACATGCCAGATAGCGCTCGCAACGGTTACCGTTAGCGTCACCCCAGCCGCTCTTGCTCATAGCATGTATTGTACGCGGGGGATTGTAAGCGATCGTATTGATCTCGGCGCCTGTCAGACCGTTGAACACCGTAAGATACTCGGGGCCGGATTTGACCACACCGGCCAGCGAGCCACTCTTCTCACGGTAATCGTCAGTCACCTTGTCGCTACCCATGAGGACAGCCTTGCCCGTACCGTCGATCGTACCCGGAGCAGTCTTGCAGATAAGTTCGGCCTTACCGTCGCCATCAAAGTCATAGACCATGAACTGCGTGTAATGATTGCCCGAGCGGATATTCTGTCCGAGGTCTATGCGCCACAGTTTGGTGCCGTCAAGTTTGTAACAATCAAGTATGGTATTACCCGTGTAACGGAACTGATCGCCGTTATCGGCCTGATTGGTCGGGAACCATTTGACTATGAGTTCCCACTCACCGTCGCCGTCGACATCGCCGACCGACACGTCATCGGGAGTGTAGGTATAGTCACGATCTTCCTTACTGCCTCCGGCAGGAGACTGTCCCCCTGCGGGGCGATCAAGATGAACCTTGAGATAAGGTGTAGCCCATACGGAGGCCTCGGACGATGTCTCCTTTACTGCATCGTTTACGATAGCTTTTACCGTATACTTTGACGCTGTCGTACCATTTTTGTCGGTATAGTTCGTTCTTGTCTTGAGCGGGGCGTCATTGACTTTCACACCGTCACGGTATACATCAAAAGCCATCTTCTTGTCATCGGTAACGAGTGAACGCCATGAGACAAATACTCCGCCATCGGTCTTGACAGCCACCACGCCTCGGTCAAGACTCTCAGCCTGTACCTCATGCGAATACTGCGCAGACGCTGTCAGCGACCCCAGTAACGCCACGAGGGAAATAAAAGTTTTTTTCATGTAAAGATTTAAGTTACTGAATATTTCAAAAATACGTATATTACGTATATACTGTGCAAAAATAATGATTTTTAACCAATGTCACAAAAATACGTATAAAAATTCATGAGATTTTTGACCAGTCGCGTATACGTGAATTGAGCTGAGACAACTGACGCACCAGGACTGCATTAACCGGACTTGCGAGGTCAGGATCAGCGTCAAGCACATCGCAGGCGGCATCACGTGCCAGCTGCACGATCTGACCGTCGGTAGCGAGATTGGCTATATGCAGGTCAAACGGTATGCCGCTCTGCATGGTACCCTCTATGTCGCCGGGACCGCGCATACGCATATCAGCCTCGGCTATCTCAAAGCCGTTGGTGGTGGATGTCATGAGTTCGAGACGTTTGCGGGTGTCGCCGGTGATCTTACGCTTGGTCATAAGTATACAGTAACTCTGACCCTCACCGCGGCCTACACGTCCGCGCAACTGGTGGAGCTGTGACAGACCGAACCGCTCGGCATTCTCGATCAGCATGGTCGTAGCATTGGGCACGTTTACCCCCACCTCGATTACGGTCGTACTCACGAGTATCTGCGCCTCGCCCGAAGCGAAAATACTCATCTGATAATCCTTCTCCTCGGGACGAAGCTTGCCGTGAACGTATGCCACACGATAGTCCCGATATATCTCGCGGATGTTCTCATAGCCCTCTTCGAGCGATTGCAGGTCAAGCTTCTCATTCTCCTTGATGAGCGGATAGACGATATATACCTGCCGCCCCATCTTGAGCTGACGGGCTATGCCCTGATAGGTCAAGAGCCTGTTTTCATCATAACGGAGCAGAGTCTGCACCGGTTTACGTCCGGGTGGCAGCTCGTCGATCACGCTGACGTCGAGGTCACCGTAGACTGTCATGGCAAGCGTGCGCGGTATCGGCGTCGCCGTCATCACGAGGACGTGCGGAGCCAGAGTATTCTTGGTCCACAACCTTGCGCGCTGGGCCACTCCGAAACGGTGCTGTTCGTCAATCACGACATATCCGAGGTTTCTGAACCGCACACGATCCTCGATCACGGCATGTGTGCCGATGAGTATGTGGAGCGTGCCGTCACGCAGCTGCGAGTCGATGATGTCACGCTCCTTCTTGCGCGTCGAGCCGGTGAGGAGCCTGACATTCACACCCATAGGGGCCACAAGTTCACGTATGGTCTCGTAATGCTGCGTGGCAAGAATCTCGGTGGGTGCCATAAGGCAGGCCTGAAAACCGTTATCAAGCGCTATCAGCATCGTCATAAGCGCGACGAGGGTCTTGCCACTGCCCACATCTCCCTGCAGCAGACGGTTCATCTGCCGTCCGGCGCCCATGTCGGCGCGTATCTCGCGTATGACACGCTTCTGTGCCCCGGTGAGCGGAAAGGGCAGGAATTGATTGTAGAAATTATTGAAGAACTCCCCTACCCGTCCGAAGCGGAATCCTTGGGTCGAAGAGGATCGCCGCCGCGCATAGCGCTGGATGTCGAGCTGGAGATAGAACAGTTCCTCAAACTTGAGTCTGAAACGAGCCTTGTCGAGTATGTCCATCGTGGCCGGATTGTGTATGGCACACAGGGCCGTGCGCAGGTCGAGCAGACGGTATTTCTCTATTATATAAGGTGGCAGCGTCTCGGGCAGCGTCTGGGCGCCGGCAAGTATCTCGGCCGCAGCTCCGGCAAACGTACGTGAGGAGAATCCGCGGTTGCGCAACTGCTCTGTCAGCGGATACACACCACGGAAACCGCTCCGGGCCAGCAGTGCGCCCGGAGGGTCTATCTCGGGATGCACCATGCTCCATCGGCCGTTGAAGAATGTCGGCTTGCCGAATACCGTATAGTCCGTATGTGTGCGGTATAGTTCGCGCATGGCCTTGGCGCGCTGAAACCACACGACCTCCATCGTGCCGGTCTTGTCGGTAAACAGCGCTACGAGGCGCATCTTGGCCCCCTCGCCTATCATATTGAACGACACAAAGCGTCCGCGCACCTGCACGGCGGGCATATCATCGCCCGTAAATTCGCTGATATGCCGTATGGTGGTACGGTCAACGTAATGTGTCGGGAAATGATACAGCATGTCGCGATAGGTCTTGATGCCGAGATTCTTGTCAAGCAACTCGGCTCGTTTGGGACCTATCCCGCGCAGAAATTTTATGTCACAGTCAGCGATGGTCACGACTATAGGTTTACGGCTAAAGTTTTTTGCCTATTGATTCAATATCTCCCGGATTGGTCACCTTAATATTGGCCGTATCGCCTTCGACAAGCGCGAGCGGGCCGAATCCGGCAGCCTCGACTACCGATGCGTCATCGGTAAACACAGGCAGTATCTCCTGACGGTTGGCGCTGATGATTGTTGCCCCGTCAAATACCTGCGGAGTCTGCACGGCACGATACAGCGAGCGGTCCACTGCCACCGACGAGCCGGCGGACGTGAGCATGCGCAGCGAGTCGGTCACGGCAACCGTAGGGATGGCGCCGGGGTGCGTGTCATCAAGCGCGTCAAGCAGACGCCCCATCATGGCCGGCGTCACCATCGGGCGCGCGGCATCATGGACACTCACCCATCCTGTCGTGCCGGCATCAAGTGTGCGGACAGCGTTCTGCACGCTGTGTGCGCGTGACGGGCCTCCTATGACGATGTCATGCGGCAATGTGAAACCGTGCTCGCGGCACATGTCGCGCCACATATCCACCATCGGCTCACTCAGCACCACTATAATACGCGCACCCGGGGCGGCCCGGTCGAGCCGTTCGAGCGTAGTCATAAGCATGGGACGCCCCCACAGGTCACAGAACTGTTTGGGCAGGTCTCCGCCATAGCGGCTGCCGCTGCCGGCCGCCACGACGATATGCACGTTGCGGTGTGTGTCGGGATAGTGTATCATGTATGTGTCGAGTGATATTGTCATGCAAAATTACAAAAAAGCGGTGTCGCATACAAGATGCAACACCGCTCCTCACGTTTCAACTATTTATTTATGAGAGCCTCAGTACCCAGTTTCACAACTCGATAAAGAGGAGAGGGATGTAATTTCATTCCCGCCCCGGAGGCCTCTGTGAGGCTCGGGAGCTTTATTTTGCTTTTCATATATAAAACAACCGGATTGCAATTTTTGTCTACGCGATAACGCTAAAAGTGATTAAAAAACCCTAACAGAATGCCCTGAATTAAGGGTCTAATGTTAAAATCGGGAATTTTCGGGAAACTTTTCCAACCACATCGGAATAAAAAATGACCCGAAAGGAATACTTGTTCCCCCGGGTCACATGCGTTTGAGTCAGACTGATTACATCGCGAACACGTTGAATCCGCCGTCGACCACGGCTACGGTGCCGGTGACGAACGATGATGCGTCCGAGATGAGATACTGGATCGTACCGCACAGTTCTTCGGGCTTGCCGAAACGCTTGAACGGAGTCTGACGGATAACGTCAGCTCCACGCCCGGTCAGCGAGCCGTCGGGATTGGTGAGCAGCGAGCGGTTCTGATTGGTGAGGAAGAATCCGGGAGCGATGGCATTGACACGTATCGCAGGTGAGAATTTGGTGGCGACCTCATTGGCCATGAATGCCGTGAAGTTGGAGATGCCGGCTTTGGCCGCCGCATATCCTGCCACACGGGTCAGGGGACGGAATGCAGCCATAGACGTGAAGTTGACTATCGATCCGCGTCCGGCCTCGACCATCGGGCGGAGGAATACCTGTGTGGGTATCACGGTGCCGGTAAGGTTCAGATCAAGCACGGTGCGGAAGGCCTCGACCTCAAGGTCAAAGAAATTTCCGTCAGGCGCGATCGTGGCACCCTTCATATTGCCTCCGGCCGCGTTGAGCAGAGCATCTACACGTCCGTAGCGGGCAAGAATCTCGTCACAATTGGCCTGTACGACCTCGGGATTCATCACATCGGTGACGAGAAACATCGCCTCGCCCCCTTTGGCAGTAATCTCGCGGACTATCTCGTCGCCCTCCTCCTTGCGGCGTCCCATGAGGACAACCTTGGCACCCTGCGAGGCAAGATATTCTCCGATGCAGCGTCCGAGCACTCCGGTTCCGCCGGTGATGACGATCACCTGATCCTTGACTGAAAATAATTCGTTCATTTCCTTATTTATTATCTTTTTTCGACTGATTATAAGCGGCCATCACGCCCTCTACCTGGCCGAGGGCCATCATACGGCCGTGGAATGAATAGCCTGCGTTGTAACCCTTGTCGCCGTCACCGAGCATGAGTTCGGCATGGTCGACACGCATGGGCACGTCGGGATTGACATCCTGGAATATCTTGATGACTTCGATCAGACGCGGATCGAGGTGTGACGACTCCTTGAAGTCTCCGCCCGGCAGAGTCTTGCAGATACGGATGTGTGCGAAGTGCGTGCGGTCAGCATACTTGCGTGCCAGCTCCACGACATCATTGTGAGGACCTGCACTGAGCGAGCCTGCACAGAAGGTGAGTCCGTTGTGAGGATCGGGCACTGCGTCGAGAAATGCCTTGATGTCCTCATCACAGGTGACGATGCGCGGCAGTCCGAGAATGGGACGTGGGGGATCGTCGGGGTGTACGCACATATTTATATCATACTCGCGGCAGACGGGCATGATGGCATTGAGGAAGTATGCCATGTTGGCGCGCAGCTGCTCGGCATCGATGCCGTCATAGAGTTTGAGCAGTTCGCGGAACTTCTCGACGGGGTTGAGATCCTCCTCCGAGATGTTGCCGTTGACAAAACCCTGAGTCTTGACAATGATATTCTCCACCAGACGTTTCTCACCCTCGGGAGTCATCGTCTCCTTGATCTTGGCCACACGCTCAAGTGTGTCGGCATCATAATCGGCCTCTGCACCCTCGCGCTTGAGGATATATATGTCAAAGTAGGCAAATTCGCCCATATTGAAGTAGAGATTGCTTGTACCGTTGGGGTTGGGATAGTCGAGGTCGGTACGCGCCCAGTCGAGCACGGGCATGAAGTTGTAGCACACCGTCTTGACACCGGCTTTACCGAGATTGGCAAGCGACTCCTTGTAACGCTCGATGAGTTCATCGCGGTCGGGACCTCCGTACTTGATGGATTCGGACACGGGAAGACTCTCGACCACGCTCCAGCGCATGCCGTGATCCTCGATGAGACGCTTCATCTTCTCGATCTCCTCAAGACTCCACACCTCACCGTTAGGGATATGATGCAGGGCTGTGACAATGCCTTCGACACCGATCTGACGCAGCATGTCAAGAGTGATCTTATCATTAGGCCCAAACCATCGCCATGTTTTTTCCATAGAAATTGTTGCTCTTAATTAAATAATACTATTGAGATTCTCTATACAGAGAGCAAAGATATAACAATTCCATAAATAAAAAAAGGATGAGACTTAAGTAAAAAACATAAGTAATTTTCGAAAATTAATAATCCGCGAGTTTTATTTTGATAAAAATCCATGAATGAAGAAGTAACTTCTTACTCAACAAGCTCGAAAGCGACAAGCCGATTAATACCCTTAACCGAGTGATTATACTTTTATCCCTAGATTTGTGTAGTTTTTAAGCAAAACTATCCCGAGATTTATGTAGAATATAGCCGTTTTCATCCCGAGATTTATGTAATTTTTATATCAACTATCTCTGATTTTATGTAAATTTGCACATTATAAGCCAATTACAGCATGAAAAGAAAATTATATAATAAGCTTCTTAAATGGAAGGATTCATCCACCAGGAAACCACTAATTACAATACCCTATTTCTTTGAGTATAGAAATTAGAGTCTCGATAGAATCAAATTACAAACGGGAGGGCGTGCCGTGGCGCGTCCTCCCGTTCTCATTTGGTTATCGGGTGATTATTTCTTGCGTGCGTCAGCTACGTAACCGAGAGCCTCGCGGCACTTATCTGTCACATACTGCCAGTCCTGAGCGGCAACCTTGTCGCCGGGGAACAGCTTCGAACCCATGCCTACACAGAACACTCCGGCCTTGATCCAGCCTTCGATATTCTCCTTGGTCGGCTCTACGCCGCCGGTGACCATGAGCTTGGACCAGGGCATCGGGGCCATGAGACCCTTGACGAATTTAGGACCGAGCACATCGCCGGGGAAACACTTGCACAGGTCACAGCCTGTCTCCTGAGCGGCACCGATCTCGCTGACTGTGCCACAGCCGGGGGTGTAAGGTACGAGACGGCGGTTGCAGACGCGTGACACTTCGGGATTGAAGAGCGGGCCTACGATAAAGCATGCACCGAGCTGGATGTAAAGCGCTGCTGTGGCTGGATCGACGATCGAGCCGACACCCATAGCCATGTCGGGACACTCCTTGGCAGCAAACTTAACAACTTCAGCAAATACTTCGTGAGCGAAGTCACCACGGTTGGTGAACTCAAAGGCACGGATACCACCCTCGTAGCAAGCCTTGACAACCTGCTTGGCTACTTCGGCATCCTTGTGATAGAACACGGGAACTACACCGGTCGTGCCCATCTTGGCGAGCACGGCGATTTTATCAAACTTTGCCATTAGTAATTAATTTTACAAAAATGATATATTATAAGGTAATAGGATTACTTCTTCGAGCGGTTGCGCCAGAGGTTGGTCATATCCTCAAGAGTCTTGCCCTTGGTCTCGGGCACGAGCGAGTAGACAAACCATGCTGCCACGATACAGATCACTCCGTAGAGGGCGTAAGCGAACATGTGGCCGAAACGGTCACCCATATCGCCGAGCGACATATTGTACATCGGCACGAATGTCGACGATACGATAAAGTTGAATATCCACTGGAATGCCACGGCGATGGCCACAGCAGCCGAACGGATGGTGTTGGGGAAAATCTCGGCGATAAGCACCCAGCAGATAGGACCCCATGAGAACATGAATGATGCCGAGTAGACCATAATCGACAGCACGGGGAAGATGGGAGGCACTCCGTCGATGAGGTTGCTGACAGCTACACCGAGCGCACCGAGCGCCATGCCGAGCGAACCCCAGATGAGGAGGGGCTTGCGGCCGAGTTTCTCTACTGTAAACACGGCTACGAGGGTGAATGTAATGTTGACAATGCCCATGTAGACCGTATTCATCATCGGGTCAGACATACCCATCGACTCGAAGATACGGGGTGCGTAGTAGAGTACGGCGTTGATGCCGACTGCCTGCTGGAACACTGAGAGCATGACACCGACAAAGATAACCATGACACCGAATGAGAAGAGCTTCTCGCTCTTGACCTCGGTGGTCTCTTTGATCTGTTTCAGAATCTCTTTAGCCTTCTCATAGCCGTTGATGTGCGAGAGGACACCGAGAGCCTTCTCGTCCTTACCGATAAGGGCGAGGTAGCGGGGTGATTCGGGCACGAGACACACAAGGATGGTGAAGATACCGGCTACGAATGCCTCAGAACCGAACATGTAGCGCCAGCCGGTCTGGATGGTCCAGAGGTCGCTCTCGTTGCTCACCTGATAGATTGTCTCGCTGATTTTCTCGATAATAGGCTGAGTGTGCTCACCGAGGATGAGGAAGTTGACGAAGTAGACCACGAGCTGGCCGAAGATGATGGCAAACTGGTTCCACGACACGAGGGTACCACGCATGTTGGAGGGAGCAACCTCGGCGATATACATCGGGCAGATCGCAGATGCGAGACCTACGCCCACACCGCCGAGTATACGGTAGATATTGAATGCAACGAGCAGCGAAGCCGAAGGCGTGCCATACTCGAAGAGCAGAAATTCAGGATAGTAGCTGCCCAGTGCGGACAGGAAGAAGAAGACACCGGCGATGGCAAGCGATTTCTTGCGGCCGAAATATGATGCGAAGAAACCCGAGAGGGCCGAACCGAGGATACAGCCGAGCAGTGCGCTCGACGAGGTGATGCCGTGGATCGTGTCGGTGTAGACAAAGTCCTTGGCTCCGAGGAAGAAGGCTTGCAGACCTTTTTCAGCGCCCGAGATTACGGCCGTGTCGTAACCGAACAGCAGACCGCCGAGCACCGCCACCAGGACGATGGAGAACAGGTAGAGCTTGCTTCCGTTCTGAGGATAATTCATGAGTCAGAGTCTTAAAAGTAAGAAGATTGTGATGATTGATTGTAAAAACCTTAAATTTTCCCGTGAATCATTCTCGCCGTGCTGCGGCGGGAACAATCCACGAGAAAACGTTAAAGGTTTATGACCGGATTAATCGGCCGGTCAGTATGACTTGCTTTTACTCAGACGATTAGCAGTACATATTGAGGATAGCCTCATAGAGCTCCTGCTTGCCTGAAGTAGTCTTGGGCTCGGGCTGAGTCTTGGAGTAAGCCACTACATCCTCAAGGGTGAGCTTGCCTTCCTCAAATTCCTTACCCTTACCGCTGTCGAACGAAGCGTAGCGCTCGGCGAGCATAGCCTTGTAGGGTGACTCCTCAAGCAGAGCGGCAGCGCTCTCAAGTGCGCGGGCCATAGCGTCCATACCGGCGATGTGTGCGATGAAGATGTCCTCAAGGTCGGTAGAGTTACGACGTGGCTTGGCGTCGAAGTTTGTACCGCCGTTGCCGAGACCGCCGTTGCGGATGATCTGCATCATGGCCTGGGTGAGTTCGAAGTTATCGATGGGGAACTGGTCGGTATCCCAGCCGTTCTGATAGTCACCGCGGTTGGCATCGATCGAACCGAGCATATTGTTGTCGACAGCTACACAGAGCTCGTGCTCGAATGTGTGGCCGGCGAGTGTAGCGTGGTTAACCTCGATGTTCACCTTGAAGTCGTTCTCCAGACCGTGAGCCTTGAGGAAGCCGATAACGGTCTCGGTGTCTACGTCATACTGGTGCTTGGAGGGCTCCATGGGTTTGGGCTCGATAAGGAATGTGCCGGTGAAACCCTTGCTGCGAGCATAGTCGCGAGCGATGCGGAGCATGGTAGCGAGGTGCTCTTTCTCACGCTTCTGGTCGGTGTTGAGAAGGCTCATGTAACCTTCACGGCCACCCCAGAACACATAGTTTGAACCGCCGAGGGCGATAGTAGCGTCGATAGCGTTCTTGATCTGAACGGCTGCGCGTGCCACAACGTCAAAGTCGGGGTTGGTGGCAGCACCGTTCATGTAACGGCCGTTGCCGAATACGTTGGCTGTACCCCAGAGGTTCTTGATGCCGGTCTCGGCCATCTTGCCCTTGAGATACTCGACGATCTCCTTGAGGCGGGCCTCGTAACCTTCGATGTCAGTGAGGTCACCGATGAGGTCTGTATCATGGAAACAGAAATACTCGATGCCGAGCTTCTGCATGATCTCGAATCCGGCGTCAGCCTTCTGCTTTGCTACAGTCATAGCGTCAGCGCCCTGATTCCAGGGGAACTTCTTTGACTCGCTGCCGAACTGGTCACCACCCTCGGCGCAGAGAGTGTGCCACCATGCCATCGCAAACTTGAGCCATTCCTTCATGGGCTTGCCGAGGATTACCTTCTCAGCGTCATAGTAACGGTAAGCGAGGGGATTCTTTGAGTCCTTGCCTTCAAATTTGATCTTTCCGATAGTAGGGAAATATTCCTTAACTGCCATAGTGTTTATTAAAATAAGTGATTATAGATTATTGTTATTTAAGTTCTTTGATATTCTTTAGAGTTGAGCCAGAAGACGCTCCTTCCACAGAGCGTAGGCATCCGTATATGCCTGACGGTCGGCGGCGACCGGCTCGATCACTTCGATCTTCTCAAGCGATGCGAACGCCTCATTGTTGTCAGCATAGATGCCGGCACCGATACCTGCACCCTTGGCGGCTCCGACCGAACCATCGGTATTGTAGAGTTCGATAGTGGCACCGCTCACACCCGCAAGCGTGTTGCGGAACAGCGGGCTCAGGAACATGTTGGCATGTCCGGCATGAATCTTGCTCAGACGCATACCCATCTGCTCCATAACCTCCATGCCGTACATGAACGAGAACACGATGCCCTCCTGCTCGGCGCGGAGCAGATGCGAACGGTCATGGGTGAGGAAGTTGACTCCGTGGATTGAGCATCCCACCTCCTTGTTGCGGAGCACACGCTCGGCTCCGTTGCCGAACGGTATCACCGACACGCCGGCGGCTCCGATCGGGGCCTTGGCGGCGAGCTCGTTCATGTCGGGATATGAGATGCCGTCGGGAGCCATCGTACGTTTGCTCCATGAGTTGAGGATGCCTGTGCCGTTGATGCAGAGCAGCACGCCGAGACGGGTCTGATCAGCGGTGTGGTTGACATGCGCGAATGTGTTGACACGGCTCTGGGGGTCATAGTTGACCTCGCCGAGCACTCCGTACACGACGCCCGAGGTGCCCGCTGTCGAGGCCACTTCACCGGGGTTGAATACATTGAGTGAAAGTGCATTGTTAGGCTGATCGCCCGCACGGTATGCCACGGGTATACCCTCGGCCAGACCGAGTTCGGCGGCAGCCTCGGCCGTCACTGTGCCCTGTATTGAGAATGTGGGCACGATCTCGGGGAGGATGTCGGCGTTATATCCGAAGTAGTCGAGCAGAAACTGAGCGGGAGCACCGTTCTTGAAGTCCCACAGCATCATTTCGCTCAGGCCCGACACAGTGGTGCACACGCGGCCCGTGAGGCGCATGGCCGCATAGTCGCCGGGGAGCATTATCTTATAGATCTTCTCGAAAATCTCTGGTTCGTTCTCCTTGACCCATGCCAGCTTGGTGGCTGTGAAGTTGCCGGGAGAGTTGAGGAGATGGCTCAGACAGCGTGTCTCACCGAGAGTGTCAAACGCCTTCTCGCCGTAAGACACACCGCGTGAGTCGCACCAGATGATAGCCGGACGCAGGGGACGGAGGTCTTTGTCGACCATCACGAGGCCATGCATCTGATATGAGATGCCGATCGCCTTGATGTCATGCGGATTGACGCCTGAAGTGGCGAGTACACTGGCCGTGGCCTGCTTGAGGCAGTCCCACCACTGCTCGGGGCGCTGCTCGGCCCATCCCGGACGCAGGGCTATGATCTCAGCCTCGGTGCGTGGATAAAAGTCCGAAGCCACTGTGCGGCCGCTCTGGGCATCGACAAGACTCGCCTTGACCGACGAGCTGCCTATATCATATCCTAATAGATACATATATTATATATAAGTGATAGTTAAAAATTCAAGTGTATGTTAACGTGAGGTATTGTAGACTTTGCGATCAAACTTGAAGTAGCGGGCCGCCCTGTGCGCCACCCCTTTCTGCCGTTCTTCAAGCGGCACAACGTAGGGCATCTGCGAAATCTTCTTGTGGAAGTTACGCACATCGAGCGTGCGTCCGTAGATGATCTCGGTGAGCAGTCGCAGCTGGGACGCGGTAAACTTCTTGGGCAACAGATCGAACAGCACCGAACGATTGTTGTCAACCTCACGGCGCACAGCCTTGAGGGCCTCCTCGATAATGAGATTGTGGTCGAAAGCGAGCTGTCCGATTTCGCTGACCGGGACCCACGTGGCCGACTCGCGGTCGACGATCCTTAGCATGGCCGAGTCCAGCTTGACGAGGGCGAAGTAAGCGATGGTGACGATGCGCTCGACGTGTGCCTGCTGGGCGCGTTCGAGCCACACGATGTCACGTTGATTGCGCGTACGGTCCTTCGAACCGAAAGCCTTGAACTGCTGCAAAGGCACATCCCTTACTCCGGTGAGCTCGTGGAGCACTCGCATAGCAGCCTCGTCCAAGTCCTCATCCTGATATATCAGACTACCGGGCAGCTTCATATCATTATACTCACCGGCCTGATCCTCGCCTTGACGCCTGACAAGGAGCGCACGCAGATTGGAGCCGTCAAAGCCGAGCACGACACAGTCGATGGATATATGATTATTCGCTAACGGAGCCATGGATATATTCTGAAGTTTTAAGGCTTTTGGTACTTTTTACAATTTCATCGCAAATATACAAATCTTTTCTTTAACTGCGCAAATAAATTTGATGTTATAAAACATTAAAATATAAAATTTTAGTTTTCATACTTCATACAATATCGCACAGCGGCTCTAATCACTTATGTGATAATTTTTTGAGATAAAAAAGTATTATTTTTCGCACTCTCGGTCAACTTTATCGGCACACATGTTGTTTTACATTCGAAAGGCAACGACAACGGAGGCGGGGACTATCCCCTCACACTCATCCCCCACGCCGCACTATCGTAGCCTGCACGTATTCAACCGAAAATTATTAACAAACAAACCGTATTCACGATGAAAAAAGTCTTACTCGCAGCCGCTATCGCCGGCAGTGCACTTACAGTAGGGGCACAGAATGTTATCGAGCGCCCGACATTTGGAGATAACTGGTCAATCGGTCTCGACGCCGGTGTAACCACTCCGCTCAAAGGACATTCATTCTTCCAGAACATGAGAGGTAATTACGGCATCCACGTAGCCAAGCAGCTCACACCTGTAGTAGGTGTAGGCGTCGAAGGAGCCTGGGGCGTAAACACCACATCAAGCCGCACGGCATTCGACACACAGTATGTCGGAGCATACGGCACCGCCAACCTCTTCAACCTCTTCGGTGGCTTCTCATGCACACCGCGTAAGTTCTGGATTGATGCAAAGGCCGGCATCGGCTGGGGACACGATTACTATCCCGGTGCGAATGACGACAATTACATCGCAGCCAAGACAGGTCTTGACTTCAACTTCGCCGTCTGTGACAATTTCTCAATCGCTGTCAAGCCTGGTGTGACCTGGAATCTCGCCGGCACCGGCGAACCCGCCCAGTTCGATTCCCGCCGTGCAAACTTTGACGTCATGGTAGGTTTCAACTACAATTTCGGTCCAGGCTTCCAGTGCGTAGCCTGCCCCGATTACTCAGCTGACATCGCTGCCCTCAACGATCAGGTCAACGCCCTCCGTGCAGGTGTCGTAGCAGCCGCCGATGACCTCGCCGCCTCACAGGCACAGCTCGCCATCTCACAGGCTCAGAACGCCGAGCTCGCAGCTGCCCTCGCCGAGGCTCAGAGCAAGGCTCCCGTGGTAGTGGCCGACACGACCTTCAACAGCGTACGTTTCGTATTCTTCAAGATCGGCAAGAGCACCATCACCCCCGACCAGATGCCTAACGTAGAGATGATCGCCGACTACATGAAGCACAATCCCTCATCGACCGTAGTCATCAAGGGTTATGCATCACAGGATGGTCCCGAGGAAGTAAATATCCGTCTCGCACAGGCTCGCGCTCAGTCAGTCAAGGACGCTCTCATCAAGAAGTACGGTATCAAGGCCGACCGCATCAAGGCTGAAGGCCAGGGCATCGGACACATGTTCAAGGAAGAGAGCTGGAACCGAGTTTCAATCTGTACTCTCGACGAGAACTAATCTCTCCGCAGATGTTGAAAATATAACTCTGAGACTCTGACGCCGCATGGCACGTCTGACCAATGGGCAGGGCTTAAGATGACAACAGCAGAGCCCGAGTCTGACACAGAGACCAAAGAGTAAACCTAAAAAATCAGGGCCTGAACCTGGTGATTAGATCCGGATTCAGGCCCTGATTTTTTCATATAGCCGTGAGGTCAGCCGATGCTGTCGCGCTCGAATATCTGCGAGGCGACAGTGTCGGCCGTGTGTATGAGCGGCAACAGCGGTGAGTTGACTATCGACTGACGGTAACTCTTGTCCTGCTCGATGGCGGTGGTGTCGACAGCCCAGGGCCCCATGTGCCAGCGGATAGCGCAGATCTCGTCATCCTCAAGGTCCAGTCCCATGCGCAGGAGCATCACCACCGACTTTTCACCGTGGCCGATGGGTAGCTGCGAATAGTTTACCACATACTCCTGAACCTCTTCCCACATACCGATCTCATTCTTGCGTTTGTGGGTCACGAGACGATAGATGTTGGCTTTACACACATCGTGCAGGAGCGAAGCGAGCGTCACCGCATCGACCGGCAACTGCTGTGCCAGATCATGGCGGCGCTTGAGTATCCCCTCGCGCAGCATCATCGCAGCATCGTATACATTGAGTGAATGCTCGACGAGACCGCCGGGCACATTGAGATGATTGCGTACTGAGGCGGGAGCCTCGAAGAATCCGAATGTCTCAAGATCCTCGATGACATACTCGATGTTCTCGCGTCCGGTGGAACGGAGCAGCGAGCAGAAACGTTCCTTATTATTTTCTGAAGACATAGACGTTTACTTATTTTGCAGGATTACTTCACAACGGGGCAGGCCGGCAGAGATGAGCGAGTCGGCCATAGCCGGAGTGACCTCACCTATTTTATAAGGGAGTTCGACAATCTCGGTGACACGCGCATCGGGGACTATGGACTGTAGCAGACGCTCGACTGACGGAGCCTCGGCGAGATCATGATACTGCGAATATGTGTAATTGATAAACCGCGTGTCGGCCCCTACCCCACGGCGATCGAGCAGCCAGCCATCCTTGAGCACTACCGGCATGGATGCGCCGGTAATGTCGGTCGGGGCCGGATAGGAGATCAACTGACCCGTGGCCGGATTGACCGTGACAGGCACCAGAGCATCAACATCGATGGATGTACGGTAAATGTGTGCGTTGGGAAGAACAGCCGGACCGGGGGCACTGCGGTAGGCCCCGAAGCCGGCCTTTTCAAAAGCCTCGGGTGACGGCAGTACATCGGACGACCCTGCTCCCGAACGGGAACTGCTGCATGAGCCGAGCGCGCCGGCGGCAACAATCATGGCCGATACGGCCATGCATCCTGATATGGAGTGGATAGTTTTCATTTTATATTGGGCGGATAGATGTTATCAATCAGCCACAAAGTTAGCGAATATCCTGCATATATATGACACAATAAGTAACTTAAAAAAGGGCAAAAGTCCCGATGTGAGACTTTTGCCCGAACGTTAATCTATGGTATGTAACTTATGACTCTTATTTCACGAGGATCTTCTCGACCTTGTTGCCCTGACGGCGGATGTAGAGACCGTTCTCGGGATTGGCCACACGGATGCCCTGGAGATTGTAATACTCGACAGGTGCGTTCTCGTCATACTCAGCCTCGATGTCGGTGATGCCGCTCTTCTGGAAAGTATAGGTAGTGAAGTCCATCTTGCTTGCATCAGAGTTGACGGTCGCGAAGACACCGTCACCTACTGCGGCACCGGTTGCAGCGGTTGCGGCCGAGAAGTCAGAGCCGTCAAACCATACTGACTCAGGGCCGAACACTACGCCTGAACCACCGATGTATGTACTACCGGTGATGGCATTGATGTAGAGTGAGCCGTCAACCGAAACGGCCGACACAGCCTGCTCATAGTTAGGCTTATCCTCAGTGGTGTCACCGCTTGTTACGGCAGAAGTGCCCTCGTCATGCGAGTAAGCTTTGAGCGATTTGAGTTTGAGATCGGATGCTCCTACCGTAGCGACGAAGATGTCGGACGAACCCTTGACTGCAACTGCATTTTCATCAGCTGCCTCGGCAGGGAGTGTAGCGAAGGCGGTGCCGACAATGTAAAGATTGCTACCCGAAACGATCATTGATGCGATATTGTCAACATTCTTGTCTACGGAACCCTTCTGAAGTTCCAGTTTACCGTTCTCCGAGAGAACGACATACTTTTCAGACTCGCTCGGTACGGCAATCTCACCGTTGGCAGAACCGATGGTGTAATTATACTTGCCTTCACCGACACATACGAATGATGCATATACCGACGAGCCGTCAATAGCAAATGTCAGGCTGTGTGCGGTAGGTGCATAATCCTCAGTCAGCGGACCGTCAGCCACGATTGATGCGACAGACTGACAGTTTTCGAAATTGGAATCGAATGACAGGATTGAGAGTGTCGGTATCTCCTGATAAATACCCCAGCCATACAGGTCAAGATAAGAACACTTGACGGTAACATCATCAAGAATAACCTCGCCGGTACAGGTAGACGACACATATACCTTACCATCGTTTACCTTAAGATTCTCGATAAAGAAATGCACGTCACCGTCCATAGGGTAATACATGCCGGTCACGGTCAGTTCAGGCAGGGGAGCGGGTACGATAGGCTTTACGACCTGAATCTTTCCGTCCTTGTCATACTTGGCGAGGAATGAAGAGTTCTTCTTGGCATACTGCTCGTTTGCCTCATCTGCCATACCGCCGATGCTCTTCTGAGAGCCATCGGTCGAATAGAAGTCTACATAGTCGGCGTATGTACCGGCCACGTAGATATTGCCGTCAGCGTTGGTATCGACAGCCTTGATGGTTGCAGCACCGACCACGGGTACGCTCCAAGCCTTCTGGCCGGCGGCGTTGTACTTGACGATATAGGCACTTGTGCCGATGGCGTCAGCGTTGTCAAATGTGCCGTTGAATGCGCCTGTGATGATCAGATTGCCCGATGCATCATAGGTCGAGGGGTTGGAGTAACCGGGTGTCTCCTGTGTCACGGTCAGTGAACCGGTGTTCTGCTGCGTGAGTACGGGTACGGCGGCTGACATACCCATGAATGTCACTGCCGAGATAGCTGAAAGTAAAAGTTTTTTCATACGCGAAAAAATATTAAATAGTTGATGGATTATGTCGTAAAATCACAGCGCAGGAATCACGGCACACGAGGCCGTGACACCTGTCTGTAGCGGTTATATCGGTCAGTTGGCAAGCGAGGGGTTGGCCTCGATGGCTGCTGACGGTATGGGTATGGTGTAGCGCGAATCACCCTGCTCAAGCACGTATGTCTCATTCTTGAACGTCTTCTCGATACGTGGCTGGGTGGTGCGACGCAGGTCAAACCAACGGTGTCCCTCGAATGCGAGCTCGCGGGCACGCTCGGTGTATATCTCCTCAATCAGCTGATCAGACGTCATCGCACGTACGGCAGTCTCTTTCAGAGCATAGCCGGTGTCGTTGAAGCGTGCCTTCTGAAGTGTGAGCAGATAGTCGGCCGCGTCGGTGTATTCTCCCTGCTGCCAAGCGCTCTCGGCCGCGTTGAGATACATCTCGCCTACACGCAGAGAGCAGGAATATGTATTGCTGCCCCCCTTACGTATGAAAACGTTTGAAGCGGTCTGTTGGTTGAAATAAGTGCGGCGGCGCAGGTCATTATTTGTGTACATCGCGTAAAAATTTCGGTCAACCTTGATGGCTTTCTCATAATTGGAGGTAAAGACCTGTTCGAGGGCCACGATATTCTCAACCGACTGATATGAGTTGGGAAGTGTGACCGAGACATCATCCAGTCCGTTCCTGACGGCAAGCACACGCGATGCCGCGGCAAGACTCTCGTCCCACTCGCCCATATAGAGATATACGCGCGAACGGAGGGCATCTACGCTGAGTGTATTGAATCGGTAATTGTAGCCTGACTCCCAAGAGTCGACATTAAGATACTTCTCAGCCTCGTCAAGGTCAGCGATGACCGATGCATAGACGTCGCCGAGCATCGAGCGCGAGAGAGTGGCCTCGACATCCGAGTCAAGTTTGAGGGGCACTGCCTTGGTGACAGCCGGGTCACATTTGGTGTAAGCCGGAGCGTGGAGATTGGCAAGGAGGAAGTGCATGTAGGCACGCAGCATGTATGCCTCGCCTACGAGCTGGCTGACCTCGGCATGAGTGCCGCCGGTCATGCTGTTCTCTGACTCGATGATGTAGTTGGCGATGAAGAGGACATGATAGAACTGACGCCACGAGAAGGTCGAGGTGTTCTCGCTCGCACCGTTGTCGTTCCAGATCCATATATCGCTGTATGACTCGACATCCATCGAGTTGGATGTATTGAGCGTGATCTCGTCGGAACGGAACGATGCCAGTCCGCGGTCGGAGGGCACGGTGCTGTAAGCCTCGGTGATGAGCGAGCGAAACTCGGGCACCGTCGTAGGGATGACCTTACCCACAGGCTGAATGTCAAGATAGTCGTCACACGCGCTGAAGAGGAGCATCAGCGGAGCGAAGAGGATATATAATAATCGTTTGTTCATAATGTTGTCGTGTCAGCAATTAGAATTTGAGATTAAGACTGAAGGTATAGGTCTTGGGAATGGGCTGGGCGAAGGGGTTGCCCATAGTCTCGGGATCGAGCGAGTTTTTGTAGCTCGAACCGAACACCCACAGATTGCGCGCCTCGAAGGCCACGGTGAGGATGCTCATGCGCAGGGGCTTGAGCACGCTCGGGGGGATGTTGTAGGCAAGACGCAGACTCTGCATACGGAAGTAGTTGGTCTTCTTGACCCATGTGTCGAGCATCGAGTAGGCGTCACCATACTGCGAGTAGTATGAGTAGGTGGGCGAACCTGACGTCTCGGGGAGCAGGGCGGGCAGAGTGCCGTTGGGATTGGCAGGGGTCCAGCGGTCCAGGATGTCGCGGTTGGTGTTCATGCCGCGGTCAAAATAGGTGTTGCTGTAGGAGGGCTGGATGCGGGTATACATGCCGAGATTGAATGCAAAATTGACGGTGAGATCAAAGTCGCGATAGGTGAAGTTATTGATGAAACCGCCGGTCCAGAGGGGATCGCCCGAACCTATGTAGGTATAGAGTTCACGCTGCTCCTCGGCTGTGAGAGTTGGAGCGCCGGCCGAATTGAGTTTGAAGAACTTCTCGGCTGTCTGGGCCGAACCGTCCTTGGCGAGATAGAGCACGTTGCCGTTCTCATCGAGTCCGGCGGTACGGTAGGCGAATATCGCATTGACGGGATAACCTTCACGCGACGGAGTGCGCTGATTGGCGGGCACGGTCTCCTGAAGGACGGTATTCTCGTTGTAAGCAAGGTTGAGATTGGTGGTCCAGCGGAAATTGCGGGTGGCAATGTTGCGGGTGGCAAGACCAAGCTCGAAACCCTGGTTGCGCATCGATGCCCAGTTGACCATATAGGACATGAAGCCCGTCTCAAGCGGGAGCATCTTGAGCGCGATGAGGTCGCTGCCCTTGCGGTGATAGTAATCGGCTGTGAGCGAGATGGCATTGTCGATGAACGAGATGTCAAATCCGGCATTGGCCGTGTGGGTCTTCTCCCAGCGCAGGCGGCGGTTGGGAGCCGAGCCGAGCACGATGACATCCTCAGTGACGCCGGGGAGTATCGATGTATTGTTGTAGTTACCCATCACGAACGATGATGTCTCCTTGTCAATGTTACCCTGGATACCGTAGGAGGCACGCAGAGCGAGGTTGTTGATCACTGTCGACTCGCGCAGCCATGGCTCATCACTGGCACGCCACAGTCCGCTGAACGAATAGAGGGGCAGGAAACGATACTTCTTGGCCACTCCGTAGAGGTCACTGCCGTCGAAACGAACGCTTGAACCGAATGTGTAACGATCAAGGAAAGTGTATGAACCTGTAGCGAAGAAGGATGCATAGGCATTCTCGCTGATGCTCTCGCTGTGGAGGGGGAACTGGCGCGCCCAGTCCTCGCTGGGGAACATCACGGGCTTGTTGGTGAGCGTCTTCGGGTCATAGCCGTAGGCTGTGGATGAGAAGTAGTCATACCAGGTCTTGCGCAGTTCGGATCCGGCCATAACCTCAAGCTCATGGCGGTCGGCAAAACGGTTTTTATACTCTACCTGTCCCTTCCATGTGAGCTGTTTGTTGGTCGACTTGTTCTGGATGTGGCGGCCACCGTTGGGGAGGAATGTGGCTGAAACGCCGTTATTGCCCATCACCGATGTGCGGTAGAACTCCTTGCGCATGGCGTAAGTCTCGGCCGAGGCATAGCTCTCGGTCTCAGTATTGTCGAGCTGGAATCCGACCTGAGTGTAGGCACGGAGCCAGTCGTTGAAGCGGAGACTCGCGTCAAGAAGCGCTGTCACTCCTGTGGTCTCCTGCGAGCGGCTGGTGTTGACACGCTCCTCGAAGATATTGAACTTCAGGTCACTGTCCTCGCGGCCCTGGATGTCGGTGTCATAGATATAGTCCCCGTACTCATCGTAAGGCATCTGATAGGGATTGGCGCGACGTGAGTAATAGACAGGATTGGTGAATCCGTCATTGTCGGTGATATATGAATTGTTCTTACGGTGATTGACAAAGACCGATGCGCCGACCTTGAAATGGCGGGTGACGTTATAGTTGGTCTTGAGCGTAAGGCTGAGACGGTTCATGTCCACACCGGTCACATTGCCGTTCTCCTCCTGGTAGCCGAGCGATGTATAATATGTGGCACGGTCGTTACCGCCGGAGAGGCTGAGATTGTATTCCTGATTGAAGGTGTCGCGAAACAGGATGTCGTTCCAGTCGGTGTTGATCGAACGCAGCGAGTTGATCTGAGCCTGCACGGATGCGGGAAGGGCGTTGAAGCCACCGCTCTTGAACTGTGACATGGCACCGGCGGCGTTGATAAGACGGGCCACAGCACCTTTGCTCTCGCGATAGGTGTAGTCAGAGCCGAGGAGCGACAGTTCGAGGTCGACCTTCTCATCGGCGTTGAGCAGGTTGAGGCGGTCGATGTCGGGACGGGGTGAGTAAGTGAGGCGTGTCGAGAAACTGATCTCGGGCGCGCCTGAACGACCCTTCTTGGTGGTGACGACAATCACGCCGTTGGCCGCACGTGTACCGTAGATTGCTGTTGCGGCAGCATCTTTAAGCACGGTGATGCTCTCGATGTCGGCGGGATTGAGACCGGCGATCGATGACTGATAGAGATTGTCGATGTCCTTGAGTTCCTCCATCGAGGGGACTTCGGTACCGTTGACGGGAATGCCGTCGATGACCCACAGAGGATCCTGCGTGCCGTTGAGCGAGGCAGTACCGCGTATACGTATCTTCATGGGAGCACCGGGCGATCCGCTGCTCTGTATGGCTGACAGACCTGCCACCTGACCGGCAAGGGCCTGATCGACGGTCATAATCGAACCTATTTTACTGTCATCCAGCTCCACCTTGGTGATGGAGGCGGTGAGTTTGCGCTTCTCAATATTCTGATAGCCGGTCACCACGACGTCACCCAGCACCTCCGAGGCGCGGTCAAGTTGCAGATCATAGCTGTCGACGCCGGGCACCAGTTCAAAGGTGCGCGGATTGTAACCGACATAACGGCATTCGAGCTGCTTCACACCGTCGGGGATGGTGATAGAGAACTTTCCGTCAAGGTCAGTCACGACTCCGAGAGTCTTGAGCTGACTGCCGGCCTCCTTGAGCTGTGACTGGGGCACAGTCACCGACGCTCCGATAAGGGGCTCGGAATCATCTGACGAAAATACCACGCCTGATATAACCCGGTCTCCGGCCATTACGGCAAGAGGCATAAAAAGAGCCACTATCAGAAGCGTAAGATTAAAATACAGATTTCTTTTCATTAAGAGTCAAATCGATTATAGTTACTATACCTTAGATTTGTGTTGACGGCGGACAATCTGACTGTTTACCGTCACACGCGGCTGATGATTATATTACGGATGAGTTATCCGAGGGGAGAGGGCCTCCGGCCATCGCTGGCCGGAGACGGGGAACATATTCTTAGAGGGCTAAATGTCCTCTTATTCGAGCGGCAGACCCAGCGCGGTATTGATGCGCATGAGCATGTCGTTGTAATGATAGCGCGCGGCCTTGTCGGCTACATGCTTGCGTGATTTGAGCAGATCGCGCACACGCATCAGCTCGCCGCGTTTGATCGAGATCGCATCTGACACGCGGTTGGCCTGCGTGCTGCTGAAATTGAGTCTGCGGCTGCCGCAGGTCTGCTCGCCGGCGGCGTGATTGTGTCCGCATATATCGGACGAGGTGAGTGACGCGAGCAGCGGCATCGAATCCTCGTCACGGAGCGCCACACCGTCCTTGACTCCCTGCTTCTCACAGGCTGCGACGATGAGCGCGTCGATATAATTCTTCTGTACGAGACGCTCGCGCACATCAGGCGTGCGTCCCTGGAGTGTGGGCTTGAAGATGCCGTTATGCAGCATATCGGTCATCTCTACAGCCGTGAATGCCTTTGAGCCGTTCTTGGACTCGTTCTCAAGCATACGCACCATTCGGTCATTGTTGAGCAGATCCCAGATGAGATAGCTCTGAAGATTGGTGAGCATGAATGACGGAGCTTGTTCGATACGGCCTACGGGTGTATTCTGTACGATATATGTGTAGTCGGCCACGTCGGCGTCAAAGAGCCAGTCGGTGTCGGTGAAGGCCTCGTCAATGAGAAACTTGACGGCGTCACGCTGACGCTCTTTTTCAACAAATCCATACGTCTTCTTACCGTCACCTATTATAGTGTTGTCGACATACATACCGCCTACATTGGAGAGTGCATGATAGAGGAACGTATTCCACTGGTTAAGCACCGATCCGTACAGCATGGATGCATCGTCATAGTTCTGACCCTGCTCGCCTGTCGATGTCCACTTGATGATCTGGGGTACCACGCGGCGCAGGTTTGCCATGCCGTAGCGGGCTGCCTTGATATTATTGTCACCGAGATCCTCACTCATGGCTCGCGGATCCACAGCGTCACGGACGCTCTGCGCCTCGCTGTAGCGATAGAGGGGGTTGTCGGCATAGTTGGACAGGAGCTGTTCGAGGTGAGGACGCTCGGCCTCGGGACCGTTCTCGGGATACCAGCGATAGCCGTACTCGATGGCAAGCATATCGTAGGGGCCGAGATTGGGTGTCAGCACCTTGACTCCGTCACCGGGCTGAGCCACGTAATTGAAACGGGCATAGTCCATGATGGATGAGGCTGTGCCGTTGAGCATCGAGGTGAAACGCTCGGAACGGAGCGAATCGGTGGGTATCGAGCTTGATGCGATCATATTGTGACGCAACCCGAGCGAGTGTCCTACCTCATGGCACGCCACGAAGCGCATGGCGTCGCCCATCACTTCATCGGGCAGTTTGTGTGTACGCACACGCGGATCCACGGCTCCGGTCTGTACCACGATCCAGTCGCGGAGTATGTCGAGCACATTGTGCCACCAGATAATATCGGCCTCGATAATCTCGCCCGAACGGGGGTCGGTGATGGAGGGACCCATCGCATTTGACATCTTGGACGCCGCGTAGGTCAGCACCGAATAATTGATGTCGTCCTCGTCAGCCTCCTCCCCTTCGGGAAGCTCGCGTACCTGTATCGCGTTCTTGAATCCGGCCATCTCAAACGCATCCTGCCATGCGAGTATGCCCTGACGTATGTAGGGCACCCACTGACGGGGGGTAGAGCGGTCGATATAGAAGACTATCGGCTTGACTGGCTCGACGAGACGTCCGGCCATGTAGTCGTCCACATCTTCGGGACGCGGTTCGAGACGCCAGCGTGTAATGAAGTTCTCACGACCTACGCGCTGCTGGTCATCGCTGTATTTGAGCTTTGACTCGGTGAAGTAACCGATACGTGCGGTGCTGTAACGTCCCTGCATCGGCACCTCGGGGAGCAGGACAAGGCTTGATCCGACCTCGACGGTGACATTGACGCGGCCACCGGGCTCGGCAACGCTTGTGGTCAGTTCGGAGAGTGCATACACGTTATTATCAAACGACTTTATGCTTTTGATTCTAGACAGCGAGCTGACTGCGGGTGTACCGATATTGATCTCGTTGAATACGTCCCCGAATGTACCGTTCTTGCCGTTATACAGGTCATTGACCTTGATAACGTAAGCTGTCGAATCGGGATTCTGGGCCTCGACCTCAAAGGATGCTATCAGCGGATCAATGTAATTGTCGCTGACCGAGCGTGCGATCGCATCGTCAGGATTGACCGACGGACGCGGACGCGCCTGACGCACGAGCACGTGCTTCTGTTTATCGTCAAGCTCGAAGCGCACCATCTGAGTGCTCGAATTGATGCCTCGGTTGACACCGGCATCATTCAGCTCCTTGGGGACACGCACCAGCTTGTTAACGATAAGCATATCACGCCCCATCAGGTCGCGGGGTATCTGAAAGTAATAATCGTCACCGTTGTGAATGACCTCAAACATGCCCGAGGACACGGTGGCGGTATCCGTCACGATCTTTTCATAAGAAGTTTTGACAGGAGCGGAAGCCGCTGCACCGTCAGCAGCCTTCGCGGATGCTTTTTTCTTCTTACCGAAAAAAAGGAAGCTGCGCTGCGAGTCATGATCAGCCGAGCCATATACGTAAGCCGGCAGGACAGTAAGTCCTCCCAACAATACAACCGATAACAATACTTTCTTAAATTTCATAATACACTATGCTCAAAGTCTGAATTACTATGCTTAAATGATGATATCAAAACCACAAATCCACAAATACCGCTTAAGGCGTAGCGATATTGTATACAAAGTTACAAAATCTTTCGCAAATTTCCACTATATCCAAGTCAAAACAAGCACTATAATTAAACATTTTTAATTCTTATAATCATATTGTCACAATTGCTCATCCATACGCATATTCGCGGAATTATTGTACCGAACAAGGGGGGTATAAATGACAAAATGGAACTGCTTCACGCAGCTCCATTTCATGAGTTTCCAATAGGTACAATTTCTAAGGTAAAAAAGATTGTTTTAGGTTCGTGATGCAAAAGTAGGGCCTTTTTCGGCCGTGGTGAAATTTTTTTATATGTTATCCAACATACTTTTTTAACCACTTTTGAGCATTTCAGCTTTGCAATCAATCTAATCAATTGTCTCACAGAATAATGCAGCAGCATCATTTTCGCCTTATCTCTCTGTTAACAATTGTTAATTAACTAATACTTGCTCAGTTTTTAGCAGAAAAAGATTCAATTCTTATATTTTTACCGTCCCAGACAGCGTATGAAAAACGCGAAATCCAGTCGCCGAGAATGACCACTTTCGATCCGTCAGGGAGCTGTCGGTCCACAGCAACATGAAGATGACCGAAGATAAAATAATCGATTTTATCAGTCGCCGTCCTATTATATTCAACGGCAAAATCCACCAGATTATTGCACACAGTGTCAGGCGCTACATAGCCGCCCGACTTGCGGCTGTGCGACGACCATGCATGCGCGAAGCCAACAGTCCAGCGCGGATGAATCGCGGCATACAGACGCTGGGCGAAGCGACATCTGAACAGTCCGCGCAGCATACGGAACGTCCCTGGCAACCGCCCCACTCCATCGCCATGCTCAAGCAGAAACCGCTTGCCATCCATCTCCGTGACCATTACGCCGTCGTGCACCCTGAGCCCTATCTCGCGAGGCAGATAATCGAAAATCCAGATGTCATGATTGCCCTTGAACCACACTATCTCGACACCGTTGTCAGCAAGACGTGCCAGTTCACCGAAAAACCGGACATAACCGCGCGGCACCACATCGCGATACTCCCACCAATAGTCAAGTATATCTCCAAGAAGGTATAACCGACATGCCGTGGACTCAATCGCACGAAGAAACTCGACCACCCGTCGCTCATGCTCACGATGGTCAGCTATGTATCCTGCTCCGAGATGCAGATCGCTTATGAAATAGGTCAGAGTCTTCAATGCGACGGTCCGTCTATATGGTTACAGTTATCAAAGGAATCCAAGATCAAGCTTGGCCTCCTCACTCATCATATCCTTAGTCCATTCCGGCTCGAAGACAATGCGGATATCCACACTCTTGACGCCTTCGATACTCTCAAGCTTGATGCGCGCATCGTCGACTATAAAATCAGCAGCCGGACAGTTGGGCGCAGTCAGCGTCATATCGATACGCAGGTTGCCGTCATCGTCAAGGTCGATGCCGTAGATGAGACCGAGGTTATATATATCGACCGGAATCTCAGGGTCAAATACGGTCTTAAGCATCTTGACCACTTTCTCCTCGATCGCAAGTTTTTCTTCAGGAGTCATACCTATATTATATATGTGTTTATGAATCTATTCCTTTACTTTCAAAACAACATCAATGCGCCTCAAGCCAGTTGGCTCCGACTCCGGCCGCGACCTCAAGAGGCACGGCGCCTGAAAATGCGCCGGTCATGCCGTCGGTCACGATACGGTTTAACACCTCAAGCTCGTCAGGCACTACATTGAATATAAGTTCGTCATGCACCTGCATAATCATCCGCGAACGCATGTCGCGACGCTGCATCTCGGCATATATCCTAACCATAGCCACCTTGATTATATCGGCGGCCGAACCCTGAATGGGGGCATTGACAGCATTGCGCTCAGCGTAACCGCGCACCACAGCATTGCGTGAATTAATGTCGGGGAGATAACGGCGACGCCCCATACGCGTGGTGACATAACCGCGGTCACGAGCCTCGACGACAGCGTTGTCAAGATATTCACGCACATGCGGGTAGGTAGCGAAATATCCGTCAATCAATTTCTTGGCATCAGCACGGGCTATGCCGAGACGCTCGGACAGACCAAAGGCAGATATGCCGTAGATAATGCCGAAATTAGCAGTCTTGGCATGACGGCGCTCATCATCCGTCACCTCCTCAAGGGGCACTTTATACACCTTCGAGGCTGTAATACGGTGAATATCCTCGCCCGAAAGAAACGCCTCGATCATATCCTTGTCGCCGCTCAGGTCGGCGATAAGACGCAGTTCGATCTGCGAATAGTCAGCGCTCATCATCAGATCGCCCGGATCGGGGATGAACGCACGGCGTATCTCGCGTCCGTCATCGGTGCGGATGGGGATATTTTGCAGATTGGGATTTGTCGACGATATACGGCCGGTAGCCGTGACTGTCTGATTGAACGAGGTGTGTATCTTGCCGGTCCGAGGGTTGATCAGAGCCGGAAGCGCATCCAGATATGTGGTGATAAGTTTGCGCAGACGGCGGATTTTAAGTATCAATCCCACGAGCGGCACCTTATGAGCATACTTTTCGAGTACCTGCTCGGTGGTAGAGTAAGAACCCTTGGCCGTCTTCTTAGCCTTTGGATCGATCGCAAGACGATCGAAAAGCACCATTCCCACCTGGGCGGGAGACGCGATATTAAACGGTCCTCCGGCCATTTCGTAAGCCTCCTGCTCAAGTCCGGCCAGCTGCTCCTTCAATTTGGCCGACAGGTCCAGCAGCACGGAGGGATCTATCCTCACGCCGGTCCATTCCATATCGGCAAGCACCTTGATAAGCGGAAACTCCACATCGGTGAGCAGACGCGACATGCCGCGCTCGGCCACCTCGGCCTCAAGGAGCGGACGCAGACGCAGACTCAAGTCTGCCTCCTCGCAATAACGCGCCACAGCCTCATCCTGAGGCAATGGATTCTTAGGGTGTCCGGGGCGAGTGTCAGGGGCTACCCCCAGCAACGGCATGGTGAGGTATTTGCCCGAGATTGTCGCGAGGTCATGTTTCATCTCAGGATCAATGACATAATGCGCCACCGCAACATCAAAATATGGAGCTGAGAATGCTACATCCTCCTGACGCAACAGCAGAATGGCGCGCTTGACATCAAGGCTCACCAGTACGGACGCACCTCCATCGGCAAACAATGGGACCAACGCCTCGGCAAATACCTTACGGGCGGCATCGCCAACTGCGGGAAACGGGATGTAATAACCCGCACATGATTTCCATGACAGGGCCAGACCTTCGATGCGCGTATTCATCACCTCTTCGCCGGTGGCGTAGGCGGCAACGCCTATATAATCATGAGTCAATGCCTCCTTGACAATCCGGACTACATCTTCGGGCTTATCAATGACGTCATAGTTACGCGCCTCGCATACGGCATCCCCTACAGACACATCCGCAGACGGAGCATCAAACAGCGATCCCATTCCCGAGCCGTCATCGGCCTTACTCACTGTCGCCTCATGGGCTGCGACAGCCTTGTCAGCAGCAGCCTGAGCCTTGACTCGGGCTATGAGCGACTTGAAGTCAAGCTCCCTGAACAGCTCCATCACACGGTCGCTGTCCATAGGGCGACGCTCCAGATCACCAATCTTAACATCGACGGGAGCATCGGTGCATATCGTGGCAAGCCATTTCGACATGCGTATCTGATCAGCATTCTCAATGACGCGGCGTTGCAGGGCACCCTTGAGTTTATCGGTATTATCAAGCAGATTCTCCACACTGCCCCATTCATCGATGAGCTTGCGGGCGGTCTTCTCGCCAACGCCGGGGCATCCTGGAATATTGTCGGACACATCCCCTTCGAGCGCCAGAAGGTCAATGACCTGACGCGGCTCGGAGATGCCGTAACGCTCGCACACACGGGCGACATCCCTGACCTCAAATCCCTCGCCTTTCAGAGCCGGCCTATACATATATATATGTGGTGCCACAAGCTGACCGTAATCCTTGTCGGGGGTCATCATGTAGGTATCATATCCCTCGGCGGCGGCACGCGTGGCCAGTGTGCCTATCACATCGTCGGCCTCATATCCGGGAACTTCGATGACCGGTATGCGGTAAGCCTCAAGTATACGCTTGATGTAAGGGATGGAGAGGGTTATATCCTCAGGCTGCTTGTCACGCTGCGCCTTATAGTCCTCAAACTTCTCGTGACGGAACGTAGCTCCGTGAGGAGGATCGAAACACACGGCTATGTGCGACGGATTCTCCTTACGCAACAGATCGTCGAGCGTATTGCAGAATCCGAATATCGCAGCCGTGTTGAATCCGGTCGCCGACGCAAACCTCGGCGAGTGAATCAGGGCATAGTAAGCCCGATATATAAGGGCGTAAGCATCCAGCAGAAAGAGTCGTTTCTCCATGTGCATGAGGTCAAATTTGTTGTAAAGTTAGTGATTAATTCATTAAAGTTACACATATAATCAAAGATTTTTGTAAATTTGCACTCCGTTATGACCGACATCCAGACCATACGCCGATCTCTTGCCCCCGACCTGGAGAGCATCAACGCTCTCATCGCCGAGAGTCTCAGTTCGACCAATCCCCTTATCAACGAGGTGATCGGCCGCTATCTCGGACACAAAGGCAAACAGCTCCGCCCGATGATGGTCATACTCACAGCCCGTCTGCTTAACGCTACGGCCACACAGCGACTAATCGCGTCGGCCGCCTCGATCGAGATGCTACACAATGCATCGCTGATCCATGATGATGTGATCGACCAGTCTTCGACACGCCACGGAGTGCCTACCATCAACACCATCTGGGACAATCATATCGCCGTGCTGGTCGGAGACTATTTCGTATCCGCAGCCCTGCAGCTCGTCATATCGACCGGCGACCTGCGCGCCATCGGCACCATAGCATCACTCGGACGTCTGCTCTCGACCGGCGAGATGGATCAGATACACAACGCCACCAATCACTCGCTGTCAGAAGCATCATACTTCGAGATCATAACACATAAGACGGCATCACTATTCGTGGCATGCGTCGAGATGGGCGCATACGCCTCAGATGCCGACGAGCGCACTCTTGACATAATGCGCCGCTTCGCCCGACTCTTCGGCCAGTGCTTTCAGATCAAGGATGACATCTTTGACTATTTCCACTCCGACTCACTCGGCAAGCCGACCGGCAACGACCTGCGCGAAGGCAAGGTAACACTGCCTCTGCTATACGCTCTGTCACTCACCGACCATCCCGAGCACGACAAGATAAACGGACTGCTCACACGCGGCTCGCTCTCAGACGAAGAGATTGCCGGGATAATAGATTTCACAATACGCGTCGGAGGCATCGAATATGCCGAGGCCACCCTGCGCCGTCTCCGCAATCAGGCCGCCGACATCCTCGCCGAACTCGGCCCCGATGCCGACACCACTTGGTTGCTGACACTTCTCGACTACATCATCTCACGTGACAAGTGATGGCCACTGACCGACATCTCACACTTGACGTCGCGATAATCACACACAGCCCGGAAGGAATACTTCGGGTCGCGTCCATGCATCTGCCCGCTGTCGACAACGTAAATTATATTGTCTCGTGGCAGGATCACCGCAACACTCCGATACCTCAGTCACTGATACGCGATGATGTAAAGATACACCGTCTTGACAAAACGGGACAGGTATTAAACCGAAACAATGTATTATCACTCTGCACAGCCGACATCATACTCAATTCTGATGACGATATAATCTACACAACTGACAGTCTGAGAGCCGTAATTAAGGCCTTTGAAGACAATACTGATGTCGATGTAGCAACATTCAGAACCAAACGACCCGGCGCGCCATCATATCCGAACAATATCCGTACACTTGGCATTCCGTTACCTAAAGGATACTCGGTAGCGATGTTCGAGATAGCTCTACGCCGTTCCACAGCCGGACAACTCAGATGCCATCCCGAGTTAGGGCTCGGCTCACCGTCGATGCATGGAGGTGAGGATGAGGTGTTATTGCTCTCGGCCATACGCCGGGGCCTCGTGTGCCGGTACTTCCCGATCACCGTATGCGAACATCCTAACCTGTCGACCGGCAACAAGAAATCTTTATCTGATAAAAATCTGCGCGCCATGGGGTGTGTCATCACCCTCTACTACCCTTACTCATGGGTGCTTCGCATCCCGCTCAAGGCTTGGCGTGTAAAAAAATCACGTCAGGCAGGATTCTTCCCGGCACTGCGATACCTGTGTCAAGGTGTGTTAAAAGCATATTCATTGCTACCCGACAGCAAATATCTGTGGTAATCTCAAAGATTAAAAGTGTTAATAACATCGTGATTTTGAGTAAATATTTTTAAAATCACAGCGGGTTTCAAGAAAAATGCTTACCTTTGCAACTTGAAACGAAAATTTCTACGAAAGATGAACATAAACTCTGCTACACAGCGCCCCCGGTTACTGTTTGAAGTCAGCTGGGAAGTGTGTAACAAGATTGGCGGTATATATACGGTATTATCCACCAAAGCCAAAACTCTCCAGAAAATCAGCAAAGACACCACTGTCTTTATCGGACCTGACGTGTGGACTGACGACAATCCTTCTCCATGGTTTAAAGAATGTTACGTCCCAGGCCTCTCCAAATGGGCAAAAAATGCACAGCTACCCGAAGGCGTGAGCGTGCGCGTAGGCCGTTGGGAGATACCCGGACGCCCTATTGCCGTGTTGGTAAAATTTGACGGAATGTACTCGGTCAAAGATGAATTTTACGGCGAGATGTGGCGTCAGTTCGGCGTCGACTCACTGCATGCTTACGGAGATTATGACGAAGGATGCGCCTTTGCGCATGCTGCCGGCATAGTCATCGAGTCTATCATCCTCTCAGGTTACGGACTGAAAGATGGAACAGACACCACTGGCAAGGGCATCGTCGCACACTTTGACGAGTGGACCACCGGTATGGGACTGCTGTACCTGAAATGGAAGATGCCTCAGGTAGCGACAGTGTTCACCACTCATGCCACCAGCATCGGACGCAGCATCTGCGGCAACAACAAGCCGCTGTATGATTACATGGCCGGATATAACGGTGATCAGATGGCCCGCGAACTGAATATGGAGGCCAAGCACTCGATCGAGAAGGCTGCCGCCCATCAGGCCGACGCGTTCACGACAGTGAGCGAGATTACCGCCCGTGAATGCGAGCAGCTGCTTGAGCGTCGCCCGGATGTCGTGACTCCTAACGGATTTGAAAAGAATTTCGTGCCCGCCGCCTCAAAATTCGATGCCGCCCGCGCCAAGGCCCGCGCATCTCTCATCGGCGTCGCCAACGCTCTCACCGGAGCGGATTATGACGACAACGCCTTTGTAGTCATCACGAGCGGACGTTGCGAATACCGCAACAAGGGCATCGACGTATATCTCGACATGGCTGCGACACTCCGCTCCATCCCCACCTGCCGCAAGGTCATAGCATACGTGATGGTACCTGCGTGGTCAAAAGACGCACGCACCGACCTGACCGGGCGTCTGGCTTCGGACAGCCGGCACACCACTCCGCTGGACGAGCCGGTAATCACGCATACGCTCAACAATCCCGATCATGACGCCGTCATCGGACGTATACGCTCGTTGGGATTCTGTCAGGTTGATCCGCGTGTCACCGTTATCTACGTGCCCTGCTATCTCAACGGCACCGACGGCGTCTTCAATCATCCCTATTACGACCTGCTCATCGGAGCGGATGCCACAGTGTTCCCCTCCTATTACGAGCCGTGGGGCTACACACCGCTTGAAAGTGTGGCATTCGGTGTACCGACCATAACCACCTCACTGTCAGGATTCGGACAGTGGGTACTCGAATCGTTCCAGAACATATTTGAGGAGTGCGGTGTTAATGTAATCGGACGCGGTGACTCAAACTATCATGATGTCGTCACTAACATCGCGCACGCTATCGAGTATCTCACATGCGTCTCACCTGCCGAAATGGCCGACATACGTAAAGCCGCCATGCGCACGGCAGCAGCCGCATCATGGGAAAATTTCATAGTCTACTATGACCTTACCTACGACATAGCGTTGACTAATGCGACCAAACGCAACGACATAAAATAAAATACGTAATAACCGAGAAATACAGTATCATAATCCTATCCGACAATATTTAACCATTTCAATATGAAACTACCCGTAAGTAACTCCAATGCACCCGTCTGGCGTGACCTCACCGTTAAGTCACAGCTCCCCGAAGCATTGAAATCACTTGAAAAGCTGTCACGCAACCTCTGGTGGGTGTGGAACAGCGAAGCCAAGAACCTCTTCCGCGATCTCGACCACGACCTCTGGCGTGCTACAGGCGAGAACCCCGTAATGCTCCTCCAGCAGCTCCCCTCCGAGCGTCTTCAGGAGATCATGGCTGACAAGGACATGATGGCCCGTATCGACCACGTGTGGAAAATGTTCCAGAACTACATGGCACAGCCCATGCGCAAGGACATCCCCTCTGTGTCATACTTCTCGATGGAGTACGGCCTCTGCAACTGTCTCAAGATTTACTCAGGCGGTCTCGGTGTACTCGCCGGCGACTATATCAAGGAGGCTTCCGACTCGCGTGTCGACATGACCGCTATCGGTTTCCTTTACCGTTACGGCTACTTCACACAGACCCTCAGCGTAGACGGTCAGCAGATAGCCAACTATGAGCCGCAGAACTTCAACCAGCTCCCCATCGAGCAGATGATGGAAGAGGACGGCCGCCCCATGATACTTGAGGTGCCCTACCACGACCGCATCATCTACAGCCACATCTGGCGTGTGAATGTGGGCCGTATGAAGCTCTACCTCCTCGACACCGACTTTGACATGAACAGCGAGTTTGACCGCCCCATCACTCACAAGCTCTATGGCGGCGACTGGGAAAACCGTATCAAGCAGGAGTATCTGCTCGGTATCGGCGGTGTGCTCGCCCTCAAGAAACTCGGCATCAAGAGCGACATCTATCATGCTAACGAAGGCCATGCAGCCCTCCTCAACCTCCAGCGTCTCGCCGACTATGTGCAGGAGCAGGGCCTCGACTTCAATACCGCACTCGAACTGGTACGTGCATCAGCACTATACACCGTACATACCCCCGTACCCGCAGGCCACGACTACTTCGACGAAGGCCTTGCGCACAAATATCTCTCACACTATCCCGCTCTGCTCGGCATCTCATGGCAGGACCTCATGAACATGGGCCGCGAGAACCCCGACAGCAACGACCGTTTCTCAATGAGTGTGTTCGCGCTCAACACCTGCCAGGAAGCCAACGGCGTAAGCTGGCTGCACGGCGAGGTGTCCAAGAAGATGTTCGCAGGTCTCTGGAAGGGATATTCTTGGGAAGAGAGCCACGTAGGCTACGTCACCAACGGTGTGCACATGCCCACCTGGGCCGCAAGCGAGTGGAAGGCTTTCTATGCCGAAAATCTCGGTGAGCAGGTATTCTCGCACCAGAGCGATCCCAAGGCTTGGGAAGGCATCTTCAAGGTGTCGGACGAGGCTATCTGGAACATGCGTACACAGCTCAAGAACAAATTCATCAACTTCGTGCGCCGCGACTTCAAGGAGAAGTGGCTCGCCAACCAGGGTGATCCCTCGGCCGTGATGAAGATTCTTGACCGCATCAACCCCAACGCTCTTATCATCGGCTTCGCACGCCGTTTCGCCACATACAAGCGCGCTCACCTGCTCTTCACTGACCTTGACCGTCTCGCACGCATCGTCAACAACGAGCAATTCCCCGTGCAGTTCATCTTCTCAGGCAAGGCACACCCCGCCGACGGCGCAGGTCAGGGCCTCATCAAGCGCATCATGGAGATCTCACACATGCCTCAGTTCCAGGGCAAGATCATCTTCCTTGAGGACTACAACATGATTGTGGCCAAGCGTCTTGTCACCGGTGTCGACATCTGGCTCAACACCCCGACCCGTCCTCTTGAGGCATCAGGTACATCAGGCGAGAAGGCCGAGATGAACGGTGTGCTCAACTTCTCAGTCCTCGACGGCTGGTGGTATGAGGGTTACAAACTCGATGAGAAAGCCGGTTGGGCTCTTACCGAGAAGCGTACATTCACCGACCAGTCTCAGCAGGACAAGCTCGATGCAGCCACCATATACTCGATGCTTGAGAATGAGATCATCCCCCTCTACTTCGCCAAGAACTCGATGGGCTATTCACCCGAGTGGATCCAGTACATCAAGCGTTCTATCGGTCACATCGCTCCGCAGTACACCATGCAGCGCATGATCGAGGATTATATCGACCGTTTCTACGCTCCCGAGGCTAAACGTTTCGCAGCCCTCTCGGCCGACAACGACAAGCTCGCCAAGGAGATCGCAGCATGGAAAGAAAAGGTTGCCGCCGCTTGGGACGGTGTCAAGGTGCTTGACATCACCAGCAAGGAGGAACTCAACCACAACGGCATCACCGGTCAGACATTCTCGACCACTGTGAAGATTGACGCCAACGGTCTTGCCGACGATCTCGGCCTCGAACTTGTCATCGACAAGATTGAGAACAATACCGAAAAGCGTATCGGCACTATCCCCTTCAAGGTTGTAGCCAAGGAGGGTAACACCGTGACCTTCGAGGTTTCCGACAAGCTCCGTGATCCGGGTGTATTCCGCTACGGCTATCGTCTCTATCCCGTCAACGCCAACCTGCCCCACCGTCAGGACTTCGCGTTCGTACGCTGGATCTAATCGACCGAAATCTTATAAACTCTAATATTACTCTCCGGCCCTGAACATCAAACCTCTCGGCCGGAGAGTTTGTTATAAATACGAAAATATAATATGAAATCAGCTACGCTCATCGCAGCATTAACCGCATCAGTAATGTCACTGGCATCCTGCTCATCATCAACAGCCGACAAGGCCATTCAGACCTCATCGGACAGTAATCCGGCCATCGAGTGTATACTCACACGCACAAGTGTACGTCAGTATGCTCCCGACCGCACCGTTTCACGCGACACCGTCGAGACACTGCTCCGCGCCGCCATGTCAGCCCCCACAGCTGTCAACAAACAGCCATGGGCATTCGTGGCCATCGATGACCGTGCCGTACTCGACTCGCTCACCACCGCGCTCCCCTACGCACGTATGCTCTCGCAGGCACCGCTCGCCATCGTCGTGTGCGGAGACCTCAGCAAATCTATTGACGGTGAGAGTGTAGACCGAGGCTTCTGGATTCAGGATGTATCGGCAGCAACTGAAAATCTCCTACTTGCCGCCCATGCCCTCGGACTCGGAGCCGTATGGACAGGTGTATATCCCGACCCAGAACGTGTCAATGCTGTAAAGGAATATCTCGGCATGCCTGAGAATATAATCCCGCTCGCCGTCGTCCCCATAGGCTACCCCACCGGCTCCCAGACGCCCAAAGATAAGTGGAAACCCGAAAACGTCCATTTCAACCGCTGGTAAAAAAATATATCTATATAAGTAGTGGTGAGATTTATTTGATCTCACCACTGCTGTCTTTATCCATTGACTGCGCCGAAATTTTCCATCGCCCAGCCCAACAGACTCTCAATATGCGGCATCAGGCTCCGGCCTAAATCGGTCAGCGAATACTCGACACGCGGAGGAATCTCGGCAAACAGCTCGCGCCGTATCAGTCGGTCCCGTTCGAGGTTTTTCAGCGTTTCGGTAAGCACTTTCGGAGATATATCAGGTATAGCCTTTGCGATAGCATTGAAACGGGTTGCTTCGTTTTCCGATAGAATACACAGCACTAGCATCGCCCATTTGCCCGAGAATCGCGCTACGATGTTTCGGATAGGACACGCCTCGATATGCGTATATTTCTGTAAATTTTCTTTTAGTTCTAACTTTCTCATTCTCAAAAACAGTTACCGGAATGTAAGTATCTTACATCACGGTAACTTCTTGTATGACAAATATATTGTTGTTATCTTTGTGCTATCAAAAAGAAAGCGGCTTACTACTGCAAAGTTACTAATATAATTATAAAAAACTATGAACTCGTTGGAAATTCTTAACTCGGGTGACAAATTCACCCATGTATCAGCAGGCAATCTGCACACTTTTGATGGGAAACTGTTTGTAAAAGAGGCATCAGGTGCCACATCTTGCGAAATATCGTTCGGCACACTCACGACAGGTGCCTCCGTACCTTTCTTCCACAGCCATAAAGAAAATGAGGAGAATTACATCATCCTGTCGGGCGCAGGCCGTTTTCAGGTAAATGATGATGTTTTTGATGTTTCCGAGGGATCAGTAATTCGCGTAGCAACCAACTGCGACCGCAATCTTAAATGCATCTCCGAGACACCCATGACCTACATCTGCATCCAGGCAAAAGAGGGTAGCCTCGGCAACTACACAATGACAGATGCTGAAATCACCGAACGAGAGAACAAACTATAAGAGAGATAGCATTTATTCTCTATAATACAATACGGAGATAATGGTTAAGATTGTCTTTTTCCATTATCTCCGTATTATATTATAGGTTACTTATTCTCGCTATTCAATCTTAAAAGCTATTCATGAATCCATTACCAACGGATTTTGGTGTACAAAAAAGAGGGTTTAACTCAATGAGTTAAACCCTCTCAACAAAGTTATGTCGGGGTGAGAAGACTCGAACTTCCGACCTCCACGTCCCGAACGTGGCGCGCTGCCAACTGTGCTACACCCCGATGGCTTTGCCTTTTTGCGGTGACAAAGGTAACGCTTTTTGCAGGAATTACCAAATTTTTTTGGTCAGCCTTTGCCTTTTATTATTTTTTAATAAAAATATATGAGTGCGGCGTCAGTCCCGGATGCCGCACTCAATAAAAAATCTACTCGAAGAATGTCTTGAATGCCTCGACGGTATATGCCTGGTCGAGGGCCGAGCCGGTCTCGCGCACGGAGTGCATCGCCCACAAGGCATTACCCATATCCACGCCACGCAGATCCATCTGAGCCGTGAGGATATTGCCAAGAGTCGAACCTCCGGGCACGTCGCTGTGGTTGACAAACATCTGACACGGCACACCGGCCTTCTCGCATATAGCCTTGAACACACCGGCCGAATCGGCATCTGTCATATACTTGCAACGGGCATTGATCTTGATCACCGGTCCACCGCCGGGGACGGGATGATTAGTCGGATCATACTTCTCGGCATAATTGGGATGGAAAGCATGTGCATTGTCGGCCGACACCATGAATGAGTTGGCTATGCTGCGGGCAAAATCCTCTGCCCCGCCGCCAAGTGACTCGACCACCCGGCGCAACATATTTGCCAACACCGGCGATGCCGCACCCTGCTTGGTGCCCGAGCCGGTCTCCTCATTATCAAATATCGCCATAACACGCATCTGCGGGCATTCTCCCTCGGCCGTAAGCAGAGCCTCAAGCGCAGCATGCACCATGCTCAGGTCATCAAGACGCCCTCCGCTGACAAACTCCTCGTTCATACCTACCAGACATGCCGGGGTGGTGTCATAAAGCGAAAGGTCGAAATCAAGGATGTCACTGACTTCACACCCCACTGCCTCGGCCACCATACGTACCAGCAGACCGTCGGCCTCTGCTTGCTCCTTGATGATACCGATCACGGGGAGCATATCCTTCTGAGCCGAAAGACGGTTGCCCTCGTTGACTGCCCGATTGAAATGTATGGCAAGGTGAGGGATAGTGAGCAAGGGGCGGTCAAACCTCACAAGCTCATGGCGGGGATGGAGCGGATCGTCACTGCGGAGGATGACCCTGCCTGCTATCGACAGCGGACGGTCAAACCATGTATAGAATATCGGACCGCCGTACACCTCGACGTTGAGTTTCACCAGACCTCCGTCCGACACCATTTCGGGATTAGGCTTGATGCGGAATGTAGGCGAATCACTGTGAGCCGATATGATGCGGAATCCGGCCGCCGGGTCAGCATTGGCGGGAACTTCGACAGCAAAAACCGCGCTGTCGTTCTTCACCATATAATACTTGCCACCAGGTCTGATCTCCCATGCATCTTTCGGATCTATCCGCACATATCCGGCCGCGTCGAGACGCTCGCTGACAGTACGGGCCGCATAAAAATTCACCGGACTTTTGTCAAGAAACTCGATCAGTCCTCTGGCTATATCTTTCACTTCTCTCATTTTTTCGATCATTATAGGTTATCTGATACAAATATATGCTATTTTATAGACATCTACAACCTGACAAAAGCTGTTTTTGTTACCTAAAATGTTACAATTTGGTCTTTGTAACATTTTTGCAAATTTGTAACACGCGCTTAAAGCACTATCATCCAACGATTTGAGTTGTATATTTAAAAATCTTCATATAGCTCAAAAAATTTTTTTGTTAAAATCATCCCTAATTTATTTCCGCGATATAATTTTGCAATGTCAATCAATGACACCAACAGAATTTTGAAATGTATCGCTTTATATAATAATATCGCCAAAAGATAAAATACTTAACGTCAGGCAGAACGAACGAGGTTACCGGAATTTGAGACAAACGCACGGTAGCCTCGTTCCTTTTTTCCGTTTCACAGCAAATTTATCCCGAAACTCACATTTTTTTTATTTTTTTGATTGCTAATCGAAAAAATATGACTACATTTGCATCATAAATCATCCCCATCCCCAATTCACTTTATTCCAACCCATTTAAGTGAATAAAAACCGGGCCGTTCGTGAGAACCGCCCGGTTTTCTTATATACACCTTAATATATATGGCGTCATACAATTTTCACTTCCATAAGCCGACGATCAGCATCGGAATCCACGGTGAAGTATGTGTGTGGAGCGAGGGCCACTGGAGGCACGTCGAGCGGCAGCAGGATGATGTCACCCATGCGTAGCGTAGTGTATTGGCTCACCCATGCCACAGCACGGTTGACAGTATTAACATCGGGCATATCCACCTCTATCACGTTGCCGTTGATGACGAGCCGATGCATCGCCGCAAGTTCATCGACAGCGATCCATGCTCCATGCGTGAATCCCGAATCCATGCCTGACAGCACACCCGGAGTCATGGTACCGCCTGCAACAGGTTCAATGCGTATAGCGGGGGCAGCTCCGTCATAATATCTCGATGCAAACTTGTCACTGATCGACTTGCCGAGACGGTTGATGTGCACGGCCATGTACAACCGGGCATGCCAGTCGCCCGCAAAGTCGGGATAAAACATAGGACGACCCGGCAACAGCAGTGCCGAGTCGGGATGAAAATCCAAGTCTGTCATCTGACGTGACGAAGGATCTGTGATGCGTATTATCTTCATTGGCTGAGGCGGTTATACATCACCGCCAGATGGGCGTAAATCGATGTGTTCTGTATGGTTATCTCAGGTGATGTCTTGATATGGAATGGGGTAAAATTCCACAGGGCCTTTATGCCGGCCCCGACACACAGATCCGCCACCTCGGCCGCATTCTCGACCGGAACGGCGATGATGGCAATATCAGCCCCAAGCTCCGCACGACGATCCTTGAGTTCGGATATGTCATAGATAGGCGTACCGCCGATCTCAGTCCCTATCACTTCGGGATTGACATCAAAACCCGCCACTATCTCCAGACCGTAACGCGACAGACCGGAATCTGTGATAAGTGCTCGACCGAGACTGCCGACACCCATCATCACGGCGCGATGACGTTCGTGGAATCCGAGGAAATCATTCAGACCCTGCTCCAGCTCGGCCACCTCATAACCGATCCTCGTCTTACCCTTGATATTGAGATATGAGAGGTCTTTGGCTATCTGTGAGGCATCGACATTGAGCAATTTCGATATAGCGGTCGACGAGACATACTCCACCCCCTGCGCACGCAGGCGCTGGACACTTGCCAGATACCAGGGCAGACGTCTCAGTGCAGGTTCGGGTACATACGGTCGTTGAGGTGATTGCATAACAATTTAATTTCGCACAAAAGTACAACATTTTTGCGAAAAAATCCATCGGACTTCACCCTTATACCGTGTTTTTTCGCTAATTTTGTTGCAAAATCACTTCTATTTAAGAATCAGACAGAAACATGGACCGTAAAGTCAGAGTAAGATTTGCCCCCTCTCCCACCGGCCCCCTGCATATAGGAGGCGTACGTACAGCCCTTTACAACTATCTCTTCGCCCGCCGTAACGGCGGTGAGATGATACTCCGCATCGAGGACACGGACTCACAGCGTTTTGTACCCGGAGCAGAGGAATATATCATCGAAGCACTCACATGGCTCGGCATCAAGTTTGACGAAGGTGTTCACAACGGTGGCGAATACGGCCCCTACAAGCAGAGCGAACGCCGCGACATCTATCGCAAGTACGTTCAGCAGCTGCTCGACAACGGCAAGGCATATATCGCGTTTGACACCCCCGCCGAGCTGGAGGCCGCACGCGCATCCAAGCCTAACTTCCAGTATGACGCATCGACCCGTATGTCCATGCGCAACTCGCTGTCGTTGCCTGCCGAGGAGGTCAAGGACCTCATCGACGCCGGCACTCCCTACGTGGTACGTTTCCTCATCGAGCCCGGACGCGACGTCGTGGTCAACGACCTGCTGCGCGGCAATGTCACCATCAATTCATCGATTCTTGATGACAAAGTGCTCTACAAGAGTGCCGACGACCTGCCCACCTATCATCTGGCAAATATCGTCGACGACCATCTGATGAAGATCACACACGTGATACGCGGCGAGGAATGGCTCCCCTCCGCACCCCTTCACGTACTGCTCTACGAAGCCTTCGGCTGGGGTGACACCCGTCCCGACTTCGTGCACCTGCCTCTGCTGCTCAAACCCGACGGCAAGGGCAAACTCTCCAAGCGTGACGGCGACCGTCTCGGATTTCCCGTCTTCCCCCTTGAATGGCACGATCCCGCCTCGGGTGCTGTATCAGCCGGCTATCGCGAATCGGGTTATCTCCCCGAGGCCGTCATCAACTTCCTCGCCCTTCTGGGCTGGAACCCCGGTGACGACACCGAGATCATGTCGATGGATGAACTCATCAGCAAATTCTCGTTCGACCACTGCTCACGCGCAGGTGCCAAGTTTGCATACGAGAAAGGACGCTGGTTCAATCACGAATATCTACAGCACACCCCCGACGCACGTCTGGCCGAAATGTTCCGTCCCGTGCTCAAGGATCACGGTGTGAATCCGGATGACTATTCCGACGAATACCTCACACGTGTCGTGTCGCTCGTCAAGGGCCGCATCAACTTCGTGGCCGACCTCTGGGATCAGGCCAAGTTCTTCTTTGTCGCACCTGACACATACGCCGAGAAGGATATACGCAAGCGCTGGAAGGAGGACACTCCCGCCATCCTCACCGAGCTCATCGGCGTGCTCCGTGCCCTCCCCTCGTTCAAGAGTGCCGAGGCCGAGCCTATAGTGCTGAAATGGGTCGAGGACAACGGCTATCACTTAGGCAACGTGATGAACGCATGGCGTCTCACACTGGTGGGAGAGTGCAAAGGACCGCACATTTTTGACATCACCGAGCTGCTCGGACTCGACGAGACCGTGCGCCGCATCGAGCGCGGCATCGCCTCGATTACCCCAGTCCAGCAGTCATGATCAAGGCCGGAATAATCGGAGGGTCAGGTTACGCGGCCGGCGAGCTGATACGTATCCTCATCAATCATCCCGATGTGGACCTCAAGTGGGTACACTCTCGCAGTGTGGCCGGCCAGCGCATTGTCGACGTACATCAGGGTCTGCACGGCGAGATAGACATGAACTTCTCGAATACGTACGACCTCAACAGCATCGACGTCCTCTTCTGCTGCCGTCCTGCCGGAAAGACACGTGAATTTCTTGCCGGGAACGACATACCCGAGTCGCTTAAGATCATCGACCTGTCGCGCGACTTCCGCATCTCGGATCCGTCACACGAGTTTGTCTACGGACTCTCCGAGCTCAACCGCAAACCGATGGTGCGCGGCGCACGCTTCGTGGCCAATCCGGGCTGTCTCGCCATGGCCGTCGAACTGTCGCTCGTACCGCTTGCCAAGAATCTCCTGCTCAACTCCGACATCCACACCACCGTCATCACCGGTGCCACAAGCGAAGGGGCCGAGGCTCGCCCCACCACCCACTACGCGTGGCGTAATGACAATATGGTAGTGTATCGCCCGTTCCGCCATTCGCAGGAAGCCGAGATCATCCAGACCCTCTCGGCCATGCAGCAGAGTTTCAATTCTCAGCTGCACATGGTGCCGATGCGCGGACCGTTCTCGCGCGGCATAATGGCAGTGACCTATCTTGACTGCCCGCTCGAACTGCCTGAGATCATCAAGCTGTATCAGGAATATTTCGATGATCATAACTTCACGTTCATCACCTCCAAGATTCCTGATCTGAAAGATGTCGTCAACACCAACAAGTGCATAATCCATCTTGACAAAGTGGATGGCAAACTCCTTATCACAGCCGTCATCGACAACCTGCTGAAGGGGGCCGCCGGCAATGCCGTCCATACGATGAACCTCCTGTTCGGACTGCAGGAGACCACCGGTCTGACCATGAAGTCAGTCGCATTCTGACGTCGCGACACACTACATATTCCATTACAAAAAGCGGGATATAAACGCCACTTACGGTGTTTATATCCCGCTTTTCCGTGCATAATTTCCGCAATTTAACCGCATATTAATAGTCAATTAACCGCATATTAATATACCCGCGATAACTTTGCGGGAAATATCATGGATTATGAATAAATCACTTATATTATCCGTACTTCTGGCATCAGCCTCGTTGATGTCAGTCAATGCGTACGGCAAGGGCTCGATCTATCACAAGGGATGGATTGACTTTAACAAAAACGGGGTTAAGGATATATACGAGGACCCCGCCACCCCGGTTCAGGCCAGAATCGACGATCTGTTGTCGCAGATGACTATGGACGAGAAGACCTGTCAGCTCACCACACTCTACGGTTCGGGGCGCGTGCTGAAAGACTCCCTGCCTACACCTCAGTGGAAAAACGAGATATGGAAGGATGGCATAGCCAACATCGACGAGCAAGCCAATGGACTCGGCACGTTTCAGTCAGCCCTCTCCTACCCCTACACCACAAGCATCAGTAACAGGCAGGCTATACAGCGGTGGTTTGTCGAGGAGACACGTCTGGGCATACCCGTCGATTTCACCAACGAAGGCATCCGCGGCCTAAATCATGACAGGGCCACAATGTTTCCCGCACAATGCGGTCAAGGCTCGACGTGGGACCGCAGCCTCATCAGCGAGATAGCGCGCGTCACGGCCGAGGAAGCCAACGCGCTCGGTTACACCAACATCTACGCGCCCCTTCTCGACATCTCGCAGGATCCACGCTGGGGCCGCGTGGTGGAGTGCTACAGCGAAGACCCTTATCTCACAGGCGAGTTGGGCAAGGAGATGATACTCGGACTACAATCGCGCGGACTGGTCTCTACGCCAAAACATTTTGCCGTTTACAGCATCCCCGTGGGTGGACGTGACGGCGGCACACGTACCGATCCGCATGTGGCTCCGCGCGAGATGCGCACACTCTACCTCGAACCGTTCCGCAAGGCTGTCTGCGAGGCCAAGGTCAAAGGCATAATGAGCTCATATAATGATTATGACGGCATCCCGGTGACAGGCAGCAGTTACTTTCTGACCGACATACTGCGCAAGGAGTGGGGATTTGACGGCTATGTCGTCTCGGACAGCGAGGCCGTGGAGTTTCTTCAGACCAAGCATCACGTGGCAGCCGACGCAGCCGATGCAGCCGGTCAGGCCATCAACGCGGGTCTGAACGTGCGCACCAACTTTACACCGCCTGAAAATTTCATCCTCCCGCTCCGCGAGGCCATCGCTCGTAAACTCGTGTCGGAGGAGACCATCAACGCACGTGTTGCCGATGTGCTGCGTGTGAAATTCAATCTCGGACTGTTCGACTCCCCCTATACGGGCGATGCATCAGCCGTAAACACAGTCGTACACAGCCCGGAGCATCAGGCCGTATCCAAGCGGGCCGCCCTCGAATCAATCGTACTGCTCAAGAACGAGGGACACCTCCTGCCGCTCGACAAGAACATCCGTCGTGTGGCCGTGATCGGACCCAACGCCGACGAGACCACCGACCTGATATGCCGCTACGGCCCGGCCAACGCTCCGATCAAGAGCGTCTATCGCGGCATCAAGGAATATCTCCCGCAGGCTGACGTAAGATATGCCAAGGGTGCCGACATCATCGACAGCCACTTCCCCGAGAGCGAACTGTACGATGTGCCGCTCGACTCGCTCGAACGCGCCATGATGGACGAAGCCGTCAGTCTCGCCAAGAGCTCGGACATAGCGATAATGGTGCTCGGTGGCAACGAACGCACTGTGCGTGAGGAGTATTCGCGCACATCTCTCAACCTTGCCGGCCGTCAGGAGAAACTGCTGCAGGAGGTCTATGCCACCGGCACACCCGTGGTGCTCGTCATGGTCGACGGACGCGCCGCCACCATCAACTGGGCCGACCGATACATTCCATCGATAATACACGCATGGTTTCCGGGCGAATTTATGGGTCAGGCAATTGCCGAGGTACTGTGGGGCGACTACAACCCTGGAGGCAAACTCGCCGTCACTTTCCCGCGCAGCGTAGGACAGATACCGTTCGCGTTCCCCTTGAAACCCGGTTCGGACACCGACGGACACGTACGTGTGGCGCACACGCTCTATCCGTTCGGCTACGGACTCAGCTACACCGACTTCGAATACTCCGGCATGACACTCAGCCATGACCACATCGCACCCGATGACTCGGTGACAGTGACCGTATCGGTGAAAAACACAGGTTCACGCACAGGCGATGAAGTGGTGCAGCTGTATGTGCGCGATGATGTCAGCTCGGTGATAACCTACGTCAAGACCCTGCGCGGATTCGAACGCATAACCCTCGCACCGGGCGAGACGCGCCGCGTATCGTTCACGCTTACCCCCCGGAGTTTCGCACTCATCGACCGCGACAACAGATTTACAGTCGAGCCGGGCACATTCACCATAATGGCCGGCACATCATCCGAGGATATAAAATTGACTGAAAAGCTCACTATTGACCAAAAAATACAAATAAATCCGTCAGAAAAAAGCTTTTTAACCGCATTTTAATTGTCAAATAATAAAATCCTTAATTGCCCGCTCATAACTTTGCAATGTAAATAAGAAGTGAATCTATAGTTTGATATAGATATTGATATAGGTATTATTTGGTAAATAAGAACGCTGACACCCTCCGGCGGTACATCCGGAGCAGCAAAATTTGGTAAAAGGTGAATCTAAAAAAAACTGTCATTGTCCACAGGTTAGTCAGGACAATGACAGTTTTTTCTTTATGGTCCGTCAATTATATATCAGCCTTGCACACCTCCGAGAACGATTCGGGATACACCTCGCCGAGGCTGTGTTCATACTCCTTGCAGAACTTGTTATAAACCGTCCGTGCGGCTCCGACCATCTTTTTATGGCTGAGTATGCGACACTTCACCTTCATGGCATCCTCACTCAGAGGCTCATGCAGCGATATGGTCTCGGCAATGCGGTAAGCCAGTGCCTCGTCGCGCTTCAGCTCATATCTCAGCATCTTGTTAAGTATCTCCAGAGCCATGTCGGAATACTCGCCCTTATACTTGTCAAGCCAGTCATAATGGGTCAGGGGGAGCATCGGGCCTAACAGCAACAGTTCGAGCGTCTCGTCTATCAGCTCGGACGGCACCTCACCCTTGGCGTTGATCTCGGCGATCCTGTCCATAGCCTCGCGGTAATCGAATATGATACCCGACGTGTCGATATTGAAATATCCCTTGTCGAACGATATGGATATATTGCCGACCTCTTCGAGCAGCACGCGCAGTTTTCGCATGTACACATTGCGGTTGTTCTGGGCTGACTTCTCATCCTTATCGCCCCACACGGTCTCGTCGATAATCTGGAACTTCACACCCCCCTCGTTACGATAGCACGAGAGCAGCAACAGTATCAGCAGATTTTTGATTCGGGTAGTAAACTGTGCGGTAATATCCTCGCCGGTTTTGGAGCGTACATTAAATCCTCCGAGCAGCGAGATAGCCGAGCGCGAACGGTCAAAATTGCTCGGACGCTCCTGCGCATTCTTCACGTCAAACACCAGCTTGCCCTCCTCGGCATCAGCTTCTACCACCTGATCCTGATCAGCCGGCTCATCCGGCTCGATCGGCTCGACAGGAGAAGATGTTATGGCCGTATCCTTACTCTCAGGCTGAGACGGTCCGACTGGCGATGACAAGCCACGCTTACGCCTCCTCATCATAACAGCTGCCGCACCACCGCCGAGCACAAGCAGTACACATATTATAATAGTCCATAGCGAACGATCGCCCGTCTTTGAATCATCCGCATTGAGTGTCTTGGTAGAGATCACGTATGGATCATCGATGAACGGAGCCGAGAGCGTATAGATGCTATAGTCATGCTGTTTGGGATCGATGCGTTTGTCAAGCACCATGTAAATGTGTTTGCCGTCACTACTGCGGTACAGGTCAAAGACCGCATCATGGTAATCCATCGAAGCCCATATCGGCGTTGACACCACACTGTAAGATGGCTCCGTGCGGGACACTTTAAGCAGTTCGCCGCCGTTGCTCGCGGCACCGACATAGAAGCAATCCCCGTCGCGGTCATAATACATCGTCTGCGTGGGAATGAAATTTCTGTGAACCGAATCAAGTTCCCACAGCTTCTCACCCTGCCAAGTGTCCGTATCGTATGCATACATAGCATACCGATACGTCGACGGGAGTTCCTGACGGCCTGACTCATTGCCACGACCACCGAACACATACAGCTTACCGTCGACGACAGCTGCCGACGACGACACCAACGGCATAATCTCGGGGGTAAGACGATGCTCCCTGACAGTGCCATCCTTAAGATTTATGCTGAACAGATCATTCTGAAACATAAAGAATCCGTAACCGCCGTAAGCATACGCCACCGAGTCGTCTATCACGAATGCATGATTGGCATAGCGGGCCTCGGCATTGTCAGACGAGACATCCGACAGCGACCAGCGACGTGTGCCAAAGTCAAATGTCGACGTCACACCCTCCTTCAGATTATAATTGAGCAGACGTCCCGTGATCGTGTCATACAGCAGATGATTTGAATAAGACATCGGGCGAAATCCTCCGGCCACTTCATACACCGTGCTGTCACCCGTGGCCGGCGACCATTCGACGATCTTTTCGTCACCGGCTATATAAAACTTCTCGCTGCGCGGATCAAACGCCGTCTGCAGACGGTCCTGTTTCCTTGCCGAATATATCTTTGACCAGTCGGTATGATCATCCAGCAGCCAGTGAGGGTTGACGGCCTTAGCCGTAGCCTTGCTTATGTCGTCGACACTGGTTGAATCCGTGTCGTGATATTTCAGATTCCAGTGATAACGGTTCTGGCCGTCTATGAACACGAGCACATCCCTCAGTTCGATGGGTGCCACATCTATTATAGTATGTTTGCGGTCGAGGCCGAATATGATCTCAGCCGATGTCATGGCCGAGAAATCGTAAGGCAATTCTATCTCCTCATAATTATTGAACTTGAGCACAGCCTTACCCTGACGTCTGTCTATAGTCAGGTCTATCTGGTCATCACGGCCCGGATCAAAAGCCACGGCATTCTTGATCTGCGTCATTCGGTCATTAACCACAAGACCGATTATACAGGTATTGTCATTCTGATGCGATGCCATGGCCGAGACTATAGTACCGTCATTGCCTATGACCGACACTATGGCTCCGAACATCGGACTCTCATAGAAATTGAAGTGAAACCCCACTCTCAATTCATTTTCAAACGCATAATCCTCACCTACGACAAGCATCGTCCGCTTAGGCATAGGGTAAGAATTGGATTTGAACCGCAGACCGAAATCAGATGCTGTCGCGGCAACCGAGATTATGACTGTGAATAGAAATAAGGTAAAATATCGTTCCCAATTCATTGTGTCTTTAATGTAGCGTCATTAATAAAACGTCAGTGGAAACAAAGGTATAAAATTTTTTCGATACTCATACTGATTTTTCACTATTTTTACGCGACATTCAAGCACCTTTTTCACACGGATTAATAAACGCTTAATCACTAATCTTTACTCTTATTAACATTTCCTCAACTTCTGTCCGAAATCGGGGGCACATCAATTAATTACGACATAATCATACATTTACGGACCGATTAATTGTCGATTAACTCGGGATTTAGAGCGTATTTAATTTCCCGGCCATACATTTGCGGATGTTAATCAACCTTAACTCTGATTATTCACCAAAAATTTAATCACACTACATGATTTATTAATAATTTTTACAATGGAACAATCCTGTCACAAAAACCATGGAAAGATCCTAAAATCCATCTCTCAAATGGGGAGGAGGTTATGGATTGCATCTCTGCTATTGTGCTTTGCGCTCACAGCTATGTCGCAAGGCAGACTCATCACCGGTGTGGTCAACGACCAGAACGGTGACCCACTGATCGGAGCTACTGTCAAGCTCCAGGGCACTAACATTGCCTCTGCCACCAATGTTAACGGCGAATTTAGCCTTAACATTCCCACCGCCAACAACAAGGGGACCATCGAGGTTTCCTATATCGGTTACCTTCCCGTCAAGGTCAGACTCGACGGATCTTCCTCCTATCAGATCGACATGAAGGAGGACACAAGCATGCTTGACGAAGTGGTAGTGGTCGGTTACGGCACACAGAAGAAATCGACCCTCACCGGTGCCGTATCACAGATCGACAACAAGCAGCTCGTAGCCACCAAGACTCAGGACACGAAGAACATGCTCACCGGTAAGATCGCCGGTGTACGTGTGACCCAGAACACATCCGAGCCGGGTGAGTTCGGTCAGGGCAACTTCGACATCCGCGGTTACGGCGGCAGCCCACTCGTCGTGGTCGACGGTGTGCCCCGCGGCAACCTTGAGCGTATCGACCCCAACGATGTCGAGTCAATCTCCGTCCTCAAGGATGCGTCGGCTGCCATCTACGGTGTACGCGCCGCCAACGGTGTCATCCTCGTCACCACCAAGCGTGGTCAGGAAGGCAAGGCCAAGGTCGAGTACAGCATGTATTACGGTATTCAGAAACCTTCTGAAATTCTGAAACCTGTCGGTGCCATCGACCGTATGACCCTGTTCAACGAGAAGTCGATGCGCAACCTCACCAATCCGCGCCTCACTTACACCGACGAGCAGTTCGCCCCCTACTATGACGGTACACTCACCTCGACCGACTGGTATGACGCCGTGATCCGTAACACCGCACCTCAGCAGAGCCACAACGTCGCTATCAGCGGCGGCTCGAAGAAGTATGACTACTATGTCAACTTCGGCTACATGAGTCAGGAAGGCTTCTGGAAAACAGGAAGCATGGACTATAACCGCTACAACGTACGCTCCAACATCAGCGCCGAGATTCTCGAAGGCCTACGCATATCGGCACGCCTGTCAGGTACTATCGACAACCGCAACCGTCCCTATAAAGACTCCTGGGAGGTATTCAAGAACCTGTGGCGCTCAGTACCTGACCAGCCCGTCTATGCCAACAACAATCCTCAGTATCTGCAGAATCCCAAGGCCGACATCATCAACCCCGTGGCGATGATCGATAAGGACATCAGCGGATTTAAAAAGAACCAGAACAAGATCATCACATCCCAGTTCGAAGCCACCTACGACCTCCCCTGGGTAAAGGGTCTCAAGGCTCGCGGCCTCTTCAGCTACGACAACACCATCGCTGACAACTCAAGCTATCAGCTGGCATTCAACGAGTATAACTATGACGAGTCAACCGGCGCCTACAATCCGGTGACCCGCAACAGTCCCACCTATCTCAGCCGTTACTATGGCAACAGCTGGACCCGCCTGTGGCAGGCCGGCGTAAGCTATGACAATACATTCGGCGCACACACCGTAGGTGCCATGCTCCTCTGGGAGGAAAGCTACTCGAAGGGTGACAACATCTCGGCACAGCGTAACTTCTCGATCTATCTCCCCTACCTCTTCGCAGGTGATGACGACGAGCAGATCGGTACCGCTAATGCCAGCGGCATCTCCGAGCGAGCCAACAAGTCACTCGTGGGACGTCTGAATTACTCTTTCGCCGGAAAATATCTCGCTGAGTTTGCTTTCCGTCGCGACGGTTCATCCAAGTTCCCCGCCAACAAGCGCTGGGGATTCTTCCCGAGCGTATCAGCCGGATGGCGCATCTCGGAGGAAAGCTTCCTCAAGGAGAACGTCGAGTTCCTCAACAACCTCAAGTTCCGCTTCTCATGGGGCAAGATGGGTGATGACGGCGCTCTCGACTATCAGTACATCACCGGTTACGACTATCCCAACACCTCGGGTGGCACTTACAACAACTATCCCAAGGGCTACGTGTTCGACGGCAAGGTACAGAACTCACTCGGATTCCGTGCAGCTCCCAACGAGAACATTACATGGTACACCGTAAAGACCATGAACTTCGGTATCGATGCCGATGTCCTGAGCAACCGCCTTGGCTTCACTCTCGAACTCTTCAAGCGTGACCGTGACGGCCTCCTCGCCAGCCGCATCGGCAACATCCCCGGATCATTCGGTGCGGCAATGTCGCAGGAGAACCTCAACAGCGACCGCACCCGCGGTATAGAACTTGAGCTGCGCCACTACAACCGCGTGGGCGACTTCACCTACAGCGTGACCGGCAACATCTCCTACACACGTTCCGAGTACCGCTACGTCGAGAGAAATCCCTCTGGTAACTCGTATAGCAACTGGAAAGACCGCAACAACTGCAACCGTTACAACGACATCTGGTTCGGCTGGGGTGCGGCAGGCCGCTACGAGAGCTATGACCAGATCGCAAACTCACCCGTATTCGCAGGCAACAGCACACTCCCCGGTGACTACATCTACGAGGACTGGAACGGTGACGGCACCATCGACGACAATGACCGCTATCCCATCGCCACAACACTCGCATCAGGCGACTTCTCGGCATTCCAGAACAAGCGCAACTATCCCCTCGTCAACTACGGTATCAACCTCACCGGCGCATGGAAGGGCATCGACCTCAGCATGACATGGCAGGGTGCCGGCAAGTCATACATCGCTTACGGCGAGCAGCTCACCGCTCCGCTTCAGTTTGACGGCAATGCCCTTGATTACTTCCTTGACCGCTGGCATCCGGTTGATCCCAAGCAGGATCCCTACGATCCCTCTGCTCAGTGGATATCCGGCTACTACTCCTACGGCGGCACCACACCCGACGCCAACTCGGAGTTCGCTATCCAGAAGGGCGATTACATCCGTCTCAAGACTCTTGAGGTCGGCTACACCTTCCCCTCCAAATGGATGAAATATGCACGCATCAGCAACTTCAGAGTATACATGAACGCATATAACCTGCTGACATTCACCAATGTCAAGGGTGTTGACCCGGAGAAGCCCGCCAACCTCTACGGCTATATGTATCCTCTTAACAAGACCTTTAACTTCGGATTATCTCTGGCATTCTAAAAGATCGTAACAATGAATTATCTAAAACATATATTACTGGGCTTAGCCGCATGTGCGACTATCAGTTCATGCTCTGATCTTGATATTGAGCCCAAAAACATCATCTCCGGCTCGGACATCTACAGCGAGGGCGGCATCACCGCCTACATGGCCGGACTCTACGGCCGCCTGCCCATGGAGGACTTCAACATGACCGATGACGGCGGTGGCAAGGACGGTTTCTTCGGATGGAACTGTATCGTATGGGATATGGTCAGCACGGGCGAATCAGTCAACCGTAACCAGACCGGCCTTTATGTACCTCAGAAGGGTTACTGGAGCGAGGGCTTCAAGGTGATACGTCAGGCCAACGTCCTCATCGAGGACCTGCCCCAGTACGTAGGCACACTCACCGGTGCCGAGAGCTGGATCGCCGAGGCCAAATTTATCCGTGCCTACACTTACTTCGCAATGGTCAAGAGATACGGCGGCATGCCTATCATTACCAAACCCCAGCAGGCCACAGGTGACGACTCTGACCTCTGGGTGGCCCGCAGCAGCCATGAGGATTGCATCGACTTCATCCTCGAAGACCTTGACTATGCCATCGAGAACATGACCGCCAACAAGGTCGCCGGCCGTGCCAACCGTTACGTGGCCGCCGCGTTCAAATCGCGCGTAGCCCTCTATGCAGCTTCCGTAGCGAAATACGGTGAAATGTACAATTATAGCGTTGATGGCGTACAGGTGTGCGGTCTGCCCGCATCACGCGCCAATGACTACTTCACTCAGGCTTACAAAGCCGCGCTTGAGACCGAGAAGGGCGGTTACGCACTCTACGAGGCTGATGCCGACAAGAGCGAGAATTTCCGCAACGTCTTCCTCAACGCCGACAAGAGCTCCGAAAGCGTGTTCGTTCGCCAGTACAACATCAACAACAACGTTCACAGCTTTGACGCCGTTTACTGTCCGCCCCGCATGACCACCACTTACGGTGACCGTTACAATGTGACGCTCGACTGGGTCGAGCTCTTCGACGGACTCCCCCTCGATCCCGCCACAGGTCATCTCAAGGTCGTTGACGAGGACGGTAATTACATCGTGTTCAATGACGAGAAGGAACTCTTCGCCAACGCCGAGCCCCGACTCAAAGGCTCGATCATGATCCCCGGCGAGACCTACAAGGGCGTATGTCTCGACATCCGCGCCGGTCTCATCAAAGAGAATGTCGACCCCTCGACTCCCATTGCAAAATTCGTGGCCGATGACGGTCAGACAACCACAGCATGGTCTAACGTAGACTGGTTCAAGAACAATGTCGTAGTCGCATCCAAGAATCCCAAGGACGGTGAGTCATACGCCTACAACGGATCCAACCTCAAGATCAACGGCTCGGACGGCCCCACCACAGGTGGAGGTCCCGCCACTCTCACCGGATTCCACGGCCTGAAATGGATCAACACCAACTGGACCGTTGCCGAGACCCAGCTGCACCGCGGCACCCAGACCTGGATCGACATCCGTTATGCCGAGGTACTCCTCAACCGCGCAGAGGCTGCCGTCGAGCTTGCTCAGAACGGCGTTACCACTCTCGACGGCAAAAGCCTCCTGGATGATGCCATGGAATGCATGAACAAGGTCCGCAGCCGTGCCGGCGCTACACTCATCGCTTCGACTGCCGAACTGTCATCGACCACTCCCATGCTTCAGGAGCGTGGCACAGGTATCAACTCGTTCGTCTTCGCTCCTAACAAGGGGCTCCACGCCGTGCGTGTAGAGCGCTACAAGGAGCTGGCCTTCGAGCACAAGATCTACTGGGATCTCCGCCGCTGGTTCACATTCGACACTCAGATCCACAACTACCGTCGCCGCATGCTCGCTCCCTTCATGTTTGTCAAGGACGCTACCGTCGACGCTGAGTCAGGCAACCCCGTCGGCAAGTACATCTACGAGACCCGCGTATGCGAGCGTGCCAACAACTCACTCTCGTTCGCCACTAAGAATTACTACGATCAGATTCCCAACGGACAGAGAACCCTCAACCCGCTTCTGGTTCAGAACAATCAGTATTAATAGCACAAGCTCTTAAATCAGTATGAAAAAGACTATCAAAATATTAGCTTCATTCCTCCTTGTTCTCGGAATGACATCCTGCGAGAAGGACAACTACGACGCACCGGATGCCACCCTGCAGGGCCAGATCTTTGACAACGAGGGCAATCCCTTCCAGACCGCAAACGGTCAGGGCAGCATGGCTATCCGTATCGTCGAGGAGAGTTATGCCAACGGTGATCCCGACGTGACAGTGACACCTCAGAATCTCAACATGCGTCAGGACGGCTCGTACATCAACACCAAGCTGTTTGCCGGCACCTATTCGGTGATCCCCTATCAGGGCGCATTCTACGAGGATGTCGAGGCTGCCAAGGTCCAGCTCAACAGCGGCAGTTCCACCAAGGTTGACTTCACCGTCACCCCTTACCTCACACTCGAATGGGTCAAGGCCCCCTACATCGACGAGGACGGCTATCTCAAGGCGTCGTTCAAGTTCAAGCGCAACGCCAAGGACGGAATGACAATGCCTGCCCCCAACGAGTGCTGCATGTGGATCTCACGCACACAGTATTGCGGCACCGAGGGTGACGGCAACTACACTCCCGGTCTGAGAAAAATCACCGCCGATGAGGAGGGTCAGGAGATCGAGCTTTCGTCCAAAATTCCCATCAAGTATAGCATGAAATACTGGGTACGTATCGGTGCGAACGTCAACGATACATACAAGAAGTATAATTTCACCGACATTCTCACTATTGATGTGAAAGTGAAATAATCGAAAGAAAGCTATTGTTCTACGATAGTCGGCCCCGCGACGGGAATTATTCCTGCGCGGGGCTGATTTTTAAGTAACTCTTGAAAATTAATTTATATTATATGTGAACTTTATTTTGAGCAAAAATCAACGAATGAAGAAGGAGTTTATGGATATAAACGACTGATGAATGAGAGGATTTTTGCCAAAATAAAGCCACAGAGAATATAAAAGTCTTACAAGGGGAGCTTAGGAAAAACTTAGTGACGTTTAATTTTTAAGAGTTACTTAACAAAAAAAGTCGTATATTCGCAGTACATAATATTATATATGAAAAAGACAGTCAATACATCCGTCGCCTCACTCGCGCTGATGCTGGGTCTGTTGTCAGCACAGCCTGCCGGAGCACGGATTATCCTGCCGCACATACTTTCGGACGGGATGGTGCTTCAGCAGAGGAGCGATGTGAAAATATGGGGAAAAGCTACACCGGGTGACAAAATTTCGGTCACTCCCGGGTGGAACGACCGTACGTCGACCGCGACCGTAGGCCGTGACTCGCTGTGGAGCGTCACCGTTGCAACACCCGAAGCCGGTGGGCCGTACGAGATCAAGATCTCCGAAAGCGACGGTTCACAGGTGACACTGAGCAATGTCCTATCGGGTGAAGTATGGTTCTGCTCGGGTCAGTCAAATATGGAGATGCCGATGCGCGGTTTTGACCGTCAGCCTCTCTACGGCACCAACACCGTCATCGCCCGGGCCAAAGCCTCGACCCCGGTACGCATTTTCACCCCCGACTCCAAAAACGGTCAATGGGTGCGTTCGTCGGCCAAAACTCCGCAGACCGACGTGGCGGGTGAGTGGTGGACGAATACGCCTGACAACGTGGCCAATTCGAGTGCCGTAGCCTATCTCTTCGCCCGTTACCTCAACGATGTGCTCGACGTTCCCGTCGGCATCATCGTATCGACCCTCGGAGGTTCGCGCATCGAGCCGTGGATGTCACGCGAGGCTATCAGCACGTTTGACGGATACACGTTCGAACATCTCGACGAGGGCACCAAGACCGATGCATGGAATCAGCCCTGCCTCCTCTACAATGCCAAGGTGGCCCCGTTCACCGATTACAGAGTCAAAGGCTTCCTGTGGTATCAGGGCGAGAGCAACCGCCACAACGCCCCTATCTATGACCGCCTGATGGCCTCGATGGTAAATGACTGGCGCACACGCTGGGATGGCGGTGATGAGAAACCGTTCTATTTCGTCGAGATCGCACCTTTCCGCTACGAGGGGGACGACAAGACCTCGGCAGCACTGCTGCGCGAAGCTCAGGCCCGTGCCGGACACCTCATCCCTCACAGCGGCATCGCATCGACCCTTGACGCGGGTCAGTATAATTTCATCCATCCGACCGACAAATTCACCCCCGCCGAGCGTCTCGCATGGCTCGCCCTCGCCGACGCTTACGGCATGACCGGGTTCGGCTCGCGCTCGCCCGAATATGAGTCAATGGAGGTCATCGACGGCAAAATCTATGTGAACGTGACCAATGCCCCCAACGGCCTCTCGCCCATGTGGACATCGCTCACAGGTTTCGAGATAGCCGGAGCCGACCGGGTGTTTCATCCCGCATTTGCCGAGATTGAGGAAAAGACCTGCCGTCTGGCTGTAAGTTCGCCCGACGTGCCCGAGCCTGTGGCCGTGAGATACTGTTTCCGCAACGTCCCCGAGCCGTCGGTCTATAACGTCCCCGGCCTGCCGCTCCTCCCCTTCCGCACCGACGACTGGGATGTGGAATAATAAATAATCAATCATCATCTATTTTTATCATAATGAATCATCGGACAATTACTTTGGGGATATGCGCCATGCTTGCGACAGCAGCATTCGCGCAGAAAGTCGAATCTTACACCTCCACTCAGCAAAACGGATGGGAAAAGCAGAAAGTGGAAGTAAGCCGTAACATCTCATCCAAGGCCATCGAGCTGAACAAGAATGACAAAGCTCAGGAAGTGAAGGGCATCGGCGGATGCTTTAACGAGATGGGATGGGACGCACTGCAGATCCTCCCCGCCGAGCGTCAGCAGGAGGTTATCAATGCACTGTTCTCGCCTGACGGTGCAGCATTCGACTATTGCCGCATGCCCCTGGGAGCCAATGACTTCTCGTTAAGCTACTATTCGTATGACGATACGGCTGACGATTTCGGACTTCAGAACTTCAATATCTCACGTGACCGCTATATCCTCATCCCCTACATCAAGGCCGCGATGAAAGTCAATCCCTCGCTCAGAGTATGGGCCTCGCCCTGGACTCCACCGGCATGGATGAAGACCAACAATCACTACGCATCCACACCCCACGACAAGTATAACGGGCTGCCGAAAGAGCGAGCCATAGCCGATAAAAGCACGGGATTCAAGATGCAGGACGGCTACCTGAGCACCTATGCCGATTATTTCGTGAAATTTATCGATGCGTATGCCGACGAAGGTATCAAGATCAGCGCCGTGTGCCCGCAGAACGAGCCTTGCAGCAATCAGATATTCCCGAGTTGCAAGTGGCGTCCCGAGGACCTCGTGTACTTCGTAGGCCGTTATCTCGGGCCTACGTTTGAGAAAAACAACGTCGACGCCGACATTATTTTCGGAACCATCAACACCTCCGATCCCAATTATGTCCGCACAGCCATGAACGATGCCTACGCATCAAAATACGTCAAAGGCGCAGGATTCCAGTGGGATGGTAAGAAAACCATCCCGGTAATCCATGAGGAATATCCCGATCTGATGCTCATGCAGACCGAGACTGAGTGTGGCGACGGCCACAATTCATGGGACTATGCCGAGTACACATGGGACCTCATGCGTCACTACTTTGTCAACGGTGCCAATTCTTATCATTACTGGAATATGATCCTGCCCCGTCCCGGCGTGAGCCCCTGGGGATGGAATCAGAACTCAATGGTAACCATCGACAAGGCGACCAAGGAGGTGACCTTCAATCCCGAATATTACCTCATGAAACAACTCTCGCACAATGTCAGGACCGGGGCTTACCGTCTGAACACACCTGCCGACAGCGATATGATCGCTTTTGAGAATCCTGACGGCAGCGTGGCCGTAATTATGGGCAACCGTACAGATAATGAAAATCCCGTGGAGTTTGCATTAGACGGCAAGAATTATTCCACCGTTCTGAGGCCGCACAGTTTCACGTCTATACTTATAAAATAAAGAAATAAAAATTTACGTTTACGATGAAAAAAACAGTCCTGTTATTGGCCATGTTATCCGGTGTGTACACAGGTGTGCATTCCGAGATAAAACTACCCGCTGTAATTTCCGATAATATGGTGCTTCAGCAGCAGTCTGACGTCAGACTGTGGGGTACGGCACGCCCGGACAGCAAGGTCACCGTCACCCCGTCATGGGACAGCAAGGCGTACTCTATCACCGCCGGCAAGGATGGTGACTGGTCGGTCAACGTCGCCACACCACAGGCCGGAGGACCATACTCCGTCACCATCAGCGACGGCGACGCACTCACCATCAATAACGTCATGATCGGCGAGGTGTGGGTGTGCTCGGGCCAGTCCAATATGGATATGCGCATGAGCGGACGTTACGGCGACCCCGTGCTCGAATCGATGGATGCGATCATCACTTCCACCAATCCTGACATCCGCATGTTTACCGTGGGGGCCAAAATGACCGGCGAGCCTCTTGACGATTGCTCGGGTAAATGGGAGGAGGCATCCCCCGCCACAGTGCCGGAATTTTCTGCCACAGCCTATTTCTTCGCACGCAAACTCAACGAGGCGCTTCACATCCCGGTCGGCATCATCCACACCAGCTATGGAGGCTCGCGTGTCGAGGCATGGATGAGCGGCGAGGCCGTAGCACCCTATCGCGATATGCCTGAGGTGCAGAACGCCTGCATCCTCTACAACGGCATGATGAATCCCATCGTCGGTTACGGCATCAGAGGATTCCTGTGGTATCAGGGTGAGGCCAATATGGATTACCCCGACCTTTACACCCGTCTGTTTCCAGCCATGGTCAAGGATTACCGCAACCGCTGGGGTGTCGGCGAATTTCCTTTCCTCTACGCACAGATCGCCCCTTTCAACTATAATAAGGGAGAAGGCAAGGGCAAAAATTCGGCCTATCTTCGCGAGGCTCAGGTAATGTGTCTCGACTCGATACCCAACTCAGGTATGATATGCCTGATTGATGCAGGATATCCCAATACCATTCACCCGATGGACAAGAAAACGGTCGGAAACCGCTTTGCTTATCTCGCAGTAGGAAAAGTCTACGGTAACGACGGACTCCTCGTGTCAGGCCCGCTCTTTAAGTCAACCGAGACCTCGGGCAACGAGATGACCGTACACTTCGACAACGTAGGTAAGGGTCTAACGACAATGCGTCAGCCCCTCGATGGATTTGAGGTGGCAGGCGAGGACAAAGTGTTCCATCCGGCCAAAGCACGCTTCGGTAAGGACATGCAGACAATTATCGTATCATCGCCCGAAGTAACCGCACCGGTAGCCGTGCGTTACGCCTTCAAGGACTATGTCAAGGGTTGCCTCTACAATCAGGCCGGCCTCCCCGCCTCATCATTCCGCAGCGACAACTGGTAAAGGGATATATTCCGACAAAAAACAGGAGAAAAGCATTATAAAAGCAATGCTTTTCTCCTGTTTTTTATGCGCAATTTTAGCGAGATTCTACTTCATCCTTGACGCGATTGAGGCGAATTTATCGGCAATCTCCTTGTTGCAAAGGTTATTGATGCTGCCCACATGCGTGTGATGTACTTCGCGGACGGGTCGGTAGGTGCCATCCTGAACCTCAAGTCCGACTTTCTTGTACGCCTCACGGAACGGCATCCCCTCAAGCACCAGCCGATTGACCTCCTCGACTGTAAACAGGTAATCGTAACGCGGATCCTCGACAATATCGCTCTTTATGCGGATGTGCTGAAGCATGAAGTCAGCCATGTCAAGACACTCAATAAGTTCGGTCGATGCGGGAAAGATTATATCCTTCAACAGCTGTAGGTCGCGGTTATACCCTAACGGGAGATTGGCCGTGAGCAGCGCGATCTCATTCTGAACAGCCTGTAGACGGTTACACTTGCCGCGCATTATCTCGAACACATCAGGATTCTTCTTATGCGGCATGATCGATGACCCGGTGGTCAGCTCGTCAGGGAACGACACGAAACCGAAATTCTGACACATCCACATACACACATCCATCGCCAGATGTCCGAGTGTTGATGCAACTGCACCGATAGCCATTGACACTGCGCGCTCGGTCTTGCCGCGCGACATCTGAGCGGCCACTACGTTATAATGCAGTGTCCCGAAGTCGAGCAGACGTGTAGTCATCTCGCGGTCCAGCGGGAATGACGAGCCGTAACCGGCGGCTGACCCGAGCGGATTCTGATTGGCAATGTTATAGGCCGCCACGAGCATCTGCATATCATCGGCAAGAGACTCGGCATACGCACCGAACCACAATCCGAACGACGAAGGCATCGCCACCTGAAGATGGGTGTAGCCCGGCATCAGCTTCTCCTTATGCTCCTCGCTGAGTGCGAGCAGTCGATTGAACAACCGCTCGACAGCACCGGCTATGTGGCGCAGTTCGTCACGCATGAACAGCTTGAGGTCGACCAGCACCTGATCATTGCGCGAACGGCCCGAATGTATCTTCTTGCCTATGTCGCCGAGCTTGGCGGTAAGCATGAACTCGACCTGCGAGTGCACATCCTCCACACCCTCCTCGATGACAAACTCACCGCGCTCTATGACCTCGGCAATCTCGCCGAGCGCCTTGAGCAGCACTTCGAGTTCGTCCGACTCAAGAAGTCCGATACTCTCAAGCATACGTATATGCGCCATCGAGCCCTGCACGTCATAGCGGGCCAGACGCAGGTCCAGGTCACGGTCCTTTCCGACAGTGAACTGTTCTATCATCTTATCAGGCTCAAAGCCCTTGCTCCAAAGTTTCATTATATAATCGGTATATCGGTTCTTATAATTTCAGATTCAAAAGCATGCGTCGGTACATGTCGATAGCCTCCTCTATCTCAGACAGACACACATATTCATCCGCCGAGTGGCTGCGGGATGACTGTCCGGGACCTATTTTCAGCGACGGGAAGTCATACATCAGTGACATGTCGCTGGTGGTTGGTGACACGAATGTCCTGCCTCCCAATTCTGTCGCCGCTTTTACAAGAGGATGCGAAGTGTCAATCACCGAAGCACGCACACGCGTAGAGCGCGGTGTCAGAGTCGACCATCGCACCTGTGCACGCAACAGTTCCACCACCTCTTCATTGGTATACGCGTCTGTAGTGCGTATATCCACGACCCACTTACACACGTCGGGTATAGCGTTGTGCTGCCAACCGGCATCTATCTGAGTGACATTGAGCGTCACGGGGCCGAGCACCTGCGATGTAAGCGGAAATACGTACGAGCGCAGACGGTCAATATCCTCCATCGCACGATAGATGGCATTTATGCCCTCCCCTCGCGCGGCATGACCTGTCACACCCTCGGTTACACAGTCGAGCACGACAAGACCGCGCTCGGCCACCGCGGGTTGCATACCTGTCGGCTCGCCTACTATCGCACAATCGACAGTGATACCTTCCTCCGCGAGCATCGGGAGAAACGCACGCATTCCCCCTTCGCCACCTACCTCCTCCTCGGCTGTAATAGCTAACAGCAGATTGTACGGTAGTTTTGCGGCACGAAGGTCAAGGAAAGTGCGTATCAGCGACACCACAGATGCCCCGGCATCATTACTGCCGAGTCCGTAAAGCCTGCCGTTCTCGACGGTCGGTGCATACGGGTCGCGTGTGTAACTCGAAGCCGGACGCACAGTGTCGTGGTGAGAGTTCAGCATCAGCGTAGGACGATGCGGGTCAAAGCCCTCGCTTACAGTCCATACATTGTTGCCGATTCTTCGTGGCGATGCTCCGGCCACGGCGAGATAATCGTATATCAGCGTCGCGGTGTCCCCCTCCTGTCGCGACAGCGAGGGAGTAGCCACCATGCGGCTCAACAGTTCTATTTCGGCCTCGATTGACATCTTGGAGGGTGTTTAATCAGTTTTTGAGGACTGTGCCTACATCCGTCAGCAGGTTAGCGGCATGCTTGATGATGACACTGCGCACACCTGCATCGATGGCGCGGAACGAATTGTCCAGTTTCGGTATCATACCCTTGTTCACGACACCGCTCTGACGCAGTGAAGCGTATGTGTCGGGCGTGATCAGAGGTATGAGCGAATCGCTACGTTCGATGTCCTCCATGACCCCTGGCTGTTCAAAACAGTATATCAGATCGGTCGGTGCAAGACGCGACGCACCTATGGCCACCGATGATGCGATAGTGTCGGCATTGCAGTTGAGCAGCGTGCCGGCTCCGTCATGCGTGATGGCGCAGAATACCGGTACGAATCCTGCATCGAGCAACGATCCGAGCAGATGAGTGTTCACCCCCTCGGGAGCGATGTCACCTACATATCCGTAATCGATCGGAGCGGCGGGACGGCGTGTGGCCCTGATAGCATTACCGTCCGCTCCACTCAGGCCTATAGCGTTACAGCCTGCGGCCTGAAGCATCGATACGATACGCTTGTTGACAAGTCCGGCATAGACCATAGTCACCACATCGAGCGTCTCGCGCGAAGTCACACGACGCCCCTCTATCATAGTGGTCGGAATCTCAAGACGCGAACTGAGTCGCGTAGCCTCCTTGCCTCCGCCGTGCACGAGAATCTTACGTCCCGGCATGGCCGCGAAGTCGCTGACAAACCGGGCGAGTGCCTCGGGATTGTCTACGATATTACCGCCGATTTTTATTACCTTTATCTGTTCTGACATAGCCGGTCAACGAATGCTTTCGAGAAGACGTTTCAGCACCACCTGAGCCGAAATCTCACGGTTGGCAGCCTCGGGAATCACTATCGAGCGCTCTGACTCAATGACATCGTCGGTCACGATCATATTGCGGCGTACGGGCAGACAGTGCATGAAATAAGCATTGTCGGTAAGCGCCATCTTGGCCGCATCGACGGTCCAGTCACGGTCGGTCGACAACACCTTGCCGTAATTGGGATCAGCGTATGCCGACCAGTTCTTGGCATAGACAAAATCAGCACCCTCAAGGGCCTTGCGCTGGTCATACTCAACGCGTGCGTTACCTACAAACTCCGGAGCGAGTTCGTAACCCTCGGGATGGGTGATGACAAAGTCATAGTCCGTGGCGTTCATCCACTCGGCAAACGAGTTGGGCACAGCCTGCGGGAGCGCGCGGGGGTGAGGCGCCCATGTCATCACCACCTTGGGGCGCTCCTTGGTCTTGTACTCCTCGATGGTGATGAGGTCGGCAAAACTCTGGAGCGGGTGACGCGTAGCGGCCTCCATCGAGAAGACGGGACGGCCGGAGTATTTGATGAACTGGTTTATCACTCTCTCCTCATAGTCCTCGGCCTTATCTTTCAGTCCGGCAAACGAACGTACACCGATAATGTCGCAGTACGATCCCATGACGGGTATGGCCTCAAGCAGATGCTCGGCCTTGTCGCCGTCCATGACCACACCGCGTTCGGTCTCCAGTTTCCAAGCGCCCTGATTGACATCGAGCACCATCACGTTCATGCCGAGATTCATAGCAGCCTTCTGTGTGCTCAGACGGGTGCGGAGCGACGAGTTGAAGAATATCATCAACAGAGTCTTGTTGCGGCCGAGATCGGTATATCCGAAACGGTTGGCCTTGACCTCAAGCGCCTCCCTGACGGCGAGATCGAGCGGGCCTATATCTTTTACAGTTGTGAAATTAGTCATTAGTCCTTAGTCAAAAATCGTTAGACGGTTTTAAGCAGCTGTTCGAAATTTTCGAGGAATACATCAGCCTGCTCCTTAGTGATGCCGAGGGCCGGGAGCAGACGCACAGTGTGCTCACCTGCACCGCCGGTAAATATCTTCTTGTCAAACAGCAGACGCTTACGCAGGTCCGAGGCCGAGCCCTTGATCTCGATGCCTATCATCAGACCACGGCCACGCACCTCAACAATCTCGTCACAGCGTCCGGCAATATCGTTGAGCCGTTCGAGGAGATAATTACCGACCTCGGCGGCATTAGCGACAAGCTGCTCGTCAGCCATCACATCAAGCACGGCGATAGCTGCCGCACAGGCCAGATGATTGCCTCCGAACGTGGTGCCGAGCATACCCTTCTTTGCCTCGATGGACGGAGCGATGAGCACGGCTCCCATAGGGAAACCGTTGGCAATGCCTTTGGCGCATGTGACGATGTCGGCGCGTACACCGGCATGCTGATGAGCGAAGAATCGGCCCGTGCGTCCGTAGCCTGACTGTATCTCATCAAGTATCAGTAATGTACCTGTAGCGTCACAGGCCTCACGGAGCTGACGAAGAAACTCGTCATCAACCATGCGTATTCCGGCCACGCCCTGAATGCCTTCGATGATCACACCGGCAAACTCGCCTGTAGCAAGATATTTCTTAACGGCCTCGATGTCACCGAGCGGAGCGAACACGACATTATCCGTAGCGTTGAACGGAGCCTGTATCTTAGGATTGTCCGTAACGGCGACTGCGCCGGAAGTACGTCCGTGGAAAGCCCGGTCAAATGCAAGAATCCTGCTGCGTCCTGTGGTGAACGATGCCAGCTTCATCGCATTCTCATTTGCCTCGGCTCCCGAGTTGCAGAGAAACAGCGCATAGTCATCATAACCGCTCTGCCGGCCCAGTTTCTCAGCCAGCGTTTCCTGAAGTCCGTTTTTTACCGAGTTGGAGTAAAATCCGAGTCGGGCCACCTGGTCACTGACAGCCTTGACATAACGCGGATGAGCATGTCCGATAGAGATGACGGCATGACCGCCGTAAAGGTCGAGATAACGGGTGCCGTCGGCCGTGAATACATACGAGCCCTCTCCTCTGACCGGCTCTATATCATATAGTGAATATACGTCAAACAGATTCATAATCAATTTATTCTTTAAAACGCCGACGGTTTGAGCGCGAGACCTGTCCGTTCGGGCAGACCGAACATCAGGTTCATATTCTGCACGGCCTGACCCGAAGCGCCTTTGAGCAGATTGTCGATAGCGCTAAGTATCAACAGCTTGTCACCGTGCTTTTCGAGCGAGATAACACACTTGTTAGTGTTTACCACCTGCTTGAGGTCAACAGGCCGGTCGGACACATGTGTGAACTCGGCATCAGCGTAAAAATCCTTATATAGCTTTACAGCCTCATCCTGAGTGAGCGATGTGGTAATATCAGCCATGACAAATATGCCGCGTGCGAAGTCACCCCGCACCGGGATAAAACTTATGTCAGGCACCTTGCCGCCCTGCAGGCCCGAGAGGGTCTGCTTTATCTCCTTGAGATGCTGGTGCTCGAATGCCTTGTAGACCGACATATTATTGTTGCGCCATGAGAAATGGGTCGTGCTGCCCGGCTTGACACCTGCACCGGTCGAGCCGGTAATGCCTGTGACATGCACCTCGCCGTCGAGCAGCCCTGCGGCCGCAAGCGGAGCGAGAGCGAGCTGTATGGCTGTGGCGAAGCATCCGGGATTGGCAAGACGGTCACATGCCCTGACGGCATCGCGTTTCACCTCGGGGAGTCCGTAGACATAACCATCCGACTCGTCGCGGTAATCCTGAGCGAGATCCACGACTTTGAGACCTGCGGGCATAACGTTCTCCTCCCAGAACTTGCGGCTGAAGCCGTGTCCCTGACATAGGAAGAGTACGTCGCACGACGCGAGATCATACTTGTCGGCAAACGTCAGATCGGTCTCGCCGATAAGCCCCTCGTGCACGTCGGTGACGGGAGCCCCGGCATTGCTCGTCGAGTGGACGAACGCCACCTCGACCTGCGGATGATTGATGAGCAGACGCAGCAGCTCACCGGCCGTGTAGCCGGCACCACCTATGATTCCGGCCTTAATCTTCGTTGCCATTACGCTTCTGCACGTTATGATATATCTTCATCTGGTTGCCGAGTATCTTGGTGAATCCCTTGACATCGTCAGCGCTCCAAGCCTTATTGACCTCACCGTATTCGCCGAAATCGGTCTTCATAAGATCATACGGAGAGTCTACGCCTACCAGTGTATAACCGAGCGGACGGAGAGTAATCTCGACAGTACCTGTCACGTTGCGCTGAGAGTTCTCAAGGAATTTCTCCATGTCGCGCATCACGGGTTCGAGATACTGTGACTCGTGGAGGAACATACCGTACCATGTGCCGATCTGATCCTTCCAATACTGCTGCCACTTGGTGAGAGTATGTTTCTCAAGCATCTTGTGAGCCGCGATAATAAGGATCGGGCCGGCAGCCTCAAATCCCACACGACCCTTGATGCCGATGATCGTGTCGCCGATGTGCATGTCACGACCGATGCCGTAACGCGAGCCGAGACGCTCCACCTCGCGGATGGCCTCGATACGGTCGGCATACTCCTTGCCGTTGACAGCCACTACCTCACCCTTGTCAAAGGTAATAGTCATCTTCTCCTCGCCTTCGGCTGTCACCTGGCTGGGATATGCGCTGTCGGGGAGAGTCTGATCCGAGCGGAGGGTCTCCTTACCACCGATACTTGTACCCCAGAGGCCCTTGTTGATGGAGTATTCCATCTTCTTGTAGTCAGCCTCGATGCCATGCTTGCGCAGGTAGTCGATCTCATACTCACGTGTGAGCGTCATGTCACGTGTGGGGGTAATGATCTCGATCTCGGGAGCGAGGATCTGGAATGTCAGGTCAAAGCGCACCTGATCATTACCGGCACCGGTCGAGCCGTGAGCCACGGCATCGGCACCGATTTTCTTGGCATACTCGATGATGGCGATAGCCTGGAAAATACGCTCGGACGATACCGATATGGGATATGTGCCGTTGCGGAGCACATTGCCGGCTATCATATAGCGTATGCTCTTGTCGTAATAATCGCCTGTCACATCGAGAGCCGCATGCGAGGCCGCTCCGAGAGCGATAGCACGCTGTTCGATACGTTCAAGTTCCTCAGGGGTGAAACCGCCTGTGTTAGCGATGGCGGTGTGTACTTCATAACCCAGATCCTCTGAGAGATACTTTGCTGCAAACGAGGTGTCGAGACCTCCGCTGAAGGCGAGAACTACTTTCTTTTTCATTATATGATGGTATTACGGATGGGCTGTATACAATCTACCCTATCAGATCGGATACAACTCACCCCGGGTGAGAAATCTAATTGAATTTTAAGAATGTAAAAAATATTGACGGCCGTTAACGGTCAGTCCGGCCGGTGCCGGTCAATGCTTGAAGAGTTTTGCAAGCCGGTTTTTAACCCACATAAAGTAAGGGCGGCTCTTGGACGGACGCTCAAGCTTGGCCTTGGGATCGTACAGCATACCTGTACACAGACACATGCGTCGGTTGTTGCGCTGCAGGATGTCATAGTTGACACACCCCTTGCAACCCGCCCAGAACTCTTCATCATCAGTAAGTTCCGAGAATGTCACGGGACGGTAACCCATCTGCGAGTTAAGCTTCATCACGGGCAGAGATGTAGTGATGGAGAAGATCTTCGCGAACGGAAATCTAAGACGCGCCAGCTCGAAAGTCTTGGCCTTGATACGTGCAGCAAGCCCCAATCGTCGGAACTCGGGATCTACAATGAGGCCCGAAGTGGCCACATAATCACCGTGTTCCCAGCTCTCTATGTAACTGAACCCTATCAGACGGTCGTCACAGAGAGCAACTACAGCCTTACCGCCCTTGATCTTCTGGGCGATGTATTCAGGCGAACGACGGGCTATACCCGTGCCACGCTGCAAGGCTGATTCATAGATGAGGTTGACAATCTGCTCGGCGTACTTGCAATGTTCTTCCTGAGCAAACATCACCTTAATCTGGTCATTGTTCATCTGACTTGTTGCGATACTTAGAAATTGTTTAAAAATATATTTTTGAAAATATTCTGCAAATATAGGTATTATTTATGACAAAATCCCATACTTTTTCACATTTTTATTTCATTTAGCTACAAAGACCCCCTTTATACTAATTTTAAGTTAAGAATTTTCATACAAAAAAAGCGCGGCATAAGATGTCGCGCATATCACAGTTATATTATATGTCGATTAATTGATGACGGCGAGTCCTCCCTGGGACGTCTCCTTGTAGAGCGACGGCAGGTCGTGGCCGGTCTGTTTCATAACCTCGACAATGCGGTCGAAACTTACCGAATGGCGTCCGTCAGAGAACGCGGCGTAGAGATTCGCATCAAGTGCACGGGCCGCCGCGTAAGCATTGCGTTCGATGCACGGTATCTGCACAAGACCGCACACGGGGTCGCACGTGAGTCCGAGATGATGCTCAAGTCCCATCTCGGCCGAGTATTCTATCTGAGCAGGTGTGCCGCCAAACAGCTGCGATGCGGCGGCCGCCGCCATGGCACAGGCCACTCCGACCTCACCCTGACATCCGACCTCGGCACCCGACACGGAGGCGTTATGCTTGACCACCGCGCCGAAGAGCCCGGCCGTAGCCAGCGCGCGGAGCAATCGTTTTTCGGAGAAATTCTTTGATTTATAGAGGTGATACAGGACAGCCGGGACAATGCCGCACGAACCGCATGTGGGCGCGGTGACAATCTTACCGCCTGACGCATTCTCCTCGCTCACAGCCAGAGCGTAGGCATAGACCAGCCCGCGGCTCTTGAGGCTATCGGCATACCCGGCGGCATGTACATAATAGCTGACAGCCTTGCGACGTATGCCGAGTCCGCCGGGCAATACTCCCTCGGCCTCGATGCCGCGTTCGACAGCCTCGGACATCACTTGCCACACCTCACGGAGATAATCCCAGACGTCAGGCCCCTCGCACCGGTCCACATACTCCCAGTAACTCATGCCGTTCTTATCGCACCAGTCGAGTATCTCACGTATGGTGGACATCTCATACACGTTGTGGGCCGGCTGACGCGACTCTCCCTCACGGACAATATCGCCGCCACCGATGCTGTAGACCACCTCGTCGGCCATCATGTTGCCTTCACTGTCGAAGGCCTCGAATTTCATGCCGTTGGGGTGAAACGGGAGGAATATGTCAGGCTGCCACACTATCTCACACGGTGCATCGGGCAACAGTGCGTCAAGTATAGCCTTGTCGGTGAGGTGCCCCTTGCCGGTAGCAGCAAGCGAACCGTAGAGGGTGACGCGCCGGGAGGCTGCTCCGCGGGTCTCCTGAAGAAATCTCTGTGCTGCCTTCAGCGGTCCCATCGTGTGACTGCTCGAAGGACCATAACCTATCTTGAAAATTTGTTTGATCGACTCCATGAATATAAGAGGTAGTTTAAAAGCCTGTCTTCGTCCACAAAATTACACATTTTCCGCCGGAAATATCCCGCATATCAATATTATTAAGTATCTTTGACGGACATTTTGCATGTGACTATCCTTAACCATCTGATCCATGAATAAAATACTCTCGTCACTGTTAATGATTATCGCCACGCCATTATGTGCGGTCGGATCTGTGCACAACATCCTCGACTACGGAGCGGTAAGCGACACGACCACACTGAGCACCACAGCCATACAGAAGGCTATCGACGAGTGCTCGGCTTCGGGTGGAGGCACGGTGCTTGTCCCCGCAGGAGCATACAAGACCGGCAGTATAATGCTGCGCAGCCATGTGACCCTGCATCTCGAAAACGGCGCTACGATCTACGGCAGTACCGATATAAAGGATTATACACCTGTGACCACCGACTATGTGTCACTGCGCACCCACACACCTACGATCCAGCTCATATATGCCGACAAGGTCGAGAATGTAGCCATCACAGGTCAAGGCACGATCGACGGGCGCGGCAAGGCGTTTCCGAAACTGTCATGGAACGACGAGGGTATCACCCGTCCTCATCTGCTGCGTCTGATACAGTCCTCGGACATAACCATTTCAGGCATAACGCTCAGAAATTCCGGATGCTGGATGCAGCATTATCTGGCATGTGACCGTCTGAAAATCGACGGTATCACCGTAATCAACCGCAACAACTACAACAACGACGCCCTCGATCTGGACGGCTGTCACAACGTGACCGTAAGCAACATGATCGCCGACTCGGATGACGATGCCATCACGCTCAAGAGCACGTCGCCACGTCTGTGCGAAGACATCACCATCAGCAACTGCGTGGTGTCGAGCCATTGCAACGCTATCAAGCTCGGCACGGAGACTAACGGCGGATTCAACAACATCAACATCCGCGGCATCGTGGTAAAACCGTCGGCCGACCAGTCATCGCAATATTTCGGCTATCCCGGAGGCATCGGACACTCGGCCATCTCGCTTGAGATCGTCGACGGCGGCTCGATGCGCAATGTAAATATCTCGGACATAACGATCCGTGGCACCGAGTCACCTATATTTATTCGTCTTGCCGACCGCGCACGCCCCTACTCACCCGATGTGCCTGTCACGAATGTTGGTTCGATCAGCGGCGTGGTGCTCCATGACATCATCATCGACGGTGCCGGCCCGTCAGGTTGCTCCATCACAGGACTTGAGGGTCATCCTGTCACCGACCTCCTGCTCCATGACATCACCATCACTCACGCCGGCGGACAGCCTGTGACGGCGGCTCCGGCCGATGAGAAACGCGCCGAGTATCCCGAATCGACTATGTGGGGCATACTCCCGGCTCAGGGATTCTGGCTCAACCACACTCGCGACGTGACGATGCGCAACATCAATGTCAAGGCTCTCAGTCCTGACAAGCGCCCCGTATTCGTATCGACCGATTCAGAAAATCTCGTAATCGAATAATCTCAATCCTATAACAGATAAACCAATCAAAATAACAATGAAATACCTCTTAAACTTATTCCTGCTTTTCGCCATGATGTTCACAGCATCAGCCGAAAACTACCCTTCACGTGACGATTTTCTTTGGGTTGCCGTACCCGATCACAGTGACTGGTTGTATGAGACCGGTGAGGATGCCAACGTCAATCTTCAGCTGCTGCATTACGGCCAGCCGGCTTCAGGCGTGACCGTGACTTATACTCTCGGTGACGACATGCTCCCCGACGACCGTAAGGACAGTGTGACGCTCGACAAGGACGGACGCGCCGTCATCAATATGGGTACGATGACCAAACCGGGATTTCGCGACCTGCGCATGTCGGCCGAGATCGACGGTCAGCGCACCGTACATCACATCAAACTCGGATTCTCGCCCGAACGCCTCACTCCGTTCGTCCGTGAGCCCAAGGACTTCCGCGAGTTCTGGCAGAAAGCCGTGGCCGAGGACAAGAAGTTTCCCCTCACCTACACCGTCGAGCCGGCCCCGCAGTACACCACCGACAAGATGACATGCCAGCTGGTCAAACTACAGCTCAACCCCGAGGGACGCTGCATGTACGGCTACCTGTTCATACCCAAAGGTGACGGCAAATACCCTGCCGTGCTCTGCCCTCCCGGTGCCGGAGTCAAGACCATCAAGGAGCCGCTCAATCACCGCTATTACGGCGAAGGTGGCATGATCAGATGCGAGATAGAGATCCACGGATGCCATCCCGAGCTGAGCGAGAGTGAGTTTGCCGAACTGCGTAAGGAGAAAGGCAATTATCTGTCGTTTGACCTCGACGATCCCGACAAATACTATATGAAAGATGTATACCTCGGATGCCGCCGGTTTCTCGACCTGCTGACCTCTCTACCCGAATGGGATGGCGTCAACCTCTTCACCCAGGGCGGCAGCCAGGGCGGAGCGCTTGCCATCACTACCGCCGGACTCGACGAGCGCGTCAACGGATGTGTAGCCAACCATCCCGCACTCAGCGACATGACCGGTTATCTCAGCGACAAGACAGGTGGTTATCCCCACCACTTCCGCAAGGACCGCAACGAAGCCACACCTGAGAAAATACGCACGCTGGAGTATTACGACGTAGTCAACTTCGCACGTCATCTGACCTGCCCGGTGCGCATGACATGGGGATTCAACGATGTGACATGTCCTCCCACGACATCCTACGAAGTCTACAATGTCATAACTTCACCCAAAGAGGCCCTGCTCACACCGATAAATGAGCATTGGACCACACGGGCCACCGAATACGGTCATTACAAGTGGATAAAAGACCACTGCAAACCCGTAGCAGGGGAATAAAGATATAATCCTTATAATTACCTCTCTTGCCGTCTGTCAGACCTATTGCATCTGACAGACGGCTGTTTTTTAGTGCTGTCTCCATACTTTAAATAAAACTAAATAACTAACTAAAAATCCAATCTATGCTATGAAACTCTGCAAAGTTAAGAATCCAAACAGGGCCAAAAGGTGCGATAATGTCGCGGAGGTGATGAAAAATATACTTAAATTTGCACATCAATTAGATTATGGAAGAAAACAATATCCCGACATCTGCCTCCGAGGTGCTCCACGACCCGTTTGACCGCGAGCACCTGTGGCATCCGTATACATCGACCATCGACCCGCTGCCGACATATAAAGTGACCGGATGCAACGGTGTGAGACTCCGTCTGGCCGACGGTCGTGAACTCATCGACGGAATGTCGTCATGGTGGTGTGTCATACACGGTTACAACAACGAACGCATCAACCGTGCGGCCGTCGCACAGCTCGGACAGATGAGCCACGTGATGTTCGGAGGGCTGACCCATGATCCGGCCATCAGGCTCGGTAAAATGCTGCTTGAGGTGGCTCCCCCATCGATGCACAATATATTTTATGCCGACTCAGGCTCGGTGGCTGTCGAAGTGGCCATGAAGATGGCTGTCCAGGCCTCGGTGTCCAAGAGCGGCGACCACGGCAAGACCAATTTCGTGACTATACGCAGCGGTTATCATGGTGACACGTGGAATGCCATGAGCGTGTGCGATCCTGTCACAGGTATGCATGGAGCTTTTGGCCCGGCCCTGCCGATACGATATTTCGCCCCGGCTCCGACCATCAAGCCGTGGGAGGAGTGGGATCGCTCCGACTTCGAACCGCTCGAAGCCATCGTAAGCGAACACCACGAGGAACTCGCCGCCCTGATACTCGAACCCATGGTGCAGGGTGCGGGAGGCATGCGGTTCTATCATCCCGAATATCTCCGCGAGGCCCGCAGACTGTGTGACAAGTACGGTATATACCTGATATTTGACGAGATCGCCACCGGATTCTGGCGCACGGGCCGGATGTTTGCATGGGAACATGCGGGCGTCGAACCTGACATAATGTGTATAGGCAAAGGGCTCACGGCCGGCTATCTCACCATGAGCGCAGTGCTCACTACAGCCGAGGTGGCTGATACAATATCGCGCGGCGAGGCCGGCGTGATGATGCATGGTCCCACATTCATGGCCAACCCTCTGGCCTGTGCTATCGCCATCGAGTCGCTCAGTATGCTCCGCGAGCAGGACATGGCGCCCCGAGTGGCACATATCGAGAGCGAGATAAAACGCCACATCGCCCCGGCCGCATCACTGCCCGGTGTGCGCGAGGTCAGAGTGCTCGGCTCGATCGGCGTGATCGAGATGGATGAGCCTGTGGTGCTGGCCGAGTTCCAGAAGAAGTGCGTCGAGCGCGGGATATGGGTACGGCCGTTCGGACATAATGTCTACGTAATGCCTCCGTACATCATCAGTGACGATGACCTGAAGTATCTCATCGAACAGACCATAGAATGCATACGATGAATCCGTTTCGCGACACGCTTGCCAGACTGTCGGACGAAGGCAATCTACGCACCATCCCGTCTGTAGCCGGACGTGATGACAGACCTGTCACAGACCTGTCATCCAACGATTATCTCGGACTGGGCACACGCACTGACCTACAGGAGGAATTTTTCAGCCGCGAAGGGGTCACACGTATCCCCATGACCTCATCGGCATCAAGACTCCTGGCCGGACGCCAGGACGAATACGCATCGCTCGAATCACTGCTCGCCACACTCTACGGACGTCCGACACTGCTGTTCAACAGCGGCTATCATGCCAACACAGGCATGGTGTCGGCACTGGCCCGTGCAGGCAGGACACTCATCGTTGCCGACAAGCTCGTACATGCGAGCATCATCGATGGGATGACGCTGTCCAAGGCTCCGTTCGTGCGTTTCCGTCACAATGACCTCGGCCACCTCGGACGCATTCTCGCCAAGGAGGCCGATGAGTATGACCGGGTGCTTGTGGTGGTGGAGAGCGTATACTCGATGGATGGCGACCGTGCCGACATCGACGGACTTACTGCTCTGAAACATAAGCATAATAATATGCTGCTGTACGTGGACGAGGCCCACGCATTCGGAGCGGAAGGGCCGCAGGGTCTCGGACTCAGCCGCGGCTCGGCCGGCTATGACAACATAGATGTGGTGGTGGGAACGTTCGGCAAGGCGTGCGCATCGATGGGTGCGTTCTGTGCCGTCAGTCAGGATATACACGACTATCTCGTAAACAGTGCCCGCAGTTTCATATTCTCGACCGCCCTACCTCCTCTCACGGCGGCATGGACGCAGTTTATGATCGAGAAATTAATCGTCATGGACACGGAGCGTGCCCGACTCAAGGTGCTCGGCGAACAGCTTCACGACATCCTGTCGCCCCTATCGCCAGGATTCAGTATCACTCCGAGCCACATACAGCCGTTCGTAACCGGCGATCCGCACCGGGCCGTAAGCCTCTCAGCCCGACTGCTCGAAGAGGGATTCAAGGTATTGCCCATACGTGTGCCGACAGTCCCCCCGGGCACAGACCGCCTGCGCATCAGTCTCAGCGCCGCACTGTCGCCCGATGACATCGAGCGTTTCGGTAACGCACTCAGACGTGCCGTAAAACAAGAACACAAGAAAACAAATAACGCATGAACTTTCAGGTTATATGCCGTGGTGCCGACGGCCCTTCTCGCCGTCTGATACTCCTGTTTGCCGGATGGGGCATGTCGCCGCGTCCGCTGGAGGATGTAAGCATGGCCGGATATGACATAGCCGTCGTGTGGGACTATCGCGACATGTCAGCCGCATGGCTTGATGAAGTGGCGAGGTATGACGAGGTCGTACTCGTGGCATGGTCGTACGGAGTGCATGCGGCAGCACGATTTCTCAGTTCACATCACGGCCTTCCGGTCACGGCCCGCATAGCTGTCAACGGCACCCGTTTCACAGCCGATGACCGACGAGGCATACCTTGTGACATATTCCGCGCCACGCTCGACGGTCTGTCCGAACGGAGTGTAACCAAATTCAATATGCGTATGTGCGGAGGAGCATCCGCCTACAAGGCTTTTGCACCGAAAGCTCCCGAGCGAAGCATCGATGACCTGCGTGAGGAACTTGCGTCATTTGACACCGCTCCCGCTCCGGCCATTATATGGGACAAGGCGTTCATATCCGACAGCGATGCCATAATCCCTCCGGCCAATCAGCATGAGGTCTGGCGTGATGAGGCCACCGAGATAATACATATCGACTCACCGCACCTGCCTGATTTCAACGCTCTGCTACGCCGATGCCTGACTGACAAGGCCCATATAAGAAAACGTTTTCACAAGGCCGAACTGACATACGATGCCAATGCCGGTGTGCAGCTGACATCATCCTCGACACTTATTGACATGGCCGCAAGGCACATCACATCACCTGTCGGGATTATGCTTGAGGCCGGATGCGGCACGGGGCGGTCGTCACGCATGGCGATCGAACGATTACATCCGCAGAAAGTCATCCTGTGGGACCTACACATATCTCCGCAGGTACGTGAGCTGGCCGCCAAGCATCCGGATGTATCGGCCATCGACTGTGATGCCGAGACAGAGATATGCAGGCTGCCCGACGGTTCGGTCGATCTTCTGCTATCGGCCTCGACCGTACAGTGGTTCAACTCTCTGCGGGCATTTCTGCTCCAGACGCTGAGAGTGCTGTCACGTGGTGGCATAGCGGCCATCTCGACCTACGGTCCTGACACGATGCACGAGGTACATGAAGCTATGGGGAGCAAATGCAGATTTCCCTCTTCCGAAAGTATAATGAAGATGATACCCAAGGGTCTTGAAGCCGTTGCGTGCCGGGAAGAGCATGTCAGGGCGCTGTATGAATCGCCGCTCGAAGTGCTGCGCCACCTCAGCCGCACAGGCGTGAACGGACTGCATGCACCGGGCGATGATGACTCTTCAGGCGCACGAGCCGTGATCAGCGCGTATCCCACCGACAGCGATGGGAGCGCTCCGCTGACATATCATCCGATATATCTGATATTAAGAAAATTATGAGCAAAGTATATTTCGTATCCGGTATTGACACCGATGCCGGCAAGACGTATGTGACAGGTTATATAGCCCGTCAGCTGATGGAGCGGGGCAAACGTGTGATAACACAGAAATTCATCCAGACCGGCAATCAGGAATGGTCGGAGGACATCGAGGTGCATCGCCGCATAATGGGTACGGGTATGCTTCCCGAGGATCTCGACCACACGACGGCACCCGTGATATTCAGCTATCCTGCCTCGGCACAGCTTGCAGCGCGTATAGATGGCCGCGAGATAGACCTTGACATTATTGACCGCGCTACGGAGCGGCTCGCTTCGCTTTACGATATAGTATTGGTAGAGGGTGCCGGCGGACTGGCCGTCCCCATCACAGACACATTTATGGCTATCGACTATGTGGCCTCACGCCATCTGCCCGTCATACTCGTGACCAACGGTGTGCTCGGGTCGATCAATCACACCGTGCTGTCGCTCGAAGCCATCCGTTCGCGCGACATCGAACTTGCAGCGGTGCTGTACAACGAACATTTTGACCGTGACGCGACCATAGCGGCCGATACACGCGGATTTATCGAACGCTACGTGGCCCGCAACTTCCCCGAGGCCCGTTTTGAGATAATCCCATCGGTCAAAGCCGATTGACCGAAGCCGATGCATTAGCCAGTCCAATTATTGCCGAAGTGTCGGGAGGATTTCGTAACTTTGCAACATGAACAACGAGTCATTCAGTATCGCCATAGACAAGAAGAGTGTAGCGGAGATGCCCATCGTGAATTTCGACGGGCCCATCACCGTTATCGAGCGAGCCGAGGATGTAGCCGAAGCCCTCGATTATCTGCGCGCACACGATATAGTGGGATTCGACACCGAGACCAAGCCCAATTTCCGTAAAGGGGTCACCAACCGTGTGTCGCTCATACAGCTGTCTACAGCCGACCGTTCATTCCTGTTCCGTATCAATAAGATGGGGTTCACACCCGAACTGCGTGAGTTCATGGAGTGTGACGGACTTGTCAAGGTCGGCCTGTCGCTCAAGGATGATTTCCACATGTTGCACATGGTCGGCGACTTCACGCCCAAGGGTTTTGTCGAGCTTCAGGAGATGGTAAAGCACTATCATATCACCGATGCGAGTCTCCAGAAGATTTATGCGATACTGTTCGGGCAACGCATATCCAAGGGGCAACGCCTCACCAACTGGGAGGCACCTACTCTGTCACCGGCCCAGATGGTATATGCATCGACCGATGCATGGGCATGTCTTAACATATACCGTCACCTCATGTCAGGCAAATTCATTCCGGCCGACTCACCTTACATAGTACATCCCGAAGAAGAAGAAGAAAATACACCCGCATGAAGATATTAAGTCCGGCAGAAATAACCGAGGCCGCAGCCAAGGCCGGCGCGGCCAAGGCTAATCTCACCTCGACCTGTACCCCTCGTCTTATCGTATCGGCATGTCTGGCCGGAGCATATATATCGCTCGGAGGCATACTGTCGATGATTCTCGGATTCGGATTTCCGGGCATTACCGCTGACAATCCCGCCTTGCAGCGCATGTTGAGCGGAGCCGCTTTCCCCATTGGACTGATACTCGTGGTCGTGCTCGGGGCCGAGCTTTTTACCGGAAACAATGCCGTGCTCGTACCGTCGATGATGCAACGCCGTCACGGCCCGGGACTGACACTGCGCAATTGGGTACTCGTGTATCTCGGTAATCTCGTCGGAGCACTGACATTTACATATTTTATGGTTTACAGCTGCGGACTCACATCCGTCGAGCCGTGGCATTCAGCCGCTGTACGTGTGGCTACGGCCAAAGTCGGTATGCCGTGGGATGTGGTGTTTCTCAAGGCCATCGGAGCCAACTGGTGCGTATGTCTGGCCGTATGGCTTGCTCTGAGCGGTAAGACACTGCTTGAGAAGGCTCTGGGGTGCTGGCTTCCGGTCATGGCATTTGTCGTGCTCGGTTATGAGCACTGCATCGCCAATATGTTCTTCATACCGCTTGGCATGATGGAGGGTGCTGACATAACCGTATGGCAGGCTATTACCGCCAACTTTATACCCTCGACCCTCGGTAACATCGTCGGAGGCGCCCTGCTCGTCGGCGCTATAAACGGTTATCTGCATCTGCACAGACACTGAACTGCATACATTGAAAGTCAACGTAGAGTGATAATACAAAGCCGGTCACCCAGTTTGGACTGAATGACCGGCCTTATATTATTAATGTGCCGGATGAATCCGATTCACATTATATATGCTTTCTTACTCCATATCGAGAGCCTTGTAATGGCAGCTGGGATGATCGCAGGCGGGACAGGTCTGTGGGGGCTCGGTGCCTTCAAAGATATATCCGCAGACCATACACTGCCACTTGATAGGTTTCTCACGCTTCCATACGGTACCTTCCTTGACCTGCTTGAGGTAAGCCTCGAAACGCAGACGGTGATGCTCCTCGATCTCGGCAATGGCGCTGAAATGTGAGGCTATCTCGGGGAAACCCTCCTCTTCGGCTACCTTGGCCGCATCACGATACATCTTGACACCTTCCATCATCTCTTCTCTAGCCGCTGTCTCAAGGTTGGAAGCTGTATCGGCGATAACACCGGCATCCACACCTACATGACAATCGACTGATCCGCCTTCAAGGAATTTGAAGAACACCTTGCCATGACGCATCTCATTGGCCGCTGTCTCCTGAAATACCTCCGAAATAGGATAATAGTTTTCTTTTTCAGCCTGTTGTGCATAGAATGTATAACGGGTGTAAGCCGTTGATTCTGCCACGTAGGCATTTACGAGATTCTGTTCGGTTTTGGTACCTTTGATTGATTTTGTGCTCATATCGTATATGTTTTAATATTAATTTGTTTCACTACGATATAAACACGCGATGCATGAAAATAGTTCAGAATTTCAGCGCCGCGCCAATCATTCCGTTGATACTCTGCATGGGGCGGAAACCTAAATACATGGCTTTGCGGGCAAGCAGGTTCTCGCCACGCACGAAGAAGGTGAGATTGTCGGTAGCCGTATAGCCTGCGCCAAAGGTCAGATTGCCCACAGCACCGAGCGACACACGCTGCGGGACATAGACCTCATGTCCTGCGATCGTGACGGTCTCATTCTCATCGAATGCATAACATGCACGGCCTGCGCGTAACTCGTATCCGAGTGTCAGTTGCAGAGGTTTGACGGGGCGGACTTTAAGCTGCGCCTCAACGACATGACGTGCGCGGTCACGATTCTCGTACCACACCTTGTCATATTCTGACGGAGCACCCTCGTAGGATGCACTGAGTGCGAATGTCTTGCCGTTGTCATAACCTAAACGCACGCCGTAACGGTAGCCCTTGACATCAAGGCTCTCCCATATAGCCCCGGCCGGATAGATGTCACCGGCCACAGCCATGAGATAATCATCGGCCTTGGCATACCCTCCGTACAGTTCGACTGTTGTGCCGAAGAACGGACCGAATACAATACGCGCATCAAATACGTAAGGTGCATGCGACGTACGATATGCCACCGAACCGTTCATATACGGAGTTACGTCATAGAGTGACGCAAGAGTGTTGAGCGTAGATCCGCCATGGGCACGCAGTTCGAACGCGAGTGTGTGCATACCATGCCATGCCAGTGTAACGTCAGGCGCCACACGTAATGTCTTGCCCGAATTTACAGCCACATCCACATCGGCTCCGAGTCTGACCGTGGCCGACTGTCCCTTATATTCATAATAAGGTGTAGCGGTGACGAGTCCCGTAGTGCGTGAACGGACAGGAGCCACATCCTCATCGGTAAACGGGATGACACTCTCATAATGCTTGCCGGTGGCAAGGAAATCAGCCGCGATGTCAAGTCCGATATGTGACGAGCGACTCATCTCCAGACGTGCTCCGAGCGACACACCGAGCTGATTCTGACGCACGGGCAGATAACCGTTGTAGGGATCTGTGACCGGCATCGAGGGGGACGTGACAGCATCAGAAGCCGAAAGACCCGGGATGTGAGGATTATAGAATCCGAAATGACAGTAGCGCAATGCGGCATTATAGTTCAGTCCGGATGTCTGACCATTCAGGCCCACATTGACATTTATGCGCGATGTCGACTGAGAGAAACGTCCGTTCTCCCAGGCCGGCATGTCATGGAATCCGTAGGTATAATCCACTCCGGCATCAATACCGGCATTATTACCGACCTTCTGACGGAGATCGAGACCCAAGGATGCCGTATGGTCGTGCCAAGTGGTCGATGCGCGCTTATATACGTCGCCATTATACTGTCCCCATAGATTGAGACGTGTGGCGCTACGGTCTACTATACGGTAACCGGCCGAAACATCACCTATCATAAGGGGGCCGCCCACACCTAAATCGAGATAGCCGCGATAGGATGTGGTAAACAAACCCTCGCCCCAGGCCACGGGATCAAGCGTGGTAAAGGTATTAGGCACACGTGTGGTCACCACCTTATTACTATATGACAACCCCGCGGCCTTGACAGGTGCCAACGACACAGTCGGCAACACAGTGATGCGTGCGGCGTCACGGCGCGAAGGGGTCACCTCCTGTTCTACGGTAATATCCTTATGCAGTTCCTGTCCCACGGCGGGAGCGGCAAAGGACAGAGCTAAGATCGAGGCAAATATGCTGATTTTTTTCATCGTTTGTATTATGTCGGATGTTATTTAAGCCTTGTGTCAATCATCTGGAAAATATCGGCCTCCGTGCCGGGATAGTTGGAGCGGAGCGATTTCAGATACTCATTGGCCTCAAATTCATTACCCTCGCTGCGCAGAATGTCGCTGTAGAGGACAAATCCGCGGGCCAGCCAATAGCTGTGAGGCGTGTCGGACGAGATGAGCGCATCGGCCGCAGTGCGGGCCTTGGCCGTAAGGCCGCGGTCATAGAGTGACTGAGCCATATAGTAGGCACTCTTGGCACCGTTGAGTTCCGACAGATTGCCGGCGAGTGACGACCAGTCGCTGTAAGCGGCGTCATAGTTGCCGAGACGTTCGTTGGCCATGGCGCGTGTGAACGTAGCGTCAGAGATGTCGGCAGTCGAGTTGGCCGCAGTCGTAGCAAGAAGTTTATCGGCAGCTTTCACCGCCTCGTCATACTTACCGAGGTCCATAGCCGTGCGCATGATACCCGTACGTGCCTCGCGCAGCATATTCGAGCCGGACGCATGGCTTTCAAGTTCAAGGAACGAGCTGTAAGCCAACTCGGTCTTTCCGAGTTCGCTCTCGGCCTGAGCCTTGATGAGCAGAGCATCCTCGGCCACTTCCGAGTCAGGGTGACCGAGCAGTACCTGTGCGGCATAATTACCCGCCTCGGAGGCATTTCCCTCATTCCAGGCCGCATCCGCGAGATAATATAGTGCCTGAGCACGTGACGATCCGTCGGGATAATCGCGCACATAGCTCTGAAGTGCGGATGTCGCACCTGAATTGATATACGCATTCTCGGCAGCCTGATATGCAGTCTTCTCAAGTTCAGATGCTTCATATTTGGGCGCATTTGGTACATTGCCGAGGAATGCGACAAACTCGCTGAGACGGCCGTCGGCCGCGTATATCTGTTTGAGGTCATCGGCTGCGATGCGTGCCTCTTCACTGGTGGGGAATGTCTGTATCACCTGCTTGTAGGTCTCTATACCCTTTGTCTTGTCACCATTATTAATATATGTGATAGCAAGCTGCAGATAGCCGTTTCGGCCGGGAGCCGTACCGGGATATTTGCGCACCAGTTCGTTATAGGTAGCCACGGCTGCCTTGGTGTTGCCGAGCGCGGACTGGCTCTCGGCCTTCTCAAGGAGTGCCTGCGGGAGCAGACCTGACGAGGAGAACCGATTGAGCAGTTCGTCAAGCGAAGCGACCTTTCCTGAATAATCTTTCAGCAGACCCTTCATCATAGCATACTGGTAGAGGGCATAATCACCCGACGAAGCGTTGAGATCGTAAGCATTCTTATAATCCGTAGCAGCAGCGGCATAGTCACCCATATAGTAACGGCAGTCGCCCATACGGCAATATGTATCAGGCTTGATCGTAGCCGGGAGTCCGGGAGCGCCACGGCCGATAAGTTCGATCGCGTCAGAGAAGTCGGTAAGAGCGTCACCGTAACGTTCCTGTGCGAAACGTGTATAGCCGAGGTCATAGCGAGCCAGAGCCAGATCGGATCTGTCAGACTGAGGTGTAGCCTTGATATAGTTGAGATAGGAACGGGCGGCATCGTCATAGTTGCCGCGTGTATAGTAGCAGTCTCCGAGCCAGATGTCACACTGGCGGGCTATCGAGGCATCGTAACGTGCAAGCGAACGGGCCTCGTTAAGATGAGTGATGGCATCGGCCACGCGACCTGACGAATACTCGCGCGTACCCAGCACGAAGAGCACTCTCTGCTTGGCTGTAAGTATCTCGGCCGACGGATTCTTGATCCTGTTTATGGCACTGAGCGCACCGGCATAATCGTTGTCGCTCATATAGCCTGTGACGATATAACGCTGCACGTCGGCACTGTAAGGCGAGTCGGGATACTCGCTGAGGAAACTCTCAAGCAGAGTCACCGAATTGCCGAACGGCACACGTCCGCCATCCATGCGGGCCACAGCATAATTGTAGAAAGCGGTCTCACGCACCTCACGGTCGTAATCGACTTTATATGCATTCTCAAATGCCATGAGCGCCTGTGACTTGTCGCCACGTTTCAGATAGGACTGTCCGAGATACAACCATGCACTCTGCTCCATGGCCGAGTGTGACCCGATGGCCTGCTGAAAGAGTTTGACAGCGGCGTCATAGTCACCCTTCTCATATTCGTTCACGCCAAGTATGTAGTAAGCCGACGGAGCCGGTTTCTCAGCCTCGGCACAATATTTCCACAGATACGGGACTGCCTCGTCGACCCTACCGAGATTATAGAGCGACTCACCGGCCAGACGGTTGCACTCGGGAGTGAACTGAGGCACACGTCCCGATGCCAACAGCGAGCGTGCTGACGAGAGACACTTGTCATACTCGCCCTGAGCGTAATAGATCTGCGCCTCATAGTAAGGTGCGGCACAGGCCGGCTCGACCGTCGTGTCAAGCCCGCGGAAATACTGCAGAGCGAGGGGATAATCATTTTTGCCGTATGCGATGTATCCGAGATAGAAGCATGCAGCGTTGCGCCACTCCGGCTTGCCTTGCAGCGTGCGGAAATACGACGCGGCCGTATCAGGCTCACCGAGCATCAGATAGGAATAGGCCAGACGATAATTCAGCTCATCCTGACGTGCCGACGTCAACGCCATCGGATCGACTCCCGCATACTCGTTGAGCGCATCGGCATAACGGTCGCGGTTGAAATACCAGTCACCCTTCATCATCATGACATCGGTGCGCAGGGGTGAAGCGGGATATTCGTGCAGAAACCGCTCCATATCAGCGAATGCACCGTCGTCACCGAGATAGAGCGAAGCCCGGCAGATGTAATACAGGGCCTGTTCGCGCTCGGCGGGGGTGGTGTTGAGGTTATACAGACGGGTCATCTGGTCAAGACACCCCTCGTAGTTGCGGTCATCGCACATGAGTATGCCTCGTTCAAGATAGCCCTTAGCATCAGGACTGTTTATCTGTGCCACAGAGCCGGCGGACACCAGAGCATACGCGGCCGTGAGGATGAGTGGTCGTTTCATCTTTAAGTCAGTGAATATTTCCGAGATATATTATTGTGCAAATTTACACCTTTTTTGAATCATCCGAAATAGTTTTACGGCCAAAAGAGGGTGAACTGAAAATAAATTCGGAGTACAGACAAACCAAATGTGGCTGTTCGATTGTTAATAGTTATAGAATAACGTTTCAACATATTAATATGAGAAGATTTGGGATTTTGATGATGACGCTTGTCATCGCCGTGTCGGGAATGTGCACCGGCACCGGTAAGGTAGGCCTCGTGCTCAGTGGCGGCGGGGCTAAAGGCATCGCGCATATAGGTGTCATACAAGCCTTTGAGGAGAATGACATCCCCATCGACTACATCACGGGCACATCTATGGGTGCCATTGTGGGCAGCCTGTATGCCGCAGGCTACACTCCGGCCGAAATGATGGAGCTGATAGCGTCACCCGGCTTTGCCGACTGGTCCACGGGCACTATCAATCCCGACGATCTCTACTATTTTCTTTCCGAACCTACCACCCCGTCGCTGTTGAGGATCAATCTCGGCAAGGATTCTACTCACGTTAAATCCGTATTGCCGATGAGCCTCATCAATCCCATACCCATGAACATGGCGTTTCTTGACATCTATTCACGCTACACGGCACAGTGCGCCGGTGATTTCGACCGGCTGTTCGTACCGTTCCGATGCGTGACATCGGATGTCTATGCCAAGCACAAGGTAGTGTTGTCAAAAGGCTCGCTGGCCGATGCCGTGAGGATGTCGATGTCATTCCCGATGGTGTTCGAGCCGATCGAGCTCAACGGTGTGCCTATGTATGACGGTGGTATCTATGACAATTATCCTGTCGATGTGATGGTCGATGAATTTAATCCTCCCATGCTGATCGGCGTGAATGTCGGTTCGAAAGATGCACCCCCGTCGTCACGCAACCCTATGGGGCAGCTTGAGGATATGATAATGCAGCCCAACGACTATCCGTTTCCTTCCGACAGAGGCGTCAACATACGCATCGATCTCGACGAGTTCAGTTTGCTCGACTTCGGCAAATGTCAGGCCATATATGACATAGGCTATCGTCGCGGACTGGAGATGATCGACTCCATAAGAATGAAAATCAAGTCAGTAAGTCCGGCTGCCGAGGTGAGCCGCCGACGTGAGGCGTTCAAGCGCGCCACGCCCGAAATGCGCATCAGCCACGTCAACGTCACCGGAGGCACTCCGGCCGAAAACGCTTATCTGCAATCACTCTTCACCCCACGTAAGGGTGAATCATCGCTCACATTCGATGACGCGCGCAATGCCTACTACCGCGCCATCAGCTCGGGCAAACTCCAGAACTTCGTGCCAACCCCCGTATACAATCCCGCCGACTCGACATTTACGCTCAATTACCGGGCCGTGGTCAAGGAGAACTATACCGTCGGCATCGGTGGATATGTGTCGTCGTCGACCAACAGCATGCTGTTTCTTAACACCGGCTACAACACTCTGAGCTTCAAGTCGCTCAACGCGAATCTCAGCGGATGGATCGGACAGAGCTACCTGGCGGGCATGGGTGAGTTCAAGATGTATTACAACACCCGTCGCCCTTCGTCATTCACCGTGCGTGTGGCCGCCTCCAAGCTAAAATATCACGAGACGGAGAAATTGTTTTACGAGATCAAGGAGCCGGACTTCATACGCCGTTCCGAATTTTATGTGCAGGGATTCTACACCATCGGTCCGAGTCTGCGTTCACGGCTTGACCTGCAGGTAGGTTGGGGACACCTCTCTGACCGCTATCACAGCGGACTATACTCACCTGACGGTCGCAACGGCAGGGATTCCGGCATATTCAACCTGTGGCAGGCCGCCGTGAAGTGGGAACACAATACACTCGACGATAACACAATACCCTCATCCGGCTCGCGCTATTACGCATACGGATCAGGAGTGTCGGGTCGCTACCGTTACCACTCGGACAATCCGCTCAACATCCCGGCCTCAAAGCGCATGAACTGGTTGCAACTCGACCTGGGGGCCTTGCACTACTGGGACGTTGTGCGACAACTGTCGGTAGGCATCGGGGCTCGCGCACTGCTGTCGACACGCAAACTGCTCCCGACCTACGAGGCGAGCATCGTCGCAGCCGAGGCCCTGCATCCCACCCCGTCGAGCTACAACGCTTTCACACCTCAGTTGCGTGCCAACTCATTTCTCACCCTGTCGGTCGAGCCTGTGTGGAAACTCTCCGACTCATTTCAGGTGCGTGGCACACTTGACGGCTTCCTGCCGTTACGACGCATCGAGAGCGTCCCTGACAGCAATGAAGCACGCTACGGCAAATGGCTGAGTGATCCGGAATTTTTCGGCGAACTGCAACTGCGGTTCAAATTGCCCTTAGGCAGCATCAGTGCCTACGGCAACTACACCACCGGTGGCATCGGCTGGAACTTCGGCATCTCCATCGGCACATTCATCCTCGCCCCCCGATTCTTAGGCAATTGATAAGAAATGTTCATAATAAACATTAACCGATTTTCTTCGTTATAATTTTGTAAGTAGTGAAATTATATGGGCGGTAAAACGAAATGTACAAAAGATTGTAAAGCGGTAATTGGTGTTGTTTTCAGTGGGTTAGAGCGCGTTTTGATGTGTATTTTCTGCACTCTGAAAGTGTGATTTTAGTTGGATTTGGTTGGATTTTAGTTGGATTTTGGCGGCTGAAAATGGGTTATTTGCTTTGATTAAGCCTTTGTTATGTTGGATTTTAGTTGGATTTGGAGAGTGTGGCGATTGCTAATGTAATACGCCGTTATTGTTTAATCATGGCGCAAGGTTTGGTTATAGCCGGGATTGATGCCGATTTCGGCAAATGGTGTGGAGATTGTAAAATGAGGATAGACCCGAAAAAGCGAGATTGTAAAGTGATTAAGACTTAATAATGTGCTTTAAAACAATGTGTTACAAAATACACTTTTCGTTTTGTACGAGATTGTAAAATGGATATAGTGTTGGATGGCTTTTTTGAGCGTGGAACATTTCATTTTAACCTGTCAAAAATCTTATTCAGACTATAACATTTTACCGCAATATCTTCGTCAAGATCCGACACGTCCCCGAGTAGATCTAACGCGCATTTCATTTGCTCTTTTATGCCGTTGAGTGTCGGGATCTCCTCTAATCCCATTTTCTTCAGAGTGCTCTCTTTTGTACCAAGTGTCTTTGCAATCTGACTAATTGACGCGCCACAAAAATAAAGGTATTTCGCCAACTTTATATTTATTTCGGTTGCCTTCTCGAAATTGTGTAACGTCATGCGCGAGACGCCTAATTTTGCGGCTAATTCTTCCTTTGTTCCGTTATGGTTCATAATAGCGTTATAGTATCGTTTCTTTGTGAGGGTGAGTAATACAGTTGTTGCGTTATCTTCATACTGGTTCACTACACGTCGAACCCTCTGAATATATTTGCTTTTAGTAGATATATTCAGATATTCGGCTATTTGGTTGTTATCGTAACCGTCTAATATAAATGCTTTGATTCGCTCAAATAATGTTGTTTTATCAGCCATTTATTTAGTATAATTTGTTGTGATATATAGGTTAAACGGCGGCAATCACCCGAAAGCGACTGTCACCGTATGATTTATTTTTCCATAGTCAGGGAGATAAGCCCCGGAGTTCCTTCATTATCGTCCATTTCGATAATGGCTTCAATCAGATTCTGGAGCGTGGA
>JAAVDB010000018.1 GCA_014802015.1 Bacteroides sp.
ATCTCAAGAGCCTCGGGGGTGTAAGCGGGTGCGATGATTACCTCGAAGAAGATCTTGTTAATCTCCTCGGCGGCGTCAGCCTCGACCGTACCGTTGGTGATGAGTACACCACCGAATGCGCTCACAGGGTCACCGGCAAGGGCGTCCTTCCATGCCTCGGCAATGGTAGGACGTGTAGCAAGACCACATGCGTTATTATGCTTGAGCACAGCAAACGTAGGATCGGTGAACTCTGAGATCAGGCTGACAGTGGCATCTATATCAAGGAGGTTGTTGTAAGAAATCTCCTTGCCGTGAAGCTGCTCGAACATTGCGTCAAAATCACCGTAGAATGTGCCCTTCTGATGGGGATTCTCACCGTAACGCATGGTCTTGGCATCATCGTATGCTATGCGGAGTTCCTCACGATTCTCGATCGGACACTCGACAGCGGTCGAAGCAAAGTAGTTGAATATATCCGTGTCATAGCCTGAGGATACGGCAAATGCCTGACCGGCAAACCAGCGACGTTCTTCGATCGATGACTGCGCGCCGTTGCGCTTGAGCATCTCAGCGAGGGGAGCATACTGAGCCTTGGAGGCAACGATAACCACATCGTTATAGTTCTTGGCAGCTCCGCGGATGAGCGAGATACCGCCTATATCGATCTTCTCGATAATATCAGCCTCGGGTGCTCCGGATGCGACAGTAGCGCTGAACGGATAGAGGTCAACGATCACGAGGTCTATCTCGGGAATCTCATACTGAGCGATCTGGGCGCGGTCACCCTCATTGTCACGACGATTGAGAATACCTCCGAACACCTTGGGGTGGAGTGTCTTCACTCGACCGCCGAGTATCGAGGGATAACCTGTAAGATCCTCGACAGCGGCACAGGGATAACCGAGCCCCTCGATGAATGAGCGGGTACCGCCCGTTGAGAGGAATTGAACACCGTCCTTGTGAAGGAGTGAAAGTATTTCTTCAAGCCCGTCCTTATAGAAAACGGATACGAGCGCAGTCTTGATACGTTTGTTATCTGACATGAGGGTAACTATTGGATTTTTTCAAAGTGCAAAGTTAGCAAAAATCGTAAACTTTTTGAACATACTTCAAAAGTTTTAATAAACTTTTTTTAGTGTAGCCCACCACATAATATATATTAACGCTGAGGTGATGCTAACTTACACCTTCCGACGTTCGCTAACATCACCTCAGAGTTTCACATTCCGTGCGTTTTCCGCACTACTCAAGGCTACCGATCACCAGCATAGTGAGGCCGATGAGAAGGAATGTAAGGTCTATGATTTTAAGTTTAATATTCTTCTCATGCAGAGCGATGACTCCATAAAAGAACGACACGATGACACTGCCGCGGCGTATCATGGACACGACGGCGATCATGGATCCTTCGAGCGAGAGCGAATAAAAATATGCAATATCGGCAACCGTGAGGAACACCGAGATAAACGGAATAGTCCACCGCCATCGCAACGGTGTGGTGACCTTGGTCGCCTTCATTATAATAAAGAGCGTGACACCCATTATCACCAGCTGATAGAGCGAATACCAAGCCTGAACCTCAAGCGGCTCAAAACGCGTCAGCAGATATTTGTCATAGAGCGCACTTATCGCACCGAGCGATGTCGCACCTATGGCCATCCACACCCAGCGACTGCTCTTGAGCGAAAAACCCTCCTTACCGCCGAGACGGCTTATGAAAAACAGTGACCAGAATCCAAGTAACACACCGGCCCATTGCCACAGGTTGAGACGTTCGCCGAAGATAATCAGCGCACCCACGAGCACAAGCACGGGGCGGGACGCATTGACCGGGCCGGCGATAGTCAGAGGCAGATGCTTGATACTCGCATACCCCAACAGCCACGAGCTCAACACTATCACTGACTTTATGAGTATGAAGCCATGACCGGTAAGCGTGCCGCCAAGACCGTAATTGCCATGCACCAGACCGACAATTATGACCGGGAGCATAAACAGCGCACCGAACGCCGTGTTGAGAAACAATACGCCGAGGACGTTGTTACGCTCGACGGACAGTTTCTTCATCACATCATAAAAGCCCAGACATAAGGCCGACAATGTAGCAAGAAGTACCCACATAGAAACGGATGGAGGATATATCAGTTCTCAAACTGCGAGGCAATAAATTTCTCCAGAGCCTCACCTCGCAGTCCGTCCGAGATAATACGGTTATTTTCGTCAAGGATAAGCATGTAGGGAATGCCGTACACCTCATACACGTCACGAGCTGTCGTGCCCTCTTCAAGATCGGATGCGTGCAGCCAGTTCATACCATCCTTCTCGATGGCACGGACCCAAGGGGCGCGTGCCGTATCGAGCGACACGCTGATTATCTCAAGGCCACGGTCATGATATTTATCATAGATCTTCTTCAGATTGGGATTCTCCGCCCTGCACGGATGGCACCATGAGGCCCAGAAGTCAAGGATTTTAACCTTGGCTTTTACACCGTACAGCGAGAGCGTTCCTCCGTCGGGAGTACCCATGGTGAAGTCCGGGGCTACTCCTCCCACAGCGATGTGTGACGAGCGGTCGGCATACTCCTTCAACATTTTTCCACGCTCGGTGGCGAGAGCCACAGGTCCGAGCAGAGATACCTTACGATGAAGTGTCTTGGCTCGGGTGATATTATCAAGGCGGCGTGCGATGATCGAAGGCGCCACCATATTGTCATTGGCTGCGATAAACTCGTCCTCGGCCTTTTCAAGGGCGGCCTCAACCTCTTCCATCCTGCGCTGGAGTCCTTTTCTGTTCTCGGGTATCTGCATGTCGTGCCCGGCTATAAATTCACGCCTCACCGAGTCGCGTTCAGCTTGTGAAGCATTGCGTATAGCGTTAAACCGGTTATTGCACTGCTGGAGCTCACCGCCACCGCTTACTTCATAGAAACGAGTCTTGGCCGAAGCCTTTATGCTTATATCCGCATCCGGTTCAATGATCAGCGGTATCCGCACTATCGAACGTTCGACAGCAATCTCGGCTTCGAACGGCACATCAGTGTCGCCCGAGAACGAGAACGAGCCATCCGACACGACGGTAGTGCCGATTGTATCGGACACCTCAAGCGTCACCGGACGCAGCAGATAGACCCTGCCTGAGTGACCGCCTATAGTTCCTGACACTTTATATGCATCTGCCATTGCCGACATCCCGGAGCCGAGAAGCAGGCCGAGAGTCATCAGTCTTAAGCTTTTCGTTGTCATAATCGATAGTTTTTTTGGTATTATACAGAGGAGTTAAGTCGTATTTCTTCAGACAAGGTCTGACTGAGCGCTCTCAGCCGAAGCAATCCTATTGGCCATAACCACAGCCTTGGTGATGTGATCGCAGATATGATCCTCGCCGAGGAGCTTGTCGATACCGGCATGAACCAGAGCTGCACGAACATTCTCCTTCACACCCGAGAGCACTACATGAATATTCTCCTCCTGCGAAGATTTGATCAGAATCTCCAGGTTGTGTATACCCGTCGAATCAATAAACGGTACACGACGCATACGTATTATACGCACCTTCGGTTTACGTCCGAGTGTGGTGCGCATCATCTCGTCAAACTTTGTGGCGACACCGAAGAAGAACGGACCGTCAATCTCATACACTTCTACACCTGGATTGACATTAAGCACCTCGTGAACAGTCGATTCTGAACCTTCGGCAATATCAAGCTGCTCGGAGTAGACCTTTATCTCAGTATTCTCCATGACGCGGCGGAGGAAGAGTATGATGGCGAGCATCAGACCCATCTCGATAGCGATAGTAAGATCGAAGATAACAGTGAGCAGGAATGTCACTACAAGCACGGATATGTCGCTCTTGGGATTGTGGAATATGCCACGTATGGTACGCCATCCGCTCATGTTATAGGCCACAACTATAAGCACGGCGGCCAGACAGGTCATGGGCACAAGATTGATGAGCGGCATCAGGAAGAGGAATATCAGGAACAGTACCACCGCATGAACGATACCGGCCACAGGTGTGCGTCCGCCGTTGGTGATATTGGTCATGGTTCGTGCGATGGCACCTGTCACGGGAATACCTCCGAAGAAAGGCACCACGATGTTAGCGACACCCTGACCGATAAGTTCGGTATTGGAATTGGTCTTTGACCCGGTCACACCGTCAGCCACAGTCGCCGACAGAAGGCTCTCGATAGCGCCGAGTATGGCTATGGTGAACGCCGACGGCAGGAGCTGATTGATCGTCGCCATATTCAGTACGAATCCATGAGGCTGAGGGATGTCGGTGGCGAGGTTGCCGAATCGGTCACCGATAGTCTCGACATGCACGTCAGGCAACAGAGTCACTACGGCCGTCACAATTATAATCGCCAGAAGCGCTCCCGGCAGACGACGCGATATTTTAGGAGTGAGTATTATAATTAGGAGTGAGACGAGTCCGACTATCAGTGTCGTCACGTCGATCGAGCCGAGATTAGAGAGGTACATCCCCCACTTCGGGATAAACTCACTCGGCACCTGCTTGAGTCCGAGGCCGAGGAAATCGTTGATCTGAGTCGAAAAAATCGTCAGAGCGATACCGGCGGTAAAGCCTACAACAATAGGATAAGGTATAAACTTGATGACCGAGCCGAGACGGAACACTCCAAGTGCCACAAGTATGAGTCCGGCCATGAACGTAGCCACGGCGAGGCCTTCGAGTCCGAATGTGGCGATGATATTGTAGACAATCACGATAAACGCACCGGTCGGACCGCCGATCTGGACGGAACATCCGCCGAGAGCCGACACTATAAATCCACCGATTATCGCGGTGATCAGACCGACTGTAGGACTCACACCGCTGGCGATACCGAACGCGATGGCGAGGGGCAACGCTACAATTCCCACTACTATACCGGCTACGAGGTCGGCCTTAAACTTGTCAAACGAATAATGACTCAAGGCGGAAAACAATTTCGGCCTGAAGTCCAACGGACCTGTGATGTTCATTTCTTTACGCTTAAAAACTACTATAGCCTTAGCAGTCACATCTTTACGCTGCGACGCAAGGCCGTATCTTGCTGAAAACTGTTACTATTAACTCTTTTTACGCGACAAAATTAGTCAAAATATTCCTAATCATTCACAAAAATCTCCGACAAAACGTCAAGATTCCGCTTTTATACATTATTAATATAATAGGATTTTGTACGTTTCACAATTATTTGTTAATTTTGACGGAAAATGTTAAATCAAAAGTTTTAAACTTTTTGTTAATTTTTTAAAACAATTACACCTTCCAAGTGTTAATAAGGTATCACAGCAAGGACAACAACAGGGCGTATGCCACACTAAATTAAGGTATGAAAAAGTCAACTATCTGGTTCTTAACGATAATCATGGCGCTGACCTTCGTAGGCCTGCTTTATGTACAGATCATGTACATGAACAACATGAAGAAGATGCGTGACGATCAGTTCGCCGAAGGAGTGAAACGATCGCTCTATGCCGTGAGCACTCGTCTTGAACAGGATGAGACAAAATACTACCTTGAGGAGGATCTTGCCTCACTGCAATCCGACCTCTATCCGCATGTCAATTCTGACGGTTCGGTAGGCATCAACAACAGCTTTACCACCTCAGAGGGCATCAACTATGACCTCTCGCTCAAGATGAAAGCCGACCGCCGGTCAGCCTCATCATCCATGCGCGAACTGATGCGTGGCAAATATCTCTACCAGAAAGGACTGCTTGACGAAGTGATCCTGTCCATCATCAATCAGTCGAGCGACCGCCCCATCACGGAGCGTGCCGATTCGGCCGAGGTGTCACGCTATCTGCGTTCCGAACTTGACAACAACGGGCTCGCCCTACCCTTCGAGTTTGCCGTAGTCAACCGTGTCGGAGCCTACGTCTACAAGTCAGCCGGCTTCAGCCCGACAGTCCGTGACGAGTCGAGCATGTTTGTCCAGAACCTCTTCCCCAACGACCCGAAGCATAAGATGTATTATCTCAAGGTCTACTTCCCGACCAAAAATGATTACATCTTCGATTCGATACGATTCATGATCCCGTCGTTCATCTTCACATTCATCCTGCTTGTGACATTTGTCTGCACCATCATCCTGGCGTTCAGGCAGAAAAAACTTACCGAGATGAAGAACGACTTCATCAACAACATGACACACGAGTTCAAGACCCCTATCTCGACAATATCGCTTGCCGCACAGATGCTCAACGACAACGCCGTACTCAAATCTCCGGCCATGCTCGGACATATATCCACGGTGATAAACGATGAGACCAAGCGTCTGAGATTTCAGGTCGAGAAGGTACTGCAGATGTCGATGTTCGACCGTCAGAAAGCCACCCTGCGTCTACAGGATGTCGATGCCAACCAGCTGATAGCCGGCATAACGTCGACATTCAAACTCAAGGTTGAGAAATACGGCGGCCGCATCGAGACTGTCCTCGGAGCGAAGAGTGCTACAATCAACGTTGATGAAATGCACTTCACCAACGTGATATTCAATCTCCTCGACAACGCTGTCAAATACCGTCGCGAGGACGTGCCCCTGCAACTAACAGTCACCACACGTGACGTAAAAAACCACGGTTCACAGCGCCTCCAGGTCATCATCGCCGACAACGGCATTGGCATCAAGCGCGAGGACCTAAAGAAGATATTCGAGAAGTTCTATCGTGTCTCTACCGGTAACCGCCATGACGTCAAGGGCTTCGGTCTCGGACTTGCTTACGTCAAGAAGATGGTCGGCGAACTCGGCGGTGAGATAAACGTGGAGAGTGAGCTCAATGAAGGAACAAAATTTATAATAACAATACCAATAACTCAAAACTAAGAAAATTATGGAAGATCGTTTGCGCATACTGCTCTGCGAGGATGACGAGAACCTGGGCATGCTGCTCAGGGAGTACCTCCAGGCCAAGGGTCTCAACGCCGACCTCTTTCCCGACGGCGAAAGCGGATATAAAGCATTTCTCAAAGGTAAATATGATTTGTGCGTCCTCGACGTGATGATGCCTAAGAAGGACGGTTTCGCTCTGGCTCAGGAGATTCGTACCGTCAACTCAGAGGTACCTATCATTTTCCTTACCGCCAAGTCTCTGAAAGAAGATATACTCGAAGGCTTCAAGATCGGAGCCGATGACTATATCACAAAACCCTTCTCGATGGAGGAGCTCGTGTTCCGTATCGAGGCCATCCTGCGCCGTGTCAAGGGCAAAAAGGGTAAGGAAATCACCATGTACAAGATCGGCAAATTTACATTCGACACCCAGAAACAGGTTCTGCTCATCGACGACAAGGTCACCAAGCTTACCACCAAGGAGTCTGAACTGCTGAGTCTGCTCTGTGCTCACGTCAACGAGATTCTGGAACGCAACTTCGCGCTCAAGACCATCTGGATTGACGACAATTACTTCAACGCACGCTCAATGGACGTGTACATCACCAAGCTGCGCAAGCATCTCAAGGATGACCCGTCGATCGAGATTATCAACATCCACGGCAAGGGCTACAAGCTCATTGCTCCCGAGATGGAGACAGGTGCCTGATACGAAACGTTAATATACCTATATAATAAATAGGGGATGTCCATGGACATCCCCTATTTATTATATAGGTGTCGTACCTCAATAATGCAGCACATTCCATAGTGAGCGTACACGCGATTCCGGATCCCAACGATCATCAAAAGTCCAGCGTGCATTTACCTCATGGTATAACGGCGACTGCTCCGACTTGTCAAAATTATCGGCGAGCCATCCGCTATGTCCCCCCTCACGTGTACAGTTGAGATAATAGACACGCTTGCCCCACGGACACGGGTCGAGCACCTTGTCTGTGTAGGCATATCGAATATCCTCGTCAAGCACACGTTCGCTCAAATGACAGTTCATCAGGAAAAACTGCGAGTCGTGGTGATAACGACCGAGCGGAGACGGTGTCTGAGAGTCGAAATCAGAATCTGTTATGACCAGTTTACGCGACTTGTCGCCACGTCCGTCATGCCAGATGAGCGCATGGCCGTCACCGAGAAATTTACATCTCGTAGCGAAGCACCATCCGCGCGGACACAGGAAGTCAACTCCTTTGCAGCGTATATCGAGATCGGCATGATAATACATACCTCCGTCCGACACCTTGCTCCACAGCGACAAGGCATCATTTCCATCTGCCCAGACGTTGCAGTTGACAATTATAGTACGCGTGCCACGTCCGAATATCGCCATCTGATGTGTGGTGGTCTTCTCTACTGTCGTACCGTAATTATTATACACGGTCATGCCGCTAATCACACAGTCGTCCGCACCCTCCTGAAGCACTATCACGCCATTACCGACAGGTTTACCGTTGTACATAGCATTTTTAGGAACATCCGAATGCTTCTCGGCAAGGACAAGGACTGTGCTGTCACGATTCTCTCCCACAAGCACGATATTGGGACGGTCTATAATGACTTTCTGATTATAGGTTCCGTTCTTGACAAGAATCTTATAGGGGTCGACCGGCGACAGCGGAGCCTTAGCTATAGCATCCTGAATCGATCCGCCGGGATACACCACCGTATCAAACGCTTTCTCGTCGACGGCATCTCGTCGGTCGAGATTCATAATGCCCCTCTCATTACCGCCCGGGCCGTTAAGATCTATCTTCTCCTTATGCTCGGGATCATAACGGTCAGCCCATTCGTCATACATATCATACAGCATAGCCACACTATTGCTGTACCATCCGTAGCCATTGCGACGCTCATACCCTATCTGGTGGAGGTGACGGCGGGGAATGCCGTCACGATCGCATACATACGGCTCACCATACACAAGGTCATAAAATCTGGCCCACATAGCCGGAGCATCAGCGTCAGCGATAATCTTTGCGTCAAACTGACCTCTGTCATTGACACGCTCATATCTGTAACCCGTGATCTTGTGATCATCAAGCCAGCGCATCGCGGCATGCACTGAGCGCTTGATACGCATGTCAGGGTCAGGGATATGCATGAGCAGACGCAGTATTCCGACCGACTCATTCGATCCGTATGACGGCAGCTCGTATGCACGTGCCGGGGCGGGAGCATACGTATCACGATCATGCTGCTGACACCACACCGTGAGTTTGCCGTCTGTCACAATCTGAGTGGCCAGTATGCATTCCACTCCGCGATAGAACGATTCCATGAGTTTACGTCTGTACCCCTCAGGCATCAGTCCGGGAGCGTCATACGGCTCCATGCCGTACATCAGGTCGCGTATCACCGTCATCGTGCCGATCATGGCATTATCGTTATAAGTGATATGAATCTGATAGCCGCGGTTTTCGGGCCAGAATTGCGGCCAACCGCCGTTGTCATACTGTCCTGCGAGCAGAAAATCTATTCCTTTATGAAAAGCATCACGATACTTCTCCTCACCCGTAGCCTTGTACAAACGGGCCAGATAGCCTAACTGTACGATAGTGGCATCATTATCGGTTGTCGAATCATCTCGACGCCCCTTCTCGGCCTCAATGCGTGCTCGCGAGGTCTCATCAAGTTCGCGCGCCATGTCTATATTCTTGGGCCAGCCTCCGGTCACGCGCTGATACAACAGCACCTGATCTCCTATACGGCGTGCTTCTTCAGTAGCAAAAAAATTCATATCCGTGCATCTCAGCTCGGCGTTTTTCTTTTTGGCACTGACGCCTGTGGCAGTGATAGCTATACTCAATACGGATATACAAATTGTTTTCAGATTCATGGTATTACTATTATGGACGCACAAAAATACACAAAAAACCACGTACAGACACTCTAATCGGAAAATTTTATGTAATTTTGGCACATAGTTCTCTCTTCCAGTATATCGATAAACCTTAATATAACTCCATGAAAAAAATTCTATTATCCGCAATGATGCTGGGACTGTCTCTGACAGCCTTTTCCTCACCGGCGGTGCCCGTGACTCCCGCTCAAGCCTGGGACAGTATCTATCCCTCAGTCGAGGCGCAGATCAAAGCTCCGCAATTTCGCGACAAAGATTACAAACTGCTTGATTACGGTAAAAAGTCCGACACCAAGGGCTATCTCTATACCGAGCTTATCAACTCGGTTATCGACCGCTGCTCGTCCGAGGGAGGTGGCCGCGTAGTTATACCCGCCGGCACATGGTTCACCGGCCCTATCACCCTAAAAAGCAATGTAAATCTGCATCTTGAAGAGGGTGCCACACTGCTCTTCACTCCCGATCTGAAAGAGTATCCCATCGTGCTCACACGTTGGGAGGGTATGGACTGCTACAACTACCAGCCTATGATCTATGCTTACGAGCAGACTAACATAGCCATTACCGGCAAGGGTACTATTGACGGTGGAGCCGAGAACGCAAACTGGTGGCGCATGTGCGGAGCTGTAAAATATGGATTTGAATTTGACAAGGGCATCATCTCCCAGCGCATAGGCCGTCCGCAGCTCATGGAGTGGAACGAGAACGGCACTCCCGTCGAACAGCGCATCATGGGTGACGGTTACGGTATGCGTGTCCAGCTCGTCAATCCCGTAAAGTGTACCAATGTGCTCATCGAAGGTGTTACACTGCTCCGCTCACCGTTCTGGGTGATACACCCGCTGCTCTGTCAGAACCTTACCGTACGTGGCGTACACATCCAGAATGATGGGCCCAATGGTGACGGTTGCGATCCCGAGTCATGCAAGAACGTTCTCATCGAGGACTGCTTCTTTGACACCGGCGATGACTGCATCGCTATCAAGAGCGGACGTAACCGCGACGGCCGTACCTGGAATATACCCACAGAAAATGTCATCGTACGCAACTGTCGTATGAAGAACGGTCACGGCGGTGTGGTGGTCGGCTCTGAGATTTCAGGCGGTTTCCGCAACCTGTTTGTCGAAAACTGTATAATGGATTCACCCGAACTTGAGCGTGTGATACGCATCAAGACCAATTCATGTCGCGGTGGCGTGATCGAAGATATTTTCGTACGCAATGTCACTGTAGGTCAGTGCAAAGAGGCTGTGCTCAAGATCAATCTCGTATACGAACAGCGTGAGAAGTGCGACCGCAGCTTCCCCCCGACTGTTCAGAATGTATATCTTGAGAATGTCACATGCAATAAAAGTAAGTTCGGAGTCAAGATCGAAGGTTTCGAGGACCTGTGCAATATTCACAACGTAGAGGTCAAGAACTGCAAATTTGACGGCGTCACCTCCGGCGGCAACTCTCTCACCGGTAAGTATGACAACGTAAACTTCGACAATCTTGTCATCAACGGAGTGAAATTATAATACCCATTATATATATGTATACAGCGGGTCGGCGATATTGCCGACCCGCTGACTTTATATATTAATATTTTTTAGAGTACCCGGGCAGGAATCCTGCACATGCGTCAGGTTATATTTGCATCATTAAAAAAACAGTTTAATCCCGTCCCGTTATGTCTTTTGTCAAATTCCTTCGCAATATCGCACTCTTCAATATGGTCCGTAGATGGTTTACACCAACCCGAAAGTATGAAAGAGTTGACTTCGGTTTTCGAGACGACACAAGTGCCACGATATATGGAAGTGACATCTACTATCGCACCCAAGAGTTGCAAAACCATATAGATGCACTCGAAGACGAACTCGATGATCTCGACATTATGTCCGAACGATATGATGATGTTCAGGAGCGTATCGACCTGCTCATGGATCGTATCGATGAGATCGATGAGGCCGAGGATTCATTCTACGATGATTTCTGAGCAGCCTATACCCTACCCTCCGACATCATCTTACGCCAGTTACGATAGCCTATCACAGCTATGACGGTATAGACGGCATAGAGCACGGCATAGAGATAGATACCCTTGTAGGCATACAGTCCGATGCATACAGCATCGACAGCAATCCATGCCAGCCACTGCTCCAGATACTTTCTCGCCAGCATCCACATGGCCACGATGCTGAGTGCGGTCGTGAATGCGTCAGCCAGCGGGACGGTGCTGTCGGTCAGATAGCGGAGACCGCAATAAAACACGCCCCACAGGACAATGAATACCGCACTTGCAGCCGCGGCACGTCTCACGGGTATACATGTGATCGGCAACTTCTCTTTATCCGACTTTTTATCCACATCACTCCCGGCGGCATTATGAACGGCTCGTGTCCATGCAAGATAGCCGTAGACAGCGATTATGAAATAATATATATTGATGGCGAAATCAGCATATAATCCTTTATGCAGGTATATCCACATTGATATGGTCGGCATCACGATGGATGCGAACCACAGACGTGAATCGGCATGATACTCCCACCACAGATACAGGAGACCTATGGTAAATCCGAGTATTTCGAGTATCGTGCTCCAAGGGAGTGAAGCGAGGAAAGTGATCATAATGTCAGTGTTACGGTGGCAAGGACGTTGGTAGTGGCCTGTGCGGCGTAACCGGCGTATCTGTATATCACAGGTGCTCCGTTATCGACATAGTATCCTGCGCCGGAATATCCGTTATTACAGTATTTTTCGTTGAAAATGTTATAGACCGTACACCCTACACGCAGCTCCTTGACCGACGGAATATGTCTGAACGTATAGGCAAGCGAGAGGTCTGACACGAAGTATGCATCAAGCCGGGCCTCTACGCTACGGGCATTGTTCATATACTGTGAGGACACATACCTGCTCATAAGCGATGCCTCGAATCCGGCCACACGGAAATCAAAGGTGTTATTGAAAATGAAGTCGGGTGAGAATGCTATCGGTGTATCTCCACAATCTATAGCGATGGGATTAGTCCACTCGTCCTCATAGATGTACTCCACGAAGTCACGGATACGGTTGCGCGACAGCGTCGCATTGACTTTCCATTCAAACCAATCGAGCGGACGCAAAGCCCCCTGCATCTCGACACCCATGCGGTAAGACTTGGGCACGTTAACGCTTATGGCATTACCCGTGTCCGACAACTGTCCTGTCACCACGAGCTGATCCTTATAGTCCATCATGTACAGGTTGGCACCGAGGCTGAAAAGTGAGGAGTTATACATATATCCGGCCTCATAGTCAAACATTCTCTCGGCCTCGGGGTAGTGGTCAGGATCACTGTCGGTAAAGTTGTCGCGTGTCGGCTCCTTATGCGCCACACTCCATGAGGCGTATGCGCGATGCGCGCCATTATTGTATGCGACGCCGAGTTTAGGATTGAAAAAATTCCAGTGGCGCTGTATGTCGAGGGCAGCCATATCATCAGTGTTCCAGTCAAAATTATCACTTCTGCCACGTATGGAATAATTTATGTGACGATACTGCATGTCAGCATACGCCGACACGGCATCCGTGATATTGTAGTCGGCACGGACAAAGACATTCGAGTCAAACTTACGCCCCTTGTTACGGTAATAAGGCTGTAGCGGATCAATCGGCCCGACATAGTTGCGCACCCATTTGACCTGACCGAAATGTATGCCGCGATGCCAGTTGGCCGCACCCCCGCCCACAAGTACCAGAGGCCCGTTCTCATATCTGAGATTGATTATCGCACCTCCGAAGTCATTGTCATTATTTTTAAGACGTATCAGATCGGATTTTTTTATCACATTACCATCAGCATCCGTATACGGCTGGAGCCCGTATTCGCTCAGAGTACGGTTGGTCTTGTACTGGTCATAATAACCGTCCCCCTTGGTGTAATGAAGAGTGGCGTTGAGTCGGAAGTTCTCACCAAGACCCTTGTAAAAGAGCAACTGAGAATGATGTTGGGTGAAATTATCGCACTGGTCGGCATAATAGGCAGTCTCACCGTTTGCCGCCGTATACTTGCCACACGGATTATAACGGCGTCCATAGAGTTCCATCTCCTCTTTCGATGCATAATCCCATGCCATATATGTACGCTCCTTGCCGCCGAACATCAGCAGGCGCAGTGACATGTCGTCACCTCGATAGGCTAATTGGCCGAGATAACTCCACAACTGAGTGAAAGCGCGATCGATATATCCGTCCGATCCGATATGACTGAATCGTGCATCCACACTCCAGTGCCCCCCGAAGAGACCGGAAGACACCTTGACTGTCTGTTTATTGGAATTGTAGGAGCCGTATGATGCTGACACCATAGCCGAGCGCTCGTATGACGGAGCCTCCGTAAGCATATTTACCGACGCACCGAACGCACCAGCTCCGTTGGTTGATGTCCCGGCTCCGCGCTGTATCTGTATGTCACGCAGCGAGGACGCCAGATCAGGCATATTTACCCAATATACATTATGACTCTCACTGTCATTGATGGGAACACCGTTGGCCGTAATATTGATACGTGACGCATCACTGCCTCTCACCCTCAGTCCGGTATACCCGATGCCGCCACCTGCATCCCCGGTCATAATGACCGACGGTGTCATTTCGAGCAGTGCCGGTATATCCCTACCGTCATTACGGCGGGCTATCTCCTCTTTGGATATATTGGTAAAAGCCACTGGCGTTTTCACTCCCGCACGGTTGGCGGTTACAGATACATCCTTGAGGGATACATGCATACTGTCCGCCACCTCTTCCGTGACAGAATCCTGGGCCGTGACGGCCATACAAGGATAGCCGGTCATGCACACAGCCATGACCGCTCCCCATGAAAATAAATCTTTCATGCGTTAATAATTTTTCTTCACGCCGGTACTAACCGGATCAAGTTCCAAGGGTCTGTTCTCAGCTCCACCGCAGTAATGCAGTGACGCACCCCTAAATATGTCACGCGGAGATGGCAGGATTATGTGCTATATCTGTCATTCTCCTTGCAGGTGCAAAATTAGTCAAAATATTTCATAACCGAAGCCTCCTGAAAAATTTTTCAGGAGGCTTCGGTTATGAAAGTTTTTAATCTTTGTTAGAGTTTATACACTTCGGTGCCGGCAAGCAGGAAACATCCGGTGCCATAGTCATCGAAGTCCGGCTTTGAGTCGTAAGCTACAGGCTGGCCGTCCTTAGGTTCCTTACCCGTGCCCTGCACATATCCGAGATAACCGTTGGGATGCACGGCATCCTTAACCATCGCGTTCCACGCACGTGTGATGACAGGCATATATTTATCGCGGTCAAGCAGGCCGTTACGCACACCGTATGCCATACCGTAGACAAACAGTGCTGTTCCTGTCAGTTCCTTACCTCCGAAATTGGTGGGATCGTGAAGACTAACATTCCAGAATCCGTCCTCACGCTGACATTTTACCAGAGCCTCGCACATGTCCTTGAGGTCCTTCTCATACTCCTTGCGGTGTGGATCGTCAGCCGGAAGTTCGTCAAGCACTCTGACGAGGGCAGCCACTACCCAGCCATTGCCACGTGACCAGTAGCAATCCTTGCCGTTGGGCTCCTTGTAGGGAGGTACAAAGTCTGCATCACGCCACCACAGTCCGTCTTTCTTATTATAAAGACCACCTGCAAGCGTATTCTTTGTCCATGAATACATGTCGTAAGCCTTTTCGGCATAACGGGGATCGCCCGTTGTGGCGGACAGTTTTACAAGCGCTGGCATACCCATCTGTATGGCATCGATCCATGTCCAGTCACCTACCTGAGGAGTATTGACGAGCATATTCATCGTGCCTTTGGTCTTGGTGAGACGGTTAGGCTCGGGACACAGACGATAGAGATCGATATAGACCTGCGATGCGCAATAGTTGTCAGCATTGCGTGTGGCGGTATCGTCACGGCGCATACCCCACTTGAATCCGTCAGCCCAGTCGGTAGCATAATCGAGATAACGGTTGGCCGGATATATCGAATGAAGTGCCATCAGACCCTCGAAATACACCGCACGGGTCCAGATATTAGCCTCATAAACCTTCTTACGAGAATAGTACGGAATGCCGAGCAGCGGATCGGGATGATTCTTCAGATACAGGTCATTGACTTTAATCAGCGTCTTGAGTATCTCCTCGCGAGGTTGCAATTCCTCTGCACAGACTGTGATAGTCGATAGCATCGCCATTGCGACGATCAGACATTTTGATAGGATATGTCTCATTATGGTATTATTGATTTATTTGCTATAATGAACAGGTGTAAGGGTTACCGTTGAGTTGAGTCCTGACGGAACGGTATCCCAGTCACCGAAACTGAATTTTTTTGCATTCGTAACACTTGCTATGTTGGCATCCTTGAATACACGCCACTCCACTCCTCGGCGCTCATAGTCGGCAATGCGGTTGGCTTGCAGATTGGTGACATCAATCGTCAACTGATTCTCACCGGCATGCAGGAGGTGTCCGATGTTCAGTGTTGTGGGGACACTCCACACACACCCTGCATCCACACCGTTGACACTGACACGCGCACTCTCGCGCACATCACCGAGATCAAGGATCCAATCATCAGCCACGGATGGGTCGTCAAGATTGACCGTTACTTTATAGCGTCCTGTGGCACGGTTGATGCGTGCACGCTCATCGGGCAGATATGTCCAGGCGGTGAGAGTATCTGTAACGAATACATCCTCTATCGCGGGATCGCTCTCCGGAAACTCGATGCTCCAGCCGTTTGTTATAATCATCGGTGTACCCTTGCGCTCGACATATTGCCATTTTTCAGCCTCGACGGCATCCGGAAATGTCTTTATCAGTAACGAGCGCCCCGGCTCCATCTGCATACGGACATCTGTATAACCGGGCTTTGAGCCTTTACGGCTCTCTGCAACCCCCTTGGCTCCGGTGAGAGGATCGAAAATCATCACACTGCCGGCCTCGGTAGCGAGAGATACCCAACCGTCAATAACTGTATCACGCAATACGGATATGAAATAATTATGTCCTCCGGCCTCATTGACACGGCGTATCATCGACACGCCCTGACGACGCAACGGTTCTATCGGGGTGTGAAGATCAGCTACAGCCGATGGTATATCGGATGTGAAGACTACTTTCGCACCATTTTTCTCCATCTCGCGGAGTTTTCTTACAGTCTCAGCGGGAATATGTTCCACTGCAGGTACTATCACGGCACGGTATTCATTACCGCCACGCGACACTACACGACCGTTATCCATAACCGACAGTGAGTCTACAAGACGGTCTGACAGATAGTCAACGTCATAACCGGCCGCCATAATATCATTGACCGCTTTCTTGACATCAGGCATGACACGCTCCATCTTGTGAATGTCGAACATCAGGTAGGGATTGCCTTTCTGTCGTGTGATCAACTCCTCATAAGGGAAGTAAAGGAGGACATCGTTATCAGGACGTCCGGCTGACAGGAACGACTGTACCCGCGCTATGTAGTTAAACAGACCCGACGCATCCTGCCACATCGATGATGTAGGCGACATGTTGATCGACGCATAGAACAGACGGCCCGGAAACTCGGCACCTTTGGGCGAATACGTCGCACCATGAAAGAAGATGTGATTCACTCCGGAACATAGCATCTGGTCAATCTCGGGCTTGCATAAGGCCAGCGATGTATGAAAATGCTCGGTAAGCCATGTCAGTGTCTCGGCCGACGTGAGCTTCTTACCGGCGAGATGAGCACCGGAAGATGCAAATTTCAGTACCGACGGTGCCGAATCACTCGGACGTGTCGGTCCTGTACAGTGCAAACCGGGAATATTAAATTCAGAATGACCGAAAGACTCACATTCAGGGATATCGACCTGCGCATACAGGTCTATGATATTGGCCGGCGAGCCGTGCGACTGATTGCGGATACGTGCTCCATGCGAGTGCGCCCATGCAGTCCAGACCTTGGTGAAGTTCTCCTCAAGCAGGCGACCGAGAGTCATGCGGTAATCATGAAGCAGCTGCGCGCGCCCGGGAGTCTCGCCGTTATCGCCTACAAAATCGGCGATACGCAGTTCCAGTCGGTAACCGTGATCACGGTAAAACTCATCGAGCATGGCATCACTCCAGTCCGATCCATACACTTCGTATGAATCATTGAAGAATGTATTGGGCATCATCCACTCGCGACCTGCGAACGCGCGGTCAAAGCGGTCAAGATAATGCTTGACTGCGATGCTGTCATAATGATTGAGCACCAACCCCTCTCCTCCGGGAGCAGCACGCTTTACCTTCTGATACGTACGGCCTGAGTAGATGGCATATACTGTCCACGGTTCGGTGCCCTTCGGAGCCTTCCATTTCAGACGCCCGGCCTTGACTTTCGAGGTTATATCCTCACTATTGGTCTTATTCACAGCGATGATGCACTGAAGTGTGGCATCAGGCTGTTTATTAGGCTGAGTAAGCTCGACATCAAGCGTGGTGCGCGGCTCGACAGTCCATTTGGTCGTGATGAGTTTGCGCGCGCTATATTCAGGTGTCACTTCCGGGCCACCGAAAGGCCAGCCGGTGCCATTGTTCATGTCCACCTGCAGACCGAGACGGTCAGCCTCGCTGACAGTGTGGCCGAGCATATCCATCCATCGGTCAGAGAGATACGGGATGTCATTACTCTCATTGTTCTTGACGCCATATATAGGCGTGATCTCCACGCCTCCGAGTCCCTGACGAGCAAACTCTTCAAGATTATATGTGAGGCCTATCGAGTCGACAGCGCTCCCCTGCCACCACCACCTGACAAACGGACGATTCTCGACCGTGACGGGATACCAGTCGGTAATCGATGTGTCAGCCATGGCCGACAGCGATGCCGTCAGACTGATTAAAGACAATGAGACAGTGCGTAGATTCATATTATCAACAATATCTTAAATGAAGAATATGATTGCCGATACTATGATCAGGGAAGAGGATTGATACCCTCCCAGCGCACATCCCATGTGCCGTCCTTGGGGAATCCGGGATTCTTGACTTCACATCCGTCCCAACCGGCAGTCATAAGTGCGATAGCTGTGAGCAGACCGCCATTGCCGGGCAGATAACAGCGAAGACGGTTGTCCTGGAAGTTATGTCCGTTGGGCAGATATGTATTGGTACGCTTATCCATCATAATGGCGTTGACAGCCTTTTCAGGTTCTCCGAGACGTGTAGCACACATGGCTGTGGTGGGATAATCCCAGCCCCATGTCTTGTCCCAGTTCCAATTATCATATATCCAATCAAATGTTGAGTTCATGGTGTCGAACTCAAGGAGCGGTGACTCGGGAAGGATGCCGAGGGCACCGAGCACAGCCATGTGGTCGGATGTGAAACGGATGTCGTGATAGGTCTCGGGAGCAGTCTCTGCGGCAAGATAGAGCGAATCCTTGGCTGCAAGATGTGAGAGTGATGATACTATCTCATCCCATTTGGCGTTGCGGGGCAGGCCGCGACGCTCGCGCCACTTGTTGGCTGTGAGCAGACCGAAGTGCCAGTAGGAAAGCTCGAAGGGAGGATTGACAGTCTCGGCAGCACGCAATGTCTCCTGAGCGGGTATAATACCGCGCAGAGTGTAACGGTTGTTTTCAGAATCGTATGTAACAAATGATTCCATAAACTTGGCTGTCTCCTCGACCTGATCGGCATACTTCTCAATCACGTTGCCCGAGGGATTGGCACGGTGAAGCAGCTCTGCAAGATATATAAGATGGGGCTGTTGCCATATCAGGAAAGAGCCGACACTTGAGGGAGCCTCAAGCGCTGACGGGTCAGTCATCTTCATCCAACGCACGCCATCAAATCCCTGACGCTCGGCGATGCTGCGCGCCACCGGACGGGCGGTTTCATACCAAGGAAGTGTACGGGCCAGAAGATAATCACGACCGTAGAGGGGGAACTGTGACTGATGCCACCATATCATTTCAAGATGGAATTTTCCGAACCATGAATTGTATGTCAGGCCAGTCTCCTGCGGAGGTGTCGAGCCGGCGCACTGTGTGGCAAGAAGATACTGCGAAAGCAGGACTCGACGTTCCAGTTCACGAGCGCGGGGATCGGTACAATGACTGAAATCCACCACGCCACCCGAGCGCCAGAAGTAATCCCAGTAACGAGAGGCCTCATCACGCACCTCTGAAGCCGTAAGACCGGCGGGAGCGATGGGATTAGCAGAATATTCAGCAGTAAAACTCCAGTTGTCATCCTGCGGACGAAGCACCCATTCGTTGCGTCCCTTGCGTTCGGGGGTGACATTACCCTTCCATGACACATTTATATAATAGGTAGTCGAGTCGAGAGTATGTGACAGCAGAGCACTGTTAGGTGTACTGCTGACTAATTCTGTCACGTGTAGAGAATCACGTGTCCAATCACATGCATCATCTGCGTGTCCGCCGGTCGGATACGGGAAACGCAGTGTCACGGGTATACGCGCACGGGTGCTGATCTCGGCACTAACCATATCACGGTCAGGATGACATGAAGTCTTGACGCTTACAGGTGTGCCTTTAACTTTATAATCGGATGAGATCGAGCCGGTCCATAGGTCAAGAGTCTGGTCGATATCCGACAGATCGGACTGATTGATTCCATCAAATCCTATGATACCGAGATGCAGACGATGTGGATTGACACGATACCAGTCACACGCCTTCTTCGCACGATCGGGAGTTTTGATCTGGGTCGTGTAAAGTTCCTTATGGCCGTGACCGAAATCATACTCTACAAGAGTCTCGTCAAAACGATACTGCTCGGGATTAGAGAATGAATGCCAACCCCACTGGCTCTGAGTGCCGAGGGGCACACCGAGGCGATAAACCTCCGGAAATGTCTGGAGTCCGGTCACATCAGCTGTAAAAGCGAACTCACCGTTACCTACAGTGAGTGAGGCCATTGTGTCAACTGATTGTACGTGGGGATTGTTACGTTTCACTAATGCCTGGCGGTCAATAGTCTCGGACATCGCAGGCATAGCCGTGGCCACACTTAGGGCACACACGAGTGTTAATGATATACGCATTGTATTTCGTCAGTATAAAGAATTTAAGGCAAAATAATAATCGGTAAAACCGGATAATATATTGCAAAGTTACGAAAAAACATTTAAACTGACTACTTATCAGTATAAATTACTGCAAACCTATTTTTTTGGCATCCTCTTCAAATGTAGCACGGTCGAGCGCCCGGGTACGCAGTTTGTTACGGTAGGTATAGATAGTGTTGGTCGATATGCCGAGGAAGCGTGCGATGATAGCGGCGTCATCTATGCCGAGACGGCTGAGTGCGAGCACACGCAATTCCGTATTAAGAACTTTTGGCGATGGCGTGACAATCTGTTTGCCCGGTTGCAGCAGACGATTGACCTCGCTGACATAATCCGGGAAAATATGCAGGAACGCATCGTCAAAGACATCATAAAACTTAGCCCGTTGCTCGTCAATAATCTTACCTGACTTGATGTATGCAAGCAGGTCGTCGGTCTGTCCGGCCGTGATCTTACGCATACTCATACGGTTATAATCCTCAAGACTCTCTATATAGCTCGAACATAGATTCATAAATTCGCTGATGTACGTCTCCTTGGCAAGGTTGGCCGATGCGAGCTTCTGCTCCACGGCACGCAGATGTCTCACCTCACGGCGTTTATCAACAATCATTTTGCCCACGAGTACGAGCAGGACCAGCAACACTATCACCAATCCTGACAGAAGTGACATCTTATCATGCTTCTCCCGTTCGATAGTCTCCGTCACATCCGTATATGCCTCATTAATACGCATGAGGTTAAATTTCATGTCACCCTTTATAGCGTTTTCGAGCGATACGGTCATGTAGTTATGGGCACGTGACGTGTCACCCATTTTATTGAGCAGTTCACCGAGTCTGAGCAGTGACACCTCATCATGGTTGGCAAGCCTGATGTCCTCAATGGCACCGAGAGCATAATAACGGACGGCCTCATCGTAGTCACCGGCACGCATATAATACTCTCCGAGCAGGGTGTATGCGAGTCCCCTATACTTCTCGTCAGCCGGGGCTTCATTTATAACCTCGTTCATTTTCAGGGCCATCATATCCCATTTACCCTCGCCGAGATAGACCTGACCCTCACAATATTTACGGTATGTCGAATCTGACACGACATATTTCAGTTCCTCACGGGCGTGCCTGAGTCCTGAGTCAAGATATGCACCTGCATTTTCAGTTTCAGGCGAGAAGAAGCCCATTATGTAGCAAACTACTTCTGTAATGTGATGATAAGGCACTTCAACCCCTTTGTGCACGCCCTCATTCGCTATCTGCCTCAGACCGGAAAAACAATTCAGCACCTGGCCACGATGAAAATATGCCTGCGAAAGATACACACGAAACAGCTGCTCATAGACCGAGTCACCAAGTTCGCGACTAAGATTCACACCCTCATTGAATACAGTTATAGCGGAGTCAGTCGATAATCCTGACCACAGGACACCGCGCTCAAGATATAACGGCAGACGGTCCTCAGGACGTTCCGTAGTCAGAATCAGACGTTTCAGTGAATCAGCCTTGGCCCTGCGCTGCTCACTGTAAGCACCACGTCCGGCTATCATCCGGTCAAGGATGCCAAGCAGGTCATTGTTATCCATGTCGTCATTCGGCTGACCTACGGCGCGGGCACAGTCAATACCGGAGACACATATTATCGCCAGAATGACGAATGCCAAGACTTTTTTCATCAAGAAATGTATTATGTCGGTTTGTGAGTCATGCAAATGTAATAATAAAAAACGGCTGCCAAAACATCTCGGCAACCGTTTTTTGTTAAAAACCATTAATAGTATCACTTCATACTCACAATCGACCCACCGCCGGAATGAGCCGAGTAACGTGGAGCATACTGACTCTGAACCGTTGCGATGCCTGATGTATAGTGTCCGGCATTGTTGACCCACATGTCATAGGTAATGATATATGTACCTTTCGGCAGATGGTCAATGAAAATCCGGGTTGATGAGTCAAGATTCTCGCGATAGAATCTCAGCCCCTCGGCATAAACCGGAGCAGGGAGCTGCTCGACCGGCTCAAAACATGCAGGGCGATCATCCGTAATAGCCACATAGTCCATGTCGGCATCGACCTTGAGAGTAAGACGTACGGTGACACGATCACCTACGCTCATACTGTCAGGCATCGATTTCTGTATCGAGAGTTCCGGACAAGAGGAGGCAGCAACTTCAGTCATATCACTTTCATATCGGCAATATACGGCACCCCATGACGGTGTATCCAACCGTCGGTCGATCCTGAGTGTCTGACCCGAAGCCTTTCCGACGGGCAGTGATGCCTCAAACTCCCCGGTCATCCGCTCATATTTCTCAGGCTCGATGCGTGTTCGGCCAATTTTAACCGTTGCGCCCCCTGCAGGTGTAATCCATGACTGCGAGGATGACAGCACGGCACTCGTCACATAGACGGCGGTAACATCCGAGCCCCAGTTTTCTGCACCTTTCTGTAGTATCAACCACTGACGCAGAAGGTCAACCTCGTCACTCTGCGGCTGTATAAGCCGATACGTATCAAGTATCAGAGCAGTGACAGCAATCTTGTCCATATTACCGTACCAGGCATTGTCAAGCGATGGGAACCACATTCCTTTCTCGGGACTCGTCTCGGCAAACTGTCGGATTGATTCGAGAATCCGAGCGGCCATGCTGCGATAATTGTGACGGTAAAGGATCTGTGCAAACATAGCCTTGGCCGCGAGCGGTGCATCTTTCCAATCACGGAGAATGCGCTGAGTGACATTGTCAACTATCGACATGTCGGGCTTACCGAATTTTGCCCCGTCATACAGATCGTGAAGGAATACATAACGGGTATAATCCCCATCAGGATATTTCCGAAACTCCTCACGTACCTGATCGGTATCCAGCCTGAGTGCATCCGCAATCATTGATGCGAGTCTTGAATCATCAGGAAGATAACCGAGGCGGGCAAGCCGTCCGAGATATTCGAGAACCGCCTGTGTCGCCCACCGAGACTGTTCGGGATAGGCGGCACACCAGCTCCAGCCGCCACCCTTGCATGACAGTTTCTCAAGTAATGCTATATTATCCCCGATGGTCTTGTCAACCAGTTTGCGGTCAAACAGCAGTGCAAGTCGTGCCATACGCTCGGTGTCGTTGCGCGCGTCAAGCATCCAGGGTGTCGCTCCGAGCAGCACCGTCTTCAACTCCGCATTACGTTCGAGCATCGACATGAGCATCTCTGACGATCGGTCACTCTCACTCCACTCTCTTATGGCATCGGCTATGACAGGATTATCATTGAGCAACCCGCGGGCTATTGCAGCCGAATATATCGCTCGCGCGGCATCAGGCGAGGTCGATGATTCGTTATTAAGCAATCCCGGCAGAGCGGTGACGACATACCATGCCGGATTCTCGCAGAACTGCAACGTCACCTGTCCGTCCGAAGGCATTTCAGGCAGACGGACCGACAATTCATGGCTGTCAGGAGACATATAGAACGGATACGTGTCTATGACCGGCGTTACCGACGGGAGTACGGGTATCAGAGCCTGCTCGCCATCGGCACGAGTCGCAGTGGATGACTTTATGCGGTATCCGATAAAGGTCACGCCCGAAGGTACTGTAAATTCCACTCCGACGGACACACTGCCTGCCGGTGCGATTGTGTCCGGGCGGCTGAATGTCATTAAATGTGAGCCGTCAGACGGATTGAATATCTCAACCTCGGTTGATACATACTGCTGTACTTCAGTAGCATTCATAACCGATGCCATCACCAAGGCCCGGTCACCCGTACGTACGAAGCGCGGAAGATTAGGCTGAACCATAATATCCTTGGAAGCCACCACATCGCGTGACAGCGTCGCTGACAACAATGAGTCGGTAAATGCAAGCATTCGGAATCCCCATGTCGTATTGGCATCGGGCACGGTAAACGTCAATGCCAGACGACCGTCACCGTCCGTAACAAGCGAGGGACGGAAAAATGCGAGAGGGACAGATGATTCACGATAGGCAAACGTCTCACCTGATCCGTGAGAGTCTTCACCATCCTCAGTGGCAACGTCGGCAGATTCCTCCTCGGACGATTCAGCCTTGGCCATCATTTTGACCGAAGCATTCATCATCATGGGGGCCGCACCTCCGGCATCGGCCGCAGCGGCAAAATCCATAGTCTCCTCAACCTCGATACCGTCGGTCATCTGCATTTTCATAACTCTTGATGTCGATAGTCCGCGCACCATAAGACGACCGTTCAGATACGAGCTCCACGAACGGCCATAGGTGTTGAACGCCGGATCGACCTGCTGAGGACATTTCAGGCGCGGGACTTTCACAGACGGTGCGCTAAGATAGGAACTAACCGTGGAGGAGAGTTCCGACAGACCACTGCGGAATCCGGGTACATACCCCTTGACCGGCATGAATGACCATGATGTGCCGGCAAGGGCATCGAGAGCCGTGTTATACATATCGGCTATCACAGCCGCCTCGCGTCCGTTGCCTTTCAGGTCTACCACCCGGAGTGTCCAGCTTTCCTGCTCGCCGGGGACAGTGCGGTCACGGAAACTCTCGGCGACAATCCGTAATCCGCGCTCACTGTCAGCACGCATGACGTCTATATCACAGCTCTGCTGACGGTATCCTCCTGTCGCAACAACCGACAGCGTTGCATCATCCACCCCGTCAGGCAGACTGACGGCAAGACGGTTGAAACCTCGGGCTGCCCTCTCCCACCTCTGGGATATGATACCCTCTGAGGTCCATAACGTGACAAGCAGATGCGTGTCGCAATTGACGGCATAAGTCCATGCGTCGGGATGTCCTTTGCCCGTGATCACTTTCCGATCAGGACTCCATATCAGTACCTCGGGACATGGCGACTCATCAGCCGCAGGGTTATACAATATAACCTCACGCGTCACCGTATCAGCATTCTCGCGGCTCATAACCACACGATATGTACCCTGCCGGCATGACGACACGTCTATCGAACCGTTCATATCTATACGTTCCCCGGCCACTGTCACCGAATCATCCCGCACCAACTGCACATCCACACTTCCAGCCACGATGGAATCCTCATAATTCACCACACGGCACTCTACCGGCATCGTGCCACGGGTCATGTCGTACTCGTCGGGCACGGATGCCTTGATGATATAGCGTTCGGAACGGCCGAATGACACAGATCCTGTCTGAGTCTCGCCGGTCTGCGACAGCACGGATATATTGGCCGTGTAATATCCGGCCGGGACAGGCGATGCGTTGAAAATATCCTTACCGATAACCATCTCATAATCACCGGCCGCATCGGTACGCACGGTGAGCGTGCATACGTCGGCTGACGGAGAAGGATACCACCATCTGGGCCGTTGCGCCACACTCAGCGCCATCGTCACCTCAGCATCGGCCATCGGAAATCCCGTATATGTCTCTACCCTACCCCTCACCGTGACATCTCCGGCTGACGGGACATCCTGCTCAACCTTGGGTTGAAGCACACGGAATGTTGGCAACTTATAGTCCGAGACCTCGAAACTCAAGGCCTCGCTCCCGTCAATCTCTATCGAGAATCGCCCGGTCAGTCCTCCGTCAGACAACTTGAAGCCACCGGAGACTCGCCCGAAACGATCCGATACCTGTGCGAGCGTATCGACCGGTATATGGTTGGCATCATAGAGCACAGCAGTCACATCCTTTCCGGCATAAGGTCGGTTGAGACCGCCTTTGTACTCATAGCATACGGCAGTCCACTCCATCGAATCGCCCGGATGATAGAGCGGCAGGGACGGATAGCCCTGCGCACGCATTATCCACTTGTCCGGGCGGTCATAATTATAATTGTAGAGATATAGCGGCAAGGCATATTTATCCTCTCCGACGGCTGACACAGCCACACCGTTGTTATCCGAAACTTTTATAGCTCCGATCGAATCCGTCACCCCGACACGACGCGCCTTACTACCCGAACGATAAGGGGAAGGATTGACACTGACGGAGACATCTGACAGTGGTGCTCCGTCAGCGGCATCAACCACCCAGAGCGTGCGGTCAAGCCACATCGTCGTCGCCATAGCCACCCTTGTCACGTGTATCTTATTGAAACTCTCACGACGCACAGGAGCTCCTGCTATCACAGGCACAGCTATATAGTTGCCAGGCTTATCAAATGTATACGTTACCGTCCGAGTGACCTCAAACGGCACACGCTCACCCTTGACCTCAACAGGCAGTGAAGCTACTCTGCGCACACCGGCCATACCGGTCGTGAATGTAAAGTTGTCAATATCCACCGGAGCAGACGAGACATCGTATATATCAACCGTGAGACGATCAACGTTGGTAAGCACGACCTTGAAATCCGTATTCCCCCCCGGCGCAACGACATGAGGAGCATTAACCGACACGGACTTATGCTCCATCGTGCGCAACGTCTGCCTGATACAGTCCTTACGCCAGTAACCGGGACATGCGGTGAGAAATCCTGACATCGTGTCATAGAGCATGCGACGCGCCGAGTCATAGACCGGCATAGCGAGCAGGATGTCACCCGCATACTCCGTCATCGGATGCCCGTCGGCCGTAAGATACGAACGGTATAGCTCCATCAGACTCTCATCAAGACCGCGGCGGGAGGACACAACGATCATATATGGCGAATTATGCTCACTATACATCAGCCTTTCAAGCCGGGCGTTCACCTCGGGTGCCGAGCCTCGCGGAGCATTATCAATCACCGATGCATATATGGCAAGTATACGGTCACCGATGCTGTCACGCATGAGTGCAGGGCGCACCATACCGCCGAAACCCTGCATTATATCTATCGCCTGACGGGCCACAAAATTATAAAGCGTAGGATAGTAGACGGATGTCATGCGATCCTGCGTCACCACGCCATCGTAAGCCTTGAGCGGGACTGACCTCAGCGCCACACTGTCGGCAAGGGCGCGCCCTATTAACTCCGTGATACGGTGGCGGAACTGTTCGCCCGACCATTCGGTATAATCTGCCGGCAACGGAGACTGCGGCAATGAAGTACGTGTACGTGCGTCATACTTCCACCGCGCCGAGGTGTAAACATTATTATATATCACAGCCTCAAGCATCGACAGCATACCCGGCAAGACGTCATTCCGGCTGACATGTCTGACTGAATCTATGAGCGATATACATCCGGGTACGTTTGCAGCGTCGGTCGAACTCCTCGCCAATGTATAGTCAATCAGCGAGTGCAGCACTTCGCGAGGATTATCCTCGCGGAGAGCCTTGTCAAGATTTTTACGTGCATCTTCGCTTACTGTCTGCGGATAAGCGAAATCGGGCGCTTTCATCCGTACCGTCTGAGCTGTCACCGACAGGAAACACACCGCAGACATAACGGTTGACACAAATTTCAGAGTCTTTGCGAAAATCATTGGGATATATTTATAAAAAAAGGACGCAATACACTGAAATACTATCAAATTCGTGCGTTGCGTCCCTGTATTATAACATTCAAGGATAAGCGGCGCAGACATGTCAGATCCTATCCGACGGTCCCGCCCTACAGCATTATTTACGTCTCTTTTCGGCCGAATGTTCCTGATGCTTTTTCATAAGCTGACGCGAGAAGTCACGTTCAGCCTTCTTAAGCTTAACCAGCTGGGCAGGCTTAAGTATCGACTTGAACTCCTTGAAATATTTAAGTTCTATCTGAGCCTCACGAGCCTTGAGTTCAAACTGTGCCTCGGCCAGTTTCTCATACTCAAGATCGGTGACATCCTTTTTATCGCGTAAGTCACGCTCCATCTTCATGGTCTGATCGTTGACAGCACGCACCTCACACTCCATCCGCTTGTAGACGGGCAGAAATTTAGCTTTCTGTTCGTCGGTCAGTCCGAGTTTGCGGGTCATAAATTCATTCTTATACTGCTGCATCTCCTTCATCCACGCCTTGCGGTCACGGTCTGATGGTTTCTGGGCCGAAACAGCCACAGGCAGCAGCATCAGAGCTATTAGCGTAAAGATAATCTTCTTAATCATCAGTCTAATATCTTAAATTTCTGAATAATGGCTGTCATCGTCAGTGTAATCGTAATCGACCGGCACAAACCCTGTCTCATACAGATCCTCCATGAGCTGATACTGGTCAATGTCACCCTCACCGATCACATAGTCACTGACGAAATAGTCATTGCCGACGGCTGCAGCAAGCACCGGATTGGAGTCAAACGACAGACCTGACGCATCGGGACGCATGAGGTCAAACATCTTCATCATGCACCACACGCCCATAAACATGGCCGCGAGGTAAATATACGGACGCACTCGCTGCCACACGCTGCGGGGCAGGACACGCGGAGTCTCACGCTCCCACTCTCGTTCGGGCAACGATGCCGCCATCCGGGTCGCGAAATCGTCGAAATACCCGTCAGGAACGGTCTGGCCGTCATTTCGGTTCACTTTGTCGAGTATATCTTTCATTTCCTGTTTTGCTTTATTATTCTTTGACTCGTAAACACGTCCAAGGTTTAGTCGGCTACCGAGAAAAATTGTTCGATTTTTTTTACAGCGAGATGATATGATGCTTTGAGCGCTCCGACCGATGTGCCGAGTATCTCTGACATGCGTTCGTATTTCATATCGTCATAATATCGCATATTGAATACCAACCGCTGTTTTTCAGGCAATGAAGCTATCGCCTTGCGCAACTGCAGGGCAAGTTCATCGCCATCAATATCCTTATCAGCCTCAATGAGATTTACTATCATTGACTCTTCATCGTCCAGTGACACCCCCTGACGCTTACGCTCCTTTTCGAGATGACTCAGGCTCTCGTTGATGGCGATTTTATATAGCCATGTCGACAGACGGGCGTCGCCGCGGAAGTTTTCGATGTTCTGCCACGCTTTCATAAACGTATTCTGCAGCAGATCGTCGGCATCCTCATGGCTCTGCACCATACGGCGTATCTGGCGGTATAACGGCTCGGTGTAGAGCCTGATCATATCGCCGAATGCCGCGCGGCAGGTCGATGGGTCTCGTAAACGCTCGACAAGTGCGGTGTCGTCAAGATTCTTGTCTGTTGCCATAGTGAGGACAAATTTAGCGATTATCCGGCTATTTTCGGCAACCGCATCCTATAATAGATGTTAAGAGGAGCCTGAGCTTAAATTTTTAATCTTCTCCGAACAGCATCATGTATTCGTGTTCGAAATTCGGAGTAAACACTCCTTGGCCTATCGACTGCAAGATCTCGTCACGGCGCCAGAACCGTCCGCCGTCCAGCTCAGAACTCGGCACCGGCGTACAGTCCGACACAACAGTGTATACATTCACGAGTTCCCGCTCACGATCGCTCTCGAACACATAACGACGTAACAGACGTGGTGATCCGGGCATCGAGGATAGTTGCAATCCAAGCTCTTCACGCACTTCGCGTTCGAGTGCCTCGGTGACCTCTTCGCCATAATCCACATGGCCGCCCACGGCCGTGTCCCACCTGCCAGGCTGTATATCCTTCCACCGGGGGCGCCGCTGCAGATACAGACATCCTTGTGGATCGAACAGATGAAGATGCACTACGGGATGCAACAGCATCGCCCCACCGTGACACTCACCGCGGGTGGCCCGACCTATGACCCGGCCGGACTCATCGACAACGGGAAAAATTTCCTCGGAATTATCGTGATTCATCATTTTATGGAAATAGATAAAAAAGTGAAAGCCGGACTCATTATAGAATCCGGCTTTCAGACCTGTAGCGAATCCGGGATTCGAACCCGAGTCTCCGCTGTGAGAGAGCGGCGTGCTAGGCCTCTACACTAAATCGCCATTCGCTGCTTTTCTTTAGGAGGTCTCCCTCAGAATTGCGATGCAAAGTTAAGGACTTTCTCAATACCATGCAAGAAAAACGCGCTATTTTAACACAAATTTAACATTTAATGAAATTATCAATAAAATATACCTTATTATATATTGACTTTTACGATATTTTTCTTACATTTGTCATTCCATACATGAAACACAAGGTAAAATTTAGTAATACTATATCATGAAAAAGCTTTACACAGTATGTTTAATGCTCGTAGCATGCCTGCTCATGCCATCCTTGGCCATGTCACAGCATCGCGAGTCTTTTCCCGGCGCTGAAGGCTATGGCCGCTACACGACCGGAGGACGCGGTGGCAAAGTCTACCACGTGACCACACTTGAGGACAACGATCAGCCCGGTTCATTCCGTTACGCAGTCAATCAGTCCGGCCCCAGAACTATCGTATTTGACGTGTCAGGTACAATATTTCTCAAGTCAGACCTCCCGCTGAGGAACGGCAATGTGACAATAGCCGGCCAGACGGCTCCCGGCGACGGTATCTGTATCGCCGACCGTCCGTTCTCGATCAACGCTAACAATGTCATCATCCGCTTTATGCGATTTCGCGTAGGCAACCGATTCGTTAACGCCGGTGGCGATGACGGTGCGGACGGACTCGGAGCACTTGACAGGAGCGACATCATCGTGGACCATTGCTCGGTAAGCTGGAGCATCGACGAATGCCTCTCATTCTCCGGCACAAAGAATACCACGGTGCAATGGTGTATCGTATCACAGAGCCTCAAGAATGCCGGCCACTCCAAAGGCGCACACGGTTACGGAGGCAACTGGGGTGGCAGCGGATCATCCTATCACCACAACCTCATTGCCCACCACGACTCGCGCACACCTCGCCTTGGCCCGCGTCCCACCACTCAGCTTGACGAGCGTATGGACATGCGCAACAACGTGATCTATAACTTTGGCGGTAACGGCTGTTACGGCGGAGAGGGCATGAATGTAAATATGGTCAACAATTACTATAAGCCCGGAGCTGCGACCAAAAGCGGTAAATATCAGACGCGTATCGCCGGACTGGGTGCGAGAACTCTCTCATATTGCTTTGACGAGAAGAACTCGGTAGCCCTCTACAACAAGGCCACAGGCAAAAATGTGACATCAGCATCCGTCTCATCCAATGCCACAAAAAGCACCATATACATTGACGGCAAAAGCAGAGAAATCGATCTGACCACCAAGACTTACGATGTGGACGGTACGAAGGTAGCGCTCGCCCTTAACTCTTATGGTCCGGCGCTGCATCTGATCGGAACATATTATGTCAACGGCAATGTCAACAGTTCATATCCGTCTTTAGCACAGAACAACTGGGACAATGGTATCTATAACCAGATTGACAACAACGGCAATGACTATATCTTCACCGAACAGGCCAAGCAGGACATGAGACTTGACACCCCGATAGAGTATTTGTACACGACCACACATACCGCGGAAGATGCTTATAAACGAGTGCTTGACTATGCAGGTGCATCACTCAAGCGTGACGGACTTGACGCCATAATCATCAGCGACACACGCAATGGCAAATGCTCATTCGGCACCAACGGTATTATTGACAATCAGGACCAGGTGTATTACGGCACCAGCAACAATCTCGCCACAGGCTCGGAGGCCCGCTGGCCTGAGCTGAAATCTACAGCTGCGCCGAAAGACTCTGACGGTGACGGCATGCCCGACGAATGGGAAAAGGCTAACGGTCTTGATCCTGAAAATCCGGACGACGGCGCTGTTCTTACCAAAGACGGCTATACCAATCTTGAGCACTATATCAACTCGCTGGTCGAAGACATAATGACCAAGGGCAACGAAGGTGGCAAGATGCTTACAGGCAACCTTGAAATTACCGATCCGGCTGTCGAACTCCCGGAGTATGATCCCAATTATCAGCCCGAAACTCCCGAATCGGCAGAATGGGACATCTCGTCAAAAACCGTTATCGATACAGGAAACGGAAAATGGGGATTCGAGAACGGAATCGTCGTCACGAGCAGTAATGCCAACCGAACCTACAGTTCAGGATCAGGAAACGCTGCCGATTTTATCAAGGTCAGCAGAAACGAGACATACACGGTAACCATACCTGAAGGTTATGTCATCACAGGTGTTAAACTGAAAGGATTTACCAATGTCGACTCAGGCGACGGCATAGTCAACATTGACGGCAACGATTATAAGTTAGTCAACCGCACCGAGTCCACACCATCAGAGTATACCATAGCTTTCGATAAACCTGTCAAGTCCTTCGGCATGCAGATCAAATCCAATCAGCTGACATTAATGGCGACCCTTAGTGTCAGCAAGGAATCTCAGACCGGCATCGAGGATATAATCTCAGACTCTGAGGCCAAGGGTGACGGTAAGATCTACAATCTCATGGGTATTGAGGTCAAGGGCAACCTCGCTCCCGGCATCTACATCCGTGATGGTAAGAAATTTCTTGTCAAATAAGCCTCTATACTGATTTGACAGACATCATATACGTGAGGGAGCTGAATCCGATGGTTCAGCTCCCTCATAAGTTTTATCACATACATCCGCCGATTATTCAGCGATTTTGACTAACTTTGCACAACTTATCGTGCAAACTCTCCGCACAATAACCTCATATATGATGTTATATAATTATAATCATCTTAATAACATTAACAGGCAATGAAACTGACACATTTTATACCTCTGTTATCCATCATGACACTGACTGCTACCGGCTGTAGCGTGATCAACAATATTACGGGACAGAAAAAAGCCCCGCAGCCCGAAACTCCCGTCGAAGCCGTGTCTGTCACCGAACCTGAAACTACACCTGCTGACAAAACATCCGAACTGGCAGGCGAATGGTCAATCATCGAAGTCAACGGCGAGCAGGTGACGGTGAACGGTGAGGATCACCCCAAGCTTACTCTTACCGCCTCCGATTCTGACGCATCGATCGTGAACATCATCGCTTTCAACGGATGTAATTATCTCAACGGCGCATGGAATGTAAAAGGCAACAGTCTTGTAAAGGCCGGTGAATTTATCTCGACCCTCAAGGCATGTCCCGATGCGCCATACGAATACGCCGTCAACAATGCTCTCAACGATGCCGATACATACCAATTGACCGATCAGACCAACATGACAATCAAATCATCCACCGGACGTGAGATAATGAAATTGCGCAAACGCAACCTCGCATTTCTCAACGGTGCATGGCGAGTGACTGCCATCGAGGGCCAACCCATATCGGCCCGTATAATGATGGTAATCGATATAGACGAAAACCGTGTGCACGGCAACGCCGGATGCAATATGCTCAACGGTGAGATAGTAGTCAATCTCGACAAGGGCAACGGTCTGGAGTTCAAAAACCTCGCCACGTCACGTATGACATGTCCCGACATCGCTACCGAGCAAGCGTTCCTGCTGGCGCTTGAGAATGTGGACACGGCCGACAAGGGTGCCTCGGACAATGAGGCCCTGCTCAAAAACACTTCAGGTCAGGTAATAATCACCCTAACCCGACTTACTCCGAAAGAAATCGCTGAAATGGACTGATATGAAAAGCGTCAACGAACTGAAACTCATCCTGTGGCCTGACGATGAATACCGTCTGCGCCTCGACCGCTTACGTGCCGGAATGGCAAAGGCCGGCATCGATGCAATACTCCTTAACGACAACGCCAACCTTTATTATATAACAGGACGCGTGTATGCAGGATACGCATATATACCGCAACAAGGATTACCGATATTCTTCGTGCGCCGTCCGGTCGAGATGGAGGGGGATGGTGTCGTATATATCCGCAAGCCCGAAGAGATCACCGAATCTATCGGCATGAGCGCGCCCGCATCGGTAGGCCTCGAACTCGATGTCACACCCTACTCTACCATCACCCGTCTCGCAAAGGTATTTCCAGGCTCGGAGATTAAGAACGCATCCACAATGATGCGTGACGTACGTTCAGTCAAGACACCGCTTGCGTTGCAGATGTTGCGCGAATCAGGCGCGAAACACACGCGTGTCTATAAACGTATTCCCGGCCTCTTTCAGGAGGGCATGAGCGATTACGACCTACAGATTGCCATCGAACATCTGAGCCGTATGCAAGGTTGTCTCGGTCAGTTCCGTATCAGTGGCGACACTATGGAACTGTATATGGGCAATATCCTCGCGGGCGAGAACGCTGACGCACCGTCACCTTACGATTTCGCAATGGGTGGCGCGGGTATGGACCCATCACTGCCGGTCGGTGCAGACGGCACGCTTATCACTCTGGGCACAACCGTAATGGTGGATGTCAACGGCAACTATAACGGATATATGACCGACATGACCCGCGTGTTCGCACTTGGTACCATCGAACCACTGGCCCTCAAGGCCCATCAGTGCTCGATAGATATTCATCATGCGTTATGCGACATGATGCGTCCCGGCACTCCGGCAAAGGCTTTATGGGAAAAAGCGGAAGAGATTGTCGTGAATGCAGATCTCAAGCCCTACTACATGGGTCACCGTCAGCATGCCGGATTCATAGGCCACGGAGTAGGCATAGAGATTAACGAACTGCCGGTCATAGCGCCACGCAGCCGCGACATAATTCAGGAGAATAACGTCATAGCCCTCGAACCGAAATTCGTGATACCGAAAGTCGGCGCGGTGGGTATCGAAAACACATACATCGTTCACTCCGACCATGTGGAGTGTATCACCCTCGCTCCCGAGGAAATAATATATTTCTAAACGGCCACGGCCGAATAAGAATGATAAACCGGTTAGATAAAGTAATAACTCTGATAGATACACCCCTCTATCATACCATCGGAGAGGCGGCCGACTCCATCGACCGCCCCTGTTATGCTGTGGGCGGATGCGTCCGCGATATGTTTCTCGAACGCCCGTCCAAAGATATAGATTTTGTCACAGTCGGGAGCGGCATCGAGCTGGCTGAGGTAGTTGCCGCGCGGCTTGGCAAGGGCACACATCTGACTGTGTTCCGCAACTTCGGTACCGCCCAGGTCAAACGTAACGGTATGGAACTGGAGTTTGTCGGCGCACGTCGCGAATCATACCATCGCAATTCCCGCAAGCCCATCGTCGAGGACGGCACGCTTGAGGAGGATCTGTCACGACGCGATTTCACCATCAACGCTCTTGCCCTACAGGTCAATAGCAAGGGGTTCGGTCAGTTGATCGATCTGTTTGACGGACTTGCCGATATGGAGGCCCGCATACTCCGCACGCCTCTCGATCCTGACATTACGTTCAGCGATGACCCGCTTAGAATGATGCGCGCCATACGGTTTGCCACCCAGCTGCAGTTTGATATATTTCCCGAGACATTTGAAGCTATCCGACGCAACGCCGAACGTATCAAGATAATTTCGCGTGAGCGTATCGTAGACGAGCTGATGAAGATAATGAAGTCGCCACGCCCGTCAATCGGATGGCAGCTGCTGCTCGACTGCGGACTGCTACAGCTGATAATGCCCGAACTTGCGGCAATGCAGGGGGTAGAGACCGTCAACGGACGCGGCCACAAGGATAATTTCAGCCACACACTCGAAGTGCTCGACAATGTATCGGCCAAGAGTGACAACGTGTGGTTGCGCTGGGCCGCGCTGATGCACGACATCGCCAAGCCTGTCACCAAGCGATGGGATGAGCGCGCAGGCTGGACATTCCACAACCACAACTTCGTCGGATCGAAAATGGTGCCGCGCATATTCAGATACATGCGTCTGCCTCAGGATCAGAAGATGAAATATGTGGCAAAACTTGTGGAGCTGCACATGCGTCCGATAGCGCTTGTCGAGGAGGAAGTGACCGACTCGGCCGTGCGCCGCCTCATCAACGATGCCGGCGAAGATCTGGAGGATCTGATGACCCTGTGTGAGGCTGACATAACGTCCAAAAACCGCGAGAAGGTCAAACGTCTGCTGAATAATTTCGCTCTCGTGCGGGAGAAGATTGCCGACCTCAACGTGCGTGACGAGATCCGTAAACTCCAGCCGCCGGTGGATGGCAACGAGATTATGGAGATTTTCGGCATCTCGGGCGGTCCTGTGATAGGCGTCATCAAGAGTGCGCTTAAAAATGCTATCCTTGACGGCATAATCGCTCCTAACGACCGTGATGCAGCCATGGAACTTATGTACAGGATCGCTGCTGAAAACGGTCTGACTCCCAAGGCCTGACTATAAATAAGATCAATCGAATTTAAACAATCTTTATATACAGAGTATTCACGTGTATTACATAACCAAAACGTTTGAGTTAGCCGGATGTCACAAGCTCAAACTATCCTATCCGAGCAAATGCAGCAATCTTCACGGCCACAACTGGATAGTGACCGTGTACTGTAAGGCCGCCGAACTCAATGAGGACGGTATGGTGACAGACTTCTCGCACATCAAGGAGCGCATCACCGGTTATCTCGACCACGGTAATTTCAACGAGCTGCTGCCATTCAACCCCACGGCTGAAAATATCGCACGATGGATATGCGAGCAGATCGACACATGCTATCGCGTGGATGTGAAGGAGAGCGAGGGCAATATAGCTACATACGCCGTCGAACCGCTATGAAAGTAAACGAGATATTCTACTCCCTGCAGGGCGAGGGATACCATACCGGCACACCGGCCGTATTCCTGCGCCTGAGCGGGTGCAACCTGCACTGTCCGTTCTGTGACACGACACACGAGGATGGCACGGAAATGGCCGAGGGTGAAATCCTCGAACGGGTACTCCCCTATCCCTCCCGCCACATCGTTATCACAGGAGGTGAACCGTCATTGCAGCTGACACCGGCACTCGTGGACATACTCCATGATGCCGGATTCTATATCCAGGTAGAGACCAACGGCACGCACCCTCTGCCCGAGGATGTGGACTGGGTCACATGCTCGCCCAAGGCTAACGCAACCGTTGTCCTGAACCGCATAGATGAACTTAAAGTCGTATACACCGGGCAGGATGTCGAGGAGATTGCCAACCGCTATGCGGCCATGCACTATTTTCTCCAGCCATGTTCGTCTCCCGAATACGACGGCGGAGCAAACATTCAGGCGACTGTCGCCTATATCCTCGAACACACTCACTGGCGGCTGTCACTTCAGACGCATAAACTCATCAACATACCCTGAAAACCCATAATGACGAATATATGAAGACTCGTTTTCATTACATATTATCATTAGCGCTGCTCGTCAGCGGCATTGTGTCGTGCTCACCTTCACGCAACAGTGATGACGACCATCTTGTGATACTCCACACCAATGACACTCATTCATCCATCGACCCCGATGCGAAGGACAACGGAGGCATAGCGCGCCGCAAGGTGATTATCGACAGTGTGCGCGGAGCACGTAATAATGTTATGCTCATCGATGCGGGCGATGCGGTACAGGGGTCACTGTACTTCACCCTGTTTGGCGGCGAGGTGGAACGCGTGCTGATGAACGAGATGAATTATGACATCCGCATTCTGGGCAATCACGAATTTGACCGCGGTATGAACAAACTTGCCGAGGAGTGGGGTCAGGTAAATGCCACACGTCTCAGCACCAACTACGACCTGAGCGGTTCGACTCTCGACGGACTGTTTGTCCCGACGGTAATGAAAGAAATCAACGGTCATAAGATCGGCTTCATCGGTCTTAACCTCGATCCTGTAGGTATAATCTTTGAAGGAAGTTGCGAGGGTGTCAAATATCTTGACGCTCTTGAGAAGGCCAATGAAGGAGCCGCCGCACTGCGCGCATACGGTGCAGAAATGGTCATTGCCGTCAGCCATCTCGGATATGACGGAGTGCCCGGCATATCTGACCTTGACATTGCACACGGCAGTAAAGACATCGACATAATAATCGGAGGGCATACTCACACTGCAATCGATCCGTCCGACCCGTCATCGCCGGCATGGCGTGTAGCCAATGCCGAAGGTGACAGCGTTACGATCGTCCAGACCGGGGCACGTAGCGCAGCCGTAGGTGAAATCGACATAAATCTTGCCACCAAGACCGTCACCCCACGCCTGATCAAGGTTGACAACAGACTCGACTCGCGCATCGACACCCGATTCGCCGCAATGATAGACCCTTACCGTGCAGCTGTCGATTCACTCCGGGCATATAAGATCGGTGAAACCGCCAACGAGTTCGAACGGACGTCCACACGGATGCTCAACCTGTTCAGCGACTTCGTGCGCGAGCGCGGTGCCGAGATATGCGGCAAACCTGTCGACCTCTCGATAATGAACAAGGGTGGTATACGCAACAGCCTCGCATGCGGTGATGTCACAAAAGGTGAGATAATCGACATAGCTCCGTTCGAGAACCGTATCGTAGTCCTTGACATCGCCGGCTCAGACCTGCTTGAAAACATCGGAATAATGACCGGGCAGGATGGACAGGGCGTCAGCTCGAACGTACGCGTACTGTTCGATCCCGAGACTCACGCCATCAACAGCGCTACGATCGACGGCCGCCCCATCGACCAGTCACGCCGTTATCGTCTGGCCACTATCGACTATCTCGCAGCCGGCAATGACTATATGACCCCTCTTAAAAAGGCCACACTGATCGCCCGCAGCAATGAGATCCTGTATGAAGCCCTGATCGACTATATCGCTACAGGACGTTTAAACGGGATATTTGCAAATCCTGATGATTCACCCCGAATGACCGCATTCTGACATGAACGGATGGCTTACAGTCGGACTTCTCGTAGTCTCGAATATTTTCATGACCTTCGCATGGTACGGACAGCTGAAACTCCAGCAGATGAAGGTCATCACCTCAGCGACACCTCTTATTATAGTAATACTAATGTCATGGGGTATCGCCCTGCTGGAATACTTGTTCATGGTGCCGGCCAACCGATACGGATTTCACGAAAACGGTGGCGCATTCTCGCTGCTGCAACTCAAGGTCATTCAGGAAGTCATATCATTGCTGATATTCACAGTCTTCACTATACTGTTCTTCCGCGGAGAGGCTCTGCATTGGAATCACTTCCTCGCATTCTGCCTCCTTATTGTCGCTGTGTATCTCGTGTTCATGGACAGTTGAACACACCGCGTCACCGGACCCTATTTTACAAGAATCTTAACGGTCTCCTGACCCTGTCGGCGGATGTACAGTCCCGGTAAGAGATTGCCGCCGTCCACTTTCACGCCCTGCAGGTTGAAATATTCTGTCGGCTGACTATTGCCATCATTATCAGCGGCAATATTCTCGATGCCTGAGGGCTGTTCGTATTCAAAATAGATAATCTTTATTTGTCCACAACGGCAATAGTCATGGAATGTGAGTTTAAGACTCTCGACAATGCCGTCCTCAGGTGCATTCCAAGTCTTGTCGGTGAACGTTGACTCTCCAAGGTCGGTCTCGGCCGTTGTAGAATCAAGATGGCTGAAATAAGAATTGTCGGCATTCCCCTGCAGGAACTTCACCTGCTGTAGCCGGTAACCGGTCTCGGTAACGTCGACAGTAATCGTATTGTCCGGATTAAGACGGAGTTCAGGACTGATAACCTTTGATGTCCACCATCTGGGTACTATCGTAGCATCCCCTTTCTCAAAATGTACCGATACAGCATCCTTGACGAATGTCACTCCGTTGAGATTGTTGGACGCGCTTTCAGGATATTCACCTGACGGCTCGATGTCATTTTCACCCATATATGATTCAAGCAATGCATTACGGTCGGTAAAGTCGAGGGTAACCTCGTGAGCGCCATCCAATGCCGCCAGCCCCGCTTCATAATACCTGATTGAATTGACCGAAAAAGAGCCCTCGGAGTAAACTTTAGGCATATTTACCTTCAGCTGATAATACATGTCAGGAGCAGGTGCGGTGACAGGTATGGAAAGTGTAACTGTTGAACCGGCAGATGTGGGCAACTGAGAGATGTCTACATCATACGTATCCGCCCCGCTCATATCGGCATTAGGCGACACGAGCAGTGACATAGAACTCATGTTGTTGCTCGAACCGGCTTTGTATCGGGTCACATCGACCTCGACCATGACGATCGATGCATCGATCGCAAAGTCGGTCGTGACAGTTGCGGTTGTGGCGCTCGTTTTAGAGCCACAGCGGATGTCGTTCCATGCGCTGTTGTTATTACTGAAATTCTTAGCAGTCCACGTCAGGTCACTTCCCGGCTGAATCAGTTTAAACTCCTTATCATATCCTGTAACATAAGATCCCTGGTTGGCATATCCTGTGGAAATCGACACAGCCAACTCTTGTGCCATAACGATTCCGGCATCAAGTATTAAAAACAATAATAAGAGTAGTAAACTTTTTCTCATTGGGAATGCGGATTGTAGAATTATCAGATGAAACAGGCTCGGTCACCGGATATCAGCGGCCGAGCCTGACGTTTATCAATTATCGCTGTAGTTTACAGCATTATTATTTCAGACGAGCCTGGATAGCCTCGGTCTCTTTCTCATAGCCGGGCTTGGCGAGGAGTGCGAACATATTGCGCTTGTAGTCCTCCACGCCTGGCTGGTTGAACGGATTGACATCAAGCATATATCCGCTGATGCCACAGGCCTTCTCGAAGAAATAGATGAGCTGACCGAGATACTTCTCACGCAGAGCGGGGAGTGAGATGAGAAGGTTGGGCACGCCGCCATCCACATGGGCTATACGTGTACCGAGCTCGGCCATCTTGTTGACCTCATCGATATGCTTGCCTGCGATATAGTTCAGGCCGTCAAGGTTAGCGTCGTCTGAGGGGATGAGCTTCTCGTATTTCTGTTCAAGTACGGTGATAACGGTCTCAAAGATCGTACGCTCGCCATCCTGGATCCACTGACCCATCGAGTGAAGGTCGGTAGAGTTGTCGACAGCTGCGGGGAATATGCCTTTGTGATCCTTACCCTCGCTCTCGCCATAGAGTTGTTTCCACCACTCGGCGAAATAATGGAGCTTGGGGTTGTAGTTTACCAGAATCTCAATCTTCTTGCCTGCGTTGTACAGAGCGTTGCGAGTACATGCGTAGAGGAATGCGGGATTCTGTTCGTTGGCCTCCGAGGTAGCCTTCTCCATCTCGGCGGCGCCGTCGATGAGCGCGCGGATGTCAAATCCGGCCACCGCAATGGGGAGCAGACCTACGGGAGTAAGCACTGAGAAACGTCCGCCTACATTGTCAGCGATGACGAATGTCTTGTAACCCTCCTCTGTGGCAAGGCTGCGGAGTGCTCCACGCTGGGCGTCAGTGATAGCGACGATGCGCTTGCGGGCCTCTTCGACACCGAGCTGACGCTCAAGCTGCTCCTTGAGCAGACGGAATGCGATGGCAGGCTCGGTAGTGGTACCGCTCTTGGATATGACGATTATGCCGAAACGCTTGTCCTTGAGATAGTCCTGCAATTCATACATATAGTCCTCACCGATGTTCTGTCCGGCAAAAAGAACCTTAGGCTCGCCCTGCATACCGGGACGATAAGCCGCAAAACTGTCGCTGAGAGCCTCGATAACTGCTTTAGCACCGAGATAAGAGCCACCGATACCGATAGCGACCACAGTGTCGCAAGTGGCGCGGAGCTGATCTGCGCAGGCGATGATGTCGTCAAGAAGTGCATCAGTTGTTTCGGTAGGCAGGTTCACCCAACCGAGAAAGTCACTGCCTGCACCTGTACCGCCGAGGACCTTGTCAAGCGCCTCGGCACCCTTACCTTCAAGACAGGCGATGTCTTCGCGGCTCACGGTCGCGAGTACATCCTTAATGTCGACATTGATAGTTTTCATGTTATATAAATTATTTAATAGTAATATTTCTCAAATAAACCATTTACCAAGCGCACGCATCGATCGTTCGGCGTTGGCTCCGCGATAGAGTATGTCATACACAGCATCGAGAATAGGCATCTCCACGCCATACTTTTTGTTGATCTCCTTGATGCATTTGGCACCGTAATAACCCTCGGCCGTCTGCTCCATCTCCATTCGGGCGGTCGACACCGAGTAGCCTTTGCCTATGATCGAACCGAAATTGTGATTGCGCGAGAATCGCGAGTAAGCTGTGACGAGCAGGTCACCGAGATAGACGGAGTCGCAGATGCACCTCGGACGGGGACACACCTCATCGACAAATCGCTCCATCTCACGGATAGCGTTGCTCACAAGCATAGCCAGGAAATTATCACCACCCTTCATACCGTGAACGATACCCGAAGCGATAGAGTAGACATTCTTGAGCACGGCGGCATATTCAATGCCCTCGACATCGCTTGATGTAATCGTCCGGGTCGTGGGCGAATTGAGTTTCTTGCCGAATTCTTCGGCCAGCGCCACGTTGTGGCAACCGACCGTGAGAAAACTCGGACGGTCAAGCGCGACCTCTTCGGCATGGCACGGACCACCGATAACAAGAACTTTTTCGGGATCAACACCGAACGTGTTGACCATATAATCGGAAACAATCTCATTATCGCCGGGCACGATGCCTTTGACTGCCGATATGATAGTCCGTGACGATATGTCGGTAGTTATCTTGTTGATGTGCGACTTGAAGTAAGGGGATGGCATCACCAACAGCAGTGCGTCGGCCTGACTGCACACATAGTTGATGTTGCTTGAAAACTCGATGCGGCTGACGTCAAACTCCACGTCAGTGAGATATGCCGGATTGTGACCGATGCGCTTGAAGTCCTCGATACGGTCCTCGCGACGCATATACCACATAATGGAGTTACAGTTACGCAACAGCAGTTTGGCCAGAGCCGTAGCCCAGCTGCCACCACCCATTACTGCAATCTTATCAAAACTCATTTAGAGATAGTTTGGTTACAGACACTTACATTATTCCTCTTCGCCATTGTCTGATGCGGGAGCTTCACCTTCGGCCTGACGGACCTTTTTCTCGGGACGCATCTGCGGGAAGAACAGCACCTCCTGAATGGTGGTCTGACCGGTCATAAGCATGACGAGACGATCCATGCCGATACCCATACCTGACGTGGGAGGCATGCCGTATTCAAGCGCACGGATAAAGTCCTTGTCGATAATCATGGCCTCGTCATCACCCTTCTCGGCAAGACGCATCTGCTCGACAAAGCGCTCATACTGATCGATGGGGTCATTAAGCTCGGAGTACGCGTTGGCAAGCTCCTTACCGTTGACCATAAGCTCGAATCGCTCGGTGAGCTCGGGATTATCGCGGTGACGCTTGGTCAGAGGCGACATCTCGATCGGATAATCTATAATAAATGTGGGCTGGATGTAATTGCCTTCGCACTTCTCGCCGAAGATCTCGTCAATAAGCTTGCCTTTACCCATCGACTCGTCAACCTCGATGCCAAGCTCGCGGGCTGTGCGGCGGAGCGCATCCTCGTCCATACCGGTGATGTCCACTCCTGTGAAGTCCTTGATAGCCTGAGCCATCGTTACGCGGGGGAAAGGAGCCTTGAAGCTGATGACGTTATCACCGACCTTGACCTCGGTAGTGCCGTTGACATCGAGACAGATCTTTTCGAGCATCTTCTCGGTAAACGACATCATCCAGTTGTAATCCTTGTAGGCCACATATATCTCCATACATGTAAACTCGGGATTGTGCGTGCGGTCCATACCCTCGTTACGGAAGTTTTTGGAGAACTCGTACACTCCCTCGAATCCGCCTACGATAAGACGCTTGAGATACAGCTCGTCGGCAATGCGGAGATACAGGGGGATGTCAAGCGCGTTGTGGTGAGTGATAAACGGACGCGCGGCCGCTCCACCGGGGATGGACTGGAGTATGGGGGTCTCGACCTCCATGTAGCCAGCGGCGTTGAAATACTCACGCATAGAGTTGTACACCTTGGTACGCTTGATGAAAATATCCTTGACACCTTCGTTCACCACCAGGTCGACATAGCGACGGCGGTAACGCAGTTCGGGATCGTCAAACGAGTCATATACCACACCGTCCTTAACCTTTACAACGGGGAGAGGACGCAGTGACTTTCCGAGCACGGTCAGCTCAGTGGCATGCACTGAGATCTCGCCCGTCTTGGTGCGGAACACGTGTCCCTTTACACCCACGAAGTCACCTATATCAAGCAGTTTCTTGAACACTACGTTGTAAAGATCCTTGTCCTCGCCGGGGCAGATCTCGTCACGGTTGACATACACCTGTATGCGGCCGCACGAGTCCTTGAGTTCCATAAACGAGGCTTTTCCCATAATGCGGCGACCCATTACGCGGCCTGCCACACACACCTCGCGCAGCGGGGCGTCATCCTTAAAATTTTCCTTGATTTCAACCGAATATCCGCTCACGGGATACTCCGCTGCGGGGTAAGGCTCTATGCCTCGGCGTCGCATTTCTTCAAGACTTGCGCGACGGANAGTTTCCTGTTCACTAAGCTGTGGTGCGTTCATATATACTTATTATGTATCTTATCGTAAGGAATTTGATGATTTTTATTACAAAGCTATCTGCAAATATACACAAAATTTTCCCAGCACGGCAATAAAAGAAGCCAAAAATCCTATACATATACAAAAAACGGCTCCAACAGGAGCCGTTACTCAGAAAAATATTCTATTTAAAGACTTGTCAGATGGCTGCGGGACCATTGAAAGGATTGTCAAGTTCCTTGGTCGGNGTCACACAGAGCACGAGATACCAGATGGATCCNACAATGGGGATNAGCGAGATGAGTANCCACCATCCGCTCTTGCCTATGTCATGCATACGACGGATGCTTACCGAGATGCCGGGGATGATGTTGGCAAGACAGAACAGGCCGAGAATAACACCGCCGAACTTGCCGAGACAGAGGCATACCACATAGACAATAAACATGTAAAGTACCGGATACCAATACTCGGCACGTGTGGCACAGCCATTGAAATTAGTGTAGTTGGCGTAGAAACGCTTTACTGCATCGATAAATGTAATGTTCATAATAGATCGGATATAATGGTTTGGAAATATCAGAAAGATGACGGAGTCTTGGCATGCTTGTAGTCAGGGTCATATATAGAGTTGAGCACATGNGCGAGACGCAGGCCNCCNAGCAGCAGNTGTCCCTCGATGACAGGAGTAGCCTCGGCCACCTCGTCATAGCTGAACGAGGCATTTGCAGGNANAGTGTTATAAATCTTCTTGCACATAGCCACAGTCTGCTGTGCCCAGTCGTCGATATTACCGCCCAAGATCACTACCTCTTCCTCCNCAGGCACACGGTCAATCTGCTGTTGCCACTCGGTGTAGCCCCACTTATGGGCCGACTCCACAAGATTGGTATCCCAGATGCCATGCAGATTTGCCTCACGGCCAAAGTATTTAACCTTCACNCCGTTACCTCCGCGGTCGGTGGAACGGCCCATGTGCATGGGCTGATGGAGGTCGCCCATCAAGTGTACGACCATCTTCATGGCCAGTTGCTTATCCTCACGGCTCTTGTCAGCATCGGTGAGTGTGGCGATATTCATTCTCAGAGCCTTGACTATATCGCCGCTCTCAAGTTCGGGCTGAGTCCAGTAAGTCTTGTCGGCATCGACATTCTTGTAATGCCATGTCTTTGAGTATGCATACTCGGGTGTGTGGCTCGCATTGTCCAGCCAGTTGGCCCAATACACCGGACTCATACCGTCGAGCAGATCAGTGACAGCAGCGGCCGTCGCGGGTGTAAAGTGATTCTCAGCTATANATGCCGTCACATCATGGCCTTTCTGTCCCCATGCCAATNCGGAAAGTGCGGTGAGCATGGACATTGTCCCTAACAGTAACTTTTTCATACCGATAGTCTTTTCTTTTAGTTGTATTCAGATACAGATATTATTTTGCGTTTATAAGTTTCAAATTTACAACTTTTAGATAAAACAAGACAAATTTTTACTGTCAAAATTTCATTTATACACTGATAGCATAACCTTTTTNCNAATTTAAGGTTAAATTGTGTTAATCAATCAAATTTTAGGCCTAAAATATTTGGAGAGATTATGTCGAGGCTATAACTTTGCAACAAGTTTTTCATGGTATTAGATTTAAGGTAGAAAAGTTATTCGTCGTGACGACGAGTAATTTTTTTTGTCGTATAATACCCNCTCATTCTCCCGCCTCCCTCACACCCCATCCGGCCCATTACCNNGTCCCNGACTCCCCAGATATTTGTCAATCCGGGGAGTACANACTATACTGCAATTACCACTTACATAGATCTATACATCATTGCCGGGAATACATATATGCACGGNGAGNCCCTTATCCGGCCGGTTAAGTATCTTTATCTCGCCTCCGTGCATTCTTATGATCTGTCGGCTTAGAAACATACCGATACCGCTACCCTCCTTTTTAGTCGACATGAACGGGCAAAATGGATTCTCTGCGATTACAGGAGACAATCCCGGGCCGTTATCCTCGACCGTCACGAGAGTATCAGCTCCCGATAGCAGTACATTAACCCTTACCTCCGGACTATATGCCTTGCCGTCGCCATGACATCGGTCCGACTTCGCCCTTACAGCTTCCAGGGAATTTTTTATCAGATTTGTCAGNACCTGCGCCATAAGTTTCTCGTCCACCGACAGCGTTGTGCCNTTTCCGATATTATAAGAAATGACACTCGTTTCCGGAAATAATGATGTCTCAATACAAGAAACAGTCTTGCTAAGTCGATTAAAGAATTTAACTGCATCAATCCTCTCCCGTTCGGGGGTCGGCAAGTGAGTCAGAGCATAATATGAATCAAGAAATTTTTTGATTCCCTCACTCTGATCCTTTATAATGCTGACCGCCTCCATCATCTCGTTCTCACCGTACTTGTCCGGATTAGCCTGTATATCCGAGGACAGTGCTACGATCGGAGCAATGGAGTTTCTCATCTCATGAGTCATCACACGCAGTATGCGGTCATAATAGAGTTTCCGTGTCTCAAGTTCCCGTCTGTTTATGACATACATAGATGTAATTCTGTTCATGCTTCGGACCATCTCCGAGAGTTCGCTATTGCTGTCATCCGCCTCGAATCTCATACTCATATCATTCATCTCCAGACCTCTGACAAATGATGCCATAACTCCGATCAGTCTTGACAGCAGACTGCTGTTAATAAGATACAGTATCGGTAAAGCCAGTGCGATCAGCAATCCGAGAGCAGTCATCCCTTCGTAGAATAATATCGAGACCACTCCACCGCATATAGCTGTCAGCATAAGTATGACTCCGATTTTGAGTCTGAAATGTTTCACTTTCGTTTTAGTAAGTTATATAACGTCTGTCTGTTGATATCTAATTTTTCAGCTGCGGCCGAGATATTCCCGCCACATTGGTCTATGACCTTTCTAATATGCGTCATCTTGAGTTCATCGAGAGTCATATTATTCTGCAACATCTCGCGTTTCTCAATCTCGATCGCATTGCGGACCGACTCATTGCGAGACCTGTCACTGCTATTCTTTTTCACCGCACATCTGAGTTTTTCTATCAGTTCATCATTATCCCACGGTTTGGTTATGAAATCCTCCGCTCCAATCTTCATAGCCTCCACAGCAAGCGGTACGTCACCGAACGCCGTGATAAGCACCACGGCAGGAGCATCTGGTATACTTTTGATTCTCTCAAGCCAGAACAAGCCCTCTCTCCCATCAAGTTTCGTACTGTCGAAATTCATATCGAGCAGCACTACATCAAAAGCATCATCTTTAATAAGCGCAGGAATCAGTCGCGGATCCCCTACCGTCACGACCTTATCGAACTCCGATGACAAAAGCAGTTTCAACGTCGTCCTGACAGCCGAATTATCATCAATAATCAACAGTTTCATATCACAAAAATAATAATTATTTCAGTACCGTATATAAGTTTAATGGATTATACCGGTAGAAATATCTCAAGTGTATAAAATTTAGACAAAATCGCACTAAAGATTACAGTTTATGGCTACATTTATCATCCCGGAAAGTGAGCCAGATATAATTTTGTCGTACCACTTGCAAAGACATCTACATCATGCTAAAGAAATTCACCTCGGACTTGTGGCGCAATGTCACTAAACTTGTCTGTCTGACCGTCGGAATCGCGATAATGCTTATAGCTCTGAGCGGACTTGTCGGATATACATCCGACGAGATCAATCGCAGATCGAAAGAGATTGCGATCCGTAAAATCAACGGCACATCAGTTGGCAGCATTTTAAAACTGCTCTGTCTCGACATCACGAGAATTGCCATTCCTACACTTGCGGCCGGATGAATCACGGCCTACGCGGCAGGCTCGATATGGCTGTCTGCAGCACGCAGCAACCCGATCAATTATCTTAAAAACGCATCTTAAAACAATAATTTATGTTGAAATTTTTCACATCTGACCTACGGCACAATATTACCAAAATAATATGTCTTGCCGTTGGTATCGCACTGGGGACTATATTATGGGCTAAAGCTTTCTTTGAGCAGACTTATGATAATTTTCACATTGATAAGGAACGGTTGTATATAGTTAATGGGGTTATTTTAGCTAATGGCATTAGCCGTGATACACCCAGTACTCCGTCGGGAATAGCGCATGGACTGAAACGTTATCTGCATCAGGTGGAGGAGGCGACTCACTATTCATTGGTCGCTCATAAGAAAAGTGTCAGGACTGATGATGACAGAACTTTCTGGACTGATGCGGTGGTTCTCGCTGACAGTTGTTTCTTTGATGTACTCCAACGTGAGATTATATCCGGGAATCCGCATGAGGTGCTATCGGTTAAAGATCAATGTTTTATCCCTCAATCACTTGCGGATATAATCGGAGGCGACGTTATAGGGACAGATCTGTACTTGCCTGAAAATGCGTCTACTTTCCCTATGACTGCAAGAGGGGATTATAGAATGACAATTGGTGGTGTCTATAAGGATTTCCCCAAAAATTCATTACTTCCAAATGCCATATATCTCAGTCTTAATTCCGCACCTCAATTTTTCATCTACAATCCAGATAACTATTCTGGCAGTGACCGATTTGTAAGTATCTTAAAACTCTATCCTGATGTCGACCTAGAAAGTCTACGCCCGGGAATAAGGAGGATGATTGAAGAAAATGTCGATGAACAGTTTCTGCAACTGTTCAAATATGACTTGAAACTTTATCCTCTTGCCGGTACATATTCTTCCGATGCAAACGTTCTGTTACTGAGTTTCATGCTCTCACTCCTTGGTCTGATAATAATAGCCTGTGCCGGCGTAAATTATCTGCTGATAACTTTAGGTCAGCTAAATGCGAGGACAAAGGAGATGGCGATACGTAAATGTTACGGTACAAGTAATCTGAAAATTTTCCTCAGAGTAGTAGCTGAAAGCCTGTTTTTCATTCTCATTTCAGGAGTGTTAGGGCTGCTTATCATTTTTACATTGACTCCGGCCTGTATGACACTTCTTACTCAATCTCCGGAAGAACTGTTGTCAAACGGCAACGTATGGGCTATCGAATTATTGATATTCATACTGATTCTTATTATGACAGGTATTATTCCGGCATGGATTTATTGCAGGATACCTGTAGTGAATGCGTTCCGTACGAAAATCAATCATCGCCGCTTATGGAAAAAAGGGACGCTTGCCATTCAGTTTTTTGCAGTCGGATTACTCTGTTGCCTTTTGGTAACAATTGTCCGCCAGTTGTATTATATCACTGATATGGACTTAGGATTTTCGTATGAGAATCTTGCGATTGTCCCGATCAGAGATTGCTCGCCGGAAGAATCCAACCGTATTGCAACCGAGTTGGGGAGACTCGGTTGCGTAGAGGCAACAGCCGCGAGTGAGTACGCATTTAATAGTGGTGCCGGAGGCTCATCTGTCTATAGAAACGGTATAGCGGAAGACCCGTATCTTTCACTCATTATGGGTAAAGTTACACCTGATTATTTCGATGTGATGGGAATCGAGTTCGTTCAGGGAAACACTTTTCATGAGAACGCCGATTCATCATCGACGCAAATTATCGTCGAGGAAAGTTTTATTGACATCGTTAGAAATCATTTCGGATATGACGGTACGGACATTGTCGGTCAATCTTTTAAAATAGCAGGGTGCGGCGATGGTGAACACACTATCTGCGGTGTTGTAGGAAATACTGAAAAACACGGGTTTATGAAAACAAACTTTGACAATACCGGAACAATATACTTTCCCGGGAACGATAACCTGAACTTGCTATACGTAAAATTCTCACAGTTAACTGACCGGAATCTATCCGAAGCCCAAAGCGTCATTGACAAGATAATAACAAATCGTAACATCTATATAACTCCGATGTATAATAATATTGAGCCGATGACAAAGAATATAAAATTGTTTGGCCTTGCAGTTCTCATAGTAAGTACGGTGACTATATTGATTGTTCTGACTGGACTTATCGGCTATGTCTCCGATGAAGTCGCAAGGCGTTCAAAGGAGGTTGCCATCCGCAAGATTAACGGCTTGGACGAGAGAGGAATAGTCGCCCTCTTCTGTAAAGATATTCTCCCGATCGCACTTATGACACTGACTGCCGGCATAGCAGTAGCGTGCGTAGTAGGCAATATCTGGCTGTCAAATTTTACAGTACAGGTCGGTATCTCAATCCCCGGATTATTCTCATTGCTTATCTGCATACTTGCCTTGATAATGGGTGTGATCGTAATTAATTCACTTACAGTGGCTCGAAACAATCCGACAAAATATCTTCGGGCAAACTGAATATAAAATTGTGAAACTGGTTAAATATAATTATCATCCGGTCATTTCTTCGTGAGAAGAGATGACTGGTACACAATAATAAACCATATTATGTGATGAAACGACAACTGATCATATCTTTAATTATTCTTTTCACTCATGAGTTATATGCTCAGATGACCCTGAACGATTGTCTGGTCTATGCCCGGCAGCATGCTCACCGTAACCTGTTGAATCGTCTTGAGATTGACCGTTACGGCACTGAGGTGGGTATGAGTATATCGGATATGCTACCCGACCTGAGAGCATACTCCAACGGCAATCTGAGTTTCGGTAGAAACATTGACCCCGCGACCAACACTTACGACGATAAGCAGACACTCTCGCTCGGATTCGGCGTACAGATGTCTCTCCCCCTTTTTGACGGACTTGTCAACATAAATAACCTAAAAGCCGCACGCACGGCAAGACGGCGCATGGAGATATCAGCTCAGATCGATGAAGATATTGTCTCGATGGAGGTAATCAAAGCTTTCTATCAGGTTTCTTACTGTAAAGCGCTGGTATCGCAGATGCGTGAGCAGCTCAACCGTGACATGCAGGATCTCAATGCGACGGAACGAGGGCTGGAACTTGGTACTAAAAGCGGGGCCGACGTAGCTGAGATGAGAGCGGTCACGGCCTCGGATGAATTTGAATTGCTCAACCAACAGAATCTGCTCGCCAAAGCCTATCTGAATCTCAGGTCTAATATGGGAATGGAGATAACCGGCGAAGCGACTATTGATCTGATAGAACCCATTGAGGATACATCCACCATAATACCTTCCAAACATACCAGAATCATAGAGGCCGAGCTGGCCGTACGTGGAAGTGTATATAATCTCAGGGCTGCCAAGGGCAGTTACTCGCCCACCCTGTCACTGTCAGGGGGAATCTCTACCTCTTATTATAAAATGCTGAATACTCAGGCTGTATATCCGTCGTTCGGACGACAATGGCAGAACAATATGGGAGAATACATCGGCCTATCCATATCATTCCCTCTGTTCAACGGCCTCGCATCTCATCATAGGGTCAAACGGGCCGGAATACAGCTGAAAGAAAACGAGTTAAAACTCGAACAGACCATATACGAACTTGAGAAGGCTACTCGCGAAGCCATGCTCGACTTCACATCGTCAACCGATGAACTGCAAGCAGCCGTAAGACGTGTCAATGCTGAAGAAACTGCATTCAGAGCCATACGCCGCAAATACGAACTGGGGCAGTCTTCCGTAATTGACCTGTACACGGCGAGCTGCAGGCTGGCCTCGGCCAAAGCCGATATGGAAAGGAAGAGAATACAGAACATCATCAACAATATCACACTGCGCTACTGCATGGGTGAAAAATTGATCAAAGACTGATAAAATGGATATAGAAATAAAGAAAAGAAATCCACGTCTGAAAAAGTACGGATGGTGGATAGCGGCAGGGCTATTTACGACAGGAGCCGTGGCATGGAGCATCCTGCAATCGGGACATACGACATACCGAGCCGATTCAACAGGCCTGATTACAGCTGAAGTAACTGAAGGAACTTTCAACGACTTCATACGGTTGAACGGAAAGGTTGAGACCGGGGTCATTGTGCAAATTTCAGCACTTGAGACAGGTATAGTCGAAAAGAAATGGGTAGAAGAGGGTGCGATGCTGCAACCGGGTGATATAATACTCACTCTTCGTAATCCTAACCTGCAACAACAGATTCTTGACTCCGAGTCCCAGCTGGCCGAGAAACAGAATATGCTGCGTGACACCGAGCTGGCTATGGAAAAAGACCGTCTGCAGGTACGCCAGGATCTCATATCATCACGTATACAGCTTAATCAGAAAAAACGCTATTGTGAACAGCAGACAGCTCTGTATAATGAAGATCTAATCTCAAAGGAGGAATATCTCAAATCATGTGAAGACTATCAGCTGGCCTGTGAAAGTCTTAAACTCCTTGAGGATCGTTTTCACCAGGATTCACTCTACCGCACGGTCCAGATCGGACAGATGCAGGAGAGCCTCGACAATATGCGTCAGAATTTTGCCATCGTGCGTCAACGCGCCGACAACCTTGACATACGCGCATCTCACGCAGGACAACTGGGAAATCTTACGGCTGACCTCGGACAGAATATCGTATCCGGCACTCGCATCGGACAAATAAATATTCTTGACAACTACAAGATCGTGGTCAATATTGACGAGCATTATATCGACCGCATTTATCCGGGTCTTGAAGGAAAATCCATGAAGCAGAATCAACACCTGGATCTCTCAGTCAAAAAGGTTTATCCCGAAGTGACGTCCGGACAATTCAGAGCCGATCTTTCAATTATCGGCAAACAACCCGATAACATAAGAGTCGGGCAGAGTGTCCCCATTGATCTGCTGCTCGGCGAACCGGCTCAAGCTGTCATGCTGCCGCGTGGCCCGTTCTTTCAGACTACCGGTGGCAAATGGATCTATGTAATTGACACCGATGGCAAAACAGCCCGCCGACGAGAAATCTGCATCGGCAAGCAGAATCCCCAGTATTACGAAGTCATTGACGGGCTCTCTCCAGGCGAAAAGGTCATCATCAGCTCCTATTCCGACTATGGAGATGCGGATATAATCAAAATCAGCAACAAATAAAATCAATATCAAAAATGAAAATAGACGTAAAAAATTTAGAGAAAGTATTTCGGACAGACAGTGTGCAGACGGTCGCGTTGAATAATGTTAATCTGACAATCGATGACGGATCGTTTGTCGCTATCATGGGGCCTTCCGGATGCGGCAAATCAACACTGCTCAACATACTCGGACTTCTCGACAATCCGACCAAAGGCAGTTACCGTCTCGACGGCGAGGAGGTTGGTAATCTCAAGGAGCGTGAACGCACATCATGGCGTAAGGGAAAGATCGGATTTATTTTCCAATCATTCAATCTGATCGAAGATATGAACATTCGTGACAATATCATGCTCCCGCTCAATAACCTCGACATGTCAAAGGATGAAAAGAACAAACGCGTCGAGGAGACTATGCGACGTATGGGTATATCACATCGCAGCCGCCACTATCCATCGCAGTTATCGGGTGGCCAGCAACAACGAGCCGCGATAGCCCGCGCTATCGTTTCACGGCCGGGACTGATCCTTGCAGACGAACCTACCGGCAACCTCGATTCGACCAACGGAGCCGAAGTCATGGCCATTTTGGATGAACTGCATTCCGAAGGTGCGACTATAGTAATGGTGACACACTCNCATAAGGACGCCACTCACGCCGACCGCATAATCAACCTCTTTGACGGCCAGATAGTCGATAATCTCAATAACCTTATGTAGCATTACAGTTTGCTAATGACACCGACGGCGCATCCCTGTTGATAGGATGTGCCGTCAGNTTGCATTAGATTTCGTCGTTTAATCAAAAATATTCTTACAAATGTTTTGAAATTCTAATTNAAATACATAACTTTGTCGCAAATATCAGANTAAACATAGAATTTTGATATTTAAAACAACACTTTTGATAACACATTATTTTAAGAATACAATTTATAAGGTATGAAAGCAGCAGAAGTAATTGACGATCTGAAACGCCGTTTTCCCAACGAGCCCGAGTATATTCAGGCCGTGGACGAGGTGCTCTCCACCATCGAGGATGTATATAACGAGAACCCCGAGTTCGAACGCTATAANCTGATCGAGCGCCTGTGTATTCCCGATCGCATATTCTCATTCCGCGTGTCNTGGGTAGATGACAAGGGCAAGGTGCACAACAATATGGGTTATCGCGTGCAGCATAACAACGCTATCGGCCCGTACAAAGGCGGTATCCGTTTCCACTCTTCAGTCAACCTTTCGATCCTCAAGTTCCTCGCTTTCGAGCAGACNTTCAAGAACTCTCTCACCACTCTCGCAATGGGTGGCGCCAAGGGTGGCAGTGACTTCTCGCCCCGCGGCAAGAGCGACATGGAGGTGATGCGTTTCTGTCAGGCTTTCATCACCGAACTGTGGCGTCAGATCGGCCCTGACACCGATGTTCCCGCAGGTGATATAGGTGTAGGTGGCCGCGAGGTAGGATACATGTTCGGCCAGTATAAGAAGATGGCACGCGANTTTACAGGTACATTCACAGGCAAAGGTCTCGAATTTGGCGGCTCAAAGATCCGTCCCGAGGCTACAGGATACGGCAACGTTTACTTCCTGCTCGAAATGCTCCGCACACGCGGCATCGACATCGCCGGTAAGACAGTAGCCATCTCNGGCTCNGGNAATGTTGCCACTTATACNGCCGAAAAGCTCCTCNCGCTCGGTGCCAAAGTCGTATCAATGAGTGATTCTGACGGCACGATCTATGTACCCGACGGNATCACACGCGAGCAGCTCGACTATATCTTCAAGCTCAAGAACGTATACCGNGGACGTATCCGCGAATTTGCTGAAGAGTATGACAACTGNCAGTATTTCCCCGGCGAACGTCCCTGGCACATCGCCAAGTGCGACATCGCCATGCCCTCNGCCACACAGAACGAGATCGACGGTGACGATGCACGCGCTCTCATAGCCAACGGCTGTATCGCAGTCAGCGAAGGTGCAAATATGCCCTCGACTCCCGAGGCAATCCGCGAGTTCCAGAAGGCACGCATACTCTACGCTCCCGGTAAGGCTGCCAACGCAGGNGGTGTGTCTGTATCAGGTCTTGAGATGGCTCAGAACTCTCAGAAACTCTCATGGACCGAGGAGGAGGTTGATGCCAAACTCCAGCAGATTATGACCGAGATCCACAACCAGTGTGTGAAATACGGCACCGAGGAGGACGGATACATCAACTANGTNAAGGGCGCCAACGTGGCAGGCTTTATGAAGGTGGCACGTGCGATGATGGCACAGGGCATCCTCTAAACNACGNATATTACAGTCTAACATATATCAACAATCCGCGTCTCCGCATCATCATTATGGTGCGGGGATTTTTTTTAGTCTNGTTTTTTGACTAAGTTTGCATAAAATTACTACATACCNCAGCATCGGTATGTACATTCTAAAGAATATAACATGACTAAGAAACTGTTGTCACTCCCTCCCAATCTCGTCAACGCGTTCCATGAGGTGACAGGATTGTCGCACGATGAATATTATTGCACCTCCGACCCGATCGGAGCACGTCTCGGCAGCGGCGGAGGCACAACATGGCTTCTTGAAGAATGCCATCGGCACGAAGGTGGAGACACGGATTTCAGCACATGGCTTGCATCAGACCGCCGCATCATNCTNCATGCCGGGGGACAGAGCCGACGGNTACCGTCATACGCTCCGTCAGGCAAGATCCTCACACCGGTCCCNATATTCCGATGGGAACGCGGACAGAAACTGAGNCAGACACTGCTTGATCTGCAACTACCGCTCTACGAACGCATTATGAAAAATGCGCCCGAGAGCATGCACACNCTAATCGTGAGCGGTGACGTATACATCCACACATCACAGGCTCTTCCTCCTATACCTGAGGCTGATGTCGTGTGCTACGGCTTATGGCTTGATGCATCCATAGCCAAGAATCACGGAGTGTTCTACAGCCGCCACGACTCACCCAACCGGCTTGAACGCATGCTGCAGAAACCATCCGTNCAGNAGTTGAATGACCTNCTGCAATCAGGCTACTATCTGACCGACATCGGTGTGTGGCTACTTAGCGACAGAGCGGTTGAACTGCTGCGCCGTCGCTCGCGCTCGGATGACGGAACGCTCAGGGAATATGACCTCTATAGCGGATTCGGAGGGGCGCTTGGCTCAGATCCGACATCGCCTGANCCNGAACTGGCCGGACTCTCCGTGGCTATAGTACCCCTCCCCGGCGGAGAGTTTTACCATTACGGGACAAGCCTCGAAATGATCACCTCCACACTGGCCATCCAGAACCGCATAAACGATCAGCGNGAGATCATGCANCGCGACCGTAAGCCTCACCCGTCAATATTCATTCAGAACTCACGGTGTGACATACCCATGTCTGAATGTAACACGAATATCTGGATCGAGAACAGTCANNTAGGTCCGCATTGGAAGCTGTCGGAAAATAACATCGTGACCGGTGTNCCTGTGAATGACTGGAACATAACACTCACACCCGGTCAATGTATCGACATCGTCCCTATCGGATCAGGGNAGGCATACGCNGTCAGAATCTATCATATCAATGACAGGTTTGCCGGAGCAGAACAGCAGAAACGTCAGTTTCCCGTCGTACATACGATCGAAGACATGNAGCGGGCCATCATGTCTCTTCTCGCCGGCCAACAACCTGAAGGTTANGAACGGNTGATGAGCGCCGAGGAGATTTCGGACGAAGCATCCCTGCCTCGACTGGTACNGCAACGGCATGAGTTTCGCAATCAAAACTGGAAGGCATTNGCNGCCAACCATTCACACAGCGTATTCTATCAGCTTGACCTCCATGATGCCGCACAGGCATTTGCCGATGGTGGTATCGATCTGCCTGCNCCCCTTGACTCATCGGCACCGCTGTTGACGAGAATGAGTGACGCGATGTTTCGTGCCGAAGTCAATCGTATAAAAGGGCTTGAATATGTCGACGACGAGCGTAAAGCATTCTCCTTATTGCGTGACGGACTCACTTCAACAGTTGTTTCCGAGAAGCAATTTCCTCGTCGGGCAGTATGTTCCGACCAAATCGTATGGAGCCGCTCGCCGGTGCGTATCGATATAGCGGGAGGATGGACCGACACGCCGCCTTTCTGTCTGCTGGAGGGGGGCAACGTCATCAATATGGCTATCGAGCTTAACGGACAGCCTCCGCTTCAGACGTATGTGCGTCCGTGCGACTCTCCNCACATCGTGTGCAGGAGCATCGACCTCGGAGCCTCGGAGATNATCGAGACATACGAGCAGCTGATGGATTTCAATAAAGTAGGCTCGCCATTCTCCATCCCTAAAGCCGCACTTGCCCTGGCCGGTTTCCATNCCGATTTCTGCACAGAACGTTTCCCTACCCTCCGCCGACAGCTTGAGGCAATGGGCGGCGGTCTTGAGATCACTCTGTTCTCGGCCATTCCCGCAGGCAGCGGACTCGGCACAAGCAGCATCCTCGCATCAACCGTCCTGGGCGCCATCAGCGATTTCTGCTCGCTCGCATGGGATAAAATCGAGATATGCAGACGTACACTCGTACTCGAACAACTGCTCACCACCGGCGGAGGATGGCAGGATCAGTACGGAGGCGTGATCGGAGGAGTCAAACTGTTGCAATCGACCAAAGGTCTCGCGCAGGCTCCATCGGTACGACATCTCCCATCCGACCTTTTCACCAATCCTGAGTACGCACCTTGCCATCTGCTTTTATATACCGGCATAACTCGTACCGCAAAGGATATTCTTGCTGAAATCGTGAGGCGAATGTTTCTCAATCATGGCGATCAGTTAAGGCTGCTTCGCGAGATGAAGCATCATACTATAGAGATGTATGATGCCATACAACACGACGATTTCACCCGCATGGGCCATCTCATCGGTAGAACTTGGGAACAGAACAAAACCCTCGATCCCGGTACAAATCCTCAGGGAGTCGAGAGAATCATCAGTCTGGTCAAGGATCTGTGTCTCGGCTACAAACTCCCCGGGGCCGGTGGTGGCGGTTATCTATATATGGTGGCAAAAGATCCTGAAGCCGCCGCGCGCATCAGACATATCCTCGGCACGACTACTTCCCTGCCCTCCAACGCACGCATGGTCGAAATGTCCCTGTCGCGTCAGGGACTGCACGTCACGCGCAGCTGACATAACGTAGCACATACATTATTGCCCGCCGGGAGTGAAAATTTCACCTTCCGGCGGGCAATTTCATAAATATCGTGCGGCCGCGTCCGTATAATGACCAACGGCCCGAAATTTCTATCTTACAATTATCTTGCTGACTTTATCACCGATTCGTTTAACATACACACCGGGTAGCAAAGGATGAGCGGCCACTCGTCCATCAATCGTATAATATACCGGCACATCTGTATCACGATCCTTTTCTACCGTCTTTATTCCTACGGTAAGACCTCCGTCAGAATATTCTTTACTTATTACCTTTCCAAGAGGAACGGTTACATCCTCACTGCCGGTCTCATCGGCCGTCATATACCTAACGGGGAGTGCCCATAGCGTAGTATTGCCATCGGCCACGGCCCGTGATACTCCTGAAGGACTAACCGGTATGGAAACTGAAATCTTTTCACCTTCACGAAACCTCGGCACGTCGACTTTGTCAGGTGCGGCAATCAGTTCCTCCAACGACACATCCTCACCTTCATTAAGTATATAATGAACGCTAATGCCATCCTGCCCTGTCAGATTATCGTTAGGAACAGAAGTCAACACTATCTCACCGTTATTCTCATATTCGCTATCGTCAACCGTCCATTCAAAGAGGTCAAGACGATATATGCCCATAGCACTGTAATCATTCGGGAGTAACTTGAATACCTTGACTCCGCTCCCTGTCTCAGCATACTCCACACTCTGATACTTGTTATCCGAATCCCGGAGAGCAGACCTCAACTGGATATTTCCGGCATCGGGAGCGTCATAGATAATACGGAAATCCTTAGAATAAGCCGACGATGACACATTATCAAATACAAATCTGTAATTTGACTCAAGCACCCCAGCAAGCGTACTTCCGGTTGACTTATCGAAAATATTGACAGTATACTGCGATTGATCAGAATTCACACTTTTCAGCACGAACGTGTAGTCAACCTCACCATCAGTTTCTTCAAGCGATGCTATCTCAAAATCATCAGAAAAGCTGACCGCGACGGAACTCATATTGGCTTTCGGACTGTCAAATGCGGCACTACTCATAGCCACTTCATTTTCCGGCGAAGCAATAAGGAAAGTAAAGAAGTTCTTGTGCTCTCCGAGATATGCTGCTATCTTGTCAAACTCACCTTTGTGAACTCTGTAATAGGAACGGGCTGAAAGACCGAATGGCATGCTAAGAATTGCTGCTACTGCTGCACAACGGCCAATGAGGCTGTTGATAAAATCATAATTAATCATTTAAAGGTAGAATTGATGACTACTTAAAAATATGGAAACAAAAGTATCAAATTATATCATACGTGACAACTTATTTTACGAAATAAGTTAGATAAAACAAAATATTATGAAAAATGTGAATCCAATCAATTCCAAATTAAAAAATTATGGCCCAAAATAGCATTCATAATAAAATTTACATGCAAAAAATTTGTTTATGACATTAAAAAGACCTACCTTTGCAAAGCAAAAAGAAAAATAGTCTGTCCGAAGGGACGACAAAATCTCAAGCAAAGGAGAGATGGGTGAGTGGCTGAAACCACCGGTTTGCTAAACCGACGATGGGAGCAATCCTATCCACGAGTTCGAATCTCGTTCTCTCCGCAAGAAAAGACAAGCATCTTAATGCTTGTCTTTTTTGTTTTTCTGACATAACCGTAATTACGGTACGAATGATTTTATCAACTTGAGGATAACTAATCATAAGAACCAATATACAACATCTTGACCGTCGTTTTTGCTCTTTCTGATTTCTTATTTAAACAAGAGGCATAAACCAACAAAATCCCCCAGCCGGATTCGGCTGAGGGATTTTGTTGGTTATTCAAACAGGGTATTACTCTGTCCGCATCGCAGACATTATACGCCCTGGAGTTTGAACTGGATGGGGAGGGTATACCATACGTTCACAGCGTGTCCGTTCATCTTACCGGGGATGAACTTGGGAAGCTGCTTAACAACGCGTACGGCCTCCTTGTCAAGGTCGGGATCCTTACCGCGTACGACGCGCACGTCTCCTACAGCACCAGTCTTGGTTACGACGAACTGTACTACCACGCGACCCTGGATATTGTTTTCCTGAGCCATAGGGGGATAGTGGAGGTGATCACGTACAAACTTGAGGAGCGCTTCGTCACCACCGGGGAACTGGGGCTTCTGCTCAACCACGTCAAACACGCGGTTATCCTCAACGGGTTCAGGTCTCTTCTCTTCCACGATGACTTCGTCCTTATGCTCACGGACAACGTTAAGGTCATCAGTACCCTTGTCAAAGTCAGTGGTACCAACGGCGGTATCGGTATCCTTGAGTTCATCCTGGCTCTTAATCTCCTCTGAAACTTCCTCGTCACGCACAATGGCGAGCTCGGTTGCCTTCACAGTATTAAGAATCTCCTCGGGAAGAGCCTCAGGCTGCTGTTCCTCAACGCGCTGCTGTTCGGGTTCATCTTCAGGTTCGTCATCCTTCTGATCCTCCTGAGCATAGTCGATGAGGGCCTGCTCGATCTGATCCTCGGGAGCAACTTCAGCCTGTTGAAGCACTGTGTTAGCTACAAGACCGAGGATAGCGACGATAAGAAGAACGATAATGATGACGAGCATAGCGCGGTTGTGACGCTTGGCCGAAGCCTTACGCAGCGAATATGCGCCGAAGTCTTTATTCTTACCTTCAAATATAAGGTCAATCCATTCTGATGATGAAAGATCTACATCTTTTGCCATAATTCAAGATTTTTCAGGGTTAATATATATCTATCATCTACAGATTATTTCTTAGGATTCTTCTTGAGATAATCGATGATGAGTGCCGAGTCAACCTGATTGATGTTGTCAATCTGGTAACGCGAGATCTGGTTGATCTGCATTTCGTCAAGAGCACTGATCAGACTCTCCCATGAAGCCTCGGGAGCGGCCTTGATAATAACAACGGGGCGGGTAAGAGTGGAGTCGTTACGGATCTCGCGTGCACGAGCCTGATAGATAGAGTCATTGGCAGCAGAGTTGCCGGGAGCGAACTCCTTATTGCGCCAACGAGCCTTCTCGACTTCAATCTTGCTAAGAACGAGTGCGTTGCGGTCGTGAAGGATCTTGCGGATACCGCGCTGGATACGGCCATCGTTGCCAACGAACTGTTCGGCTTTGAGCTTATTGTTGTCAATAAGTCCGTCACCGTCAGCGTCTGCGACTTCAGGCATACCTTCGTAGTAATACACAGTATTCATCGGACGGCCGGCATCGTCTTTCTTAACTTCGCCGTTCTCGTTACGGTCAGTCGTGAGGATGAGCGTAATTGCTTCAGATTCCTTTGCTTTGTTCATCTCCTGCTGCTCAACTTTCTCATTGGAAGGAAGCGAGATAGTCAGGGTCTGAGACTTAATCATCGTGGTACAAAGCATGAAGAATGTAATCAGAAGCATGTTCATGTCCACCATGGGGGTGAAGTCCACATGGATCGACATTTTCTTTTGGGCACCTTTTTTCTTCTTGCCCTTGTCTGATTGTTCGATTTGTGCCATGGTGTGATTATTCTTGCTCAGTTTTTAAAGCGGTCATGATGCTGAAGCGGTTCATCTTGAGCGACTGAAGGTTGTCGAGGACATCGTGTACTACATCGTAGGGGGTGTCCTTGTCAGCCTTGACGGCTATACCTTCGCCTTTCTTCATAGCTTTCTGAAGATTGTCGTTGCCCGAGTTATAGATGGCGCGCATCCAGATCTGGAACTCATTGAGGTGCTCCATATCCTTGTTCTCTGCGATGGGTATACCAACGCCTTTCTGTGTCATATCAGAGATAAACTTATCCTGATCAGCCTGAGAAAGCGAGAGGAACTGGTGTAGGAACTGGAAGGGTACTCCAAACATATTGATTTTGGAGAAAGCTTCGCGATCCTGTGCTGTAAGCTGAATTGCCTTAGAAGGATTCTGCTTGTTATAGAGCGTTACTGCTTCATCGAGGATGGTCTTGCGAAGAGCCTCGGTTCCCCATGTGTCCTTAAGTTCGGCATCAGCGTCACCGGCAATGGAGATGAAGACTTTTCCTTCGGGGCTGACAAGTATCGATGCGATATTTGCGGTCGGTACTTTCTGCTCCGATACAGACGAAGGCGTCATTACGGTGACGGGCTCCTTCTGAAGGAAGGTCGATGTCAACATGAAGAAAGTAAGCAAGAGCACAGTCACGTCACTCATCGCGGTCATGTCGATGAGGGTGCTTTTTCTCTTAATTTTTACTTTTCCCATATTACGATATCGGTTGAAGAGTGTTTATTGGAAATGTTTAAGAAATTATCTTCGTGATAAAGTAATGTGGAATTAGTGTGTAGCGGCGAATGTCTGCACGATAGAGAAACCGATCTCGTCGATAGCGTAGGTCAGGTTGTCGATCTTATTGGTGTAGAAGTTGTAAGAGATTACAGCGAAAGCACCGGTTGCGATACCGAAGGCGGTGTTGATAAGAGCCTCAGAGATACCGGTAGAGAGCTCGGTCGAGTCAGGAGCACCTGAAGCGGCGAGAGCCTGGAACGACTTGATCATACCGATTACAGTACCGAGAAGACCGACGAGAGTACCGAGAGTGGTGAGGGTAGCGACGATGGGGAGGTTCTGCTGGAGAGCGGGCATCTCAAGTGCGGTAGCTTCCTCAACGCTCTTCTGGAGGTTGGTGATCTTCTGCTCCTTGGTGAGGACAGTATTCTTGTCCATTTCCTCATAAGACTTGAGGGCAGCGGCTACAACAGCGGCTACAGAACCCTTCTGCTTGCTGCAGAGATCCTTTGCACCCTGAATGTTGTTAGCGGCGAGACACTTCTTAACACCGGCAACGAACTTCTCGATTGAACCTTTACCCTTAGCTGATGAAAGAGCGATCCAACGCTCTACTGAGAGAACGATTACAGTAAGGAAGAGAGTCTGGAGGATAGGCACGATGAAACCGCCTTTGTAGATTGTGCCCCAGAGATCGATGGGGTGACCTTCCTCAAAGTGTGATTCGTGGCCGAACCAGAAGATGAAGAGAAGAACTGCTACAACAAGACATGCGAGGATTACCAGGAATGCATTCTTGATACCGGCAACATTGCTGCCTTCTTTCTTTGCAGCCGGCTTGGCTACTGTGGGCTTTTGAGCTTCCATAATTTGTTTAACTGGTTTTGTTTTGGTTTATTAGTTTGAGATTATGTTTTGATGATTCGGTTCTGTAGCCGATCGGCACACCCTCCTGCGCATCTTAGCTGCAACTGACCGGTGAACTGTTACAACTGACCATACAGGTCCTTAACAGCCATGACCGGATGCCGGGAATCGGAATGTGATGCGGACTGGTATATCAATCGGATTTAAGGATTAAACTTTAATACTATTAAACTGATTACACTTGCTGCATGCCTCCATCAGTGACACGAGGGTATAATAACGATATGCAAATTTAAAATGAAATTTCCGTGTATGCAAACCTTTCATGTCTTTTTTTAGCCTTAAAACAATAATTTTACTAATTAGATGTAAGTATGTAGCAAATATTGCATGACTTATGTACAAAATGCTTAATATTTTGAAACATATTTAAAATATATTTAGTACCTTTGTCACTTTCAATAGATGTCAGTAATTCCGGCAGACGTGCCGGTATCCATAGATAGGTACATATATATTTTATTTCACTATAATGAGAAGGACCATTAACCTCAAGAAGGGATTGAACATGCGCCTTGAGGGCTCTCTGACGGCCACAGATGTGGCAGCCACGGTTATGCCCGACAAGATCGCCATAATCCCTGACGACTTTCCCGGTTTCCTCCCCAAACCTGATGTAAAGGAGGGTGACACCGTCGAACCCGGCAGCCCGCTCATGCATGACAAGAATGATACAGACGTACGTCTGGTGTCACCCGTCGCGGGCACCGTGGAGAGCATCGTGCGCGGACCGCGCCGCAAGATCGAGCGTATCGTAATCAATTGCCCCGACTCCAAGACGGCTGTATCAGCCACAGGTTCTGCACCTGAGTTTAATGAGCAGGCGATTCGCACGGCGCTTAAATCGTCAGGTCTGTGGGCCATGATGCGCCGCCGACCCTACGACATCATCCCGATGGAGTCAGACACTCCGCGCGACATCTTCATCACAGCGATGGACACTGCTCCCCTCGCGCTCAATCTCGAAGAAATGGTCAAGGGGATGGAGGCCTATCTGACAAAAGGTGTTGAAGCTCTGTCAAAACTCACACACGGCACTATATATATATGTGTCGCCTCAGGCAGCAAACTCCCCGACATCAAGGGAGCGGAGATGGTAGAACTCCCCATGCTTCACCCCGCCGGTAATGCGGGCGTACAGATAGCGAATATCGCCCCCGTCAATAAGGGCGAGGCAGTATGGACCATTGACATCGTCACATTAGCTAAAATCGGCCGGTTGATGACTGACGGATGCGTGGACTACTCGGTCAACGTGGCCATAACCGGCAGCGAGGTTATCGACCCCAAAGTCATCGCAACAGTCCCCGGCGCCCCGCTCGCATCACTCACCGCCGGTAACGTCAAGGCTGACGGCCGTAATCACCGCATCATTTCGGGCAACGTACTGACCGGCATCCCCGTTGGTGAAGACGGATTCCTGAGATACCCCTACCGTCAGGTGACCGTGATACCTGAGGGAGATGACGCTGACGAGTTCATGGGATGGGCTTCGCTCAGCCCCTCAAAAATGAGCGAGAGCCGTTCATTCTTAGGCAAACTCTTCGGCAGGAAGTTCAGCCCCGACGCACGTCTGCAGGGCGGACGCCGCGCCATGATCATGTCGGGCATCTATGACGACTATATCCCGATGGACATCATGCCTGAATATCTCATCAAGGCAATCCTCGCCAAAGACATCGACAGCATGGAGGCCCTCGGCATCTACGAAGTGGCTCCCGAAGACTTCGCGCTTGCCGAATATGCCGACCCGTCGAAACTCGAACTCCAGCGCATAGTGCGCGAGGGTCTCGATTACCTGCGCAGCGAAGTTTAACCCGTCTATCCACTCATCCAACACAAAATGAAAGCTTTAAGAAATTATCTTAACCGCATAAAACCCAACTTTGAGCCGGGTGGCAGGTTTCAGAGCCTGCAGAGCGTGTTTGACGGCTTCGAGACATTCCTCTACACGCCCAACACCACATCAAGCTCAGGCGTGAACGTGCATGACAGCCTCGACTCAAAGCGCATAATGATCATCGTGGTGCTCGCACTGATGCCGTGTCTGCTCTTCGGCATGTACAACACCGGCTATCAGAACTGGCTGGCCGCCGGAGCCACGGAATTTCCCTTCTGGCAACTGATGGCCTACGGTTTCCTCGCCGTACTTCCCCGAATACTTGTAGCCTACGTCGTAGGTCTCGGCATCGAGTTTGCCGTGGCCCAGTGGCGTCACGAAGAGATCCAGGAGGGATTTCTCGTCACCGGCATACTCATTCCCCTCATCTGCCCGGTCGAGACCCCGCTGTGGATGCTCGCTGTAGCAACGGCATTCTCGGTAATTTTTGTAAAAGAGGTGTTCGGCGGCACTGGCTATAACGTATTCAACGTCGCACTGGTGACACGCGCATTCCTATTCTTCGCCTATCCCGCCCAGATGAGCGGCGACAAGGTGTTTGTGTGCTCGCGTTCGATACTCGGCCTCGGACATGACCTGCCCGACGGATTCACCGGAGCCACACCGCTCGGTCAGATAGCCTCATTCGCCGGTGACAAACTCGAACTTCTCAACCTGCGCGGCGATGTCATCTCGGCCTGGGACGCATTTCTCGGCCTCATACCAGGATCATTCGGCGAGACATCGACACTGTGTATACTCATCGGCGCCGTCCTCCTGCTCGCCACCGGCATAGCCTCATGGCGCATCATGCTCAGTGTCATCGCAGGCGGTCTGATCATGGGCTGGATCGCCAACGTATTCCAGACCCCAACCTATCCAGCATCGTTCCTCTCGCCGGTCGACCAGCTGCTCTATGGCGGATTTGCATTTGCCGCAGTGTTCATGGCCACCGACCCCGTGACAGCAGCACGTACAGGCACTGGCAAATACATCTACGGCTTGCTCGTAGGCGTTGTGGCCGTACTCATACGTACTTACAACAACGGCTATCCCGAGGGAGCCATGCTCGCCGTACTGCTCGCCAATGCCCTGGCCCCGCTCATAGATTACTGTGTGGTACAGGCCAATGTGTCACGTCGCATGCGCCGACTCAAGGAGAGCACCCGCGCCTGATAATGTGTCTCATCTGCAATACACCATAAATATGAATAAGCAAAGCAATACTTATACAATCATTTATATCATCGTGCTTGTGGTTCTCGTAGGCACAGCCCTTGCGGCGACATCTCTCGCTCTGAAAGGACGCCAGCAGGAGAACATCGCAGCCGACAAGATGAGCCAGATACTCGCTGCCGCACTCATCACTCCGCAGGAGGGCGAGATAGTCAGTGATTTCAATAAATTCATAACCGATCAGTATGTGGTCAACGCCGCAGGCGAACGTGTGAAGGGCGTCGAAGCGTTTGATGTGGACGTTGCATCACAGATCAAACTCCCCGCCGACCGCAGGGCTTTACCTGTGTACGTATGCACCACAGCCGACGGTGCCACAAAGTATATTCTGCCCGTATACGGCGCCGGCCTCTGGGGACCGATATGGGGGTATGTATCGTTTGACGCCAACGGTTCTACAATCTACGGAGCATACTTCGCTCATCAGGGCGAGACTCCCGGACTCGGTGCCGAAATCGAGAAGCCGGCATTCTCTGACCAGTTCAAAGGCAAGAACGTGATCAAGGACGGACGCTTCCGCCCCATAGCCGTAGTCAAGGCGGGACAGAAACCGCTGGACGGCGAGGACTATGTGGACGGCATCTCGGGCGGCACCATCACATCCAAGGGTGTCGGCTCGATGCTCGACAACTGCCTCGTGCCCTATCGCAAATTTTTACAGTCGCTCGGCGAGTCCGGCAAATAACAAGCTAAAATCTTACAAATTAAGTTATGGCTGAAAAAATCAAAAACACCGACGTACTCTTCAATCCCCTGTCGAAGAACAATCCCGTCGTCGTACAGATACTCGGCATCTGCTCCGTACTCGCAGTCACCGCCAAACTTGAGCCTGCCATAGTGATGGGCATATCGGTGATAGCCGTGCTGGCGTTTGCCAACGTCATCATCTCGCTCATCCGCAACACCATCCCGACCAACATTCGCATCATCGTTCAGCTCGTGGTAGTGGCCGGTCTCGTGGTCATCGTCGATCAGGTGCTCAAGGCATACGCCTACAGCGCCTCCAAGCAGCTGTCCGTATTCATCGGTCTCATCATCACCAACTGCATCCTTATGGGACGCCTCGAAGCCTTCGCCATGGGCAACAAGCCTTGGCCCGCATTTCTCGACGGTGTCGGCAACGGTCTCGGCTATGCCATAATCCTTGTGATTGTCGGATTCTTCCGCGAATTGCTCGGATCCGGCACACTGCTCGGCTATCAGGTGATACCGCAGTGGTGTTACGACAGCGGATATGTCAACAACGGCCTGATGATACTCCCTCCCATGGCCCTCATCGTCGTGGCATGCATCATCTGGGTGCAGCGCAGCATCAACAAAGACCTGCAGGAGGATTAATCTTATCACCACCTATTATATTATAATACGATAGTATGGAAAATCTCAACATATTTATCAGGTCGATATTTGTCGACAACATGATATTTGCCTACTTTCTGGGCATGTGCTCATTCATCGCCGTGTCCAAGAACGTCAAGACCGCCTTCGGTCTGGGCATAGCTGTGACATTCATGCTGGTGGTGACTCTCCCCGTCAACTACCTGCTTGAAAATTATGTGTTACGTCCTGGTGCGCTGAAATGGCTCGGCGAGGAGTTTGCCACGATTGACCTGAGCTTTCTCTCGCTCATAATGTTCATCGCAGTAATCGCCTCAATGACTCAGCTCGTGGAAATGGCCGTCGAGAAGTACAGCCCTGCGCTATACTCGTCGCTCGGCATCTTCCTCCCGCTCATCGCCGTCAACTGCGCCATCCTCGGCGGCTCTCTGTTCATGCAGCAGCGTGACTTTCCGAGCATCTGGACAGCTGTATGTGCAGGTGGAGGATGGGGTCTGGGCTGGTTGCTCGCCATCACAGCCATCGCTGCCATCCGCGAGCGCCTGGCGGCCTACTCCAACATCCCCGGCCCGCTGCGCGGCGTAGGCATCACTTTCATCCTCACCGCCCTTATGGGTATAGCATTCATGAGTTTTCTCGGCATCAAGTTGTAATGCCGGGACTGCTCCATTACTGTAATCATAAAACCGTATCAATATGCTGACGATACTGACAGGCGTATGCATATTCCTGATTATAACCCTTCTACTGGTCATAATCCTGCTTATCGCCAAGAAATATCTCGTACATTCGGGTCAGGTGAAAATCACCATCAACAATGACACCGTGATCGAAGCCGACTCAGGTAAAACCCTGCTGTCGACATTCGCCGACCATAACATTTTCCTATCCTCGGCCTGTGGTGGCAAGGGCAGTTGCGGACAGTGCAAATGCCAGGTATACTCGGGCGGAGGCGATATTCTCCCCACTGAAAAGGTGCACTTCTCACGCAAAGAGCAACAGGACCACTGGCGTCTGGGATGTCAGGTCAAGGTCAAGGAGGATTGCTCGGTGGGCATCTCCGCATCGGCTCTCGATGTCAAGGAATGGGAATGCGAGGTTATCTCAAACAAGAATGTTGCCACATTCATCAAGGAATTTATCGTTGCGCTGCCTGAGGGTGCCCACATGGACTTCATCCCCGGCTCATACGCACAGATCAAGATCCCGACCTACGAGATGGACTACGACAAGGACATCGACAAGTCTATGATAGGCGATGAATACCTGCCGTCATGGGAGAAATTCGGTCTGTTCGGGCTCAAATGCCGCAACACCGAGACAACGGTGCGCGCATACTCCATGGCCAACTATCCCGAGGAGGGAGACCGCATAATGCTCACCGTGCGTATAGCCACTCCCCCATTCAAGCCGAAACCCCAGACAGGATTCATGGACGTGATGCCGGGCATCGCATCAAGCTATATCTTCACACTCAAACCCGGCGACAAGGTGATCATGTCAGGCCCCTACGGCGACTTCCATCCCATTGTCGACTCAAAGGCCGAAATGATGTGGATAGGCGGCGGTGCCGGTATGGCTCCTCTGCGCGCACAGATAATGTGGCTCACAAAGACACTTCACACCACCGACCGCATCATGAATTACTTCTACGGCGCACGTGCGCTCAACGAAGTGTTCTATCTCGATGACTTCATGCAGCTGGAGAAGGAGTTCCCCAACTTCAAGTTCCATCTTGCCCTCGACCGTCCCGATCCGGCCGCCGATGCCGCAGGCGTCAAATATACTCCCGGATTTGTACATCAGGTTATTTATGAGACCTATCTCAAAAATCATCCCGACCCGGAGGATATCGAATACTACATGTGCGGTCCCGGCCCGATGAGTGCCGCCGTCAACCGTATGCTCGACGACCTCGGCGTAGATCCGACATCCGTACACTACGATAATTTCGGAGGCTGATAGCTCCGGCCATCACGCGATAACAACAGTCACGATACTGTCGCCCCCTAATCACGGGGCACATTATCGTGACTGTTGTTGTATACGGGAAAATATTTTTCACCACCGGCAAACCGAGTCGGCTCCGCGTGTGTTATCATAATAAAACGATACCGCTATGCAAATTCTCGACCTTCACGCCATCCTCATGTGGATAACCATTATCAGTCTGGTTGTACTCGTCGCCCTGACGGGAATGTCCATCAACCGTTTCTTTATCCATCGCGCACACCGCCGCGCGCTGGCCGAATTACACCGTCGCGCATTTGACAGCGGCAACCCCACTCGTGTCGAGCTCAGAACATCGACCGTAAAATCTCAAGTGAACGTAGACCGTTGAGCGGTGTCACGTGCATCGAGTAATATCTCAGCACGAGATCAAGTGCCCGGGCACGTTGCTCACGCGTGTAGCGGAAATATCTCATATTGGCATACGTCATGCGCACCATCCGCACAGCCTGAAGCGACTCCTCGGGCGTAAGTATCTCATTGTGCAGAGGCAGACAGTAACGCCACACCCCGTCACGCATATCCATTACAGCGCCTGCGGAATAGGTTGTCACATCAGGCTCAATGCCTAACAGACGGCCAAGATGCATCAGGAAGCATATATGAAAATTCCCTATGTCCGATACAGGTAATGAGTCGAGATAGCGGGCCGATCCCTCGATAAAATCGTATATAGCCGGATCCGGGATGCTCTCCCTGAGCACTTTTGACAAAACTTCGGCCACAAACATCGCCACCATCTGCTTGATAGGATTGGTGTGCAGATCGGCAAATACCACCACAGGTCTCGGCTGACGCATTGACAGCACATCACGTCCGGGACGAAAATCGGTGTCACATTCCACAATACCCATCGGCATAGTCATAGCCCGCAGACGTGAGGCATTTTTCCCTTTGCCTGTCGACACAGCAAAAGCCACCCTGCCCCACTCGCGGCTGTAAGCGGTGAGAATACTCTGCGTGTCACTGTAACGTGTGACTTTAAGTGATATGAACGATGTCAGCATTACGGATTCAAAATTACAAAAAATTAGCGATTATATCAAGCGATACAGTGCATTGAATCATATTTAAGGATATAAATTCGCATCACTTTCACCGCAATACCATTTCTCTATATTTCAATATATTACCCGTCAATAATCGATATATTGACAGAGTAATAACGCGCTGATCGCAAAAAAAAGATTAAAAAAGTTTGTGCATTAAAAAAAAACTATCTACCTTTGCAATCGATTTCGGGCAACTACGCCTGCATGACCGGCCCATTCGTCTATCGGTTAGGACGCAAGATTTTCATTCTTGAAAGAGGAGTTCGATTCTCCTATGGGCTACAAAGAAAAAAAACAAAAAAAATTACTATCACAGATGGCAAACCATAAATCATCACTTAAGAGAATCCGTCAGATCGAGTCACGTCGCCTTCGCAACCGTTACTATGCCAAGACCGCACGCAACGCCGTACGCAACCTTCGCAAAATGACTGATAAGGCTCAGGCTGAGGAAGCATTCCGCAAGATCGGCGCTATGCTTGACCGTCTCGCTTCTAAGAACGCTATCTCTAAGAACAAGGCTGCTAACCTCAAGAGCAAGCTTGCCAAGCACATCGCTAAGATTGCTGCTTAATTCGGTTAAGCCTGTCTGGAAGACCTAACATCCTGTTTGCCCGCCAATCCACCATTTACGGCAACGGGCACAAGGATGTTTTACTCGGGGCCCATTCGTCTATCGGTTAGGACGCAAGATTTTCATTCTTGAAAGAGGAGTTCGATTCTCCTATGGGCTACTCACTTTAATATGTTCCCTTGCATTGTCACATCAATGCAAGGGATTTTTCATATTACTCTATAATAACAATTTCGGCAAAAAATCATCTGATATACTCGATTTAAAGAACGTTTATATCTGACCGCTTGCCTCGCCTTGAAATATTGAGTAAATTTGCAAACTATCTCCCGAATTATATAATACTTGACCGGTGAATAGTATCTAAATTTGCGATGTCATAACCGCATTAAAAATTTACTAAACTTCTTCTTGTTATTATGAGATCCTATAACCACCGCATGAAATACTTTTTCGTGGCCTCGATTCTTGCTCTCTCCATGACAGCGTGTCATTCACACAGCGAGTCAGAACACACAGAGGAAGCCGATGAGCATGGACACGAGCACGGGCACGAGCATGGGGCCGATGAAATCATTCTTGAGCCGGACGATGCTGAACGCCTTGGTGTCATGGTCGACACAGTACGTACAGCTCCGTTTACCGAAACCCTTAAAGTGTCAGGAGAGATCCTCCCCTCCTCTACCGACAGGGGTGTTGTATCAGCTCCCACCTCAGGCATTGTAAAACTGGCGGCAGGTATTAATCCCGGATCACAGGTGTCGGCGGGACAATCCATAGCGACCGTGACAGCACGCAACATCAGTGGCGGTGATGCCAATCAGGCTGCAAAGGTTGCGCTTGACAATGCCAAACGCGAACTTGACCGCGTGACACCGCTCCTTGCCGACGGTCTGGTGACCCGCAAAGAATATAACGAGGCCCTGTCGGCATACGAATCCGCAAAAGCCGCATACAGTCCTGCCGCGGCGTCAGGCGTAGCATCCGCTCCACGTGCAGGAGTTATCACTTCAATAAATGTCGGTGACGGTGAATATGTCGAGACCGGTCAGATCATCGCTACAGTGGCTGCAAACAGCACGCTGACACTTCGCGCTCTCGTACCCTCCGCCCAGGCCGGCTTCCTGCCACGAGTAAGCGGAGCGGTAATGAGCTTCCATAACGGTAATACGGTAGATATTACCGACTACAGTGGCCGTCTGCTATCATCAGCACCGGCATCGGCAAGTGAGACTCCGGGGTATGTGCCCGTATATTTCAGTTTCAGCGGTACAGCTCCCGTGATCCCCGGTAATGCTACAGAGGTATACCTGAAAGGAGCAGAGCGTGCCGACATAATCTCGCTGCCCGTCGAGGCTCTCGTAGAACAGATGGGACAGAAATTCGTCTTTATCCGAGAGGGTGAGCACGCATACGAGAAACGTCCCGTCAGCATAGGCAACTCTGATGGCAAACGTGTTGAGATAAAGTCAGGAATCGAACCGGGCGAGATAGCCGTTATTAAAGGCTCGACATTCGTCCGCCTCGCCGAGCAGGCCACAGTAGCACCCGAAGGACACTCTCACAACCATTAATAGGATCCGACGATATGCTTAACAGAATCATAAAATTCTCGCTTGACAACCGTCTGGCGATAATCATCCTGTCGGGTCTCATACTCATCTATGGGGTGATCGTGATGATGCGTACCGAGGTCGATATATTCCCAGACCTCAACGCCCCCACCGTCGTAGTGATGACCGAAGCTCCGGGCATGGCACCTGAGGAAATCGAGACTACAGTCACATATCCGGTCGAGACAGCCGTCAACGGTGCATCAGGAGTGAGACGTGTCCGCTCATCCTCCACACCAGGATTCTCAGTTGTGTGGGTTGAGTTCGGATGGGATACCGACGTATATCTCGCCCGGCAGATCGTATCTGAAAAACTCACTCAGCTCGAAGGCAATTTTCCTCCCGGCACAGGCTCTCCTACCCTTGGTCCGCAGTCTTCGATATTAGGTGAGATTATGATCATCGGTCTTACGGCAGACTCTATCACCACACCGATGGATCTGCGCACCATTGCCGACCGTGATATTACCCCCCAGTTGCTCGCCTTACCCGGTGTCGCATCTGTATCTGTTATCGGAGGTGATGCGAAGGAGTATCAGATACTGTTATGCCCGAGCAAGATGCAGCGCTACGGTGTAACCCTCGACGAAGTGCGCGAAGCCGTAACCGGCATGAACAGCAATGCCGCCGGCGGTGTGCTATATGACTATGGTAACGAGTACATCATCAAGGGCGACATCACTACATCGGATGTCAATGACATTGCCAATACAGTAATCATAAGTGATGCCAACCGTCTCGTCCGCATTTCTGATATAGCTGAGGTTGCAGCCCGTCCGCAGGAACCCAAGCTCGGCGCGGCTTCGGTCAACGCCACTCCGGCCGTGCTTGTGACAGTGACAAAACAACCCGGAGCCGGCACAATCGAACTGACACAGAAGATCGATGAAAAACTTGCCGAACTTCAGCGTACATTTCCCGAAGATGTAAGTATCAACACCGACATATTCCGTCAGTCTGACTTCATAGCACGCTCTATCGGTAATCTTCAGGAGTCGCTGTTCATCGGAGCGATATTCGTGATAATCGTACTGTTCTTCTTCCTGATGAACCTACGCACAACACTCATATCGCTGATAGCTCTGCCTCTCTCGATTATCGTCACGATCATAGCCCTTCACTTCATGGGCCTGACCATCAACACCATGAGTCTCGGAGGTATAGCTATCGCGATCGGATCGCTTGTAGATGATGCAATCGTGGATGTCGAGAATGTCTACAAACGTCTGCGGCAGAACCGCAAGGCCGGACGCCCGATAGTTCAGGTCGTGTACGAGGCGAGCAAGGAGGTGCGAATGCCTATCTTCAACTCATCGCTCATCATCATAGCCAGCTTCCTGCCACTCTTCTTCCTTCAGGGCATCGAGGGCCGCATGCTCATACCATTGGGCATATCGTTTATCGTCGCCCTGATGGCATCTACTGTCGTCGCCCTCACCGTCACTCCGGTGATGTGTACTTATCTGCTCGGTGACAAAAAACTTGCTGAAAAGCTTGAGAAAGAGCCGTGGCTGTCACGCAAACTCAGCGCATGGTATCACACGGTGCTCGGCGCCTCATTCACTCATATCCGTCCGATCCTTACAGGTGTTACTCTCCTGTTCGTCGTATGTCTCGGACTCTTCTTCACTCTCGGACGTAGCTTCCTGCCTCCGTTCAACGAAGGGTCTCTGACCATCAACGTAAGCACCCTCCCGGGCATCTCGCTCGAAAACAGCGATCAACTGGGTCGTGAAGCTGAAAAAATCATTCTCTCCATGCCCGAGATTCACACCGTGGCTCGCAAGACCGGCCGTGCCGAACTTGACGAACATTCGCTCGGTGTAAATGTCAGCGAGATCGAGGCTCCATACCGACTTGACCAAGGCCGCACACGCAAGGAACTTGTGGCCGATCTTCGTCACCGGCTGTCACATCTGCCCGGTGTGAATATCGAGATCGGACAGCCTATCTCGCACCGCATTGACGCGATGCTGTCGGGCACGGAGGCTCAGATAGCGATCAAACTGTTCGGTGACGATCTTACCAAACTGTTTACCATAGGCAATAAGATCAAGGCCGTAGCTTCCGGGGTGCCGGGCGTGGTCGATGCGAATATCGAGCAACAGATGGAACGTCCGCAACTTGACATACGTCCGCGCCGTGACATGCTCGCCTATTACGGCATTCCTGTAAGCCGGTTTGCCGACTTTATCCGCGTGGCTCTTGCCGGAGAGACAGTATCGCAGGTATATGAGAAGGGTCGCCCGTTCGATCTCGTTCTGAAGATGGAGTCCGGCGCGCGAAGCTCGATCGACGAAGTGTCATCGTTAATGATTGACTCGCCCAAAGGTAAAGTACCTCTCAGCGCAGTGGCTGAAATCGTGTCGGGAGCAGGTCCTAACTCGATCAACCGTGAGAACGTGAGCCGTCGCATTGTCATCTCGGCTAATGTCGAGGGGCGCGATCTTCGTGGCGTGGTAAACGACATCATGCGCGAGGTCGATGAGGAGATCGAACTGCCCGAAGGCTATTATGTCAACTATGGCGGTCAGTTCGAGAGCGAGGCAAGCGCATCGCGCACCCTGCTCATAGTGTCGGTCATAGCCCTCATCATTATCTTCCTGCTGCTCTACGGACAGTATCACAATGCCGTACAGTCAGGTATAATACTGCTGAACATGCCGCTCGCTCTCATCGGCGGTATACTCATACTCCGTGCGACGTCAGGCGAACTCAACATTCCGGCCATTATCGGATTTATATCACTTATGGGTATAGCCACGCGCAACGGTATGTTGCTCATGTCACGCTACGACGCATTGCGACAGGAGGGATACGGACTGATGGATCGTATCCTCAACGGCTCGGCCGACCGTCTCAACCCCATACTTATGACTGCACTCAGCTCGGCCCTTGCGCTGATACCTCTTGCCGTCAACGGCAACCAGCCCGGTAACGAGATACAGTCTCCCCTTGCAATCGTAATCCTCGGAGGTCTTCTCTCTTCAACTCTGCTGAATATATTCGTAGTACCGATAATGTACTATCTAACTAACAGAAAAAAAGAAAAAGACGTATGAATCTAAGACTGCTGCCTTTATTCCTGACTCTTATTCCCACAGCCGTAACTGCCACATCATTTGACGAAGCACTGCAGGAGGTGATGTCCAATAATCTTACCGCCCGCATTGAGTCGTCACGCGGACAGGCTCAGATCGAAAACATCCTCGGTGAGAATACTCTCGAAGCTCCAGAAGTCGAATTCGTACACATGTTCGGCACGACTGCCGACACCAACGACAAATGGACACTATCAGTCAGCCAGTCGTTTGACTGGCCGGGCGTCTATGCGGCACGTCGTGAAGCTGCACGCACAGCCCGTACGGCTTCACAGTATCTTATGGAGTCAACTCTTCTCGACCTGCGTCAGGAGATCAAGTCTCTCTTTATAGATATTATCTATAATACACAACTTATCGAGATGCAGACCGGGCTGGTTGACCGTATGAATCAGATGGAGGAATATTACCGCAAAGCGGCTGACGCAGGTTCGGAGACCAGACTTGACTATAACAAGACCGTTATCGAACGTATCGCCGTGCACCGTGAGCTGCATTCGCTCGAAACACAAAGGGAATCGCTCATAGCATCGCTGAAAGCACTGAACGGCGGTAAGGATGTGACCTCGATTATCAAGGACCTTGGCGCTGCGTATCCGATAGTATCAACCGCCGACATATCAGCCGAGATAATCAAAGAGCGTGACCCGCAGTATGCGGCTGCAAAGGCTGCTGTCGAGGCTGCAAAATCGATGGTCAAGGTCGAGAAGCGTTCACGTATCCCGGGATTCTCAATCGGATATGAACACGAGACGGACGGTGACGAGCGTTTCGACGGATTTTCAATAGGCCTTACTCTCCCGGTGTGGGGACGCAAGCATCAGATAAAGGCATCGACACTCGAAGCCGAGGCCTCGCTGATGGATGCCGAGATGACTCTGGCCCGTCGTGTGGCCGAGATGAACGGCGATCTCAATCAACTCAAAACCCTCCGTCACATTATCGATGAATACGAACCGGTAATCAATGACCAATCCAACCTGTCACTGCTGCGCAAGGCTCTTGAAGCAGGTCAGATCGACTTCCTTACCTACATTCAGGAAGTGAATTATTTCTTAGCCGCCAGACGTGATTATCTTGACACGCTTTATCAGTACAATCAGGCACTGGTGCGTCTGTCACGCTATCAATAAGATTCCCGGAAAGACATAGAAAAAACTAAACGCGCGGAAGAGAGACCAAGAGGTTTCACTTCCGCGCGATCAGTTTATGCTTCTCTACTATCAGGGGAGCTTTGCGAGCGACATGCCGGCCATCGAATCGACCGTAAGATCGGCAAGGGGTTCAACCTTAGCCCGTGGGTTGGTCGTAGCGATACCGATCACCTTCGCACCAGATGATCGACCGGCCTGCAATCCCTGCATCGAATCCTCGAATACGTAACAATCCTCAATAGGCACACCGATCAGATCCGCACCCTTGAGATAACCTTCCGGATTAGGCTTGCTATGCGTCACCATCGAACCTGTGACTATAAAATCAACCATACCACGCAGTTCAGGCTGACGTGCAAAAAGCAATTCCATCTTTACATTGTCACTGCTTGTGACTATGGCCGACGGAATACCGGCCTGTCTGAGTTCGGTCAGAAATTCCATGACTCCGGGATAAACCGGATATTTCATCTCAGACTCGAACTTGTGCAGTGCATCGAGTATCTGCATCCTGTCCCCTTCGGGAAAATTAAGCAGAATCTCACCGATGGTCGTGCCTTTTATATCTGCCGCGAATGTAGGTGCGAGCCCGTAGCGTTCACCCATGCCACCCCAAAATATCGAATATTCGCCTTCACTGTCCACAAGAACTCCGTCAAGATCGAACAGCATACCTTTATTAGTATTCATTTATATTCTTTTTAAATATTTGACTTATTAATATTTTCGATCACACAAAAATACAAAAAAATAACAGCATATTCATAATATAGTTTTGCAGTGCAAAAAGTTATAAGTAATTTTGAATAAAAATTACGTAATTATAATCATAATGGAACGAATTAAACGATATTTTCTCCAAGAGAACGAAATCCCTACCGAATGGTACAACATACAGGCGGACATGAAAACCAAGCCTATGCCCCTGCTTAATCCCGCCACCCGCGAACCGATGAAGGCCGAAGACCTATACCCTATTTTCGCCCGCGAATGCTGCGATCAGGAGCTTAACATGACCGACCGGTGGATACCTATCCCGGAAGAGGTACGCGAGATGTATAAATACTACCGCTCCACTCCCCTTGTACGTGCTTACGGTCTCGAAAAGGCTCTCGGCACATCTGCCCACATCTATTTTAAAAACGAGAGTGTATCCCCGATGGGATCGCACAAGCTCAATTCAGCCATCCCTCAGGCTTACTACTGTAAGAAGGAGGGTGTAAAGAATGTCACTACCGAGACAGGTGCCGGTCAGTGGGGTGCGTCACTCTCATACGCCGCATCACTTTTCGGTCTTGATGCCGCCGTATATCAGGTTAAGATCTCTTATGAGCAGAAACCGTATCGCCGAAGCATTATGCAGACCTACGGTGCACAGGTCACCCCGTCGCCGTCAATGTCTACACGTGCCGGAAAGGATATTCTCACAGTCAATCCCAACTGTCAGGGCTCACTCGGTACAGCGATATCCGAGGCTGTCGAACTGGCACGCACTACCCCCGACTGTAAATACACCCTCGGCTCAGTGATGAGCCATGTCACCCTTCACCAGACCGTAATCGGCCTTGAGGCTGAAAAACAGATGGAGATGGCCGGTGAGTATCCCGACATGGTGATAGCATGCTTCGGTGGAGGCTCTAACTTCGGTGGTATATCGTTCCCCTTCATGCGTCACAAGATTGCCGGTGAGGAGGGCAAGAGTCACACTCGCTTCATAGCAGCCGAACCGTCTTCATGCCCCAAACTTACCAAAGGTAAATTCTGCTATGATTTCGGTGATGAGGCAGGTTACACACCTTTGCTGCCTATGTTCACGCTCGGACACAATTTCCAACCTGCCAATATACATGCCGGAGGCCTGCGTTATCACGGTGCCGGAACAATCGTGAGTCAGCTGCTCAAGGATGGCCTCATGGAGGCTGTTGATATTGATCAGATCGAGTCGTTCGAGGCCGGATGTCTGTTTGCCCGGGCCGAGGGTATCATTCCCGCTCCCGAGTCATGTCACGCAATCGCAGCCACGATCAGAGAGGTGAAAAAGCTGAAGCCGGGCGAGGAAAAGGTCATCCTCTTCAATCTGTCAGGCCACGGACTTGTCGACATGGCCTCATACGACAAATATCTGTCAGGTGATCTTGTCAATTACTCCGTGTCGGAGGAAGAGATCGAAGCCAATCTCGCAAAGAGTCAGATCGAGAACAAAGATTAAAAGCATCATAACATAGATAAGAAAATAACGTGTCTGAGAGTTCAGGCACGTTATTTTCTTATCATAAAATTTATAACTTCAATTATCCGTACAGATTATCATTCGCGGATGGTGCGGTGCTCGCACACGATGGTGCGTCCCGGATATTGCTCTACGAGCGCCATATTGTGCGTCGCCATTATCACGGCCGTTCCTTGGCGGGCGATGTCATGGAGACGTGCTACTATGGATTCTCCGGTAGCCGTGTCAAGATTACCTGTAGGTTCGTCTGCAAGAATGAGAGGAGGACGATTGAGCAACGCGCGTGCTATCACGAGACGCTGCTGCTCGCCGCCCGACAATTCATAGGGCTTCTTATAATTCTTGTTGACCATGCCGACACTCTTCAGCACCTCCTCGATACGCTCGTCAATAGATGCCTTGTCAGTCCATCCTGTAGCGCGCAGCACGAATCGCAGATTGTCCTCGGCGCTACGGTCGGTGAGCAGACAGAAGTCCTGAAAGACTATGCCGATCTGACGGCGCAGATAGGGAATGTCGCGCCGACGTATTGACCGCAGGTCGTAATCGAGCACACGGGCGTGGCCCGAGGCCACCGGCACATCAGCATACAGCGATTTAAGCAGACTCGACTTGCCGCTGCCCACCTTGCCTATGATATAGACAAACTCACCCGGGCCAACCTTGAGGTTGACCTGCTTGAGAGTGATCAGCGAGTTGCGGTGGATGGTGACATCCTTATAGTCGATAACTGATGGCATGGACTTGGGTAGGATATGAGTGATTATCAGTTGCCCATTTCAGAGAGGAACTTGATGTGGGCGAGACGTATCTCGTCCTCGGTAAAGTCCGCTCCAAACTCTTTATAGGCCTTGTTCAGATCGTCAGTCTCGGCATCGCGGAAGAAGTCGAAAAGTTCCTCCTGAGAATCCTCATCGATAATCTCGTTGATATAGTAGTTGATGTTGATTTTCGTACCGGCGTATACGATAGCCTCGATCTCGTCGATGAGTTCGCTGAATTCGAGTCCCTTGGAATGTGCGATCTCGGGGAGAGGTATCTTGCGGTCGATGAGAGTGATGATGTACAGTTTCGTAGAGTTCTTGTCGGGGATGCTGCGCACACGCAGATCCTCGGGACGATCTATCTCATTCTCCTCGACATGACGCTTGATGACCTTGACAAACTCCGCACCGTAACGTTTGGCCTTACCGATACCGACACCGGGTATGTTCTGGAGCTCCTCTATCGATATAGGATAGGTCGTAGCCATCGCCTCAAGTGACGGATCCTGGAATATTACGTAGGGGGGGAGGTCAAGTTGTTTCGACACCTTGCGGCGGAGATCCTTGAGGATACTGTACAACTCAGTGTCAGCAGCACACGAAGCGCCGCTCTTCATCATCTCAGGTTCGGGCTCATTGAACTCCGAGTCCTCGACTACCTTGAACGATACAGGCGAGTTAAGGAATTTCTTTCCGGCAGGAGTGATCGAGAGCGTACCGTAATTCTCAATGTCGCGTTCGAGATAACCTGACAGAGTGGCCTGTCGAATAACGGCACTGATAAGACGTTCGTCAACACCCTTCTCGCATCCGAACACATCAAGTTCGTCATGCTGATATGATTTGACCATCGGTGTGGCGTTGCCGAGGACAACGTCGCTGACATAGTCGGCTTTAAATTTTTCCTTGAGGGCGATTACAGCCTCAAGCACTGCGCATAAATCTTCTTTAGCTTCCACTTTTTTCTTGGGATTTAAGCAATTGTCACAATTCTGGCAATTCTCTTCATCGAACTGTTCACCAAAATAGAAGAGGAGAGAACGCCTGCGGCATGAACTTGCCTCGGCGTAGCTTTGAGTCTCTATGAGTAATTGCTTACCTATCTCTTGTTCTGCCACAGGCTTGCCTTGCATGAATTTCTCCATTTTCTGCAAGTCCTTGGCGGAATAAAATGTTATGCAAATACCTTCCCCTCCGTCACGGCCGGCGCGACCGGTCTCCTGATAATAGCCTTCAAGCGATTTAGGCATATCATAATGTATGACAAACCTCACATCGGGCTTGTCGATACCCATGCCGAACGCTATCGTGGCCACGATGACATCTATCTTCTCATGCAGGAACGCATCCTGATTAGAACTTCGTGTGGCCGCATCCATGCCGGCATGATAAGGCAACGCCTTGATGTCGTTGACCTGAAGCATCTCGGCAAGTTCCTCTACACGTTTACGGCTAAGACAATATATGATACCGCTCTTGCCGGGATGACTCTTGATAAACTTGATTATATCCTTGTCTATCGACGATGTCTTGGGCCGTATCTCGTAATAGAGATTCGAGCGGTTGAACGATGACTTGTAGACGATAGCCTCGGTCATACCGAGGTTCTTCTGTATGTCATGCTGGACCTTAGGCGTAGCCGTCGCTGTGAGCGCAATCACAGGCCGTACATTTATCTCATTGATGATCGGACGTATACGGCGATATTCCGGACGGAAATCGTGTCCCCACTCCGAGATACAGTGAGCCTCGTCGACGGCATAGAATGAAATCTTGATCGTCTTCAGAAACTCGATATTCTCCTCCTTGGTCAGCGACTCGGGCGCTACGTAAAGCAGCTTGGTGAGGCCGGCCCGTATATCTGTCTTGACCGTGTCGATTGCCGAACGGTTGAGCGACGAGTTGAGGAAATGAGCCACATGGTCAGCAGAGCTGAAATGCCGTATGGCATCGACCTGATTCTTCATCAGTGCTATAAGCGGCGATATCACTATGGCTGTGCCGTCCATCATCAGGGCCGGCAACTGATAACATAGCGACTTGCCACCACCGGTGGGCATGAGGACGAAGACATCATGCCCCTCAAGAAGGCTGCTCATGATGGCTTCCTGATTCCCTTTGAAGGAATCAAATCCAAAATGCTCTTTAAGCGCTGCGTGAAGTCTGTGAGTCATGGAGGGGTGATTGGAGGTGAGGGGAATATTTTATCCTATATATGCTTTCTTGATTTTTTCTTCAGCAAACTCCTTAGTGATAACAAGTTCGTCGACCTTCTCGGAAGGTGTCTCATACATCGGATCAATCATAATGGTCTCTACAATGGTGCGCAATCCGCGCGCTCCGAGCTTGTATTCTATAGCCTTATCGACGATAAATTCAAGTGTCTCGGGTGTGAACGTGAGTTTCACGCCATCCATTGCAAACAGCTTTTCATACTGACGTATGATAGCATTCTTAGGCTCGGTCAGCACTTTGAGCAGAGCCTCGCGGTCGAGAGGATCAAGATGTACGAGCACCGGCAGACGTCCGATGATCTCGGGAATGAGTCCGAAGGATTTCAAATCCTGAGGAGCTATATATTTCAGATAGTTGTCAGAATCGATCTTGGAACGCTCTGCACGGCCTGTGAATCCGACCACGTGCGTATTGAGACGATGAGCGATCTTACGCTCGATGCCGTCAAACGCACCGCCGCAGATAAAGAGGATATTCTTCGTATCAACGGCTATCATCTTCTGCTCGGGATGCTTGCGTCCACCGTTAGGCGGAACGTTGACAATAGAGCCTTCGAGCAGTTTCAGCAGACCCTGCTGCACTCCTTCGCCCGACACGTCACGGGTGATGGACGGGTTGTCGCCCTTACGGGCTATCTTATCAATCTCATCGATAAACACGATGCCACGTTCAGCCTTGGCCACATCGTAATCGGCAGCCTGAAGCAGACGCACGAGCAGGCTCTCAATGTCCTCGCCTACATAACCGGCTTCGGTCAGCACGGTCGCGTCTACGATGGCAAAGGGCACATCAAGCTGACGGGCGATGGTCTTGGCAAGCAAAGTCTTACCCGTACCGGTCGGACCGACCATTATGATGTTGCTCTTCTCGATGTCGACATCATCACGAGTCTGTGACAGACGTTTATAATGATTGTATACGGCTACCGAAAGATATTTCTTGGCGTCATCCTGACCGATCACGTACTGATTGAGGAAGTCGCAGATCTGACGTGGAGTAGGTATTTCGGTCTTCTCACCGGCATCCTCCGCCACATTCTTCTTAGCGCCTTTGGACGCAGGCTTTCCCTTAGCGTCCTCTCCGCTGAAATAGTCCTTCAGCAGGCCCTCGATCTGATCGACACACTCGCTGCAGATATAGGCATCACCCAGCGGACTCGGCACAAGAATATCGGTATAAGAGGGTTCCTTACCGCAAAACGAGCATTTCACGGACCCGTTACCACCGTTCTTATTTCCGGACTTAGCCATTATTTCTTTTCGGGAAGAAGTATGTTATCAATCATGCCGTAATCCTTTGCCTCCTGAGCGGTCATCCAGTAGTCGCGGTCAGCATCGGCCTCGATACGGTCAAGTGACATGCCGGAATGATCGGCTATGATCTTATAGAGTTCAGCCTTATACTTGAGTATCTCGCGGGCGGTAATCTCGATGTCGGATGCCTGACCCTGAACTCCGCCGAGGGGCTGATGTATCATTACACGCGAGTGAGGGAGGGCGAGACGCTTGCCCTGAGCACCTGCTACGAGGAGCACGGCTGCCATCGATGCGGCCATACCGATACAGATGGTCGACACGTCGCTCTTGATGTGCTGCATGGTGTCATACAGGCCGAGCCCGGCTATTACTGATCCGCCGGGCGAGTTGAGATAGATGGATATATCCTTACCGGGATCTACGGAGTCAAGATACAGTAGCTGGCCCTGCACCACGGTGGCGGTGTAATCGTTGACGTCAGTGCTGAGGAAGATGATACGGTCCATCATAAGACGCGAGAACACGTCCATCTGTGCGACATTGAGCTGACGCTCTTCTATAATGGTAGGAGAGATATATGACGAAGTGATCTGTGATGCCGCAGCCGACGTGTACTGGTCAAGTGCAAGTCCGTTCATACCCAGATGATGCACGGCATAGTTTCTAAAATCTTTATTCATAGTCTGTATTGTGTCTTTTTCTTATATTTGATAATGTAAAATTACAAAAATCCGATATTAAATGCAAGCATCGCACAAAAATTTTATGATAAATGTCGGGAGCCGGGGTTTAAGGCCCCGGCTCCCGAAAAATTATCGTAACTCACGACCGATGACGGCCGTGTTATGACCGCGGCTCCACTACCGGTGCGATACGGGTGAAGAAATGCCAGATGGCTATGCCGCCTGATACGGATACATTAAGTGAATGTTTCGTGCCGAGCTGGGGGATCTCAAGACACACGTCACACTGATTGACCACCTCCTGCGCCACTCCGTTGACTTCGTGACCGAGCACGAGAGCGTACCGGCGACCTTCCTGAGGATTGAAATCCTGAAGTTCAATACTGCCTTTGACCTGCTCAAGGCAACACAACGTGTATCCGTCACGCTGCAACGAGTCAATACATTCGGCTGTGGATGGGAAATAGCTCCATTCGACCGAATCTTCGGCTCCGAGAGCTGTCTTGTGTATCTCAGGCGAGGGTGGGCATGCACTTATGCCACAGAGCATTATCCGCTCGACAGCAAAAGCGTCGCAGGTGCGGAATATGGCACCTATATTATTGAGACTACGCACATTGTCGAGCACCACAGTCAGACGCATCTTGTTCTGCCGGCGGAAATGCTCCACATCGACCCTATGCAGGTCCCAGATAGTTTTTTTATCCATTCAATTTACGGTGTATGACTCCGGCTATCAGAGTCCGAATGTTAGCGTTGTAAGGAATCGACCCGGCTGACCGGCTCCGAACGAGAGCGTCACATATCCGTTATTACCTCCGAACCATGTCGCCGACATCGCGCCTGCGGCATTGTTCACCGACACAGGCGTACCGTATGTCCTGACGAGTGAGGAGTACACGGCATTGTAACGGCTCAGATCATAACCCGGAGTGGAGTAATAGAAACTTGACGCATCAAGGCCACCGTTTCCGTAATAGAGCGCGCCGTCGGTCCATACATAATTCAACACCGGGACATTGCGCAGATACACGATGTCATTGGCATACCCATCAACCGTATAACCGGAGTTATACAGATGGTCAAGCGAGATGTTGAACGCTGCGCCGAATGCCAGTCCGAGCACTCCACGGATTACAGGAATGCCGGGGCGGGGACGCCATGCGGGCGGTGGCACCGGGCGATAAGCAGGACGGGATATTACCGGCCGGAAGGGACGGTGAGGTGGAGCGATCATCGGCGGACGTGCGGATGCAGAGCCGGGTCTGTGCACAACCCCGGGACGATTTGCCACACCCGGTCTGTTGATACCGGGGACAGGACGTGCCGGTGCGGCGGGCGTAGGCCTCACCTCGGGACGATGGTTATTACCGGCTCCTACCGACGGACGGTTGTGATTACCGCTCACACCCGGACGACCTGATGTACCGACATTGGGTCGTGTATTATTAGCGGGTTTGTTGACCGGCTTATTATTCCCTACCGCTGGACGGTGGTTGTTATTATTGCTACCAGTCGAGGGCACACCGGCCGGACGGTTGTTATGATTACCGTTGTGGCTGTTTCCAGTATTGGGACGCGAGCCATGATTGCCGCTGTTGCCGCCACCGAGTCTGGGGCGACCGGATGTACCTGTACGATTGTCTCCGTGCGTACGCTCCGTACGGTTATTATTACCGCGGTCACCCTGATGACGCTGGGCATACATCGCAGGGGCAGTCATTGACATCATTGCCAAGACAAACATGACTGAACGAAGAATCTTTTTCATGATTACTACGATTATATTAGCGTTAACAATATCAAGGCCTTTAATGTTTAGAGCATCTGATCAGCCAAAGGTTTAAAGCGACCGGTCAGCTTTTGTACTCTCAGAGACAATATCACAAGGCAAAACATCTTATTTCAAAGGATTCCATCCTTGTGCCTGAAGGGGTATCTCCGTGCCGTCACGTGTCACCATGGCACATCCGAGCGATGGCTTGGTGATGTGTCCGATAACCTTCACGCCCGGCAGATCCTTGACCTTGTCATGGTAGTGAAGGGGCACGGTGAACAGCAGTTCGTAATCCTCACCGCCGTTGAGTGCGGCCGTGACGACGTTCATTCCTATCTCCTCAGCCATTACGGCGGTCTGGTAATCGATAGGTATACGCTCCTCAAACACCCGGCAACCTACATCACTGTTCTTACAGATGTGCATAAGTTCGGAACTGAGACCGTCACTGACATCCATCATAGATGTCGGCACGATGCCGGCCTCGGCAAGTTCACGCACGATATCACGACGAGCCTCGGGCTTGAGCTGGCGCTCGACGATGTATTCTTTACCTCCGAAGTTAGGGATAAAATCTTTCTGACCTGCCGATGCGGCCTTTTCACGCTCAAGCAGCTGCAGACCCATGTAAGCCGCACCGAGGTCGCCGGACACACAGATCAGGTCGGTATCCTTCGCGCCGGAGCGGGTGACGATCTTATCGGTCGGGGCGTCACCTATACAGGTGATGGATATTACAAGTCCCTGACGCGATGATGTGGTGTCTCCACCTACGAGATCCACACCATATATCTCACACGCCAGGCGTATGCCGCTGTAAAGTTCCTCGATGTGTTCGACTGTAAAACGGCTCGAAATGCCGAGCGACACCGTAATCTGACGCGGTGTACCGTTCATGGCATACACATCCGAGAAATTCACTACAGCCGACTTGTAACCGAGATGTTTGAGCGGCACGTATGTGAGATCAAAATGTACGCCTTCAAGCAGAAGGTCGGTCGTGACAAGCGTGTCGGTATCATTATTACGTATGACGGCACAGTCATCACCTACCCCTCTGACGGTCGAACTATTGACTGTAGGAAGATTCTGAGTGAGCCGGTCTATAAGGCCGAACTCTCCAAGCTGTGATATTTCCATATTACAATGTAATTATCAGCAACGGTTGACGAGTTCTTTCATTATCTCAAGACATTTGGGCTGAGCTATGACTGCCGCCTGCTGTACCTCCTCATGAGTAGGAACCTGCTTGACATCCTTACCGCCGAGATCGGTGATAACGGATATGCCGTAGACACGCATACCTGCATGGTTGGCTACGATGACCTCGGGAACAGTCGACATACCTACGCAGTCACCTCCGATAATACGATAGAACTCGTACTCGGCGGGAGTCTCGAATGTCGGGCCTGTAACGCCGACATAAACACCGTGCATAAGACGTATGCCCTTCTCGCGCGCTATCTCATCGGCAAGACGTATCAGCTCAGGATCGTAAGCGTATGTCATGGCGGGGAAGCGGGTGCCCAGCTCGGGATAATTGCGGCCGCGCAGAGGATGCTCGGGGAACAGGTTGATATGGTCGGTAATGGTCATTACATCTCCTACCTCAAACTCCTTGTTCATGCCTCCCGATGCGTTGGACACAAACAGTGTGTCGACACCGAGCGCCTTGAAGACACGTACCGGAAATGTCACGGTCTTCATGTCATATCCTTCATAATAATGGAAACGACCCTGCATGGCTATGACCGGCTTTGAGCCGAGTTTGCCGAAGATAAGATTGCCGCTGTGGCCTTCGACCGTCGAAACGGGGAAGTTAGGAATATCGCTGTAGGGTATGAATTTCTTATCGGTGATGTGATCCACAAGCGGACCGAGTCCGGTGCCGAGGATAATAGCCGTCGTAGGCATTTCAGAGACTTGCGAACGCAGATATTCTGCCGTCTGATTTATTTTTTCCAGCATGATCAAGGGGGTATTATATTTTAGTAATAATCCGGCTGACATGACCCGCGGTCGGGCCACATCGCGTCATGATTTGAACAATCGTGAATCGCTTATGGTTTTCTCGATGCACTGCTCGAACGGCATTTCATTCGAGCGGTTGATGAAGTCGACCTTAATCGGCACATAGAATATCTTTGACTTCAGTGCATGCGGGAAATAAGGATTGTTGAACAGGCGCACGGCATCCTTCTCCGTAGTCACTATGAATTTTTCATTGCCCGGCAGGAGTTTGAATTCCTTTTCAATCTCCTCCATATCGGATGACGTAAAGTTGTGGTGGTCACCAAAACGTTTCAACCTCACCTTGGCCTTGCGGCGTCGCAGGAACCGTGAGAAAGGTTTGGGATTGGCCACGCCGGTAACGACGAGCAGAGGTGTCCCGGGGACAAGGGTATCAAACGAAGGAATGCTATCGACCGCGTCAGGAAATACCGGGACAAGATGTCCGTAATTGTAACGCGAAAAGTATAATTTCTGGAACGGGAAAAGATTGATATTCTCCTCAAAGATGCGATACTGCATCGGCTTCATGTCAGGCGGACACTTGGTGACGACAACAATATCTGCACGATTGAGCGATGAACGCGATTCGCGCAGACGTCCGTATGGCAAGAGACTATCCTTGAACACTGGTCGGTTATATTCGGTGAGGACTATCGACACCGTGGGCTTGACATAACGGTGCTGGAAAGCATCGTCGAGCAGTATGAGGTCAATTTTGGGATTGATCTCCAGCATACGGTTGATGCCGTCGACACGTTTTTCGCAGACTGCCACGGTGACCTTCGGACCGAATTTGCGGTATATCTGGTAAGACTCATCCCCTATGTCCTCGGGGCGCGACTGCGGAGTGGCAAGCACGAATCCCTTGGTGGCACGCTTATATCCGCGTGACAGGACGCCTATATTATAGTTGTCCATAAGGGCTTCGACTATGTATTCTACGTGCGGCGTCTTGCCAGTTCCCCCCATAGCGACATTGCCGACAACGACTACAGGTACCTTAAATTCCTGTTGTTTGAGTATACCCTGATCAAACAGGCGGTTGCGTATCGCCACCCCAAGCCCGTAGAGCTTTGAGATAGGATAGAGCAGCATTATTGACAACAGACGGTTGCGAGCCATTTATTCAGGGAGATTTATTTGAGATTGATTATATCGTGTCAGAGATTTATTTCAAACGGTTCCATACGTGTTTGCAGGACTGATATACCTTTGATACGGGCGAGTGTCTCATAGATGGTAGCCATCTCTCCGAGTTCGGAGCGCACCATCCTCGTCTTCAGATCGGTCCCCGCCTCAAGCAGTATGTCATACCATTTATCTTTACGCTCGGGATAGTTGCGTATGGTCCATGTCGAGGCGCCGAGCCGTTCGGCCATTCCGGCCACTGCATCATCCAGACCTCCGAGCTCATCCACGAGTCCGAGTTTCAGAGCCTCGGCCCCGTCCCATACCCGTCCTTCGGCAATGGCTTTGATCGAATCCTGGCTCATGCCGCGTCCGGCAGCGCATCGGGATGTGAACAGTTCATATCCGCGGTCCACATATCCCTGCATGGCCTCGCGCTGTGCGGGAGTCATAGGCTGGAGTATGGTAGGCATCATTCCGCCGGGATTGGTCGAGACAGTAGAGGTTGTTATGCCTATCTTGTCAGCCATCAGACCGCTCACGTCGGGTATCAGGCCAAAAATTCCGATCGAACCGGTGAGCGTCACAGGGCGAGCATATATACGGTCTGCTCCACAGGATATGTAGTATCCGCCCGATGCGGCGTAATCGGCCATTGACACATAGAACGGTTTACCTGTCAAAGCTTTCCATTGTTCAAGTGCCTCCCATATCTGTTCGGAAGCGAATGCGGAGCCTCCGCCGGAATTGACATACATTACCAGACCGTCAATATCATCATCTTCCGCCAGATCAAGAATCTGGGGAACGATCTTCGCGGCAACTATGCCTTCACCCGCTTCGTCCGTAATATCCCCGCATGCATACAGTACGGCTATCTCGGCTCCACGGCCGTCACCTTTCTTATCTATATTCTGAACGGTGCAATACTCGGCCGGAGTAACGGGTGTGAGATCATTCACATCACTCTTACCCGTCATGGAGGCGATAAGTTCATCAAACTCATGGCGATACATCATGCCATCAACCATGCCGGCCTTTACATAGTCGGCTGTCGGCATTGCATAGACCGATGAGTTGGCCCAGCCGTTGACAGTGTCAATGCTGACTCCACGCCCCTCGGCCATCTGTGATGCCACCTCTGCCCAGATATTGGTCAGGAACAGCTCCTGCTGTTCACGGGCTGGAGCGCTGATGCCGTCAAGTATATACGGCTCGACAGCACTCTTATAAGTACCGACCTTGACAACCTGCATCTTCACGCCGAGATTATCAAGAAGTTTTTTGAAATACAGTCCGGTCGATGACAGTCCGCTGACCGCAACCTGACCGATGGGGTTGATATATACCGAATCGGCGGCAGTAGCGATATAGTAATCACCCTGTGTGTATATGTCAGCATAGGAATATATCCATTTAGACGGAGCCTCAGACTTGAAATACCTGAGCGCGCTTACCACGGCCTGACGTCCCGCGAGACCGAGCTGCGAGCCGCGGCAGTCAAGTACGATACCTCCGATACGGTCGTCATTTGCGGCGGTGCGTATGGCTCCGACTATCTCGTCAAGCCCTTGCGTACGATTATCTTCACCGCGCAATACACCCACCGGATCGAGTTGTCCGGGGCGGTCGGTAATCTCTCCGACAAGTGTCAGCTCCAGATAGCTGTCCGACTTCACCTGCACTGACTTAACGCCGTTCAGCGTCGAGACACCGGCAGCAACGACTACGAGCATCAGTCCGACGAATATAATAAACAGCGATAACCATATCCCTGCAAGTGTGCCTAAAAACGCGAGGAAAAATTTCTTCATGTAACTTTAGAAACCGTAATACCCCACAAAATTAACATAACTCCCGCTGATTTACAAATAATTCAAAAATTATTTATAAATATGTGTTAATATACAATCTTTCGCAAAGTCCGGATTATGCGATAAATGATACTTTTTACTACCTTTGCACACAAACCAAAAATTGTCATGCATAACAGACAGGAAAAGTTAGAGGCCCTCGGACGTGTCATCGACACCCTCGATATACTGCGGGTCAAATGCCCCTGGGATGCAAAACAGACCAATGAGTCGTTGCGCCCGAATACTATCGAGGAGGTCTACGAACTGTGCGACGCCCTTATAAAAGAGGATAACGCCAACATACGCAAGGAACTCGGCGACGTATTGCTGCACGTACTCTTCTACGCCAAAATCGGCGAGGAAAAGGGTGCGTTTGATATTGCCGATGTATGCGACGCTCTTAATACCAAACTTATATACCGTCATCCGCACGTGTTCGGCGACACTTCGATCAATTCGACCGACGATGTGCTCAAGAACTGGGAAGAGCTCAAGCTAAAGGAGAAGGGTGGTAACAAGACCGTTCTCTCGGGTGTGCCGACGGCTCTTCCGGCCATGATAAAGGCTGAACGTATAACGGAGAAAGCGGCTAACGTCGGCTTTGACTGGCAGAAGCGCGAAGACGTATGGGATAAAGTACGTGAGGAAATCTCTGAGTTTGCCGAGGCCGCCGAGTCCATGGACGAGGCCGAGCGCGAGGCCGAGATGGGCGATGTACTGTTTGCCGTCATCAACGCGGCACGCCTGTACGGTATCAATTCCGAGAACGCGCTTGAGAAAACCAATAAGAAATTCATACGCCGTTTCAACCACATCGAGCGCCGTGCCGCCGAGAGTGGACGTGCCATCAAGGAGCTTACGCTCGCCGAGATGGATGCACTGTGGGATGAAGCCAAACGTATGGAGTCACAATCAGCCACCGACTCATCCGACTCTGACAGCCGCTCATGATCTCGCCGAGCTATAATGACATAAATGTCCACGAACGTGACGGGTTGTTAAGTTTTGACGCCGACACCCACACCTACTTTTACGACGGCCGTGAAATGCTGTCGGTCACTACGCTGGTCGACGACTGTTTCCCAAAATTCGATGCAGAATACTGGGCCGAGCGCAAGGCCGCTAAGGAGGGGGTGACACCGCAGATCATACTCGACCGTTGGGAGCGTGAAGCCAGACGCGCACGCGAACTCGGCACCTCCATGCACGACCGCATCGAGCGGTATTATCTCGGTGAGGAATTACCTGATGACGATGTCGACTCATTGCGCCTGTTCCGTATGTTCGCCGCAAACAACCGACTGTATCCCTACCGTACCGAGTGGCGGATATTTCACGAAGACTATGACCTCGCGGGGACACTCGACTTTCTTGAGCGCACTCCCGCCGGTACCTACAACATATATGACTGGAAACGGTCCAAAAAGCTCCTTACGCCGGACGGACGCATCATCAGCGAGTCCCCGTTCCGCGCCAAGGGTCTACATCCTGTCAGTCACCTGCCCGACACCTCCTACTGGCATTATGCCCTCCAGCTCAGCATCTACAGGTTCATTCTTGAAGAGCGCTACGGCATACGGGTGTCACAGCTCAAACTCGGAGTCTTCCATCCATCCTACTCGATGCCATGGATAGTAAGCCTGCCATATCTTCACAACGAAGTCATGGCCATACTCCGCCACAAACGCTGTCCCTCACCTGCATGGTGACATCATTCATCTCACACAGTGTCAAACATTCTAATATCCAACTATAATCATCCAATGAAACATCTGTTGAAAACCGCTCTTGTTGCCATCGTGACACTCATGTCAAGCTTTGGCATCTCAGCGCAGGACGCTCAGAATCCGCTGCTGCAGCCGCTACCGGTCGACACCGCAGTACGTATCGGCAAGCTGCCTAACGGACTCACCTATTACATCCGTCATAACGAATATCCCAAGGGTCAGGCCGACTTCTACATCGCACAGAAGGTAGGTTCTGCTCTTGAGGAGGAAAATCAGCGTGGCCTCGCTCACTTCCTCGAACACATGTGCTTCAACGGCACGACCAACTTTCCCGGCAGCCAGCTCCGCGACTGGCTTGAATCAATCGGCGTGAAATTCGGCGCCAACCTCAACGCCTACACCTCGATTGACGAGACCGTTTACAACATCTCCAACGTACCCATTGCCCGTGAGAGCGTGCAGGACTCATGTCTGCTCATCCTTCACGATTGGGCCAACGACCTGACACTCGATCCCGAGGAGATCAACAAGGAGCGTGGTGTGATCCACGAAGAGTGGCGTCAGTCAATGCATGGCCAGATGCGCATCCTCGAACGCATTCTCCCCGACCTCTTCCCCACCACCAAATACGGACGTCGACTCCCCATCGGCATCATGGAGGTCGTGGACAACTTCGAGCCTCAGGCCCTGCGCGACTATTATGAGGCCTGGTATCGTCCCGACCAGCAGGCCATCATCGTAGTCGGTGACATCGATGTAGACCGCATCGAAGGTAAGATCAAAGAGATGTTCAGCTCCATCGAGATGCCCGAGAACGCGATGCCCCGCACCTACGAGCAGGTTCCCGACCATAAGGGCACACTGTTCGGCATCGGCTCCGACCCCGAGCAGAAGTCCCTCTCAGCCCAGCTCCTGATCATGCAGGAAAATTTCCCCAAGGAGATGAAAAATACTCCTGCCTACTTCGCGGCTATGTTCATCCGCTCGATGATCTCAAGCATGTTAAACACCCGCCTGAATGAGATTTCGGCCAAGCCGGACGCTCCGTTTGCCGGTGCAGGATTCAGCTTCACCAACTATGTCATAACCGACGAGCGCGATGCCGTATCACTCTCGGCTGTATCCAAGGACACCGACATCCTGTCACCCCTTCAGGCTGCTTACCGTGAATTGCTCCGCGCAGCGCGTGGCGGGTTCACTCAGTCAGAATACGACCGCGCCCGCGACAATTACCTCTCGGCTTACGAACGCGCCTACAACAACCGCGCCACACGCGAGAGCGGTGCTTACGTTAAGGAGTATGTCCGCAGCTTCATCGACGGCGATGCTATCCCCGGCCTTGACACCGAATGGAAACTCATCCAGAGCATAGCAGCCAACATGCCCCTCGAAGCACTCAATCAGACTCTGGCCAAAGCCATCACACCTGACAACCGCGCCATCATCGTCCTGTCGCCTGAAAAGGATGGTTATGTACTCCCCACACCCGCACAGCTCGAAAACGCTCTTGCCGAGATCGATGCCGAGACCATCGAAGCATTTGTCGATAACGTCAAGACCGACCCCCTCATCACCAAGGCACCCGTTGCCGGCAAGATCGTCAGCAGCGTTGAAAATCCAGTATGGGGTACTACCGAATGGACTCTGTCAAACGGCGCCAAGGTCATCATAAAGACCACCAAGTACAAGGAGGACGAAATCCTCTTCGCCGCACAGGCTATGGGTGGATATGCTGACTGCCCCGACGATTACGCTTCCACCATCCTCACCCTCCCCGGCGCACTCGGACGCATGGGTCTCGGAACATACTCGTCAAGCGAACTCCGAAAGTATCTGTCCGGCAAGATCGCAGGTGTCGGCCTCAGCCTCAACGCCTACCGTCGTTCGGTGAGCGGCAACACCACACCCAAGGATCTCCCCACACTCATGGAGCTTATCTACATGGCCTTCACTGACGTTCAGTTTGACAAAGACGAGTTCGAAGCCATGCAGAAATCATCTGTGTCCATGCTTGCCAATCAGGTCAACAACCCCAGCTATATCTTCAACAAGGACCTCTACGAGACGCTCTTCACTTCACCGTTCAACCGCATGCTTACCGCAGCCGATGTCGAGGCAGCCTCACGCGAACTGACCACCAAACTCGTGCATGATATGACATCCAATGCTGCCGACTTCACCTTCTTCTTCGTCGGCAACATCGATCTCGAAAAGCTCCGCCCGCTTGTTGAGACCTATATCGCATCACTCCCCTCCGATCCCGCTACGGCTCGTAAGACTGTCACCTCATACAATCCCGGACTGTTTGCCAAGACAGGATCTGGCGATGACACATTCACTACCGAGATGACCACTCCCCAGACCTACACGGCCATCATGGGATACGGCGACATCGAGTACACTCCCAAGAACGCACAGATAGCATCCATAGCAGGTCAGATCATGACTAACCGTCTGCTCAAGACCGTACGTGAAGACATGGGTGCCGTCTACTCCATCAGCGCCTCGGGCCAACTGTCACGCATGGGCCTCAACCCGGCGATGATATCAACATCATTCCCCATGAAACCCGAGATGAAGAAAGAAGTCCTCGATTTCATTCACGGCCAGTTCAAAGCCATGGAGAACGATGTGACCGACGAAGAGCTTGCACCCATCAAGGAATACATGGCCAAGAGCTACATCCAGAACAAGGAGCATAACTCACCTTGGCTGGGCGCTCTCACAAGCTACGACGTCAACGGCGTTGACTCATTCAACGGCTATGTTGACACCCTCAACTCCATCACCATCAATGATATCATGGATTTCATGAAGGCGCTCAACGCTCAGGGCAACTACCGCACCATCTCACTTGATCCCGCAAAATAATCGCACCGATTACACCAAATAAAATCTCCACGATATGCCCCGTCACTGCATATCGTGGAGATTTTATTTATATATATTAATCATTCTTCCTCACATCCTGTTTCATTTTATATCCACAATATGATTGATGTGTCGGGATTTTTGACGAAATTTGCAGCCGTCAATATCAATCATCACAACAATGTTATCTACCGGCAAACTCGGTTTTTGGGGTCTGACAGCCCTTGTATTCGGCCTCATGGTCGGAGTCGGCATCTACAATCTGCCTCAGAACATGGCCTCGGTAGCCTCGCCAGGCGCAGTATTTATCGCATGGATAATTACCGCCGCAGGTATACTGCCGCTCGTGATGGCATTCAAATGGTTAAGCGACCGTTATCCACAGTATAACGCGGGAATATACCAGTATGCCCAGGCCGGTTTCGGCAACTATACAGGATTTAACATCGCATGGGGCTACTGGTTGTGCACGGCTTTCTCCAACGTGGCATACGGTGTCATGCTAAATGACTCCGTAGGAGCAATCTGTCCGAGACTCATGGCTCATAGCTGGGAAACGGTAGTGTTCGGCTCGGTGCTGATATGGGTAATGTTCGGCATCGTGTCGTGCGGCATACAGACAGCAAAATTCATCAATACACTGCTGGCGGCAATCAAGGTGATAATGCTGATATTCATCATCACGATCTTCGCGATGTTCTTCCGTTGCGATCTGTTTGAGGCCGATATATGGGGAAGCGTGACTCCACTGACCGACATCATGGGGCAGGTCAAATCAACAATGATGGTGACCCTGTTCTGCTTCTTCGGAGTAGAAGGAGCCGTAATGATGTCAGCCCGCGCACGTCGCAGTTCGGATGTCGGCAAGGCCGGATTTGCCGGATTCTTCATTTCGCTCATACTTTACCTTGCAGTATCACTTCTTTGCTTCGGACTACTGTCCAAAGCACGCTTGGCCGAACTCCCCGACCCGTCGATCGCTTATATATTACGCATCACGTGCGGCGAGTGGGCCTACTGGTTTGTCATCGGAGCCGTCATCGTATCACTGCTCGGAGGCTGGGTGGCATGGACTCTTGTCGTGGCACAGGTACCTTACGAAGCCGCATTGGTCGGCATTCTCCCCAAGGCATTCCGCAGAGTCAACCGCCACGGCATGCCCACATTCGGCCTCATCATGTCAAGTATCGTCATGGAGCTGTTTCTGCTCATGGTCGTAATGGCCGATGACGTGTATCTGGCCGCACTCCACATCACGGGCCTGATGATTATACCCGGATACTTTTACACAGGACTCTTCCTGTTCAGGAAGGCCGACACAGCCGGCACCCGTACTATCGCCGCTATCACCACACTCTTCTGCCTATGGATGGCCTACGCAGGCGGCCTTCAGGAGATGCTTATGACCTCTGTATTCTATCTGCTCGGCACAGGATTTTACATCCGCGCCCGACGCGAGCAGGGAGCACGTCACATATTCACGCCCACCGAACGAGGATTTCTGTACGCACTCTGTATCGCCTCAGCCATCACCCTCTACCTCCTCATTGACATCTTCATTTAAAATTGTGTCTGAGCTATCATTAGAGTCGGTTCGAATATAAATGCTATTGTATTTACACAAAAAATCCTCTACAAGCGTCTGACTTATAGAGGATTCTCTCTTGGTGGCGGGAGCAGGACTCGAACCTGCGACCTTTGGGTTATGAGCCCAACGAGCTACCACTGCTCCATCCCGCGATGTTTTGGTAGTGCAAAGGTAGACATTTTATATTACGCCACCAAATATCTGAGACAAAATTACAGTTAATAAATGTTAATACTTTAATTATTAATATTTTATACATGCTTTAAAACTCCACTTCTTTCCCTATAAGAAACAATTAATTCATCATCCTATTAAAAAGTATTAATCAGTCGCAGCCTCTCGCGAGGTTTTTGTACTTTTGCAGACATAAACTCTTAACTCGTGCACATATAATCACACTCGCAATAATGGATTTATGAATACTCGGAACTCGTTTTTCGGACAGATTCCACCTGTCACAAAAAATCTCATAATAATCAACTTCATAGTATGGCTGGCGATGTTCGTTCTGCCCGGACGTCTCGGCACGGGACTTGAGTCATTCGGCGGACTGCATTACTTCAAGGCGTCCGACTTCAATCCCGCCCAGCTCATCACCTACATGTTCATGCACTCCACAAGCAGTTTCGCACACATATTCTTCAATATGTTTTCGCTGTGGATGTTCGGCATGACGCTTGAGCGCACCTTCGGCAGTGCACGGTTTCTGTTCTATTACCTCTCATGCGGCATCGGCGCCGCCCTCATTCAGGAACTCGTCTGGATGTTCACATGGGAGGACACAATCACCACACTGCTTGCCAATCAGAACCACCTTGACTTCCCCGAAGCCCGCGCCATAATTCAGTCACCGATCTATCAGGCCCAGGTGTCGCAATGGCTCAATATGTTCGTGACCATCGGCGCATCGGGTGCAGTCTACGGCATCCTGCTCGCATTCGGTATGCTCTATCCCAACGCCCCGCTCTATCTTTTCTTCATCCCCGTACCCATCAAAGCCAAGTGGATGGTGACAGGCATGATTGTCATCGAACTGCTTATGGGCCTGAGTGAATCAGTCGGACGTTCGGATGGCGTAGCCCACTTCGCACATCTCGGCGGACTGTTATTCGGATTCATCATCATATACTTCTGGAAGAAAAAAGGCACCTTCGGAGGGGGCGGATATGGAGGTTATTGACCGTCTGCGCGCCACACTCGCCTCGTCAGGCATGCTGATGAAAATCATCTGTATTAATATAGGTGTATTCATCGCACTACGTCTGTGTGCCATAGTGTGCATATTCTCCGGATCACCAGGCTATATCGGCAACATTCTCGCTCAGGTCGAACTCCCATCGGCTCCGTCAATGCTTCTGACCCGTCCGTGGACCATATTGACCTACATGTTCGCGCAGTATGACCTGATGCACATCATCTTCAATATGCTATGGCTCTATTGGTTCGGCACGATGTTCCGGATGGTGGCCGGCGAGCGGCAACTCATCACGCTATACCTGTACGGTGGCATAGCCGGCGCAGTGCTGTTCATAGCCGGATATGCAGTGCTGCCTTTCCTTCATGGCTCATCCGGCTGGCTCATCGGCTCATCGGCATCGGTAATAGCTATTGTCACAGCCGTGGCGATACTCATGCCTGATGTCAAAATGCACCTGTTATTCTTTGGAGCCGTCGCTGTCAAATGGATAGCCTTGGTGACCATACTGCTCGTGCTCATAGGTGTGACCGGCAGCAATGCCGGAGGTGAGATCGCTCACATCGGCGGAGTCTTGACAGGCTTACTTTTCGCACTCCGATATAAAAAAATCGGCTACAAAAGAAGCAGCAAAAAATCTGCGGTTCCACCACAGGCCGGCAACGGAGGCCTAACTCCTGACGAGCAGCGCGAACTCGACACGATACTTGAAAAAATCAAGAAATCCGGCTATTCGGCACTCACTCCCGCCGAGCGCGACCGGCTCTTCAACGTAAGCCGCAGGATCAGATAATCCATACGCCGCCATTATACGGAAACCTGACCTTCAGATGAACACAAGCCGATTCAGAAACATATTCACCAACTCCGTCAGGACGACATTGACTGTCATACTCTTTATAGTCAACATCCTCGTCGCCGTGGCTACGATCGTCGCGGCCTACGGCGGATATGCCGATCCGTCACGACATCTGATGTGTGCCCTCATCAGCATGATGCTCCCCGGCATACTGATTGCCGGTCTGCTGACAGCCATCATTGACCTCATATTCCGATGGCGTTTCGCACTCATACAGTGCGTGGCATGGCTCATATCCCTCCCCTCGCTTCTCGTCTACTCCCCCATGCACATCGGCACTGAAAAACTCACACCCGAGGAAGAATCACGTTCATTTACTCTTCTGACCTACAACGTCCTGCAATTCTGGGACTTTCGCGGCAACGTGCCCGGTCTTGAAAGAAATGCCACTATCGACTACATCCTTGACACCGATGCCGACATAGTCAACCTGCAGGAAGTCGAATTTATCAAGTCTTGGCCGTTGTGGCAAATTACCGACGGGCAGATACGCGAACTCACGGAGCGATACCCTTATCGTGTGGTAAATGTCAGCAAAGATCTGACGGTCCTGTCTAAATACCCCTTCGAATTTCTGAGCATCCCCATGCCGGGCAACTCATCCGAAAAGATGGCCCTGTTCCGACTCAACGTTATGGGCGAGACCATCCACCTGTTCAACGTTCACCTCGAATCCATCGGACTCAGCATGGCCGACAAGCAGCTCTATACAGACCTGTTCAAGAAAGCACCGGCCAGCGAACTGGCACTCAAGCGCGAGATGCGCGACGTCAAGCACCAGCTCATCGACAAACTGTCAGCAGCATTCAAAAAGCGGGTCAACCAGGCACGCTTCATCAGGGAGACCATCGACTCCATAGGCGGTAACTTTATTGTCGCAGGTGACTTCAACGACATCCAGGGTTGTTATGCCATACGTACCATCCTTGGTGATGACATGCACGATGCGTATGCCGATAACGCCTTCGGTCCGACAATTACATATCACGGCAACAGATTCTATTTCCGAATTGACCACGTGCTGTACGGAGGCGATCTGCGGGCCGTGGACATCGAGCGGGGCAATCAGCCGTCAAGTGACCACTACCCCCTCCTTACTACCTTCGTCCTCGGGTCATCTGACCGGGACAAACCACAGCCATAGAATAATAAATCAAAAATAAGTAACTCCTGAAAAATAATAACATGAAACCATTAATCCGAGCAGCCATCTTGACGGCCGCCCTAACAATCCCGACCGCTATGAGTGCAGAGACACAGCGCGTTAATCCGTTCATGGCGCCCTACGGCACCAAGTATGACATCCCACCGTTCGAACAGATTCAGTATGCCGACTACCTCCCGGCCGTGGAGAAAGGCATCGCCGAACGCCGTGCCGAGATCAAGGCCATAGCCGACAATCCAGCCACTCCGACGTTTGACAACACCATCCTGGCCATGGAGAAAGCCGGAAGCCTGCTCACCCGTGTCACACGAGTGTTCAACTCACTGCTTGAGACCGACAATACCCCCGAGATGCAGGCCCTGTCCGAGACCATTCTGCCGATGGTAGCGTCCGCATCCGACGAGATTTCGATGGATCCCAAACTCTTTGCCCGCGTCAAATCACTCTATGACCGCCGCAACAGCCTCGGACTCGAACCCTACCAGAAACGCGCCATCGAACTATCCTATCAGAACTTCGTGCGCAACGGTGCGCTCCTCTCAGCCGCCGAGAAGGAGGAACTGATGAAGGTCAACCAGCAGCTCACCGACCTGTACCTGCAATTCAATAAAAATCTTCTCGCATCCACCAACTCGTTTGAGCTCGTGGTCGATAATGAAGCCGACCTCGCAGGCATCCCCGCCGGCATCATAGCCACCGCCGCCACCGAGGCCAAGGAGCGCGGCAAAGATGGCAAATGGGTATTCACCCTCCATGCCCCCAGCCGACTGCCCGTACTCAAGTATGCCGCCAACCGCGGTCTGCGCGAGAAAATGTACAACGGCTATATGCAGCTCGCATCCACAGCACCCTACGACAACCGCCCTGTCATCGGCGACATCATCAAGGCCCGCGCGCGCAAGGCCTCGATACTCGGCTATAAGGACTACGCGTCATATATGACCGAGAACGTCATGGCCAAGACACCCGAGGCAGCCACCGACCTGCTCATGCAGATATGGACACCGGCCGTCAACCGCGCTAACGAGGAGATCGCCGAGATGCAGGAATATGTCAAGAGCGAAGGATATGATTTCGCTATCGCTCCCTGGGACTATTACTATTATTCCGAGAAAGTGCGTGCCCGCAAATTCAATCTTGACGAAAATGAAGTCAGCGCATACTTCGCACTTGACAACGTGCGCAAAGGCATCTTCACCCTGGCCGAGCGACTCTACGGCATCAAATTCACCGAGATGCCCGACGCGCCCAAATATCACCCCGAAGTGACCGTCTATGACGTCACGGATGCCGGCACAGGTGAGCATATAGCCGTATTCATGACCGACTACTTCCCCCGCTCCACCAAGCGTCAGGGCGCATGGATGGACGAGATGAAAGGCTCGTTTGTTGACCCTGACGGCACTGTCGGACGCCCCATCATCTTCAACGTAGGCAACTTCACACGCCCCACCGCCGACACGCCGGCTCTGCTTACGGTCGACGAGGTCGAGACAATGTTTCACGAGTTCGGCCACGGACTCCACGGCATGTTGAGCCGCGCCAAGCTCCGCTCTCAGTCAGGCACCAACACCGACCGCGACTTTGTCGAACTCCCCTCGCAGATCACCGAGCACTGGGCTCTCGAACCTGAACTGCTCAAGGACTACGCATTCCACTACAAGACAGGTGAAGTAATACCCACCGAGCTCGTTAACAAACTCCAGGCCGCATCCACCCACAACATGGGATTCAGAACCACCGAACTCGCCGGCGCATCGCTCCTCGACCTCGCATGGGGTGCATACAATCCCGCCGATGGCGAGACTGTCGACGTCGATGCGTTCGAGCGTCAGATGGCCGAGCGTCTCGGCATGCCCGAGCAGATCACCTACCGCTACCGCTCACCCTACTTCAAGCACGTGTTCGGCGACGACCACTACGCCTCGGGCTACTACACCTACCTCTGGGCAGAAGTGCTTGACACCGACGGATTTGAGCTCTTCTCGGAGAAGGGTATATTTGACCCTGCCACAGCCCGTTCGTTCAAGGAGAACATCCTTGAGATGGGTGGCAGCGAAGACCCGATGGAGATCTACGTAAGATTCCGCGGACATCAGCCTTCGGTAAACGCACTCCTGCGCAATCGAGGACTCACCCCCGTCACCGTCCCCGCTCAGGGTGGCGACATCAAGTCACAGGGCGGCAAATAAGCACCCAGCATATATACTGACAAATCCCGCACTTGGGCCAAAAAGATTTGCCTAAGTGTGGGATTTGTTGTAATTTTGCGATATAATATATTCATTGACATAGCCAGACACTTATGGTCGTATTTTTTAAGAAAGGCGCCAATCTGATTTACGCCGTAGAAACGAATCACAAGTTCACCCCTGAAGAAGCCGAGAAACTTACATGGCTCTTCGACGGGGCCACCCCACTCAGCTCCACATCCGTAAAGGGTCGTTTTGTCGGCCCCCGCAAGGAGATGATTACCCCCTGGAGCACCAACGCAGTGGAGATCACCCAGAATATGGGTCTCGAAGGCATCACCCGCATCGAGGAATTTCATCGCATCACGGTCGAGCAGCCTGAGTATGACAAAATGCTCTCGCGCCTTTATGACGGTCTGAATTCACGTGTATTCAGCACATCGACAGTCGCCGCTCCCATCGAGCATATCGCAGACATCACCGAGTACAACAAGCGCGAGGGTCTCGCCCTCTCGCAGGAAGAGGAAGACTATCTGCGCCAGCTCGCCGAGCGTCTGGGCCGCCCCCTCACCGACAGCGAGGTATTCGGATTCTCACAGGTCAACAGCGAGCACTGCCGTCACAAGATCTTCAACGGTTCGTTCGTAATCGACGGCGAGGAGAAGCCCCTCTCGCTCTTCAAACTCATCAAGAAAACATCTCAGGTCAATCCCGGCCGCCTCGTATCGGCCTACAAGGATAACGTGGCATTCGTAGAAGGCCCGACAGTGGCACAGTTCTACCCCACCCACCCCGAGCGTCCCGACTTCTTTGAGGTGCGTGACCTCCCCACCGTGCTCTCGCTCAAGGCCGAGACCCACAACTTCCCCACCACCGTCGAGCCGTTCAACGGCGCCGCCACCGGTAGCGGCGGTGAGATACGTGACCGTCTCGGCGGAGGACGTGCCTCACTCCCCCTCGCAGGTACAGCCGTCTACATGACCTCCTATCCCCGTCTCGGCGGCCATCCCTGGGAGCTTATGATGAATCCCCGCGCATGGCTCTATCAGACTCCGGCCGAGATCCTTATCAAAGCCTCCAACGGCGCCTCGGACTTCGGTAACAAATACGGCCAGCCCCTCATCTGCGGCTCGCTGCTCACATTCGAGCATGACGAGAACGGCAAGATGTATGCATACGACAAAGTGATCATGCTCGCCGGCGGCGTAGGTTATGCCGCAGCCAAGGACGCCATCAAGGGTGTGCCCGAAGCAGGCGAGGCAGTCGTGGTCATGGGCGGTGACAACTATCGTATCGGTATGGGCGGTGGCGCAGTTTCGTCAGTCGAGACCGGCCAGTACGCATCAGGCATCGAGCTCAACGCCGTACAGCGTGCCAACCCCGAGATGCAGAAACGTGTCAGCAACGTTATCCGCGCACTCGCCGAGAATGACAATAACCCCATCGTGTCCATTCACGATCACGGTGCAGGCGGTCACCTCAACGCCCTTTCAGAACTTGTAGAGGAGACAGGCGGCAAGATCGAGATCGGCTCACTTCCCGTCGGCGACAAGACCCTCTCGTCCAAGGAGATCATCGGCAACGAGAGCCAGGAACGTATGGGTATGGTGCTCAAGAAGGAGGACATCGACTACGTGAGAACTATCGCCGACCGCGAACGCGCACCGATGTATGTAGTCGGTGAGACTACAGGCGACCATCGTTTCGTATTCGAGCAGAAGGACGGCGTCAAACCCATCGACCTCGCCATGAGTGACATGTTCGGCTCTTCACCCAAGACAACACTTACTGACTCGACAGTAGTCAACACATACAAGGACGCTCCCTACAGCGAGAACGAACTTGAAAAATACGTTGCCGACACCCTCGCGCTTGAGGCTGTCGCATCCAAGGACTGGCTCACCAACAAGGTTGACCGCTCCGTTACTGGTAAGATTGCCCGTCAGCAGTGCCAGGGCGAGATACAGCTCCCCCTCAGCGACTGTGGTGTCGTAGCACTTGACTACTCCGGCACCAAGGGTATCGCCACCTCTATCGGTCACGCACCCCAGGTAGCGCTCATCGACTCCGCTAAGGGTTCGGTAATGGCTGTTGCCGAGGCTCTGACCAACATCGTCGCCACTCCGCTCGAAGGAGGCATCAAGGCCCTCTCACTCAGTGCCAACTGGATGTGGCCCTGTAAGAACCCCGGTGAGGACGCAGCCCTCTACCGTGCCGTTGAGGCCTGCAGCGACTTTGCATGCGCGCTCGGCATCAACATTCCTACAGGCAAGGACTCTCTGTCCATGACTCAGAAATACGGTGCTGACAAGGTCTACGCTCCCGGCACCGTCATCATCTCGGCAGCAGGTGAGGTCACCGACGTCCGCAAGACTCTCTCACCCGTGCTCCGCGCCAAGGATTCCACCTTATATTATATAGACTTCTCGGGCGATGCCCTCAAGCTCGGCGGCTCGGCACTCGCACAGACACTCGGCGCGCTCGGCTCGGACGCTCCCACCGTCACCGATGCCAAGGCCTTTGTCAACACATTTGACACTGTCCAGAAACTTGTCGCCAAGAAGATGCTTCTCGCCGCCCATGACGTATCAGCCGGCGGTCTCGTGACAACTCTTCTCGAAATGACATTCGCCAACACCGAGGGTGGTATCGAACTCGACACCGCAGCATTCGGTGAGGCCGACCTTGTCAAGATACTTTTCAGCGAGAACCCCGCCCTCGTGGCTCAGGTCGACGCATCCAAGGTTGAGAAGGTTGACGAAATTCTTGACAAGGCAGGTGTGAAATACTATCATATCGGTACCCCCTCAGCCGAACGCACACTCGTCATCAACCATAACGGCAACCAGCGTCTGCTCGGCATCGACCATCTGCGTGACGTGTGGATGCACACCAGCTACCTCATGGATTCGATCCAGAGCGGTGAGCAGAAAGCACGCGAACGCTTTGAGAACTACAAGAAACAGCCCATACGCTATCGCATGCCTTCGGGCTACAACGGCAAACTCGCATCACGCGGCATCGAACTGCGTCGCGACGGCCACGGTGACGGACGCGTCAAGGCAGCCATCATCCGTGAGAAGGGTGTGAACGGCGACCGCGAGATGGCTTACTCACTCTACCTCGCCGGCTTCGATGTCAAGGACGTACACATGACCGACCTTATGAGCGGCCGCGAGACTCTTGAGGATGTCAACATGATCGTATTCTGCGGCGGATTCTCCAACTCCGACGTACTCGGATCAGCCAAGGGCTGGGCATCCGGATTCAGATACAACGAGAACGCAAAGCGCGCGCTTGAGAACTTCTACAAACGCGAAGATACACTCTCACTCGGCATCTGCAACGGCTGTCAGCTCATGATCGAGCTTAACCTCATCAATCCCGAGCACCCCAAGAAGACCCGTATGCTTCACAACGACTCGCACAAGTTCGAGTCACAGTTCCTCGGTCTTACCATCCCAGCCAACAATTCTGTGATGCTCGGATCGCTCTCAGGTTCGAAACTCGGCATCTGGGTGGCTCACGGTGAAGGCAAGTTCCACCTCCCCATGTCGATGGACAACTACAATGTGGTAGCCAAGTACGCCTACAACAGCTATCCGGCCAACCCGAACGGCTCACGCTGCTCCGTAGCCGGTATCTGCTCGGCCGATGGTCGTCACCTTGCCATGATGCCCCACCTTGAACGCGCCATCTTCCCATGGCAATGCGGATATTACCCCGCCACACGTTCAACCGACGAAGTTACCCCATGGATTGATGCCTTCATCAACGCCCGCAAATGGGTTGAAGAGCATGTTTCACATTAATTTGCATTAAAAAGACTCCGTTTTTCCTGAAAATGTGTATATTTGTCGGAAAAACGGAGTCTTTTGTTAATTTCATATTTTACGGACACTCCGGCCTCTCATCCTCGCCTCACACAATGCAGTAAAAGCAGAACAAATTAACCTTAAATTATAACAAAATGAGTCTCAACATCATCGTGCTCGCCAAGCAGGTGCCTGACACCCGCAACGTGGGCAAAGATGCAATGAAGGAGGATGGTACAATCAACCGTGCGGCTCTGCCGGCCATCTTCAATCCCGAGGACCTGAACGCGCTTGAGCAGGCTCTGCGCCTCAAGGACGCCAACCCCGGGTCGACAATCACATTGCTTACCATGGGTCTGCCCCGTGCGGCAGAGATTATCCGCGAAGCCATCTATCGCGGAGCGGATACCGGCATCGTTCTCACCGACCGTGCACTCGGCGGTGCAGACACACTCGCCACTTCCTATTCACTTGCCCAGGCCGTGAAGAAGATCGGCAAATACGACATCATCCTCGGCGGCCGTCAGGCTATCGACGGCGACACCGCTCAGGTAGGTCCCCAGATTGCCGAGAAGCTCGGCATACCTCAGGTGACATACGCTGAGGAAATCCTCGATCTCAAGGACGGATACGTTACAGTAAAGCGTCGTCTTGAGAATGGTGTGGAGACCGTCAAGGCTCCCCTCCCCTGCGTGGTGACCGTCAACGGCACTGCTGCCGACTGCCGTCCCCGCAACGCCATGCGCGTGCAGAAATACAAATACGCAGCGTCACCCTCCGAGGTTGCCGCTCTCAGCGACGAGCGCAAAGCCCTCCTTGAGAAGCGCCCCTACCTCAACCTCCAGGAGTGGAGCGCAGCATACGTCGATGCCGATCCCGCACAGATAGGTCTCCCCGGCTCACCCACCAAGGTGAAGAACGTCGAGAACGTCGTGTTCGCCGCCAAGGAGTGCCGCGTGCTCGATGACAGCGATGCCGCTATCGAAGATCTCGTGAAAGAACTCATTACCAACCACACAATCGGATAAGCCCAATGGACCAGAACAATCTCATCGTATATCTTGAAATCGAGGATGGCCGCGTTGCCGATGTGAGCCTCGAACTTCTGACCAAAGGGCGCGTGCTCGCCGACAAGCTCGGTGTAAAACTCGAAGCCGTTGCTGTAGGTGATAACCTCGACACCATCGCCGAGCAGATATTCCCCTACGGTGTTGACCGCCTCTATCGCGTGGCCGACAAGCGTCTCTCACCCTACACCTCCAATCCCCATGCCGCAGTGCTGATCAACCTCTTCAAGGAGATCAAACCGCAGATCTGCCTCATGGGTGCCACCTGCATCGGACGTGACCTCGGCCCCCGTGTCAGCTCATGTCTGCACAGCGGTCTTACAGCCGACTGTACCGCGCTTGAGATCGGCGACCACACGGATCCCCGCACCAAGACCGAATACAAGGACCTCCTCCTTCAGATCCGTCCCGCATTCGGCGGTAACATCGTGGCTACCATCGTCAACCCCGAGTGCCGTCCCCAGATGGCGACAGTACGCGAGGGCGTGATGAAGAAAGAGATTCTCGATCCCGCCTACAAGGGTGAGGTAATCGACCTTGACGCAAAGAAATATGTCAGCGACGAGGACTTCGTTGTCGAGATTCTCGACCGCCATATCGAAAAGTCCAAGATCAACATCAAGAACTCGCCCATCATCGTGGCCGGCGGTTACGGCGTAGGCTCGAAGGAGAACTTCAAACTGCTCCACGACCTTGCCGACACACTCGGAGCCGAGGTCGGTGCTTCACGTGCGGCAGTCGATGCCGGATTTACCGAACATGCGCGCCAGATCGGTCAGACCGGTGTAACCGTTCGCCCCAAACTCTACATCGCCTGCGGTATCTCCGGTCAGATCCAGCACATAGCCGGCATGCAGGAGAGCTCAATCATCATTTCAATCAACAACGACCCCAACGCTCCTATCAACACCATTGCCGACTACGTAATCACCGGCAATCTTGAGGAAGTGGTGCCCAAGCTGATCAAGTATTACAAAAAGAACTCCAAGTAAGACAGACAATGGCAAATTTTTATACCGATAATCCGGACCTCAAGCACCATCTGACCCATCCGCTGATGGAGAAGATCGTTGCCATGAAAGAGCGTGACTATACCGACGCCGAAAAGTATGACTACGCACCCCTCGACTATGCCGACGCTCAGGACAGCTACGACAAAGTCCTCGAAATCGTAGGCGAAATCTGCGGCGACATCATCGCCCCCAACGCCGAGAGCGTTGACCACGACGGCCCCTCAGTGGCTGACGGACGTGTCACCTACGCTCCCGCCACTCAGGTCAACCTCGAAGCCTGCCGCAAGGCCGGTCTCATGGGTATGGCTATGCCCCGTCGTTACGGCGGTCTCAACTTCCCCATCACCCCCTATATCATGGCCGCTGACATCGTCAGCCGCGCCGACACCGGTTTTGAAAACCTCTGGGGACTTCAGGACTGCGCCGAGACCATCTATGAGTTCGCCGACGAGGATCAGAAGCAGCGTTTCATCACACGCGTATGCCAGGGCGAGACCATGTCGATGGACCTCACCGAGCCCGATGCCGGATCCGACCTCCAGAGCGTAATGCTCAAGGCCACCGAGCAGCCCGACGGCACATGGCGTCTCAACGGCGTGAAGCGCTTCATCACCAACGGTGACAGCGACATCCACCTCGTGCTTGCCCGCTCCGAAGCCGGTACACGCGACGGCCGTGGCCTGTCGATGTTCATCTACGACAAGCGCGACGGCGGTGTCAACGTACGCCGCATCGAGAACAAGATGGGTATCAAGGGTTCGCCCACCTGCGAGCTCACCTACAAAGATGCTAAAGCCGAACTCTGCGGTTCGCGTCAGCTCGGCCTCATCAAGTACGTGATGGCACTTATGAACGGCGCCCGCCTCGGCATCGCCGCACAGAGCGTCGGCGTCAGCGAACTCGCCTATCGCGAGGCTCTCGCATACGCACGTGACCGTAAACAGTTCGGCAAAGCCATCATCGAGTTCCCCGCCGTTTACGAAATGCTCTCGGTGATGAAGGGCAAACTCGACGCATCACGTTCACTCCTCTACGAGTGCGCACGCTTCGTTGACATCTACAAGATCTATGACGACATCGCCAAGGAGCGCAAACTCACACCCGAGGAGCGCAAGGAGGCTAAATACTACTCACGTCTGGCCGACGCACTCACCCCGCTCGCAAAGGGTATGGGTAGCGAATACTGCAACCAGAACGCCTACGACTGTATCCAGATCCACGGTGGTTCAGGCTTTATGAAGGATTATGCCTGCGAACGCCTCTATCGCGACGCACGCATCACCTCAATCTACGAAGGCACCACCCAGCTGCAGGTTGTGGCAGCCATCCGCCACGTCACCACAGGCACCTATCTCAACCTCATCAACTCATATCTTGAGAACGATGTCAAGCCCGAACTCCAGTCAGTCAAAGACCGCATCCGCGTGATGACCGACATGTACGCCAAGGCTGTCGAGACTGTGGGTAAGGTTGAGGACGCAGCTTACGGCGACTTCATGGCACGTCGTCTCGTCGAGATGGCCGGTGTGACCATTATGAGCTGCCTGCTCATGCTCGACGCACAGCGCAACGACTCATTCCGCCGTTCTGCCGAGGTATATCTCAACCTTGCGCAGGCCGAGGTGACCAAGCACGCCGAGTTCATCAACACTTTCGCACCCGAAAGTCTGGCTGAATATAAGATCGACTAATCGATTTTAAATATTTTAGAATGGAGAATTAGCACACAAGGTTAATTCTCCATTTTACATATTATTATCCGCAATTTTACCATACATCAGCAATTTTACCATGAAATTAATATCAACCGTTTTCGCACTCGCATGTATCGGTTCGCTCACCGCGTCAGCCGAAGTGATCCCTACCCCCTCGGGAGCGAAAATCACCCTCGACTCCGTCACTACCGAGGTAATGGTCATATCACCCGACCGTGTTCACGTCATCAAATATATAGGAGAATATGACGGCTCACGTTCACCCGCGGCAAACCCTGAGTTAAAACGTGTCGCGGCCGACGGCAAATACAAAATCGACACGGGAGAATATTACGTCGCCATCAACGAGAAGGATGGCAACGTATCGTTCTGGAACCATGACGGCACGCTCATCATGGCCGAACAGCATCGTACATCATCACTCACGCCCGAAGCCGGTACAGACCGTTACACCGTCCGTCAGGACTTTCAGATAGGACGGTCAGGCGCACAGACCGTCACTACACCCGGAGCAGACAAGAACCTCATCGGCACACTTGCCGAATTTGGATCAACCCTCCCCTCCCCCTGCATTATCACCGACAAGGGTTATGCCGTCTACTGGCAGTCAGGCCTACCCGGACGAATGGACGACACCCCGGGACGTAAAGTCAAAAAGCCCGGAGATGTCACCTTCACCTCCGACACCACACGAGCCATCGACTACACATTCATCTACCCCGCATCCGAATCAACCCTCCGCCCATTCGACTGGTAGGATAAAAGGAAACGGAGCTGTGCCATAACCACCATGACACAGCTCCGCTTATTATTTAGAGGTATTAAAGGAATGCCGCGACCTGACGGATCTTTTCGAGTCTGGCTACAAACGAAGAGTCTGATTTTGCTTTTTGTTTGTTATAGTCTGACTGTAATTTCAGCCAAAGGTCAGCTTCAATGCCAAGCGCAGCCTCCAGAAGAAGGGCATACTCGGTTGTCACCGCCCTTTTTCCGTTCAATACTTCATTCAGAACAGATGCAGGTAATCCTATCTCAGCCGCAAGTGCCTTCTGAGATATACCTCGATACTCTATTTCGTCTTTTATCATTTCTCCGGGATGTATCAGATTGCTCGCATTTAGATTATTGGCAATCATATCGGTCGAAATTCCATCAAGCTGTACGTTCATATTAACAATTACTTATAGTGGTTCGACAATTCTATGACATTACAGATAGTAAGTATTGGTTCCTTTTCATTCAATTCGACTGAAAATTCTATTCTATACCTGTCGTTAACTCTGACTGAGGAGAGTCCGGCTTTGTCACCTGTCAGCGCCTCATATTGTAGCGAGCGGATCGGCCAAAGGGCCTCTATGCAAGACGCTCCTTTCAAGAAATTTATCGCTTTCTGATAACGCCTTATAATGTCAGGCTGAAAACGATGCTTCTTATCGGAACTCTTACCTTTTTCATACAGAGTCTGCAAATATTCATACTCAAAAGTGACTATCATATCAGTCGTAATTAAAACAATACAAAAATAGTAAGAGTTTTACACATTCGCAAATTTGAGAATCAAAAAAAACAGATCCCGCGGTGTGTGTCATTCCGCGGGATCTGCATTCCTATATATTATCACAAATTCAATTATCGCTGTCAGGGGACATCACTGGCCGATACCTTTGGCGAGAATTTCAGACACCTTCCCGGGGTCGTGTCCTGCAAATGCGATGTGTCCGTCGGGATCAATCAGCACCATGAACGGGATCGCCTTGAAATTATAATCACGGCTAACATTGCCGAAATTTTCTTTCGAGAGCTGAAGCTGAGTCCAATCCATCTTCTCGTACTCCATAGCCTTGCGCCATGCCGCATCCTCCTCATCGAGGCTGACGGCATAGATGCCGAGCCGGTCACCGTACTTCTTGTGAAGTTCACGCACATGCGGGATGGCCGCACGGCAGGGACCGCACCATGACGCCCAGAAGTCAATCATCGTCCAGCGTCCTTTGCCGACATACTCCGACATTGAATGCTCGACACCCTCCGCATCCTTAGCCACGAAATCGGTATACTTCTGACCTCGTACCACCTGACGGGCTTTATCAATCGCAGCATTGATCAATGCCACACGCTCGGGCGAATTATTCGCGTTGAGCTGAGGTTGAAGCTCGTCAAGTTCCTCGGCCGTGAATACAAACGGTTCCGACAGCTGACGGTACCACTCCATAGCCGATATATGATAGGCAGGATGTTTACGTATGAACGCATCGTTAGCTCTTGACAGCTCACCTTCGGCCACCGAATATGCCTGACGCAATTTCTCCGTCCCGGCCTCTGACTTGTCACGGTTTTGATCCCAATACAGATTGTAATGAGCCTGACGTGATGCGCGCTCGTACGGTTCGAGTTCGGCACGGTACTCTTCAAATTCGCGTTGTGCCTCGCCAGCCTTGACAGTGTAATATTTACGGTGATCTATACCTATAGTGCCTACCGTAAACGAATGTGGCAGACTGTCGACATGCACAGCGTTAATCTCGACCGGTACATTCTCTACCATCAGATCCATAGCATAGCCTATAGACCGCTCATTCTCCTTCTCGGGTGCATCGATACGTATCTCGCACATCAACGGCATCAGGACCGATCCTGTGATTACAAACTTACCGTCAGTCACACTCGCCGCAGGCAGACGATACCACTCGCTTCCCTGTCTTTCATCACGGTTCACCAGCTCTACCTTATGGTCAGCTGTCAGGCCGGGAACGGTTCCGGTAATTGTAAATCCCGGTGCCTGCGCCATGCCGGCCGACACTGACATCAGAGCCACAAAAGATGCTAAATATCTATTCATATTTGACTAAATACTATAGTGAAACATTCTTGGCAAGATACTCGTCCACCTCATCGGGTAAATTGGTCGAGCACACGATGCGCCCCTCCGGATCCAAAAGCAACAGACGGGGTATAGCCGAGAGCAGATACAATTGAGCCACATCACTCAGCTGATCATCATTGAGACACAGCTGTGTCCACTCCATCTGCTCTTTATCCATAGCCTTACGCCAAGCAGCCTCATCGCTATCGCACGAGATACTGTAGACGTTCATCTTATCGGCATACCCGTTGTAGAGTTTGCGCACATGGGGTATCGCCGAACGGCATGGGCCACACCATGACGCCCAGAAGTCGATGAATGTATACTTGCCCGGTGTCACATATTTTGAGAACGGATGAACACCCTTGTCAGTATCACACACCTCAAAATCAGGGAACACCATGCCTAACGAATACTTGCGGCTCCATGCGAGCGCACGGTCATTGAGACCGACTCTCGCCGTGTCAGGACACACCTTGACAGTCTCGACCATCGCCACAAGCTCAGGATCAGTATATATGAACGTACGCATCAGCTCCTGATAGGTCAGGACGGACGAGATGTGATAATCCGGATGCCCGGCTATGAAGCGCTTCTGCGTCGCAAGCAGTTCGGCGGCAGCCACTTTCTTGAGCTCGTTATACTTCATCATCGTATCCCGGTTGTTGTTTGACTCGAAATACTTCTTTGCACTCATGTAGGACGCATCGCTCGCCTTACGTTCAGCTGCCATGCATGCGTCGAGATACTCCTCAAACTGGCTCTGAGCCTTACTGCCCTCGACTCCGATCAGAGTCTCGGGGGTATGCGAATTGCTCATGCTGTCGAGGGGAGCGAGAAACGACACCTTCATATCCGTATTCTCCACCATCAGGCGTGGAGACGTAAGGCTACGAAACTCTCCATTCTTACCTCTTGTCTGAATATTGAGTTTGCACAGCTTGGGCATTTTCACGCTGTCAGCCAGCGTAAAAGTTCCATCGGTGGTGACCGTCTCAGCTATTTTCACAGCCTTGTCACGCTCGGCATTGACCAGCACCACCCTGACGCTGTCATTAACGCCGGGCAATGTGCCGCTGAGGGTGAAACCGCCGCCGGCAGCAGCCGACAGCCCGCATACCGCCCCGAGTGTCAGGGTCAGGATTCTGTAATTTTTCATGATGATTATATTAGTCTTTAATCATTTGTTGCATTACGGCACCAGCGGACGCTCATGAGGTTGACCTCATTGCCGCACTGTCGCTCCACACCGGGCTGACCGGCCACAAACTTACGGTAATAAGCCATCGCCACATCCTCGTAGGCCGGTTCATCGGTCGATGTCCAGAAGTATGCATATTCCAGCGTATTACTGATCACCTGCTCCATCGTGTTCATGCTGTCGCTCTTACGATAAATAGCACCGCCGGCCAGCATGACATTAAACCCGAGACCTGAATTGAAATCCATCAGGCGTGCTCCGACCCCGTTGCCGCCGCGCCAACCTTTATTGTCGGCATCGCTCATACCGAGGGCGCGCTCAAGATTTTTCCAATCCTCATCTGTCGGGAGTCTCCATCCGTCAGGAGCCGACTCAATCGCCTCCTCATACGTCATAAGATTACCATACATGGGCACGTACTCCTGCTCGATGTAGTCGACATCATCATAGTCAACTACATACAACCAATAAGAACCGTCATAAAACTTTTTATCCGCGAGCGGCGCACCGTTCATAGCGTTTGACGTAGTCCAGTCGAGATTACCGATACGTATCCATCCGTATTCGTTACCTTCATCATCCGTCACAACGCCTGTAGCTGAGGGTGACGTCACGATAACAGTGTCATCGTCACACGAAGCAAACAGCACCGGAGCTATCATAACGAGAGCGGCATATATATACTTTTTCATAATTAATCTTACCATTAAAATTTATATCCGAGTGCGATTATCGCATCCTTAATGATATTATATTTGGTGACGATCATGGGATATTCACCGAACTCCTCCATAAAGTCAACCTCATCACGGGTCAAGACTGCCATGAGATAATCATTGAAGTCATCGTAAGTGAATGGCAGGTAGACGTCACCATACCGGGTTTTCACATACGAAAGAAAACCACATTCGTAGACAAGTGACAGATCCTCACCGTCCCAGTCCTCATCAATCTCATCGAGATAGTAACCTGAATATTCGTATGACAGATCGCAGAACTCATCCGCTTCTTCACTTTGATACGTGAATTTAGAAGCTATCAGATCAAGAAGGACCGATGCTCCATACCCCTCCTGCTCCTCTTCCGGCAACTCAAGCCATTCACCGACATTCACACCGAGGCATCGGAAACACGATATAGTCTTAGCCTCGACAATATCGTAGGGATACGAAGTCTGTGTGGCAAGGATACTCTTCAAGGGCAGAACAGAGAACGGCATCAGCTGTCCGCCTGCTATTCGCGGCAATACGTAGCGCTCTATCAGATCGACCGCTGCTTTCTTGTCATCTAAATCAGTCAGCAACTCTATCTCTGGATCGCTTGAACTCATTGAATTAAGATTGTAATTGAAGTCTACATACTCATCCTTGTAGACATCATTACCGTAAGCATCCTTGCCGACATACTCATGTGCGAGCAGATCGCTGAACAGCAGGAACGAGCCATTATCTTCATAGAACTTACGGCGCAGGTCAGCCTCCGGCCCTGTCGCATCAGCCGGTACGGCAAACTTATTGTCGACATATCCGGCCGACGGCACGAGGACCTCTTCATCATCCGAGCAGGAAACGAAACCTACCGTTGCAAGAGCTAAAAGTCCGTATATTGCGTATTTATTCATATTCTTTCGTTATTTCTTGAAATGAAATTTATTACCAATCCCAGTCATCATCCCAATCATCGTCATCATCACCGTTATCCTCGACACGGTTAGCCTGACGGGCGGGACGAGGATTATTACCGAGGCTTACCTGAAACTCACGTATGGCGCGAGGTATAGGCAACGTATAAGCATCATCATACTCCTCAAGACGATACACATCTGCATAGTCAAAATAATAACTTGCATAATAGTTGTAGCTGTGATCTATGACCTTCGACCAGGGATATTCGGCGCATACCGTGTAGCGGCGCAGGTCAAACCAACGGTGACCTTCGAGGAGAAATTCCCTTGCCCTCTCCTCACGGATAAAGTCGATCAGCGCATTGCCCGACAGACTGACAGGTGAGGGATTGGCCATACGAGTGCTCAGGAATGAGTCAAGCACCTTGCATGCCTGAGCATCCTGTCCCTTATAGGCAAGCGCCTCAGCCTTGGTCAGATATGCCTCGGGAGTACGGAGCAGACAGTAGCTCGACACGTCATTCATACCGCCCCAGTTATTGTACTGCTGGTTGAATTTCAGGAACGCTCCGTCATAACGGCCACCGTCTGCGTCACCTACATACAGTCCGTTGCGATAATCGTCGCGGGTGTACAGATCAAGCATATAATCCGACACACGGAATGCCGGCATGTCACGGCCTGAACGTGATGACGTGAAATTGGCAGCGATAAGATAATTACCCATCGAGAACAGTGTCTCGGGTGAGGAGATGGAGACCGAATTGGACCTGTCAGCCACTGTGGCAAGGTTGAGCAGCCTGTTATTCATGGCAAGTACCTGATCGGCATAATCCGCAGCCTTGTCCCAATCCTGCATATAGAGATACACGCGGCTCAACATCAGCAGCGCGGCCTCGCAGCTGCCATGATACTTTGACTTGGGAGTCTTGCCCTTGAGCAGACCGGTCGCCGCATGCAGGTCGTCGAGTATCTGAGTATATGTAGACTCAAGCGTACCGCGATCATACTCCATATCCTCGACATACTCGGTATTCTTCACAGGCACACCGGGTAAATCGGCCGCTGTCGCCGGATTGTAGGGTTGGGCATACAGATTGGCGAGGAAGAAATAACACAATCCGCGCAGGAAATAAGCCTCACCCTTGACACGCTCCTTCTGCTCGGCATCGTCAAGTGAATATTCAGGCTGGTCGTCTATGAGCGAGATCACCATGTTGCACACGTTGATACGCGAATAAAGATCATTCCAATACTGCGCGTCACCGCCGGCATACTTCAGGTCTTTATCAGTACCTGTATCCTGCTGCCATGTGTAGAACGGGAACATTCTGTCAAGCACGCCGAGATAATCACAATAATTATCCTGATAAAGATCGAACTCATCGGTCATGTAATGCAGGATATTGAGTCCGTCCGCATCGCCGTCATTCCATACGGCTGAGTTCGCTATATATATACGTGACGAATGCATGTAGCCGTCACCGAGCAGCACCTCGTCGAGATCCTGCCAGCCCTCGACCTTTGCGAGGTCCTGAGAATACTCCGTCAGGAAGTCGGAGCAGGAGGTCAGCCCTGCCGCAGTCAATGCTGCGGTGGCAAAATATGTTATATGTTTCTTTAATGATTTCATCTGTGTCGTCATGAATTAGAATGTGACATTAAGACCGAATGAGAAACTCGGGCGATCCGAAAGCTGAATGGTGGTAAATCCGCCCTGGGTCGGAGTCTGACCCTTGAGATTCTTGTCGCACCATGTGTGCAGGTTATTACCCGAAGCATGGAGTTCGAGACGGTTGATGCCGAAACGAGCCAGCCACTGCTCGGGAATCTCATAGCTGAGGCTTACCGTCTGAAGCTTGAGGTAATCGGCGCTGACCACGCGGTAATCGCTGTAGTCATACATGTCCCAGTAGCTGTCGGCTATGGTCTGTACACCCTCCGAACTCATACTTGATGACCAGTGATTGCTATACTTGAAATAACTATCATTGCTATAACCGATAATCGCGGGGATGTTGGTGTGAGCCTCGTCACCCGGCTTCATCCAGCGGTCGAGATAGTCACGTGACATGTTCTGGTCGGGACGGATATCGCCGGCATTATAGATTTTACCACCACCTGATCCGTAACTGCCCGATCCGTACATGCCGAACAGACGGGTCTTCGCACCGAGGCTGTAGGCAAACGAAGCGTTGAAATAAAGGCGTTTCCAGCGCAGACGCGTACTGAAGCTACCCGACATGTATGGTTCGCGCGAACCGGTCGCCACAAGCACTCTTGTATATGTGTCGTACTTGCTGAGGCCTACGAGATCCTGGTAGTGGTCAACCCAGTCATCAAACATGGGACCGCCGTCGACGGGACTGAGACCCAGATAACGGTAAGAATAGAACGTACCGATAGGCTGACCCTTCACGATGGCATTACCGTTGAGGAAGTCACTCAGCTCGTATGACTCACCCGCGGGGAGCGACTCGATCGAGTTGATAGTGCGTGAGAACTGACCAGAGATGCTCCACTGCCAGTCACGTGTCTGGATGGGACGTCCGGTGACCGAGATGCTGTAACCGTCATTGGAGATGTTACCGCCGTTGACGATATAAGACTCATAACCGTTGACGGTCGAGATAGTCTTGGACATGAAGGCATCCTTGGTGCGCTTGAAGTAAAGGTCAGCCTCCACTTCGAGTCGGTTGCCGAGGAACGCGAGGTCAAGACCAAAGTTCACGCTCGTGGTCTTCTCCCACTTCAGGTTAGGATTGGGATTGCGCACTACCGATGAGGTATACTCGCCGTAATAACTGTCGAGAGGATTCTTCCTGATGATCATTATAGGCGACTCGGAACTGAGCATATTGCCCTGGAATCCGTATGATCCCTTGACGATGAAACGGTCCAGCCACGTCTGCTGCTTGAAGAATCCGAGCTGGGCGGGGTCAAACGATCCTGACACCGACCAGATGGGGAGCAGCTTGTCATTGGAGGTGTCGCCGAAATTATTCGAGCCGTCCACACGGGCATTGGCGTTAAGGAATATCATTCGTTTCCAATTGTAGCTGACGGTCGCGTAGGCCGACACCACATTTGACTTGCTGTCGGTTATCGTCGGGACGTTCTCGGCCATCCACTCCTTATACATAGGATAATCGTCAAGGTTGATGCCGGACACAAACGTCATGCCACGTTCGGGGAAATATCCGCGGGCTACGGATGTATAACCCTTGTAAGTGGTTGACGACGCCTCAAAACCTACACCTCCGCTGATGTTGTGTATGTCACCCTCGCCGAAATACTTATTGGCGTCCAGCTGTACGCGTGCGGTCCAGCTGTTGTTGCGCACATGATTTTTAGTCAGTTCTCCGCCGTAAGGCATGAGGCTGTATTCGGGATCGAACGACTCGCCGTAATCACCGTAACGCAGCTCGGCCGCATACCATGACCTCTCGCCCCAGTAACTTTTAATATCGGTGTCCGAGTTGGTATAGGACAGGATGGCATTACCGCGCAGCCAGTCGGTGAAACGGAATTTCAGGTTGGCGTCGAATGTGTAGGACGACTGATCCTGCTCGATGCCGCTGTTATCGAGTTCGTTGATTATATTAAACTTATGAGGATTCTGGTTGCTGCGCTCAGGCTTGGCATAATAGTATAGGTTACCTGAACGGTCATAGGCAGGCACTGCTCGGCTGGCCGAGTAAGCATAGTCGACGGGCGAGATGGATTCCTGATAATACTCGCGCTCGCTCACATTACCCTTGACACCGAACGATGCCGACAGCCAGCTGGAGAAGTTGACGTCGAGATTGACCAACGCGCTGTAACGGCGGTTTTTCGTTCCCTTGACCACGTCATCATTGTCAGTGTATCCGAGCGAAGCATAATACTGTCCTTTATCAGAACCGCCGCTGACACTCGCGTTATGCTGCTGTGAGAAACTGTCGTGAGTCAGCAGGTCAAACCAGTCGGTGTTGACAGTCTCGATCCACGCCAGTTCGTCCTGAAACTGTGTATAGTTGATCTTGCCCTGATAGAGGCTCTGCATGAGGCCCTCGTATCCGACTAATGGAGCGAAGTCGTTGTATTTATAATGATCGGCAAACAGTTCGCGCGATATATTGACACGTTCCAGCGAGTTCATAACATCGACCGACTTGTCGGAGTAGTGGGGACGGCGTTTCCAGGTGAACGTGTTGTTGTAGCGGATCTGAGGCTTACCCTCGCGGCCACGCTTGGTGGTGATGACGATGACACCGTTGGCAGCCTTCGTGCCGTAGAGAGCCGTGGCCGAGGCATCCTTGAGGACGTCAAGTCGCTCGATATCCTGGGGATTGAGTCCGGCGATGGCGTTACCGATACGGTTCACATAATCGGGGTCATTGAGGTCCTCGGCCGAGATGGGCACGGGATCGTTGACCACGATACCGTCCACTACCCACAGCGGCTCGCGGTTACCGATGATCGATGACGTACCGCGGATACGGATCTTAGGCGTCACGCCCGTCTCGCCCGAATTGGACATATACATAAGGTCGGGCACCTGACCTTCGAGCATCTGGTCGATGCTGATAGCATCGGGACGGAGTATGTCCTCAGCCTTGATACTGGTGATGGAACTTGTCGACGCACGCTTGTCGATGACCTGATAGCCGGTCACGACGACATCTTCCAGCACATTGGTATCGTCTTCGAGATAGATTGTCAGCGGCTTGCCGCGCCACGGCAGTTCCTGACGCTTCATACCTATGTACGACACAACGATCGTGGCATTCTCCTTCCCTCGGGCCGGGAGTGAGAATAAACCGTCAATGTCGGTTGAAGTAGCATTCTTGGGAGTGTTTTTCATCCACACGGACGCACCCGGCAGGGGGTCGCCGTTTACATCTAATACAATACCCTTAATATCAGTGGTTTGTACTGAATCGGGGGGGGTAATTTGAGCGGCCGAATTAGCCTCGGATGCATGCGTCACGACCGGCGTATGCACGGCCAGCAACCCTATGGCCAACAGCGAGCTCTTAATCAATCTGTCTTTTCTCATATAAGGAATGAGCTAATGATGGTTTGTGATAAAATATAGTATTTATAAATGCAAAAGTAGAAAAAAATTCTTTAATTCAAAATATTTTGTCACTATCAGAGCTGAATTTGCTACAAAACAATCTGTTTTTAACATTTAAACATAGTAAATTCATACATATCGGATATGAGTAAAAACGTGAGTCAATCCATTCAGATTATGATTTTCCGCATTGTTTGAACATAATCTGATAACATTTGTTAAAAGATTATAACACGTTTCAACTATGAATAAAAATATCGCTCTAACCATCGCCGCATTAGGACTGTCCTGTGGCATGGCGCTCGCTCAGACCCCGGCTGACTCCGTGTCGCGCAAACTATTCCCCGAAGAGATCGAACGACAGAAAGTGCTTGACAATACCAAAGTCATATATGTCAACTCGGATGATGCACCGCGCCCGCCGGCCGATTCGGTTATGAGTGTCATCAACCGTTTCTATGTGGACCAGTTCCGTCACTTCATGGATCCGAAGGCCCCTTACCTCATGTTTCTGACCAAGGATGCAAACCTCGCCATGGGTATAGGCGGCAGGATAGCCATGCGTGGAGTATTTGACTGGAAGGATGTCGTCCCCGCCAACGGCTTTGCCCCGGCCCTCATCCCCATACCCGGCGACCCGACTCAGCAACGGGCCATCAGAGCCATCCCCTCGGGTACATGCCTCTTCTTCACCTTGCTCGGCCGCGATGCACGGCTCGGCGACTACTCGGCATACATCGAGGCTAATTTCAACGGCTTCAATCACACTGACTTCATGCTCAAGAAGGCTTACGTCACATTCCGCGACTGGACGGTAGGATATGCCACATCGACATTCAGCGACCCGGCCGCCATTGCCCCCACCGTCGACGGTGCCGGCCCTAACGGACACGTATCCAAGACCAACGTACTGGTGCGCTACATGCATTCGTTCAAGAAAAACTGGACCGTGGCCGGATCAGTGGAATTTCCCAGCTCTTCGGTCCGCGATCAGGACGGCTACACCAAGAAGTGTGCCGACTGGATGCCTGACCTCGCCGCGTTCATGCAGTATCAGTGGGACGGCGGACTCAGCCACGTGCGCCTCTCAGGCCTGATGCGCACCATATCCTATCGCGACCTTATCGCCGAGCGCAACCATAATGAAGTGGGATTCGGAGTCATGCTGAGTTCGACAGTCAAAGTGTGCCGCCCCCTCACCCTCTATGCCGAGGCATCCTACGGACGCGGCCACGGATCATATCTCAACGACCTCTCCATCGAGTCAGTCGACCTCGTGGCCGATCCGGGCAATCCGGGCCGACTATACCAGCCCGAGGCAATGGGCCTGACATTCGGTGCCAAATACAACTTCACCGATGCCATCTTCGCATCATTCACACTCTCCGAGCAGCAGTATTACGCACGCAATCCGCGTCCGGCGGCCGACTACCGCTACGGTCTGTATGGCGAAGCGTGCATCTACTGGCAGGTCACACCCCGCGTACTCGTCGGAGCGGAATACATCACCGGCAAACGTGTCAACAACGACCGCACGCACGGCAACTCCAACCGCATCGATGCAACATTCCAACTGAGTTTCTGAGACAACCTGACAGACATTATATACATGATATACATGACGGAGCCGTATCCTGAAGATATGGCTCCGTCGTTTTTCACAAAAAATAGTCACTATAATGTCGCAAAAAACGCAAGGAATGAGTAACTTTACAGCATCAATACCTACACTCTAATATTATAACATGAAGAGACAGTCACTATGTGCCGCCGTAATAATGGCCTCGGCCTCCATCACCGCGGGTGGATCCGTCCCGGCTTGGGACGACCCGCAGGTCAATGAGATCAACCGCCTGCCCATGCATGCATCCTATTTCGCCTATCCGGCAGGCGAGCAGGTATCCGACAAGACCGCCTCGGCCAACTATCTGCCGCTCGACGGCACGTGGCGATTCCACTATGTCGATGACCGTGACAAACGCCCGGGCAACGAGGTGACAGCTCCCGGTTACGACGATTCGTCATGGGGATTTATCAATGTGCCGGGTATATGGCAGCTCAACGGATATGGCCAGCCCATGTATGTCAACATAGGCTATCCCTGGAAAGGCAATTTCAGAAACGACCCTCCCCATACTCCCGACCGTGAAAACGCCGTCGGCACTTATCGACGCAACGTCAGCGTGCCCGCCGCATGGAAAGGCAAGGACATCATAGCCCACTTCGGCTCGGCGACATCCAATCTCACCGTGTGGGTCAACGGTCACAAGGTCGGTTACGGCGAGGACAGCAAGCTCGCGCAGGAGTATGACCTTACACCTTATATAATACCTGGCCGCGACAATCAGATCACTCTGCAGATCGACCGCTGGTGTGACGGCACATATCTTGAGGATCAGGACTTCTTCCGTCTCGCCGGACTCGCACGCGAGAATTATCTCTATGCACGTTCCAAGAATCGCGTCGAGGACATCCGCGTCAATGCTGACCTGAGCGCCGACATGCGCGACGGCATCCTATCTTACGAGGCCGACGTAAAAGGCTCGGGCACACTCAGCGTCTCGCTCCTCTCACCCGACGGCAAGGTGATAGCCGACGTGACACCCAAGGTGCAGAAAGGCCGTGTCTCCGCCACCATCGACGTGCCCGGCGTGTCGGCATGGAGCGCCGAGACCACGACCCTCTACACCCTCGTCACCACATTCACCCCGCGCAAGGGTGAGGGCGAGGTGATAACGCTCAACGTCGGATTCCGTCACGTCGAGATCAAGGATGCACAGCTGCTCGTCAACGGTCAGCCCATCCTCATCAAGGGAGCCGACCGCCACGAGCTGGATCCCGACGGAGGATATGTGGTGAGCGTAGAGCGTATGCTTCAGGACATACGCCGCATGAAGGAACTTAACATCAACGCCGTGCGCACCAGCCATTATCCCAACGACCCGCGATGGTATGACCTGTGTGACCGCTACGGCATCTATGTGGTGGCCGAGGCCAACATCGAGTCACACGGCATGGGCTACGGAGACCACACCTTAGCTAAGAATCCCGCCTATCACGACGCACATCTGCAGCGTAACGCCCGCAACGTTGCCGCCAACCGCAATCACCCCTCCATCATCGTATGGTCGCTCGGCAACGAAGCCGGATACGGCAAGAATTTCGAGGACGCATATCATCTGGTCAAGGAGATGGACCCCTCGCGTCCGGTGCAGTATGAACAGGCACGTCAGGAGGGCCTGTCCGACATCTTCTGCCCGATGTACTACAATTATAATGACTGTGAGAAGTATTCGGCCGATCCCTCTATCACAAAACCGTTGATACAGTGCGAGTATGCTCACGCCATGGGCAACTCGGAGGGCGGTTTCCGGGAATATTGGGACATCGTGCGCAAATATCCACGCTATCAGGGCGGATTCATCTGGGACTTCGTCGACCAGTCCATACGCTGGACCACTCCCGAAGGGCGCACCATCTATGCCTACGGAGGTGACTTCAAGAGCACGGACCCGAGCGATCAGAATTTCTGCGACAACGGACTCATCTCACCTGACCGCGTGCCCAACCCGCACGCCTACGAGGTGCAGCGCGTCTATCAGAACATCCACACCACCCTGCTCCCCGACGGCAGTGTCGAGGTGTATAACGAACGGTTCTTCACTCCCACCGATGACCTGAGCATGCAGTGGACATTGCTGCGTGACGGCCGTCCCGTGCGTTCGGGTACGGTCAACGGCCTGAGTGTAGCACCTCAGCAGCGCGCCAAGGTCAGCATCCCCTATGGCCCGGCCGATGGCGACGGCGAATGGCTGCTCAACGTGGCATGGGTGCTCAACGAGTCCACACCGATGCTCCAAGCCGGCACCGTCATAGCCCGTGACCAGCTCCGCCTGAGCGAACCGGCCGTCAGCATGGCCCGGCTCAGTGACGACCCCGTCACATCCCTGGATCGTAAGGCCGGATTCATCACCGTCAACGGACGAGACTTCTCGATCGCATTCAACGAGACCGACGGCCTGCTCTCGCGTTACGATGTGGGCGGACGACCGATGCTCAAGGACAGCTGTGTCATCTCGCCAAACTTCTGGCGTGCTCCCACCGACAACGATTACGGTGCCAATCTACAGGGCCGTTACAGCGCATGGAAACGCCCCGGGCTGTCGCTCACGAGCCTCGATGCCCGCCGCACCGACAACGGCTATGCCGAGGTCAAGGCCGTATACCGCTTGCGCAAAGTTCCGGCGACTCTCACCATGACCTACACCATCGATGGGTGCGGTGCCGTCAGGATCGATCAGGACTTGACTCCCGATGAAGGCTCGAAGGCATCCCCACTTTTCCGCTACGGCTTGCAGATACCTATGCCCGTCGGCTTTGAGACCGTTGAGTATTACGGCCGCGGCCCAGGCGAGAACTATGTAGACCGTCACGAAGCCTCCGATCTCGGACTCTATCGTCAGAGCGTGACCTCTCAGGCCTATCCCTACATACGTCCGCAGGAGACCGGCACCCACACCGACCTGCGCTCATGGGCCGTGCTAGATGACTCAGGCTCAGGTCTTGAATTTACATCCGTACGCCCCTTCTCGGCCTCGGCACTCCATTACACCATCGACACCCTCGACGGCGGACATAAGAAATTCAATACCCACTGGGGCGAGATCGATCCCGACGACGTGACCAACGTCCTGGTCGACTATGCGCAGATGGGCCTCGGATGCATCAACAGCTGGGGCGCACAGCCGCTCGGACGTTACCGCATGCCTTTCGGCCCCTACTCGTTCTCGGTCACTATCACTCCCGTTGCCCACCGATTCTGATGCGCAGCGATAAAAAACGCATGCGAAAGTTTGGTAATTCATTCATTATTATATTATATTTGCACCGTTAAGCTATAAAAATTTAATAGATGAAAAAACTATTTTTAGCCCTTATGGGGCTCGGCATGACAGCAAGCATCCATGCCGCAGTCGGAGACACGTTTACCTACGATGGTCTTGACTACAACATCCTTTCTGAAGACGACCTCACATGCGAGGTCGGCATAAATAAAGACAAATTTCAGGGCGACCTCATCATTCCCTCCAAGGTTCGGTTCAACGATAAGGAATACACCGTCACAGCAATCGGCGAGCAGGCTTTTTACCTTGACATGTCTATCACCTCAATCACCATCCCCGAGACTGTCACCACCATAGGCAAGGAAGCCCTCTCGCGAGTATATCATATCAAGGAACTTGTGATACCTAACAGCGTGACTGAGATCGGTGAACGTGTCGCATACGCATGTGCCAATCTTGAGTATATAACTCTGAGCTCGTCATGCAAATACATTCCCCACGAGGCCTTCTCAGGACAGGCTTATCTCAAGGAGCTGGAAATACCTGACGGAGTCGAGATTATCGGTGATGAATCGTTCAACTATTGCTCAAAAGCCACTAAACTGACTCTCGGCTCCACCGTCAAATCAATCGGTGTAATGGCTTTCGCTGGTTGGAACTCCATCACGGAACTCTCTATTCCGGCCAACGTTGAGGAAATGGACCGTGAGGCTTTCAGCTACTGCTACAAGCTCGCCACCGTTACACTTGAGGAGAGTGCCACACCCATCAAGTTCGGCATCAACGTGTTCGGACAGGGACTCTATGCAGGCACCTCTGACGATCCCGTTGCCAAAATAAAAACTCTCAATCTTTATCGCCCCTGGAGCTGTCCCTCTACCGAGATAAATGAGATGCCTTTCGCTAAAAAGCTATGGCTTGAAACCATCAATATCGGCCCGTATGTAACCAATCTTCCCGCCAACACATTCTTCAACGCCACATATACAATCAAAGAGGTAAATGTCGAGTCGGAAAATTGCCCCACAGCGCAGGCTAACACATTCCCCTCCTATACTTACAGACAGGCCACCCTCTCTGTTCCCGAAGACGCACTTGAGGCCTACAAATCTCATACCGTATGGGGAGAATTTTGGGATATTCAGGGAGTCAAAAAGCCCGATACCGGCGACGAAAACGGCGACGGTGATGGTGACGGCAACGGTGACGGCGATGGCGATGGCGATGGCGATGGCGACGGCGACGGCAACGGTGATGGCAATGGTGACGGCGATGGCGACGATCAGAGCGGCATCAAAGTCATAAGCCTCGACGATCCCGATGTTGTGGCATGTTATGACCTGAACGGACGCAAAGTCACAGGCACACCGACCACCGGCATGTATATCGTTCGTCTCACCGATGGAACAATCCACAAAGTATACGTAAAATAATCCCCCATCCCACATACGCGCTCCATCCGAGAGCGTTCTATCCCACAATAGGGCCGGTC
>JAAVDB010000019.1 GCA_014802015.1 Bacteroides sp.
ATGTATCGTTCGACCAGGCACTTACCTACATCAACTGCCGCTTCAACCAGATCACCGATTTCCGCAACATCGCTTGCCCCAACCTCAGAATGGTGGCTTGCCAGTGGAACTTCTGATCAAACTGATCCCCGCCTGAAAAAAGTCTCTTAGAACAATAGGCAATATATGTTGACACCCCCGGCCCGGAGCATCGCTCCAAGCCGGGGGTGTTTTTTACACAAAAGGTTTCAATAACCACCGAAATATCGCTAAATTTGCGCATAAAATTCAATATTATGACTCATAATCCTACACCCGGCACGCCACCACGCATCCTCTTCGTCTGTCTCGGCAACATCTGCCGCTCACCGGCCGCCGAGGGTGTGATGCGCGCCATCGTCGACGAGCAGGACCCCGCCCCGGATTGTTGGGACATCGACTCGGCCGGCACAGGACGCTATCACATCGGCGAACTTCCCGACCACCGCATGAGGCTCCACGCACGCCGCCGCGGACTCGACCTCACCCATCACTGCCGTCAGGTTACCGCGAGTGACTTTGACGACTTTGACCTCATCATCGGCATGGATGACAGCAACCTGTCCAATCTGCGCCGCATAGCGCCATCACCCGAGGCTGAGAAAAAGATTCACGCCATGAGCGAATTTTTCTCACCCTCCGCCCATTACGATTACGTACCCGACCCCTATTACGAAGGCGCCGAAGGATTTGAACTGGTTCTCGACCTCCTGCAGGACGGATGTCAAAACCTGTATGACCGCATCCGCAACGCACCCGAAACCATACTATAAAAGAGCGTTTAATAATGAAAGAAGCAACCATAACCATCCCGGTCATCGAGGCACAGTATGACGAGCTGACCGAGACCGACCGCCGTCTGATCGACGAGGCCCGGCAGGCCACCGAGCGCTCATACGCACCCTACAGCCGTTTTCATGTCGGCGCAGCTATCCTGCTCGACAACGGCGAGACCGTCACGGGCGCCAATCAGGAGAATGCAGCCTATCCGTCAGGAACTTGTGCCGAGCGGTCGGCATGCTACTACGCACACGCACGCTATCCCGAGGCTCGGTTTATGGCCATCGCCATAGCCGCCCGCGGCACCGACGGACTCGAAGTGGCCGAGCCGATATCGCCATGCGGAGCGTGCCGTCAGGCGCTGCTGGAGTATGAGACCCTCGCCGGACGGAACGTGCGTGTCATCCTCGCCGGACGCGACCGCATCTACATCCTCCCGTCGGTCCGCGCCACATTGCCGCTGGCATTTACCGAGTTCTGAACGCGTGACAGACACAAATCCGGGCATTATTAAGCATTTTTCAATAAAATTTGCCATTCATTCGCACAGTATGTTGGCAAAATAGGAAAAATGCACTACCTTTGTATCTAAATATATACTCTTCTTACCCATGAAGGTAAAAATACACAGAGAAGGCACAAACATACTCGTAGTCCTCATGCTGATACTGGTCATCATCAACCTGTCGGCATGGATGTTCATACGCCCGGCTGCCATCCCGGTTACCTTCTCGGTAATCTCAGGCATCCTATATCTGTTTGTAGTCAACTTCTTCCGCTCGCCCCACCGCACATTTCACGGCGGCAACCGTGACAATCTGGTCGTGTCATCGGTCGATGGCACCGTTGTGGCCCTCGAAGAGGTGTTCGAGCCTGAAGTGCTGCGCCGCAAGGTCAGAATGCTGTCGGTATTCATGTCCGTACTTAACGTACACGCCAACTGGTTTCCCGTCGATGGCGAGGTCCTGCTGGTGCGCCACCACAAGGGCCGCTTCATGAGCGCCTATCTCCCCAAGGCGAGCATCGAGAACGAGCGTTCGACCGTACTGATACGCGCCACTAACGGCCAGGAGATACTCGTGCGCCAGATCGCAGGTGCCGTTGCCCGCCGCATCGTCACCTACGCACAGCCGGGCGAGACAGCAAATATCGAAGACCACATGGGATTCATCAAGTTCGGCTCGCGTGTAGACATCTACCTCCCCCTTGATGCAGAGATCCTCGTGAAGATCGGCGACAAGACCACAGGCGGCATCACCGAAGTGGCTCATCTGAAAAATACCCGCAAGTGAAAAATATCAAGACTTATATACCCAACACCATAACCTGCCTCAACCTCCTGAGCGGATGTATCGCGGTGGTGCTCGCATTCACCCCTTACGGCATGCTCGGCCCGCTCGACACCCATCAGTGGGCATGGATATTCATCGGCATGGCATCGGTGTTTGACTTCTGCGACGGATTCTCGGCACGTCTGCTCGGCGCATACTCACCTATGGGCAAAGAGCTTGACTCGCTCAGTGACCTCGTCAGTTTCGGCCTCGCACCGGCATTTCTGGTAATGAACGCATATATTGATGCCGGCGCACCCCGCTGGCTGTCGTTCGCAGCGCTGCTCATCGCACTCTGCGGCGCCCTGCGCCTGGCCAAATTCAACGTCGACACACGTCAGACCACATCGTTCGTCGGCCTCCCCATCCCCGCCAACGCCATCTTCTGGATCGGCACCCTCGGATGGATCAGCCAGCACGGCTATCCCGGCGACATCGTGATGACGGCACTCGTGGTGATCGTATCACTGCTGATGGTGAGTGAGCTGAAGATGTTCTCGCTCAAATTCGCCAACCTATCGTTCCGCGAGAACGTGCGCCGATACACCATCGTGCTCGCATGCGTGCTCTTCGTCATCACCGATGGAGTGGCAGGTCTCGCATGGACAATAATTCTCTACATCCTTATCTCGCTGTTGGGCAAGCGTACCAATCCCGACGCCAACTGATCAAGGATAGGCCCCCACCCTCTCACTCCACACGCTTACACCTATGTTAACACTATTCGGCACCATACTATTCGTCTATGTAATGTGGCTCGTGGTGAAACCGCTGCTGTCACGCTACATACAACGGAAATTTCAGCAGAAGGTCAACAATATGTTCCGTCAGGCAATGGGCGGAGNTCCGGGACAAGATCCTTTCGACCCGTCGCAGAGAAACAATGCTGACCGTAACCGNCNNGAACGNCNGGCCAAACGCAAGATATTCAGCCGCGACGAAGGCGAGTATATCGAGTTTGAAGAGATTCACATCCACACCGAATACACAGCCACAGACACATCCTCAGCCACAAAATCAGGCTCATCGGCCTACACGCCGCGCGAACCGCAGGTGAGCGATGCCGTGTGGGAAGAGATCCGATNANCACAACCATTTTAGAGCCGGTANCTAACCGAGCCTNCGGACACAACGATAAAGACGTCGGGCAGGAGTCATCACTCTCCTGCCCGACGNCGTCATTTATATACTATATTTACCAGTTCAGGTTTTTCAGGCTCAGAAGCTGTAGCTGATACCGATNGAGGGGATAAAGGCATGCAGCTTATAATCAGCNGTAAACTTGCCGGTCTGTTCGAATCCATANCTGTCAACCTTGGCCTGCGCCATAGCCTGAGCGGTCGCAAGAGGCACNCCGTTCTGAACGAGACCGCCGGTAATAGCAGGCACGAGTTTACCGGGCATCATGCCGCCGAGCAGATCGGCATACTCGCACGAAGCGCCCTTGATGCCACAACCGGCCACATACATGAAGCCAAGGTCGATCGACAGGCTGGGTATGGGACGGAATGACAGACCGATAGTCGGTTCGATCTTGGTCATGCCGGGAGTCTCGGGATTGTAATACATCTTGTCGACGGGCGAAGTGTCGACCATGAGGCCGAGACGCGCGTCAAGACGATTGGTGACGGCATACTCCGCTCCGAGCGAGAAACACCATGAGTTCTTGTAGTTCTTGGTGATATACTGGTTGAAGCCGGTCAGCTGCTCACTCAGAAATTCTATATCGAGCGTCTTATACGCCTTCCATCCTGTGAGACGGGCATCCAGCGCGAGGGTAAGTTTATCGACAGGCTTGTAGGACGCNCCGAGTGACAGCACCCACGGGCAAGGCATCTCNGCCTTGAAATTAGCCTCATTTATNAGGTCGAGAGTCTCGCCGAGCACCCCCTCGGCCACAGCGTTGGCATATCTTACGTATGCATCGCCTGCCTTGACCTTCATACCCATCTTCGAGCGGAAGGACGCGCCCACTGTCCACTGTTTGCTGATGTTATACATCGCACCGACGTTAAATCCTACTGCAATCTGCGAAGTGCCGTTGAGATTGACCGATGCAGGAGCGATNTCGCCGAATAACGGCGTTTCCTGCGGGAGAGCACCTAATTCAGCAAGTGCCCCGACGGCCTTNTCCATAGTAGCGGGGCTTACAAGTCCCTTGTTGAGATCGACATTACCCCATGTGATCATCGCTCCGGCTCCGATCGAAAACTTATCATTGATGGCCCATGCCAGTGTGGGNTGGATGGTAAACACCTTGAGCGANACATTCTGTGACAGCACCGATCCGGGCCAGTTGTCAGTCCAGTTTATCGATGAACCGTAGGGNGTGTAGAACGCGATACCGGCCTTGAGATTGGGATAGACCGAGAACGCGGCATTGACACTGATAGGTGTAGNCACACCGTTGTCAGTCTCATACTTCTTGCCTCCGACCGTAGCCGTGGCCGTAGGNATGATGCCNGTAAACGAGCCNGACAGGTCAAGAGTCTTGTCCATATAGGCCATTCCTGCGGGGTTGAAATACATATTCTCGGCACCNAGCTTGAGTGCCACACCCGTGTGACCCATTCCTATTTGCTTGGTGGACAGAGAATTGATCTGATAACCTTCGGCCAACGCCACGCTGCCTGCAAGCATTACAGTGACAGCCGATAAGAGTAATTTTTTCATAAATAAATAATTGCAACGCCGGCTCGTACGCGCCGGCGTGTATTAAAAAATCGTGACAAAGGTAGGGCTATAACCCGACCTGCCAAAGTGATTAAAGCTTTTTTAACTATAAAAACCGTCATAATGTCGNATATTCTGTTCTGTTTTTCCCGANATTTTACCCAAATAAACAGCCTCTCTCTTGGTGTTGCAGAGATAAATCGGTAATTTTGTCAATAGATTAACTTAAATTTTAGAGTACCATGTATAGCGATCCCAAAGAGTGCCTCTATTGCACCAACAACGAGACGTTGAANAATCTCATGCTCCCCATCGCCGACCTCAGCGTNTCACGCGCATTCCTCTTCAAGGAGCAGACCTATCGCGGCCGCTGCCTCGTGGCTTACAACGGGCACGTCAACGACCTCAACGAACTGTCTGACGAAGAGCGNAACGCATTCATGGCCGATGTGGCCCGCGTCACCCGCGCCATGCAGAAGGCATTCAATCCCGAGAAGATCAATTACGGAGCCTACAGTGACAAACTCTCGCACCTGCACTTCCACCTCGCNCCCAAATACGTCGACGGCCCCGATTACGGCGGCACATTCCAGATGAATCCCGGCAAGGTCTATCTCACCGATGCCGAGTATGCCGACATGATCGACCGCATCAAGGCCGAGCTCTGATACACTGACAGGCAGTATCATATAAATATAAATAAGGTTTAAAGTCAGGCTGAACATCAGCCACGACTTTAAACCTTATATTTTTAAGAGGCCGCGCCGCGACCTCTTGATTTTTTTACGCGCGATTACTTGTCACCGAAGAAACGACGNTACAGACCCTCGAAACCACGGCCGTGACGAGCCTCGTCCTTAGCCATCTCGTGTACGGTGTCATGNATAGCATCGAGATTGAGTTCCTTGGCACGCTTGGCGATACGCATCTTGTCAGCGTTGGCACCGGCCTCGGCGTTCATACGCTTTTCGAGGTTGGTCTTGGTGTCCCATACCACGTCACCGAGCAGTTCGGCGAAACGAGAAGCGTGATCAGCCTCCTCAAGAGCGTAGCGACGGAAAGCATCGGCAACCTCGGGATAGCCCTCGCGGTCAGCCTGACGCGACATGGCGAGATACATACCCACCTCGGTACATTCGCCCATGAAGTGAGCGTTAAGATCCTTCTTCATCTCGTCATCAGTGTCAGCGGCAACACCGATCACGTGTTCTGTAACGAAATTAAGGGGCTCGTTCTCATCGAGCTCAACAAACTTGGACGCGNGAACGCCGCACNGNGGGCACTTCTCGGGNGCAGCCTCGCCTTCGTGTACATAACCGCACACGGTACAGATGAATTTCTTCTTCATAGTAATGAATTGATGTTTATTTTGGTTATAGTTGAGTACATGTTTTACACCTGCAAAGATACTATAAGAAATGTGTACTCCAAAAAAATTAACAAATTTTGCGCCATTCCTCACAACCACTTCAGGACTTCGTATGTTATACTTGCAAACCCCGAATTACTAACACTCAAAAAAAGAACGAAATTATGGATATCAAGCAGGAAGACATAGCAAAATGCGCAGGTGCAGTCTCAAAAGAGGCAGCACAGGTAAGCGCCGAGGCAGCCAAGGTAGCTGCTGACGCACAGGTCAAGGCCGGCAAGGAAGCCGTAGCCGAAAAGGTAGCTCAGGCCAAGGAGACAGTATCGTCAACCGTAGCCGACGCCAAGGACTCGCTCACAGCCTCGGCCGAACAGATTAAAGAAAAAGCAGCCCCCCTGATCGACAAGGCCAAGGCCGGAGCGGCAGGCGTGCTCGACTCGCTCGCCGACGCGGCATCCAACCTCGCCGACAAGCTCAAATAAAACAGACACAAAGACCTACAGACAATTTTAGGTACTTATTAAGGATATAGGACCTAATACTACTTAAAAACACACAAGCCATTCTCACCGTTTACCGCGTTGGGAATGGCTATATTTTTGCAACATTTCCGGTGTGGAATCAGTCAGTATGGCAACATTTCCGGCATTTTGGAAAATAAATGAAAATTAATAGAGAAAAATTTCTTTAATTCTGTGTTTATTTCTCAAAAAAGTCACTAACTTTGCATTCGGATAAGAAGATAGTTTTTCAATTCCATATATCAAATAACACTCTAACTGTTTACAATGAGTACAATTGATTTATCTCAGTACGGCATCACCGGCGCTAAGGTGATCCACAATCCCAGCTACGACCAGCTGTTCATCGATGAAGTAAAGCCCGAACTCCAAGGCTATGAGAAAGGCCAGGAGACAGAACTCGGCGCTGTTAACGTAATGACCGGTATCTACACCGGCCGTTCACCCAAGGACAAATTTTTTGTAAAGGACGCTACCAGCGAGAACTCAATCTGGTGGACATCCGACGAATACAAGAACGACAACAAGCCCATCACTCCCGCTGCATGGGACGCCCTCAAGGCTATCGCCGACAAAGAGCTCTCTGACAAGACCCTCTACGTAGTCGACGCATTCTGCGGCACCAACCCCGACACTCGTCTCGCAGTACGTTTCGTTATGGAGGTTGCATGGCAGGCTCACTTCGTGACCAACATGTTCATCCGTCCCACCGAGGAGGAGCTCCAGAACTTCAAGCCCGACTTCGTAGTGCTCAACGCCTCCAAGGCTAAGGTTGAGAACTGGAAGGAGCTCGGCATCAACTCCGAGACCTGTGTAGCCTTCAACCTCACCGAGCGCATGCAGCTCATCATCAACACCTGGTACGGTGGTGAGATGAAGAAGGGTATGTTCTCGATGATGAACTACTACCTGCCCCAGAAGGGTATCGCATCGATGCACTGCTCTGCAAACACCGACAAGAACAACGAG
>JAAVDB010000020.1 GCA_014802015.1 Bacteroides sp.
ATGAAGAAGGGTATGTTCTCGATCATGAACTACTACAACCCCCTCCGTGGCATCGCATCAATGCACTGCTCGGCCAACACAGACAAGAACGGCGAGAACACAGCAATCTTCTTCGGCCTCTCAGGCACAGGTAAGACCACCCTCTCAACCGACCCGAAGCGTCTCCTCATCGGTGACGACGAGCACGGCTGGGACGACAACGGCGTGTTCAACTACGAGGGCGGCTGCTACGCCAAGGTTATCAACCTCGACAAGGAGAGCGAGCCTGACATCTACAATGCTATCCGTCGCGACGCTCTCCTTGAGAACGTTACCGTTGACAAGGACGGCAAGATCGACTTCACCGACAAGAGCGTTACCGAGAACACCCGCGTAAGCTACCCCATCGATCACATCCAGAACATCGTACGTCCCTCACGTGGTCCCGCCGCCAAGAACGTTATCTTCCTGTCAGCTGACGCATTCGGCGTACTTCCTCCCGTATCGATCCTCTCACCCGAGCAGACCAAATACTACTTCCTGTCAGGCTTCACCAGCAAGCTCGCAGGTACCGAGCGCGGCATCACCGAGCCTACTCCTACCTTCTCTGCTTGCTTCGGCGCTGCATTCCTCTCACTCCACCCCGTGAAGTATGCTGAGGAGCTCGTTAAGCGCATGGAGCAGAGCGGTGCCAAGGCTTACCTCGTCAACACCGGCTGGAACGGTACAGGCAAGCGTATCTCGATCCGCGACACCCGTGGCATCATCGACGCTATCCTCGACGGCTCGATCCTCTCGGCTCCCACCAAGAAACTCCCCATCTTCGACTTTGAGGTTCCCACCGAACTCCCCGGCGTTGATCCCAACATCCTCGACCCCCGCGACACCTACGCTAACCCCGCAGAGTGGACCGCTAAGGCTGACAAACTCGCTGAGATGTTCATCAACAACTTCAAGAAATTCGAAGGCAACGAGGCCGGCAAGGCTCTCGTAGCTGCAGGTCCCCATCTTGAGAAATAATCAGCATTTCCAATAGAGAACCTACATAAAGAAGCGCCGCACGAGTCTCAAAAAGCTCGTGCGGCGTATTCTTTTTATAAGATCAGAATGTTCCTCTTCATCAGCAGGCGATATCTCCCCTGCCGGTCACTCGTCTGACGCACCGTCCGCGAGATGCAGGTTCAGCCCGCGTTCACAACGCGTCCGCCCGGTCGATCTGGCCGCACGCAGCAGGTCTCCGTTACCCGCCAGCGTATCATCATTCCTGCGGGTCGGATGATAGAGATGAAACTGAATGCCCGAAAATATCATATTTCTGCGCTTCAGGCCTATGTTATACAGCCGGACGGCAAATTCTCTATCCTCCTCGCCCCACGACGTGAAATCCTCGTCAAAACCATTTACAGCAAGCGCATCGTTACGCCAGAAAGCCATGTTGCATCCTATGAGCTGACGCACCGATCCCTGATGATGATTGCGCAACAGCGGTGACAGCCATGGTGCCCGGAGCGAATAGATACGCAGTTCTTCCATCCGGGTACTCCACCAGGCAAGATGTCCGTGATAGGTTCCCTCCCGCAGGCGCTCGGACGGTCCTGGGGCAAGCATGCTCCTCATTCCTGCCACAAATGCTCCTCTGCGGGCAAACTCAATATGATCCTGCACAAACCGAGGGTGCAGCACGACATCTCCATCAGCTATAATTATATAATCACTGGTGCACGCTGCGATAGCCTTGTTGCGTATACGTGACAGCTGAAAACCCTCGTCAGGCTGCCATACGTGTTTAAGACGACCGCCGAACAGCGGACGGAAACTCTCGATCAGCTCACGTGTCTCGTCGCGCGAACCGTCATCAGCGATGATGACCTCGTCAGGCATGACAGTCTGCGCCAGCACGCTGTGCAGTGTGCAACGCAGGTCACGGGGAGCATTGTAGGTGGTGATAATCAGAGCTGTCGTCATAAATTGTCGATATAAAAAATGGAGAATTACGTCAGTTCATAATTCTCCATTCAGATATTTATTTTACGTTGTCGTGTCTCAGAGATGAGTGACTATTGATTAGTCAATCTCCTCGTCAGCCTCATAGCCGCCCATCTCGCGGATGGCATTCTTGAGCATAACGTACTGCTTGAAGAGGTGGTTAACGGGCACCTCGTTCTTGGTGTAGTCATGCATCGGGCTCTTGAGGAAGAAGCTGAGGAAGCGCTGGATACCGCCACGGCCTGCACGTGCTGCGAGGTCGCTCAGGAGCACGAGGTCAAGACAGAGGGGAGCTGCGAGGATAGAGTCGCGGCAGAGGAAGTTGATCTTGATCTGCATGGGATAGCCCATCCAGCCGAAGATATCGATGTTGTCCCAGCCCTCTTTTGAGTCGTTGCGGGGGGGATAGTAGTTGATACGTACCTTGTGGTAGTAGCCTTCGTGGCCACCCTCCTCAGCACCGCCGCAGTTAGCGCCGTAGAGGTCGGGCTGCTCCTCGGCAACGAGGATTGACTCAAGGGTAGAAAGCTTGCTGACCTCCTTGGTGCGGAAGTTGGCGGGCTCATCGAGCACGAGACCGTCACGGTTACCGAGGATGTTGGTCGAGAACCAGCCGTTCAGACCGAGGCAACGTGTGCCGATGATGGGAGCGAAACCGCTCTTCACGAGAGTCTGACCGGTCTTGAAGTCCTTGCCGGCGATGGGCATATTGGTCTTCTCGCTGAGTTCCCACATAGCGGGGATGTCAACGGTAGTGTTGGGGGCACCCATGATGAAGGGAGCGCCCTCGGCGAGTGCTGCGTAAGCATAGCACATAGAGGGAGCGATGTGCTCCTTGTCGTCAGCCTTCATGGCAGCCTCAAGAGCCTCAAGTGTGCCATGATACTTCATGTCGATGGGTACATACACCTCGGTTGAAGCGGCCCAGAGTACAACCACGCGGTCAACGCCGGTCTCTTTCTTGAAGTTGCGGATATCCTCACGGAGCTGCTCTACCATCTCCCAGCGGGTCTTGTCAACCATGACGTTGTCACCGTTGAGACGCTTTGCATAATTCTTGTCGAACGCAGCCTTCATAGGCACGATCTTCTCAAGCTCATCCTTAACGGGCTCGATGTCCTTCTCCTGGAGCACCTCAGCATAGATAGCGCTCTGGTAAGCGTTAGCGGGATATACGTCCCATGCACCGAAGACGATGTCGTCAAGCTGGGCCATGGGCACGATTTCGTCATATTTCAGATATTTCTTGTCTGCACCCTTGCCTACGCGGATCTTGTCATACTGAGTCATCGAGCCGACGGGCTTGGTGAGGCCTTTACGGGCCATAAGGACGCCGGTCATGAATGTCGAGGTGACCGCGCCGAGACCTACTACGAGTACGCCGAGCTTACCGCTGGCGGGTTTTACAGTAGATTTGCTCATGATTACTTTCTGTGAAATTTGATGTTGATTGTTTTATTTTCCGATATTAAAAAAGGTGCCCGAGGAGGGTGTTGACGTGAGTTGAGGTGAGAGCAAGCGTATTGACTGACGTGCACACTACACCTTTGAGCGTGTCAAAAGTAGTTGATTTTTTTTAAATGTGAAATCTTTTTTACTTAAAAAATCCCTTTATTTTATCAATAAAGGTTAAGCATAGACTTTTTATGTGAAAGAATGTAAATCCATCACATCATTAGCTTGACAGTTGTTAATTTTTGTAATCAAGCCTTATCGCATTCTACTCTTACCAGATCAAGTCTTGTAGCCGAACGCTCGCATATAGTAAACGTGAGGCCGTCGATTGTCACGCTGTCCCCCTTGGCAGGAAGTGTTCCCGTCTCATGCATGATATATCCGGCAAGAGTCTGATACTCATCATCCTCAGGTATATCCAGACGATACTGCTCACGCAGAGCGCGCACCTCGATTCGCCCCGAGAACTCATACACACCGGGAGCTATCTCCGAGGCCGTGATGCCGTTCTTGTCATGCTCGTCCTGGATGTCGCCGAATATCTCTTCGACGAGATCCTCAAGCGTTACGAGTCCGGCGGTTCCGCCAAACTCATCGACCACTACAGCCATCGACCGTTTTTCACTCAGCAGACGGCGCATCATCGTGTTTGCCAGAAGTGTTTCGGGAGCGTACAGCACCTCCTTGACATGCTCACGCCAGTCGCTTGACGGATCGAACAGCTCGGAGACGTGTACATAGCCCACCACATTGTCTATATCGCCGCTATAGACGAGTATCTTGCTGCGGCCGGTAGATGTGAACAGTTCAGACAGTTCATCGCGGGTCGTATCATCGATATTCACTGCCACAAGCTCATTGCGGGGAGCCATGCAGTCACCCAGCTGAGTTTTGGAAAAATCGAGTGCGTTGTGAAATATCTTGACCTCATTCTCCACCTGCGCCTCGGCCGGATTCTCAAGGTCATCGATTTTAGTGTCAAGATACTCGTTGAGATCAGAGATCGACAGCACTCCGAGACGCGTATCCTCAGCCTTGATGCCGGCCAGACGCATCAGCATCTTGGACAGCCACGACGTAAACCATGCCACGGGATAGAGCAGTATATAAAAGATGTACACCGGCAGTGCCGACACCTTGAGCGATCGGTAGGGATTGATACGGAATATGGATTTGGGGATAAACTCACCCGTAAACAGTATCACAAGCGTTGAAATGATTGTCTGGAGAGTCAGTATCAGAGCCTGATTGGTAGTAATGTGCTCCGCAATCCACGGTTCGAGCAGAGCAGAGGCTCCCATACCGTATATGACGAGCATCACATTATTACCTACAAGGATCGTGGAGATAAAAAACTCCTGATGTCCGTAATAGCGACCGATAATATGGTTAATGAGTCCGCCACGGCTGGTATCAAGCCCTACACGGACACGGTCAGAGGTAATGAACGCAATCTCCACGCCCGAGAAGAACGCCGAGAGCATAAGCGAGATGATTGTCAGTATTATCCAGAAAGCAGGATCAGCCATTTCTATCTGTTAGCAGTCTAATTAGTTTACACCTATAATAATATATGCGCTTATGAAGCCTTGACCTGAGTGCGCCCCGAACGTGGACGGCGCGGGCGGCGCACCGTGTCGGCCGTTGCCGTGTCGGCGGCCGTTACAGACTCTGCTTCACCGGCCCCGGCATCTGTTTTTACGGACTCAACCTCAGCATCATCCTCAGGCGATGCTCCCTGACGCGCCTTGAACTCGGAGGCGGGGAATATACCCGACACCTTCTTGATAGTATAGTTCGTGAGCTGTTCGTTTGACTCGAATCCGTAACCTTCGAGCACACGGTCGGTGCGCTCGATGTGAATGAATGAGTCGGAATACAGTTTGTGAGTGCGCTGGTCCCAGAACAGCTGTTCGGTCAGAAACTTCTCGTTCATCACATTAGTAATGCTGACATTACCGTCCAGACGCCACACCTGAGTGCGCTTCATATAGCGTGCCGAGTCGGCTCGCACAGTCGCCTCCGTGCGGAAGAAGTTGTCAAACTTATCGAGATTAAGTCCCTCAGGAAACTTCCAGTAAGGTTCCTCGACCTCATCGTATACATACCACACCGGCGTGGTGATTCTGTAACGCGTCACACCCGAATCGGAGATCAGCGTCTCGACATCACGGGTCATCATCGTCGGGATGTCAGCCGTGCCGACCGAGGCCGTACCGATCTTCGAGTCATCCTTGCATGAGGTCGCGGTCATGCCGCTCAGGAGGGCGGCGATGACGAGCATGGCCATGGGGAGCACCCGCATATTTCCGCCGTTGCGCAGACGCATTATCTCAGCTTATTGCGATAGAACCAGGTGCCGTTGAAGTTGACTCCGAGAGTAATATTGAAATACTTCTCCTTGAGCATCGGATTGGGGGTGGACTGGCGCTGGCGGAACTCGAATCCGAGATTGACCAGAGTCTTGTGATAGGCACCTGATGCAGGCAGACCGAAACCGCATGACACTCCGTAGTCACGCACATGATTGTCGCCCACCATTATATAGTCGCGGTTGTAGAAAGCACCTGCGCGATATGTGACACGCTTGAAGTAACCGCCACGCTGATCGGGCGTATAGCCGGCACCGACACCAACCTTCCAGCGGTCAGCCAGACGGGTGGATGAGAAATTCTCGATCTGAGCATATTTGGCCTTACTCCAGGGCTGATAGGTGAAGTCGACCTCGGCATGCAGGCGCGAGTCGAAATCGTAAGCCACACCGATGCCATAGCTCGACGAGAGCGAGAAGTTGTTGCGCAGACGCACGATGCCGGGGGCGATGGTGTCAGGCGCAGCCGAACTGTTCTCAAGATATTTCACTACGTAAGTCTTGCCAAGCAGATCCTTACCCGGCTCGTAGGTGACACCGATCGTAGCGGAATGCTTGTGCGAGAAGTCGTAAGTGTACTGTGCACCGAGGCGGAAATGATAATCCTGCACCTCCATCAACTGTTCGAACACGGCTGAGATGCCTGAAGTGGAAGTCGCATACACGTCATTGCATATATTTCCGAACAGATAGCTGACATTTACACCGACATTAAGTCCGTGCACGGGTGTCCAGCCGGCACCGAGATACAGCTGATTGATGCCGCCAAGGCCCTGATGGGTGGAATATCCGTTATCCATCGTCGAACCGAAGGCATAACCGACCGACGACATCGGCACGAGTCCGGCGCTGACGCCGACAGTCTTGCTCACCGGGAAGAGCATGGTGATGTAATCGATGCCACCACCCCAGTCACGCTGTTTGCCCGACGCATCCTGACGCCAGTAGAGTGACACATCCACACCGAGGTCGAAGAGGAATGTCATCGAATCGACATCGGCATACGACGCGGGGTTCATGGCGTTGATCTGACGGCCCGAATGCATCGCATAGCCGGTCGAGCCCATCTGACGCTGTGTCGAGGTGGCGTTGTCGCCAAGCAGGCCGTAGCCGAATTTGGAGTAGGGACTGGTCTCCTGAGCGCTGAGGCCGGAGGCTCCTATCATGGCCCCGAGGGCACATGCGAATGTAATGATTGTTGTCCTAAATAGTTTCATTGTAGAGCAATATACGGTTTAGACCCTTGCTGGCGAGGTGTTCGTCAACCCGCGCCTCAAAGTCACAGACTGATGCGAGATGATGTCCGCAGCCTCCGCCGAGCACGGTGACGGTCTCGCGGGGCAGGCGGCTACGGTAAAAGTATATCGAGGCGACTACCGAGTAGACAGCCCCGAGAGCTATGGCCTGACGCGTGTCACGGCCGAAGAGTTCGGTGCATAGCTCAGGCATGTTGCCCGGAAACGGCACCAGTGGCAGACGCGCCGTGAACTCATGCAGGGCACGCAGCTCCATCGATATACCGGGGGCAATATTGCCTCCGTGATACACCCCGTCGGCATCGACATAGTCATACGTCACGGCAGTGCCGGCATCGACCACGAGTATGGGGCGGCCGGCATAGTCGCTCCATGCACCCACGGCGGCAGCCACGCGGTCGGTACCCAGCGTGGTAGGCGTGCGGTAATCGACCTTGAGCGGCAGAGGGGTGTCAGAGGTCAGACGCATGGCACGCGGACACAGATGCCGCATGCGGTGTAGCACATCGACATCCTCACGCGCCACGGAGCAATAGATGGCTCCGGCCAGCTTACGGCCTGACACGAAGTCACTGACCTTGTCAGGAGTCAGGGCGGGTTCAAGGCGAAAGTCCTCAAGTTCCGCATCCTGCCACAAGGCTATCTTAGCCTCCGTATTGCCTTGGTCGATGGTAAGATAATGGGCCACGATTGGAGTGTTTAGACCTGCAAAAGTAGTAATTAATTTTAAGTCTCACAAACATATATGGTGTTTTAAGAGCACCCTCGGGAGACATTCTCCCGCCCGGCCTCACCGCTGACGGGGAATCATCAGGGATGTATACACCGTGAGGACGCCACCGGCCAGCGTGAAGGCTATCCAGTCATTGCCTGCTCCGGCACCGGGAGTCACAGGCAGAAACAGGAATACCGCTCCGGCCACGAATACAAGTGCGGTCCACACCTCCATGCGCAGCAGACGGCGCAGCTTGACCGATGCTCCGGCCGGCACGGGAGTCAGCAGACGGCCGGCAAGCAGCAGTGCAGCTCCGACAGCATAGACCCACATTATATATTCACGGCCGATATGAAGCACTGGGAGCGCCAATGCGGCCATTATCAGTATCAGTCCCCCCATGCTCAGGAGGGTAACAAGTGTATTGCGTGACATATTATTCGATAATATAGACATCTTCGTCAGGATGCTGCATGTGATGCTGTTCGCGCACGATCCTTTCCATCGTCTCGCGGTCGTTGTTGAGCGAGCGGTTGAGATCACGGTAATAGACCAGCGTGTCAGTGGCCTCCTCGATCATAGCGTTGAGTTCATCGATACGACGCTCCTGACCGATAGTGCTTATCAGCGAGTTCTCGTTGAAGAACAGCACTATCGACAGCACTATAAGCGCTGCCAGCAACGTAAACGACAGATAACGCCGACACCAGTTTAAAAATTCATTCATACCGTGGCAAATTTACTCAAAATCCACCAATCACCCACCACCCCGCGGCTAATATAACCATTATTAACGAATGACGCGGCCGTCTTTCAGCGACGATACCCCTGACGTAAGGCCCTCAGTTTTAGGATGCGAACGCACAAGTGTTATATAATGTTAATGCGCGTAATGTTTTTTGTAACAATGTTGTTGATGTTTTGTAACAATGTTGTAACTTTGCCGCAACATTCGCCCTTAATGATAGGAAACCTTGAATGCCAATCATAAACAAGAATCAAATCTGAAACCGCAATGAGAAGAATTGTCAAAATTGCAAGGGTTCTGATATTAGCCCCGATATTCATCTCAGCCATGTCAAGCTGCAATGGATGCTCCGGGTCAAACAACTCTGACGCTGACGCACAGGCATCAGCCATAAATACGCCTGCCAAATTCGACAGCGACAGCGCATACTCATACCTGGCCACACAGGTCAACTTCGGCCCGCGCATTCCCGGCAGCGAGGCCAACGAGGCCTGTAGCCAATATATCGTCAGCGAGCTCAGACGCCACGGCGCCGACAGCATACGCGAACAGAGAGCCGAGGTCAAGGCATATAACGGCGACCGCCTCCCTATTAATAATGTAATGGGCGCATTTAATCCCGCAGCCAAGTCGCGCATCCTCCTTGTCGCACATTACGATACTCGCCCCTGGGCCGACGGCAATCCGGCACAAGCCAGATACGAAGAGCCTGTCCCCGGCGCAAATGACGGTGCAAGCGGCGTAGCCGTCATGCTTGAGATAGCCCGCCAGCTGTCAGCCAAGGCACCTCAGGTCGGAGTCGACATGCTGTTTGTCGACGCTGAGGATTACGGCCAGCTCTCGGGATTCTCCAACCATGACGAGACATGGGCACTCGGCACACAGTATTGGACCGCACACATGCCCTACGCGCAGGATTCACTCCCCCGCTACGCCATACTACTCGATATGGTCGGCGGCATCGACGCCAAGTTTCACCGCGAGTATTTCTCCAACAACAATGCCCGCAACATCGTGGACAAGGTGTGGAGCATAGCCAACCGCTCGGGCTACGGGCATAAGTTCATCAACCTTGACGGTGGAGCAGTCGTTGACGACCACGTGTTCATCAGCAAGGCCGGCATTCCCGCCATCGACATCATCGAGTCAAAGAACGAGGTGACCAAGTCATTCGCCCCCACGTGGCATACAGTCGAGGACAACCTTGACAATATCGACCGCAGTTCACTCAAGGCCGCAGGCCAGACTGTGCTCAACGTCATCTACAACGAAAAGCCGTAACGGCAACACGAGNCGCAACGCGCAGNNCACTTCCAATAGATATTAGCATACNATTCACCGCAGGTATCGGTCAGATTACTGNCACATTACCTGCGGTGAATAATTTTATCATATCTCACTTAGACTACCTTACAGGCNCATCACTCCGTAACGATCTCGGGGGCAAGCCGGATGGCCGAATCCATCGCCACATCCATGTTAAAGTATTCCCACAGCGCGAAACGACCGGTAAGATACAGCCCNTCGGCTGCCAGACGTTCACGNAGCGCCGTGATCATCGTCCGTGTGTCGGAGTGCTGGATGGGATAAGTATACGGATTATAGCAGTGTGTGATGTAACGGGGCGAGAAGGGTATGCGCGGCAACTGGCGCTCGATCTCTTCACGGCTGATAGCATCGGTAAACTCCACGGTAGCTGTAGTATGCCCCGGAGCATTATTGGTCGGCGAGAAGTTGCCGGTGCAGATGATGCGGTGAGCGTCATAATCGGCATCGGGCAGATAGATCCAGCTGTAGGGATTGGGAGCGATCTCACAGAACACAGCCGTCGTGCCGTGCGACTCCAACGCCTCTATGTCCGCCACAAACGGGGCTATGTCCACCCCGCCGAGCATAGCCGGGAGGTGCTTGATATTGCCGCAGAATACGACCGCATCATACTCCTCACCCTCCACTCGCCACTTACCGTCCTTTCGCTCGATGGAATGCACCGGAGTCGAGTAACGTACATCGAGTCCCGACGCCAGCTCATCGGCGAGAAACTGCGAGCCGTCACGTCGCTCGTAGTAGAACGTGCTGTGCACGAACGCCTTCTCCTTGACGCGTCTTATATTATTGTACAGTATCTCCTCGGGTGTAGGCATCGGCAATTTGCCTTCAAGCCATGACAGAGGCACTGTCGACAGATCACGGCGCCACACCTTGCGGTTATAAGGTCCGAAATAAAGGTCATAGAGCGTCCCGCCAAACTGACGGCGCAGAAATTCCTCGAAATTAGACGGTTCATCACCATCGGCACCACGCATCCGCGCTACATCAGCGATAACCCCCCGGAGCGTGTCGTCATCAAGCATATATGCGTGATTCTCTATCGGATAAGGCACCTCCGCTCCGCCGGGCATCTTTACGGCCGAATTGCGCTCGGCCAGAACAAAATCGCGGTCACGGTCAAATATGCGCCAGAACATGTCGAGCACATCCTGACGGCGGGTATTGAACACATGACCACCGCATGTATGGAACAGATTTCCCTCCACGCGTTCGCATTTTATGAGTCCTCCGGGACGCGATGCGCTCTCATAGATTGTGACCGAAGCCCGGGGTGCGAGTAGCCGCCCCATAGTCAGGCCGCTCACTCCGGCCCCGATTATAGCGATACGTGACATTATATTATTTGATTTCTGGTTGCTTTTCAAGCAATGTTTTCACTACCGACGATGTATAACGCGGTTCAAGATAGGACGCTATGGCCTTCAGATCAGCCGGCGTCGAGAGCGCACGGTCAGCCTCAGCCTCAAACTGCTCGTATGTCTCTATGGACGGAGCCAGTGACGCGAGTTCATAGTGACGGGTATCAGGATTGTCAGGATAACGCATGAGCGGCCGACATCCGCACGCCAACGCCTCAAGAAACCGTGGCGTCACCTGTGAAAAGCCCTCGGTCGGCTTGCCGTCATCCATACCCGGCGTGGAGTAGAGAAACAGCCGGCAACGACGCATGAGCGCGAGATAATCCTCACGCGAATCAATGTCAGCCACAGGCTTGCCGTCAAGGTCATACACCCACGAGTGACCGTTACGTTTCTCACCCTTGACCACCACGCGGAGTCCGGGACGGGAAGCCACATAGCGACGCGCATATCCGAGCAGTACGGACGTCTGACGTCCGACCAGAGCAAGATCAATATCCTTATCCATCTTCACCGACGGATCGAGCCGGTAACGGTCAGGCAACGACAACGGCAGATGCAGATACCTGACGGCATCACCTCCGTTCTTGATAATATGCTCGTAGGCCTCACGGCTCGATATGAGCACGTATGGGCACGCCGACGTCGCCTCAAGAAAAGACGTCACCGACTCATCAGGCAGAAAATAGTCAATAATCCAGGGCACAGAGCGATGGCCGTAGCGTCCGCGGTTGGTATCGGTGGCGATCATCACGAACTCAAGCATCGGAGCCTGAGGCGTGCGCGGACATCTTGCACCGACACGACGGGCCAACGAGCGCATCCACCACCCCGGTCGGCGCGGTGCACGCACAGGCAGATCGAGCGCACGAGCTATCTCGTCCTCCCACTCAAACACAATATGCCACGAAAGCCGATGCTTGACCCTGCGGCGCGACAAAATTCTTGACAATTGTATCATAACAGTGCAAAGATAGTGCCTTTCCGATAGTTTAACAAATAAAGCGATGAATGATGATATTCAATCAAAGTCCAATCAGAAATTGGCCTATATTATGGACGAGGCCTTTAAAAATGCTTGTAAGCCAGCACCAAGACTCAGTCCAATGCCTATATAACTCCCATATTAAAGCAGGGATTATCGCCAGAGCGACTGTTGACAGCAACCAGCTTTTATTCGTACTTACGACACGGACCATTTTATCCAGGAGACCCCGCTCAAGATCAGCCTTATGAGACNCAAGCATTTNATANATACTTTCCTGAGCCACGTATGCTGCCTGATAATCAGCAAATGCANNGTCGGCATCCTTTGACTCATTCAACTTGGCATTCTCGACGGAGCGTGTGATTAATTGTCTTAGTCGAATATANTCCGACCAAAAATCCCCTCCGTTAAGACTTATCCAATGTGANCCGAAAAATCTTCTTTCATAATCACCTGTATAATCGTAGAAAATAATGTTGAGCTGCTTGAAACTATCGTAAATCAGACGTTTCAGATGCCCCTCCGCCTTACTCAATTCCTCAAACGCCTGCACATCGGTCAATCCCGGAATGTAACATCTGGCGATGTGGTCATTCAGCGCACGGATTTCGTTCANTATACCTTCAATGTGATGATTCCCGTTACGTTTATAAAGATTTGACAATATCGGNTTGATATTGACATACGACTCTATCAGATCTTTATATTTATCCTCAACTTTCTTATGCATAGAGCTTCGGGATCATATCAATTTCAGGATTATCCAGTTAACAATCAGGGCTATCAGAATCGTTATAACCCATTTACCTATGACTATCAATCGATTATCAAACAGCAAGCCCATTGAAAGTGACGCACCGTGAACCGACATCATCATACCCTCCATCTCCTTGAGAATATCGTATGCTCTTTCCGGATCGGAGTCCTTGCACTCACGGACTTTAGTCTCAAGTGAGATGAATTTACCATAAAAGTGTCCCTCTTTGATAGCCATAAGAACCTCCTCGGGGAAACGTGATCTGAACTTCTCCACATCCTCCATCATACTCCCTAACAGACATGTCCTGACCGCATCAATCGCATTATCCAAATGCTTCATAGCCCCTGCTATATGACTTTTGTCAAGCGTATTCTCATATAGAGCTACGTGATCAAACATATCCGGAAGGTCTTCAAGCAACGGAGTCACGAAATCCTCATTTCGCGACTCGTATTCTGCAATCATAGGTTTCAATACCCCATGATATTTATTGTAGAGAGCTTGCAGTTCCGGGCTCGGCATCAGACTCAGAATTTTGAAATAACGTTTTTGAATCGGTCTACCGATGCCATACGTCCGAGTTGAAGATATACTGAGCCACGCGACTTAACCTGACGGCCACGGCTATCTTTTCTTACCGTTCCATCATTTTCATATCTGTCAAGTGGCGTCCGCATCATTGTCTCGCATGTGACACCGACAGACATCTCTGTTGCCTTACGCGCATCTGCACTTAACTCAAATCTCATTACTTAATCCGGCTCAATTACTCAGGAGCCCGCTGCTGATCTATTGATTTTGTTCGCAAATTTACACATTTTTCCTGTTAAAACAATCCATAATTCATTTTTCTTCATCCTATTACGTATATTTATGTATATTTTGACACATTTAGTTAGTATCGTGGCTCGAATATTGCCGTACGCCCCAACTATCAGGCTATTGCTTATGTCGGGGATTTTCATTAATTTTGCATATTGCATTACGTTATGCCTCAGCCGAGGGCGGGGCATTATCGCCTAAATTTGTCTTAATCGATACTGAAAATTCACTTCTGCAAAATTTAGAATTATGTACAGATTTCTCCTTAAAATATTACTACTTACCGTCACACTTGCTCCACTGTCGGCATGTGGCGATGATGACCCTATCGGCAATATTGACGACAAGCCGGACAAACCCGGTCAGGAAACACCTCTCGCTCACCGTACCGTGCTCGTATACATGGTGGCCGACAATACTCTCGGCACAAGTTTCGGCAGCGATCAGGACGACCTCAACGAGATGATCAACGGCGCTAAGGAAGGGAGCCTCAACGGCGGCCGCCTGCTCGTCTATCACAACCGCCCCAAGACCGCCTCAGGCAATCCGCCGCAGATGCTCGAAATCACCAAGGATGGCATGAAGGTACTGAAGACCTATCCCGATGACCCGTCCGTCTACTCCGTTGATCCCGAACGGATCCGTGAGGTTATGGCTGATATGAAGACCCTCGCACCGGCCGAGGATTACGGCCTCGTGCTCTGGAGCCATGCAAACGGTTGGCTCGGTGCAACAAGCGATGCCGACGACCGATACCGCGCTTTCGGCGACGACCGCGGTTATCACATCACCGTACAGACTCTTGCCAAGACGCTCGAAGACGAGCACTTCTCGTTCGTCTACTTCGACTGCTGCCTGATGGGATGCGTGGAGGCGATATACGAGTTGCGCAACCTCGCTCCGATAATGGTAGCAAGCCCCACCGAACTCAGCATCGACGGTATGCCTTACGACCGCAATATGCCTCACATGTTCACGCTCGACACCGACATGGAGAATGCGATGATAAGCGCGGCCCAAAACACATATAATTATTATAAAGACAAAGAGAACGGCCATGATGACAAATGCCAGATAGCCGTATATGACACACGTCATCTTGACGAGCTCGCCGACGCCTCGCGCGACATATACCTGACTCTCTCCTCGATCCACCCCGATGCAGCAAGGGTGCAGTGCTACAACACCCCCTACTCGTCAAGATACATATTCGACATGGAGAACCTCATGGAGCTGTACACCACCGACCGCACGGATCTGCGGGATGCATGGACTGCCGCCTGGCGCAAAACGGTAGTGTATGGCGCTGCCACCCGCACAGGTATCGGCAACGTCTATTTCGACCGATACTGTGGACTCGGCACATTCGCCATCGATCAGCCTCAGGACATCACCTGGCGAGGCTACAACACACTGCAGTGGTGGAAAGACGTCGTGTCATACGCTCCGGCATACCAGTAATACATACCTTCCCGTCATAATAACACACAATCGCAATGACTCTTATCGACCAGATTTCCGATGCAATCTTAGGCGTACACGGCGCATCAGCCGACACCGTTCCCGCTCCGAAAGAAGAACTGTCACAGTTCAAAAACATGTCTTTTGACCAGGTCATAAGCACCGTCGCCTCCGATCTGGCACACTTCGCCATATCTCTTGCAGCAGCCGTCGCCGTATTCTATCTCGGAAAATTCGTAATCAACCGCATTTATGCCATCATCGACGGCATCCTGCGGCGCCGCAACATCGAAGCCTCACTCTCGACCTTCGTACTCAGTTCGGTAAGGATAGTATTATACTTTATCCTTATAATCTCGGTCATCGGCATCCTCGGCATCGAGACAAGTTCATTCCTCGCACTCTTCGCCTCGGCCGGTGTCGCCATCGGCATGGCCATGAGCGGTACGCTTCAGAACTTTGCCGGCGGAGTGCTCATCCTCGCGCTCAAACCGTTCAAGGTAGGCGATTACATCGAGGCACAGGGCTATGCGGGCACTGTCAAGAAGATCGAGATGTTCAACACCGTCATCACCACCCCCGACTACAAGACCATCATCATACCCAACGGCGGACTGTCGACAGGTGCTATCAATAACTCGACCATGCAGCCCTATCGCCGCGTGGAATGGAAGATAGGCATCTCGTACGGCGACAGTGTGGAGAGCGCCCGCGAGGCTCTGATCGAAATGCTGACATCCGACCCGCGTGTACTCAACGACCCTGCTGCCAATGACGGACTCCCCGGCCCTGTGGTCTATCTCGCATCACTCGATGACTCGGCTGTCACGCTCACTATACGCGCATGGGTCAAGAGCGCCGATTACTGGGACGTATTCTTCGGCATGAACGAGACCATCTACTCCACCCTACCCGCACGCGCAGGCATCTCGTTCCCGTTCCCGCAGCTTGACGTACACATGCAGAAAGACTGACTGTTCCCGTACTTACATACGACATAACCGATCCACCCGTCCGGACGAGATTTCGCCCGGACGGGTGATTCATTAACACCACCTAAAAAAATGGGGAGAGGGAATAATTGACGGAAATATGTGTAAAATTTGTTATTTTTAGGTTTACCGTTTGCATACGATAAATGCACATTATAAATTTGCGTAACAACTTTTACCTGTTACCAATAATCAACAAATTTATACAATCAACCATGAAAAAACTTTACCCGATGATGCTGACCGGCATCATCACCTTAGGCATCGCAGCAGGAGTGACACTTGCTACAGCATCGACCACTGCCACAGCGACTCAGTCTATGTCGCGTGCTGCTGAAAGTGAAGGTATCATCTCGATTGATGTCTCGGACGGCACATACGAGGGTGGCCTCAGACTTGAAAACAACACACCGCCCAATGTCGGATATGCAAAGAACGGAGGCAAAGCGACATACAGCTTCAATTGCTCACAGGCCGGCGTATATCAGGCAAATATCAACTTCAACTGGTTTCAGAATGCCGGCGACTTCATATTTACCGTAACCGACAAGGCTACAGGCGATGTAGAGGTTAGGACGGTATACCACGTAAGCGCTAAACACGAAGCACAGATCACACTTCCCGGCTTGATTCGTCAGGGCGAGAAATCGCTGACGATGGAGATCTCAAGCTCATCGACCGGCTACATTGCCAACTGGATAAGCTTTACCCTCAACCGCGTCGGCGACAGCTTCGCTCAGATATCCGACATCACAGCCGTCGGGATCGACAGTACCCCTTACGACGGATACGACTATTCATTCAATCTACCAGTCGACTTCAGCGCACAGTCAGTCACCCTCAACGTAAAACACACCGGTGCAACCGTCGAGGCTACCGGCGAGGGATGCACCGTTACGACCAAGTCAGACGGTGTGTACGAAGTTACATCTCCCGCACCTAATTCGGAGGCAATCGTCACATTCAAGCTCACTCCCGACGAGGGCGCTTTCTCCGACCAGATTGAGTATAAAGTACGCATTTTCCACATCGGTGACGTACGCCTCTCAGGCATCACCGTCGATGACGTGGAGGTTACCGCCGAAATCATAGAGAACCTCAACAATGATGCCTCAGCCACTCTCACCGGCAACATTTATACGGCAATTCCAGTTGTAAAAGCGACATTCGTTGACGGATCTTCCGCTGACGGCATCCTTACACTTGACGGCACCACCGCCTCGGCCAAATTCAGCGGAAAGGCCGGCGACAAAACCAAGGACTTCACACTATCCATCGAGGGTATCCATCTCTACACGCCGACCGAGGCTGACAAGAGACAGGATCTGCGCTACGACAGCTCCAATAAGCAGGACAACAACACATGGAGCAACGGCCTCTTCACCATCGATCCCTGCGGTGACGGTTGGGGCGGAACTCAGTTCAAATTCAAGGGCGATAAAATCACCCTCTCCATCCCCTCCGACATGCTTGTCAAGCAGCTCATACTCGGTGGTCTTGCCGACAACTATGCACCCGGACGCATCACATCAGTGACCACCAACGAGGGCTCGTCGGTTTATCTCCCCACCTCAAGCACATTCAATAATCCCGCCTCCACAGCCTATAACCTCGTCATAAACATCGATGGACATAAAGCCGGCTCACCGTTCGAGATCAATATCGAAGGCGGCTCACAACCCGTGATGTGGTTTGAGTTCGTCTATGAGGAGTTTGCACTCAACACACCTGTAGAGCTTGCTGAAAAATCATGCACCGATCTCACCGGCAAAAACCATACGGTGCTTACATTCTCATTCGACCGCGCCGTAGGTGATGCAGAAGTGACATTCAACGGCTCGACCGTCAAGGCCGAGGGCGGCTCGTCAAGCCTACAGTTCGCGCTCTGGGATATGGAGTATGACAAGGAATACACCTTCACTATTCCTGCCGGCACCCTGCATGATTCATACGGTAACACCAATGCCGATGCAATCAGCTACACATTCACCACAGGCAAAGAAAATGCCCCCGTCGAGGCAATCACAGCCGAGCGCTTCATCGAAGTGAGTGACGTAGACGGTCTCCGCAATGCAGTCGCATCTCTCAGCCAGACCAACAGCAACGCCGAGTCACCTCTCACTGTCATCTATATCCACGACGGCGACTATGACCTCGGACATGACAACAGCGCCACCGATGCGTGCCTCGGCATCAACAAAGTCTATAATGTCAGCCTCATCGGCGAGAGTCAGGATGGCGTACTTCTTCACGGCACACGCACGGGCATCTCCTATCCCGTACTGTCTACCCGCTACTCGACCAATATCTACATGGAGAATCTCACCGTCCGCAACGACCTCGATTTCGGCAAGTCCGACCGTGTCGGTGTGGGTGTCGCACACTACGGTGGCAATCTTGACATTATGAAGAATGTCACACTTCAGAGCGTGCAGGACACGCAGGTGACCGGCGAGCGCGGTTATTATCTCAACTGCACCATCCACGGATCGGTCGACTACATCTGTGGCGGTGGCGATCACTTCTATGACCACTGCACATTCGTGAATACACACGAGGGTGGATACATCACCGCTCCGTCAACCTCCGCATCCACAAAGTACGGCTACGTGATGTCAGACTGTATAGTCAAGGGCGCCGGTAAATACAGCCTCGGCCGCCCCTGGCAGAACGAACCCCGCAACTACTTCATCAACACCACAATGGAGGCCCTCCCCAACGATGGAGGCTGGGGTCAGATGTCAAATCTCCCGACACACTTCTATGAATACGGATCGAAGGATGCCGACGGCAATCTTCTCGACCTGAGCAAGCGTACCAACTCCCCCACCAGCACAAATACCTACACCCCTGTACTGACAGCCGAAGAGGCCACAGTCTTCACTCTTAAAAACGTACTCGGATATAAAGACAGCTGGCTTGCCACCGAACTCACCGATGCTCTTGACGCTCCGGCAATCACCATCGAGGACGGCATCATCACATGGAGCCCCGTAAACCGTGCGGCAGGCTACATAGTATATGCCGACGGCAAACTCATCGCATACACGACCGACACCCGTCACGCCGTCACCGACCGCACACGCGCAGTCGACGGCACCTACACCGTATGCGCCGTAAACGCCAACGGCGCACGCGGCATCATGTCAGAGGGTGCGGACTTCACATCGGGCATCGCAGACATCGAGGTGTCAGCTGACGAGAACACTCCCGAATATTACAACCTTCAGGGTATCCGCGTACAGAATCCCTCCAATGGCATCTACATCCGCCGACAGGGTGACAAGATCGAAAAAGTAATCCTCTGATCTCCGATCCACATCGGGTCTGAGACCTGAACACACGAACGCCGGGAACATTCCGGCCCATCCGCGGGCCGGCAGTATGTTCCCGGCGTTTTTTTGTCACATCACATCATACTCGGCTTTAAGATTACTTAACAAAAAGCATTAACATTATTTATAGGTAAAATTCGGGGATTTCTGTGTAACTTTGCAGAAGAGGGTGAGTAGGCTCCCGACGCTACGTCCGCATGTTACGACACCCCCTCACTCCTCACCCCTCCATCAGGACTCTGACTGAGGGGATTAGCCATATATGGGGCCCACGCCCGCCAATCTCTCCTCACCATGTTCCTTTACGGACATGGCCTTCTGACAGAAAAAAGAAAAAAACTACATAAATGACAAGTAAATGGAATTACTGTCCTCTTACATCCGACGAGCAAGAAGCGGCATCCCGACTGGCACAGCGCTATTCGGGCGTACCGCCTATTAGCGAGCTGCTGGCACAACGGGGCATTTCCACTGTCGAGGAGGCCGAAAAATTCTTTCACCCCTCGCTCAAGGATCTGCACGACCCGTTCCTCATGCCTGACATGGACAAGGCTGTGGAGCGGCTCAACCTCGCCATGGGGAGGAAAGAAAAAATCATGGTCTACGGCGACTACGACGTGGACGGCACCACCGCCGTGGCGCTCGTCTACAAGTATCTCCGCAACTACTACTCCAACATCGAGTATCACATACCCACACGCACCGAGGACGGGTATGGAATCTCACGCGCCACTATCGACATGGCAGCCGAGAGCGGCGTAGGACTGTTCATAATACTCGACTGTGGCATCAAGGCGACCGATGAAGTGGCCTATGCGCGCACACTCGGCATCGACTTCATCATCTGTGATCACCATGTGGCCGATGATGTGCTGCCCCCGGCCGCAGCGATCCTCAACCCCAAGCTCGAAGGCTCAACCTATCCGTGCTCGCACCTGTCGGGCTGCGGTGTAGGATTCAAGCTGCTGCAGGCGTTCGCCATCTCCAACGCCCTCCCTATGGGCGACCTTGAGGGGATGCTCGACCTCGTGGCCGTATCCATCGCCGCCGACATCGTGCCGATGGTGGGCGAGAACAGGATACTCACCTACTACGGTCTGAAACGCCTCAACTCCAACCCCAACATGGGCCTGCGCGCCATCATCCGTATCTGCGGACTCTCGGGCAAGGAGATAACCATCAGCGACGTAATCTTCAAGATCGGGCCCCGCATCAACGCTTCAGGACGCATGCAGAGCGGCAAGGAGGCCGTGGATCTGCTCGTGAGCCGCGACATGACCGACGCCATGGCCCGCGCCAAGGAGATCGACGGCTACAATCAGGACCGTAAGGAGCTGGACAAGCAGATCACCGACGAGGCCAACGCCATACTTGAGGAACGCGACGTGAGCCATTCGCACAAGAAGTCGATAGTCATCTACAACAAGAACTGGCACAAAGGCATAATCGGCATCGTGGCATCACGCCTCACCGAACTCTACTACAAGCCCACCGTAGTGCTCACACACGCCAACGGCCTCGCCACCGGGTCAAGCCGATCGGTACAGGGTTTCGACGTATACAGTGCCGTTGACTCCACACGCGACCTGCTGGAGAATTTCGGCGGACACACATACGCCGTGGGCCTCTCGCTCAAGGAGGAGAACATCCCGGAATTCACACGACGGTTCGAGGAGTTTGTCAAGGAGAATATACGCACCGACCAGCTCACGCCACAGCTCGACATCGATGCCTACCTGACCTTCAGCGAGATCACGCCCGAGTTCCTGACACTGCTGCGCAAATTCAACCCCTTCGGCCCGGGCAATTCCAAGCCCGTATTCTGCACTCGCCGCGTCAAGGATTTCGGCACGAGCAAACTCGTCGGCAAGCAGGGCGAACACATCAAGCTTGAGATCGTCGATGACACCTCGGGCAAAGTCTACAACGGCATCGCGTTCAACTCGGCCGAACACTTCGCCCATATCCATTCGGGCAAACCGTTTGACATCTGCTACACCATCGACGAGAACAAGCGCAAAAGCTCACACTCCGTGCAGCTGCTCGTCAAAGGGATACTCTGCTGACACCCCTACGAGAGCCGATGAAACACTCCATACTGAAACAGTATTGGGGCTATGACGAGTTCCGGCCCATGCAGGCCGAGATTATCGACTCGGTCATGGCCGGACATGACACACTCGGACTGCTCCCTACCGGGGGCGGCAAAAGCCTCACGTTTCAGGTCCCCGCCATGATGCTGCCCGGCATCACGCTGGTCATCACGCCGCTCATCTCACTGATGAAGGACCAGGTGGACAACCTGGCCGCCCGCGGCATCCGCGCCGTATATTTTCACTCCGGACTCACTCCGCGCGAGAAGGACCTCGCCCTCACCCGTTGCCGTCTCGGCAAGGCCAAGATCGCATACGTGTCGCCCGAACGGCTTCAGAGCGAACGCTTCATCGCCGAGCTGCGCACGCTGTCGCTGTCACTGATAGTGGTCGACGAGGCACATTGCATCTCGCAGTGGGGCTATGACTTCCGCCCCTCCTACCTGCGCATCGCATCCCTGCGGCGACTGGTCGGAGACAATGTGCCCGTACTTGCACTGACAGCTTCAGCCACCCCCGAGGTGACGGCCGACATCATGCGCCACCTGTCGTTCAGCGAGCCACGGGTCTATGCCCGCAGCTTTACGCGTCAGAATCTAAGCTATATCGTCCGTTACACCGACAACAAGGAACCGATGCTGCTCCGTATCCTCACCGCCACGTCAGGATGCAGCATCGTATATGTCCGATCGCGCAAACGCACCGTCGAACTGGCCGGAATACTGCGCGGCGCAGGCATCAGTGCCGAAGCCTATCACGCAGGGCTCACCCCGGAGGACAAAGAGGAGCGCCAGGACCGATGGAAGAACGACCGCGTGCGCGTGATGGTAGCCACCAACGCATTCGGCATGGGCATCGACAAGCCTGACGTACGCCTTGTGGTGCACTTCGACCTCCCCTCATCGCTCGAAGAATACTATCAGGAAGCAGGGCGCGGCGGACGCGACGGGCGTGAATCGCTGGCCGTCATCATCGCATCGCGTTACGACAAAAGCCTGCTCACACGCCGCATCGGCGAGAGTTTTCCTCCCAAAGATTTCATAGCACGTGTCTACGAGATGGCCGGCAACTTCGTCAACGTCCCCGTCGGCGAGGGTTACGGTATGGTATACGAATTTAACTTCTCACGCTTCTGCGACACCTTCGACCTCCCGCCGGTGGCGGCACGCAACGCACTGATGATACTCACCCGCGCCGGATACGTCGAGTATATCGACGAGACCACATCCCGCTCACGGCTCATGGTTCTCATGAGGCGCGACGAACTCTACGACCTGCGGCTCGACCGTGACGAGGAGGAGGTGCTGCAATGCATATTGCGTCGCTACACAGGCGTATTCACCGATTACGTATATATCAGTGAAGTGACCATTGCCGAGACACTGCGCATGTCGTCCGAGCAGGTATATCAGGCCCTGCTCACACTGGGGCGGCTCCACGTCATCCACTACATTCCGCGGAGCACGACACCCTACCTCGTCTACACCACTTCACGCGAAGAGCCCCGCTACCTCATCATACCCACCGATGTCTATGAGCGCCAGCGCGAACGCATGGAGCAACGTGTGGCCGCCATCCGTTCGTTTACGTTCGACACCGACCGGTGCCGGGCCAACACACTACTGCGCTATTTCGGAGAAGATCCGGCCGAGCCGTGCGGCAAATGCGACGTGTGCCGAGCCTCGCGCCAACGTGATGCCGGCCAAGGTGCACGGCTGAGTGACAGCATCATCTATCAGGTGTCGCATCCCGGCGGAGCCGATGTACGCACCCTGGTCGAGAGCCTCGGACCACATTACGGGCACGATAACGTGACCGAGACCATCCGCACGCTCATCGACAGAAATGCCCTGAGTCTCAACGGCAGCAGACTCGAACTGCCCTGATAATGCCATTTTTTCGCACATCGGGCCATGAATGTATTGATTTTTTAGTAATTTTGTGAGATAATCACCAAGAATATCCCTGACGATGCGTTCAGCAAAACAATTGAGAATGCTCCTGGCAATGATTGCGGCGGTCATGCTGGCCGCCTGTGCCAATATGGGACGACCCGAGGGCGGACCGCGTGACGAGCTCCCCCCTGTCTACGTCCGCTCCAATCCGGCTATGGGACAGCTCAATGTGAACAACAACCGCATACATATAGATTTTGACGAGAATATCGCGCTTGACGACGCCATGAACAAGATTGTGGTGTCGCCCGCACAGCGTACGACTCCCGCCATATCGTCCAACGGCCGCCGGCTCACCATCGAGTTGCGTGACACCCTGCTGCCCAACACCACCTACACCATCGATTGCGCCGACGCAGTCAAGGATCTCAACGAAGGCAACGTGCTCGACGGATTCGCCATGGACTTCTCAACAGGCGACACCATCGACACCCTTCGCATCTCGGGCATGGTATTCGAGGCCCGCACGCTCGAGCCGGCTCAGGGAATGCTCGTAGGCGTATACTCCAATCTGTCCGACACAGCCATATCCACCCTGCCGTTTGAACGCATCACCAAGACTAATCAGCTGGGCCAGTTCACACTGCGCAATCTCAAGGAGGGCACATACAGGATTTTCGCCCTCAAGGATGTCAACCGCGACTATCACTGGGACCGTTCGGAGGACGTGGCATTCTACGACATCACCATAAGTCCCTCGTCAATGCCCATCACCGTCACTGACACGCTCACGCGTCAGAACGGCGAACGTGATTCGCTTGTGACACGCGACGCCACCCGCTTTCTCCCTGACGACATACTGCTCACATGGTTCAACGAAGGCTACACATCACAATATCTCAAGGACTACAAGCGTTCCGAGCGCAACAAGATAACATTCCAGTTCAGCACCAAGGCCGACACACTGCCTATAATAAAGCTCCTCAACACCCACCGTGCAGGTGAAGAGATCTCGGCCTGGAGCATGCTTGACGCATCACCCACTCTCGACACGCTGACCTACTGGATCTCTGACACATCACTCGTGGCACTCGACTCGATAACACTTGAGACCAGATACCTGCGCACCGACACGAACGACGAACTGACATGGACCACCGACACCCTCAAGTTCAACATACGCAGCGTCAAGAAAAAAGAGCCGAAAAAGAAAAAGAAAGATGATGAGGAAGAGGACTCCGTGCCCAAAATCCCCCACATGGAACTCCGTGTCACCTCAGGCTCCAGTCAGGAACTCAACCGCGGGCTCATTGTCACCGGCAGCACTCCCATAGTCGACTTCGACACGACGGCAGTCTCGTTTGAGGTGCAGGTCGATACGGTATGGTATCCCATCATCCGACCGTCATTCTCACGTCTCGACCCGCTCAAGCCGATGACTTACACAGCTCCTTATCAATGGGAAGAGGGCACGAAGTATCGTCTCACGATCGACTCGGCCGCCGTGACCGACCTCTATGGACTGGTCAATGAGAGAATCGTACACGAATTTACCACAAAAAAGAGTGACGACTACTCGACCGTCATCTTCAACATCACCGGACTCGACAGTATCCCCGCTATCGTTGAGGTACTCAATTCGTCCGACAAACCTGTCGGCACCGCACGCGTCATCGACAACTCGGCGACCATAGGCTATCTCACGCCCGGCTCATACTATGCACGCCTCTATCTCGATGCCGACGGCAACGGCGAGTGGACCACCGGCTCACTCTCCGACTCAATACAGCGACAGCCCGAGGAGGTGTATTATTATCCTAAACGGTTCAATCTGAAGAAGAACTGGACCATCGAACAGAACTGGGACATCAACGAGCTCCCCGTCGACCAACAGAAACCGCAGGAGATCAAGAAGAACAAACCGAAACTCAAGAAGGGCGAGCGTGACAACTCACTCCCCGCCAACGATGAGGAAGAGGACGAATTCTTTGACGACCCGTTCATGAACTCAGCCACCCGCAACAGCAATTTCACCAACAGCTCAGGTTACGGCAACGGCACCAACTCCAGATATTTCTGACATGCAGCTATCCGATACACCACGTCAGCCATCGGCGCGCCCGTCACTGCTCGGGATGACGCTCAAATACGGCATACCCGTCGTCATAACCGTCGGGCTATGCTACCTGCTGGTCAGGGGCGTGAATGTCAGGGAGATGTGGACTACGATCCGCACCGAGGTCGACCCGGGCTGGATATCGGCCAACCTCGCTCTGGTGATCGGTGCCATGCTCGCCCGCGCGGCACGCTGGCAGTTACAGCTACGCGCACTCGGCATCAGGGCGTCGCTATGGATCCTGACGCTCAGTGTCTTCGGCACCTACGCAGTCAATCTTGTTTTCCCGCGCCTCGGTGAAGTGTGGCGCACAGGCTTCGTGGCCGAACGCCAGCGGGCGTCATTCACCACCGTGTTCGGATCGATGGTGGCCGACCGCCTCTCGGACACTGTAGCCGTAGGACTTATCTCACTCACGGCATTCATTCTCGCCGGTCCTCAGCTCATGGCCTATCTGGGTCAGAACCCCGGACTCGGAGCGCGTATCATATCGATATTCCTGTCACCGATACTGTGGGGAGCCGTGGTAGCAATCCTCGCCATAATGCTGTGGCTGTTTATCCGCTATCCCGAACACCGCATCATCGCAGCTATCCGTAAAGCATTGCGCGGACTGTGGCGAGGCTTCGCAGTCATCGCCGGTATGCCCGGCAAGGGACTCTGGCTATTCTACACCATATTATTATGGGCATGCTATTTTGTCGGTCTGGGCTGCGCATTCATGTCATTCTCACTCACGGCCCAAGTGCTTGAGACCTACGGCATCACAGCCTTGCTCGTATGCTTCGTGCTGACAAGTCTGTCGATGCTCGTACCCTCCAACGGCGGCATCGGTCCGTGGCAGTGGGCCATGATCTTCGGCCTCGGACTATACTCATCGGGTATTGCCGGACTCACGAAGGAATACATGACTTCATTCGCCAATCTCGCACTCGGCGTACAGACCATAACATCTATCATACTCGGCCTCTTCACATTCGCGTGGATAGCCTTGGACAAACGATCAAAAAAACCGTTAAGAAATGAAATGGATTGACCATCAGGACGACTATTTCCTCCGTAATTTCAAAGGTAACGACAACGACGGTGACAGCAACGGCCGGCCGGCCGACGACACCGTGCCGACCGATGACACCGACTCACGGCCCGAACAGTCAGACACCCGCCCCGAACAGCGTCCGACAGGCAACGAGTTCTCGTTTACAGGCACTGACAGCGGCAGCCGCGGTAACTCCGGCAACGGCAACAGCAACAACCCCGAATCGCCCGCGCGCAAGCATCGCCGCGGATGCATGAGACTTATATGGTTTTTCCTCATCCTTATCGCCGTGGCCGCAACAGCATTCTACATCCGTTATTTCATCCCCTACACCTCCGACACCCTCACGTCGGGCTACATAGTTCTCGTCGAGAAGCGCGGCTTATTCTTCAAGACATTCGAGGGCGAGATGATATCTGAAAGCATGCTCGCCGACACAGCCAAAGTATACTCACGCGACTTCTACTTCTCGATACCTGACGACTCGCTGGCCCGCGTAGTCCAGTCCTATCAGGGCACTGGGCGCAGAGTCACAGTCACCACACAGAAATATTACGGCACCCTACCCTGGCGTGGCTCGCAGAAATCGATCGTCACAGCCATTACCGCCGACTGAAATAAACTGATAATATTATGAATCTCCGCATATTTCCTCCCGAAGGCTTTCTCGAAACCCGTCTGTCGCTCCCGCTCTCCAAGAGCATGAGCGCACGCGCGCTCATCATCAACGCGCTCACACCCGGATCAGCCCCGCTCGCGAGAGTGGCCGAGTGCGATGACACCGATGCCATGACCGCCGCGTTGCGCGGTGATGCCGGCACGACAGGCCACCGCACCGTCAATGTCGGTGCTGCCGGTACCACGATGCGCTTTCTCACAGCCTATTACGCCTGCACACCCGGTTCGGACGTCTCGCTCGACGGTTCGGAACGCATGCGTCAGCGCCCCATCAAGGTGCTCGTCGAGGCGCTCAAGGACCTCGGGGCCAATATCGAATATGAAGGAGAAGAAGGCTTCCCGCCCCTTCGCATCCGCGGACAGCGTCTGCAAGGAGGAGACCTGGAGCTCGACGCATCCGTCAGTTCACAATACATATCGGCACTGCTCATGACAGCACCCGTGATGGAACACGGACTCCGCCTGACGCTGCTCGGGGAGATTGCGTCGCGTCCTTACATACTAATGACTCTCAGGATGATGCGTGATTACGGTGTTGAGAGTGACTTTTATCTCAACACGATCACCGTACCCGCCGGCGGCTACACCACACCCGTCTCACCCCGCGTCATCGAGGGGGACTGGAGCGCAGCCGCTGCGTGGTACGAAATCACCGCTCTGTCAGCGGGAGCCGTCACCATCGACAACCTCTGTGAGGATTCCTGTCAAGGCGACCGCCGCCTCGCCGACATATATTCACGTCTCGGCGTGGACACCGAGTGGGAGGGCGAAAACGGAGGCACCGACCTCACGGCCAATCCAGACGCCGACGCCCGAGCCACCATCGACTTCTCCGACTGCCCCGACCTGGCGCAGTATGTGACCGTCACGTGCGTCATGCTCGGCATACCGTTCCACTTCAGCGGGCTACACACACTCGCCATCAAGGAGACCGACCGGGTCGCAGCCCTCTGTCGCGAGCTGGCCAAAACCGGAGTGATGCTTGATGCTGCTGTCCCCGGCACACTCAGCTGGGACGGCCGACGCGTACCCATCCACGAGATGCCCGTATTCGACACCTACGCCGACCACCGCATGGCCATGAGCCTCGCCCCGGTTGCACTCTACATCCCCGGCATCGTGATGAACGACGTCGAGGTCGTGAGCAAGAGCTATCCTCAGTATTGGGAAGACCTACGCGCGGCCGGATTCACGCTCATCGACGCCGACGCCGAGCCCGAAACACTTATGGACCCCGAGACACAGCTATGACAGGCTCACTTATCATACTCGCTGTCACACTCCTTACCGGCCTCATCCTCTACCTGACGCGAGGCAGCGGCGAGGAGACAGCACCCGCCGCCCCCGACCCGGAGACGGCCGACGCCACGCAGCAGGACGAAGTGTGCTGCGGACGGCATGCCGTGTGCGAGAAAGGCCTGCTCCGCCCCGACGAACTCTATTATGACGATGAGGAGCTTGACCGCTTTGCCGGACGCGAACCTGACAGCTACACGACCGACGAGATCAACGAATTTCGCGAAGTCCTCTACACACTCGGGGCCACCGAAGTATACGCATGGGGCAGCGCCCTGACACAACGCGACATAGCCCTGCCCCTCGACCTTCGCGACGAGTGGGTCATGCTGTGCGGCTGAACATTTCACCTACATTACTAATCATCTAAGAGTTACTTAATACGCATTTGGACATCCTGCAATACGAATTTTTCCGCAACGCACTGTTAGCCGTCGTGCTGCTGAGTGTGGCATCGGCCGTCATCGGCACCTACATCATCAGCCGCAGGCTCGTATCCATATCGGGCGGAGTGACCCACGCGTGCTTCGGAGGCCTGGGCCTCGGTTACTATCTGGGAGTCAGCCCCATAATGATGGCCGCGGTATTTGCCATAGCCTCATCGCTCGGCGTGCAGTGGATGGCAACACATGACCGTGTGCGTGAAGACTCGGCCATAGCCGTAATCTGGGCCATAGGCATGGCCGTCGGCACACTATTCATATTCCTTACACCGGGCTACGTACCCGAGCTCAACTCATTCCTCTTCGGCAACATCCTCACCGTCACGCGCGGCGACCTATGGGCATTCCTGCTCTTCACGATAGTGCTTGTGCTGTTTATGGCAGTACGGTTCCGTACGATAGTCATCTGCGCCTTCGACCCCGACTTCGCACGTGTGCGCCGGTTGCCGGTCACAATGATCTCGACCGTTATGACCGTTCTTGTAGCCGTATGTATCGTACTCACTATCAAACTCGTCGGTGTAATGCTGCTGATGTCTATGCTCTCGCTCCCGCAGATGACAGCCGAGATCTTCGTCAGACGTTTCTCATCCATTCTCCTGCTGTCGGCAGGCATATCGCTCACATGCTCGGTGGCCGGACTGCTGCTCTCGACGGTCATCAACGTACCCTGCTCGGCACTCATAGTGCTCATCATGGCCGCCGTCTATCTCATCGCGCTCGCAGTCAGGTATATTAGCCGCTGAATACACCATACGCGACATCACCGACACATAATAATCCTAAAAATCGCACCACACCCCTTTGAACTAAAGGGAAAATATTGTACCTTTGTGCGTTAAATTGCGCAGGGACTCCCTCGCGCACACTTTTGACACACCATACACAACCTGAATAAATCAAATCATCTAAACATAGAATGGCAACACTCGAAAAAATCCGCAGCAAGTCTGTGCTCTTGCTCATCATCGTTGGAGCCGCCTTGCTGGCTTTTATCATCGGTGACTTCTTCACTTCGGGCCGCACACTCTTCGGCACCGGCACAACCATCGCCAAAGTCGGCGACCAGAAAGTAGACATCCACGAGTTTCAGAACCGCGTTCAGCAGGCCTCACAGCAGGCACAGCAGAGCGGCCAGCGCATCGACAACGCCGTGCTCCAGCAGCAGGTGCTTGACGCAATGATCGCCGAGAAGCTCTTCAATCAGGAGATAGCCGACCTCGGCATCACCGTCACAGACGCCGAACTCACCGAAATGATGGTAGGCAAAAACTCGGCCTACGTTGACCGCATGGTTCAGCAGCAGCTCGGCATGCCCGACGCAGCCACCGCTCACGACATGGCGTTCAACCCCACCAAATACGGTCTTCCCCAGGAGCAGGCCATCCAGCTCCAGCAGTATTGGATCGAGATGGAGCAGAACATCGAGAAGATGCTCCTCCAGCAGAAGTTCCAGACCCTCTTCAATGGCCTCATAGCAGCCAACAAGCTCGACGCCAAGGCTCTCTATGACGAGAACACCCCCACAGCCAACATCGTTTACGCCAAGAAGGACTACTCGTCACTCAATGACGACGAATACGCCGTTGAGACATCCGACATCAACGCTCTCTACAACTCCGAGAAGAACCGCTACGCTCTCACCGAGCCCGTACGCCTCATCAACTACATCGCGGTCAACATCACCCCCTCGCGTGAAGACGTACTCGCTGGTCAGAAGAAAGTCGAGGACGCCATCCTCGCCCTCAACGAGCAGCCCGACGTGCAGGGCATCGCCGACATGCCTGAGTTCGTGACCGACCGTCAGAACATACCCCAGGCCGACGTTGACCGTCAGAACAGCCTCAAGGCCGCACTCGACTCAATGTCAGTAGGCCGCGCAGCGCTCGTCAGCAAGAACGGCAACACCTACAACATCGCCAAGCTCCTCGGCAAAAGCGTACAGTCTGACAAGGTCGTTCTTGACTTCATGGCCGTTCAGGGCACACGCGAGCAGATCGACTCACTCACCGCGCTTCTCAACAACGGTGCATCATTCGACTCCATCGCCGCATCACCCCTCGTAGCCCAGTCACAGAAGGCTATGGACGTATCGCTCATCGACCCCAACTCATCGATGATCAAGGAACTCATCGCCGACCGCGCCACCGGTGTATACTTCGCCCCCGACACCCTCGCTCAGGGCGGACGCATCGTACGCATCGCCGAGCTCTCCACCCCCACCACCATCTACGACGTGGCTAACATCACTTTCACCACCGAGCCTTCAAACGCTACCGTAAACAACCTCGAAAGCTCACTTCAGGACTACGTAGCCACCCACAAGACCGCCAAGGCATTTGCCGACAGCGCTCAGGCCGGCGGTTACACCGTATTCCCCTACTACGTATCGGCATCAACCCCCTCCATCGGCAACATCTCCGACTCACACTCGGCTGTGGCATGGACCATGGATGCCAAGAAGGGTGACGTGTCACAGGTGTTCGGCGACGTACAGACCGGTCACCTCCTCGCCATCGCACTCGATGACATCTATGACGATTACACTCCTGCCCGTGACCCGCAGCTGAACGCCGACCTCAGCCGTCGCGCGCTCAACAACAAGAAGGCCGCCAAACTCATCGCCGAGTATCAGGGCAAGGCAAGCGACATCCCCGGCTACGCACGACTGATGGGCGACCAGGTCGACACCACCACCGTCAACTTCAGCCAGCCCTTCATCCCCGGCATCGGCATGGGTGAGAGCGAACTCCAGGGCCGCGTGGCTATCGCCAAGGCCGGCGACATCATCGGCCCCATCAAGGGCAACAATGCTGTCATCGTCCTTCAGGTCACCGGCATCGACAACGAGGGCCGTCCCTACGACTTCAACGAGAGCGCAGCACGCTTCGAACAGCAGCGCGGCGCCTCACGTATGGCAGCAAACCTCCCCGCTATCCTCCGCGGCAACAAGAAGGTCAAGAACAACATCAACACCTTCTACAAGTAATCGCGCAGGACAACGCACACACAGGATAATCACACAGAAAAGACAGAGCATGGCATCACGCCGCGCTCTGTCTTTTTTTAGAGCCGGTTCCTACTCCCGCCAGCACTTTCACCTGTCATTAAAAACTTTAGCCCTTAAACACTATGACATTGGGGGATTTTTTGTAACTTTGCCATCTGAATATCATCGAAATCATCGACATGAACAATAAAGAAATCGTACTTTCAGGCATTCGTGCTACAGGCAATCTGCACCTCGGCAACTATTACGGAGCACTCAGCAAATTCGTAAAGATGCAGGACGACTACGACTGCCTCTATTTCATAGCCGACCTTCACGCGCTCACCACCAACCCCGATCCCAAGGCCCTCCACGAGAATGTGCGCAACATCCTCGCCGAGTATCTCGCCGCAGGAGTCGACCCGGAGAAAGCAACCATATTCGTACAGAGCGACGTCCCCGAAATCTCCGAGATGTACCTCCTGCTCAACATGCACGTCGGCATCGGCGAACTCATGCGCACCGCCTCATTCAAGGACAAAGCCCGCAAACAGCTCGGCCTCACCGATGACGGACAGGACATCGAGAAGCAGATCATCGGCACCGACACCAACAAGCGTGTCAATGCCGGCCTGCTCACCTATCCCACCCTCATGGCCGTAGACATCCTCATCCAGAAGGCCCACAAAGTACCCGTGGGCAAGGATCAGGAGCAGCATCTGGAGCTGACACGCCGCTTCGCCCGCCGCTTCAACTCATTCTACGGCGTCGACCTCTTCCCCGAACCTCAGAACTTCAACTTCGGCGACCACGCCGTCAAGGTGCCCGGACTCGACGGCTCAGGCAAGATGGGCAAGAGTGAAGGCAACTGCATATATCTCGTCGACGAAGAAAAAGTGCTCCGCAAGAAAGTGATGCGCGCCAAGACCGACGAAGGCCCCAAAGAGCCCAACCAGCCCGTATCCGAGCCGGTTGAAAACCTCTTCACTCTCCTTGAGCTCACATCAGGCCCCGAGATCGTGACACAGTATCGCGACGCCTACGCCGACTGCTCCATACGCTACGGCGACCTCAAGAAGCAGCTGGCCGACGATATACTCAAGGTCACAACCCCCATCCGCGAACGCTACAACGAAATCCGTGCCGACGAGGCATACATCGCAAAGGTCGTGAAGCAAGGAGCCGAGCGCGCACGCGAACGTGCCGCCAAGACCCTCGCCGAGGTTCGTCAGGCCATGGGCATCATCAAGTTCTATTAAGCCGCACACCTTATAATATATTCAGAAATATGTGCAGATGCGTGACCCGCTCACGCCCCACGCACGTCAATATCGGATATTTTGAAAAAGTACAATCTCTTCAACAACATTTTAGGCTGGCTATGCTTCATCATCTCAGCGGTGACCTACCTGCTCACCGTCGAGCCTACAGCCAGCTTCTGGGATTGCCCCGAATTTATCTCGCAGGGCTACAAACTTGAAGTAGGCCACCCGCCGGGCAACCCTATCTTCATGCTCGCCGCACGATTCTTTGCCAACTTCGCCTTCGGCGACGTCACCAAGGTCGCGCTCATGATCAACTCCATGTCAGCGCTCCTCTCGGCCGGCACCATACTGTTGCTGTTCTGGACCATCACACACCTGGTGCGCCGGCTCGTGGTCAAGGACAACGCCACCGACATGACACTCGTGCAGATGCTCGTCATCTTCGGGTCAGGCATCTGCGGTGCCCTCGTCTACACCTGGAGCGACACCTTCTGGTTCTCTGCGGTCGAGGGTGAGGTCTACGCATTCTCGTCATTCTGCACGGCCCTCGTCTTCTGGCTCATCCTCAAATGGGAAAACCGTGCCGACCTGCCCCACAGCGACAAATATCTGATACTCATAGCCTACGTCATCGGCATCTCCATCGCCGTCCACCTGCTCAACCTCCTGTGCATCCCCGCCATCGGACTCGTGATATACTACCGTCTGAGCAAGGACACCACCGCCACAGGCTCGCTTATAGCCCTCGGCCTCTCGGCCGTAGTGGTGGGACTCATCCTCTACGGACTCGTCCCCGGATTCATCGAAGTGTCGCAGTATTTCGAACTGTTCTTCGTCAACGTCATCGGACTGAGTTACAACATCGGCGTACTCATTTACGCCATCCTCGCAGTGGCCTCCTTCATCTGGGCCATCCGCGAACTCTATCGTCAGGACAGCGTCAGCCGCATCCGCTGGAGCGTCGCACTCAGCATCCTCCTCTCGGGCATCCCCTTCATCGGCAACAGCATGTGGATACCCGCTGTCATCATGATCGCACTCCTCATCTATCTCTTCAAGGCATCCAAGCTCCCCGTGCGACTGCTCAACCTCGTGGTGATGAGCATCTTCGTCATCTTCATCGGTTACTCAAGCTACGCGTTGCTGCTCATACGCTCGGCCGCCAATCCTCCGATGAATCAGAACTCGCCTGACAACGTCTTCGCACTCGCCTCCTACCTCAACCGCGAGCAGTACGGCGAGCGTCCGCTCTTCTACGGACAGACCAATAACTCGTCCGTCGTGTATGAAGTCGACTCATCCGGCCAGCTCAAACCCCAGTACACCGACGGCGCACCTCAGTACAGCAAGGTAGCCAAGACTTCACCCGACGAGAAGGACCGCTACGTCTTCCAGGGCTACAAGAAGAACTACCGCATGACACCCGAGCTCGACATGCTCTTCCCCCGCATCTACAGCGGCGCACACTCCGGCGCCTACTCCGACTGGATCGGCGGCATCAAGGGCACACCCGTCAAGGGCACGCAATACGTTGACCGTGACGGTAATGTCCTGCAATACGCCGACCGCATCAAGCCCACATTCGGCGAGAGCCTACGCTTCTTCCTCGTCTACCAGCTCAATCACATGTACTGGCGCTACTTCATGTGGAACTTCGCCGGCCGTCAGAACGACATCCAGGGCAACGGCGAGGTCAACCACGGCAACTGGATCTCAGGCATCCCCTTCATCGACACTCCCCGCCTCGGCGACCAGAGCCTCCTCCCCTACACCGAGGGAGCAGGCAACCCCGGCCACAACGTCTTCTACATGCTCCCGCTCCTTCTCGGCATCATAGGTCTCGGATGGCAGGCATTCATCTCCAAGCGCGGCATCGAGCAGTTCTGGGTAGTCTTCTTCCTCTTCTTCATGACAGGCATAGCCATCGTGCTCTACCTCAACCAGACCCCGACCCAGCCCCGCGAGCGTGACTACGCCTTCGCCGGATCATTCTACGCCTTCTCCATCTGGGTAGGCATGGGTGTCGCCGGACTCTGGCACATACTCAACCATATACTTAAGACCAAGAAAGCCTCGGCCACTGCCACAGTAGCCGCACAGGCCGACTATCCCGACACGGCCGACACCACATCGCGTCAATCACTGATATGCGCCATCGTGGCATGCGTGGTCGGTCTCGCAGTGCCCCTGCAGATGGTGTCGCAGACCTGGGACGACCACGACCGCTCCGGACGCTACACCACACGCGACTTCGGCATGAATTACCTCGATTCGGTCGATGAGAACGGCATCATATTCACTAACGGCGACAACGACACCTTCCCCCTGTGGTACGCCCAGGAGGTCGAAGGCCACCGCACCGACGTCAAGGTGGTCAACCTCAGCTATCTCACCACCGACTGGTACGCCAACCAGATCATGCACCCGTCCTACGACGCCCCCGGCATCAGCACACTCGCCAAGCCCGAGGACTACGCGTATGACCGCATGAACTTCAACTACTTCGCCTCTGACGAGGACACCACAGCAGTGCTCGTGGACACCTCGCTCGCCCAGCTCTACGACCAAAAGTCAAGTCAGAATGCGTGGAACGCACCCATGATGAAGTACACCAACATGTACATCCCCGTCGACCTCGATGCCGCCGTCAAGGCCGGACGCATCACCGCCGCCGAGGCTGCCGCATGCGACCCCGTCATGATCCTCAACATGCACAACGACCCCGAATCCAATAATCACGGAGGCATGACTCTGAGTCAGGTGCTCGGCATCGATATCCTCAACACCTCCATCAAGAACGGCTGGGATCGACCCGTCTACATCGCCTCGACCGTCCCCTACACCTACTTCCTCGGTCTGCAGCCCTACATGCGCTCGACCGGCATGGCCTACGAATTTACACCCGTTGTCAACGAAGAGAACTCTGACGTCGACATCACCGCTGTCAACACCGACAAGGCCTACCGCAACATCACCGAGAAATTCCGTTGGGGAGGCCTCGACAAGGTCACAGCGCCCGGACAGATCTATCTCGACGAGACCGTACGACGCATGGTCACCACCACACGCTCCTACATTCTCAACGCCGCCACAGCGCTGATCAACGAGGCCGTCATGGCCGAGCGTGCCGACTCGACAGTCACCTCCGAGGCCGACCGCACCGCCCTCGAAGCCTATAAGGCCGACCGCTATGCCAAGGCTCTCAACCTCCTCACACTCATGGAGGAGAAACTCCCCGAGGCCGCATCACCCTACGCCATACAGATACCTCAGTCTATGGCCAAACTCTATGCCCGCATAGGCATCGCCACAGGCAATCCCGAGGCATCACGCCGTGCTCTCGACCTGCTCGAACGTGAACTCCGACGCTACTCCGACAACGTCCGCTACACCCAGAGCCTCGCACCCTGGCAGTACGCCACACTCCCTGACACCGACCGCTTCGCAGCCACATATTATATGGTATACCTCCTCCAGGACTATGCCGACGCAGGTGGCGATGCCGAGGCCATCATAACCGAGCTCGAAGACCAGGGCGTCAACTTTGACCGCATAGTCTCGATCATCGAACAACGCAGAAAATAATCTCATGGACAACAGAAAGATAAAAGTCGGCATCACTCACGGCGACATCAACGGCATCGGCTACGAGATCATTCTCAAGACCCTTGAGGATCCCCGCATAGCCGAGATATGCACCCCGATCGTCTACGGATCGGCCAAGATTGCATCGGCCTATCGCAAGATGATGGACCTGCCCGAAGTGAAACTGACACAGATCGACAGCGCCTCACTGGCCGAAGGCGACAACAACTACATAATTAATGTAGTGCCCGAGAGCGTCATGCCCGAGCCGGGACAATGCACCCCGGCCGCCGGACAGGCCGCCTTTGCAGCCCTCGACCGCGCCGTCAGCGATCTCAGCGAGGGCCTCATCGACGTACTCGTCACCTGTCCCATCAGCAAGGACGCCATCCACAGCGACGCATTCGCATTCCCCGGCCACACCGAGTTTCTTCAGGACCGTCTGGCCGAAGACTCCGACAAGGCCATGATGATAATGGCCGGTGACGGACTGCGCGTAGCCCTCGTCACCATCCACGAAGCCCTGGCGGACGTATCCGGCAAAGTGACGCGCGAGGCCGTGACCGACAGCATCATGCGCTTCAACCGCTCGCTCATCAACGACTTCGGCATCCACTCACCGCGCATCGCAGTCCTCTCGCTCAATCCCCATGCCGGCGACAACGGTGTCATCGGCACAGAGGACAACGAGATCGTCATGCCCGCCATCGCCGAGGCCAACAAGAAGAAAGTCTTCGCATTCGGCCCCTATCCGGCCGACGGATTCTTCGGCAGCGGAGCCTACAAGAAATTTGACGGAGTTCTGGCCATGTATCACGACCAGGGACTGATCCCCTTCAAACTCCTCATCGCCGAGCGCGGCGTCAACTTCACAGCCGGACTCAGGGCCGTACGCACCTCACCTGACCACGGCACGGCATTTGACATAGCCGGCAAAGACCAGGCCGACCCCCAGTCGCTCCGCGAAGCCATCTACATGGCGCTCGACATCTACCGCAACCGTCAGCGTGAGGCCGCCGCGACAGCCAACCCGCTCCGCAAGCAGAACTTTGACCGCGGACGCGACCGCGACTGACCCGCACTCAATCCCACTGTCACGATGCACTACGCCATCATCGCCGCCGGACAAGGCTCACGCCTGCGCATGGAGGGCATCTGCGCCCCCAAACCACTCGTGCAGCTTGACGGTGACACCCTGATAGGCCGACTCATCACCCTCATGCGCCGCCAACCCGACTGCAAGCGCATAAGCGTGATCATCAGCCCCGCCGTCAGCGACTTCGCCGTGACAGCCGGCATTGATCCGCTCCCCTGGGCCGGAGCCGATGACGTGATCGTAGCATCCACACCGGGCTCGATGCACAGCCTCCACCGGCTCGCTCCCCATCTGCGTCAGTCCGAGCGATTCTGCCTCATGACGGTCGACACCGTCTTCCGTCCCGAAGACTTCGACGCCTTCACCGCCTACATGCGTCAGGACACCGACGCCGACGGACACATGGCCGTCACGACATACATCGACGACGAGAAGCCGCTCTACATCTCGGCCGACACCGGGTCATGGATCACAGGCTACTTCGACACACCACTCCCCGACACACGCTACGTGTCGGGAGGCATATACGCTCTCCCCTCATCCTCACTTGACGTGCTCGATGACTGCATCAGAGCCGGCATGATGAGGATGCGCGACTTCCAGCGCGCGCTCGTAGCATCAGGCATGCGGCTCAGGGCTTACCAGTTCAGCCGCATCATCGACATCGACCACGCCGCCGACATCGACGCCGCCCTCTCGCTCATCAGGCCGAAAACACCGGCATACAGTTCTGACACAGATAATAAACCCATCTAACCTCATATAATCTTCGGGCAGTGCCCGGATAATTATGGCCGACACAAAAATAGCAGCAATCCTTCGCGCCGGAGCCTATTCACCCAACCACATCGGTAACGACGCGGCTATCATCAACCTCACCTGCGAGCAGTTGCGCAAGCGCGGATGTGAGGTCAAGACCTACTCCGAGGAACAGCTCATAGCCGGAGCCGTCCGCGAGCCTATCATCATACACATGTGCCGCGACCAGCGCTCGTTCCCAATCCTTCAGGCCATGGAGGACGAGGGAAAACTCGTCATAAACTCAGGCTATGCCGTGGAAAACTGCACACGCGAACGCCTGACACGCATACTCCTCGGCTCAGGCATCCCCTATCCCGAGAGTCTGATCGTCAACACCAACCAGACAGTCACCGAGCAGATGGAGCGCATCGGCATCGAACGCGCATGGATCAAGCGCGGCGACACCTACGCCATGCACAAGGAGGACGTCACCTACGTCCGTCACCCCGAGGAGGCCCAGGAAGTGCTTCAGGAATACTTCCTGCGCGGCATCAAGCGCGCCGTCATCAACCGGCATCTCGACGGTGACCAGGTCAAATTCTACGGCGTACGCGGAGCCGACTACTTCTACTGCTTCTATCATTTCGAGAAAAAATTCTCATCCAAGGGCGATGACAAGGCCGCCAAGAGCGAGCCGGATCCGCGTTTTGACCTCACAGCATTCCGCGACGCATGCGAGCGCGCGGCCGACATCCTCGACATCCGCATCTATGGCGGCGACGCCATCATCGCACCCGACGGATCATTCTCGATAATCGACTTCAACGACTGGCCGAGCTTCGCTCCCTGCCGTGTCGAAGCCTCGGCAGTCATAGCACGGGCCATACTCGCCGAAATCAAAAAACGCAAATGACACTCCCCCCCCGGCGGACGTCTCTCACAATACAACTATCGTAAATGTTATCAGACAGCATCAGTAAACTCAAGGACAGATTCCTGCACGGCGAAGGCCTCATCACCACCTTCCTGCGCTCCGTAGTCTCATCCCAGGCAGCATCGTGGACCGACATGATCGTGCGTGTGATGCTCTTCTCCCTTGTGTTCAAGCATCTCGACCCCTTCTATCGCTCCAACCTCTCGGTAGCCTGCGGAGCCATCGTAGGAGGCATCGTCAACTGCATCATCAACTACCACTTCACATTCCACGCATCAGGCCAGAACGTCAAGGCCGTCATAGTGAAATACGCCCTCGTCTGGACCGGATCGATGCTCCTCAACATGTACGGCACCACATTCGCCACACAAGCACTCATCAACTGGGGCTTCCTTCACTCGCTTGGATTCACCCACGACGCCATCTTCACCATCTCCACCCTCACCGTATCGCTGCTCGTATCGTGGTTCTGGAACTTCACCCTGCAGCGCTACTTCGTCTACCGTCCCACACGGTTTGACGACACAGCCATAAGCATAGTCAACTTTTTCATCCCTAAAAAACATAAATCCTGAATATAACTGAGCCATGAGTATAAAAACACAGGCCAAAGCACAACGCGACGCACTCCAGCAAGGCATCTACTGCGTCATCAACCCCTTCGTACGCCTCCTCATCCGCATGGGCGTGACACCCAACATGGTCACCACCATAGGTCTGCTCGGCAACATCGCCGCGGCATGTCTACTCGTCTATGCCGGCTACACAGGCTCACCCTACGACATGAACTACGGCCTCGTCACATGGGCCGGAGCCATCATCATCCTCTTCTCGCTCTTCGACATGCTCGACGGCCAGGTCGCACGCCTCGGCAACATGGCATCGACATTCGGAGCCATGTATGACTCCGTCCTCGACCGCTACTGCGAGCTCTTCACCCTCGGCGGCATCAGCTACTACCTCATCCAGACAGGATACGTCGGCGGCGCGCTCATCACCTTTATCGCACTCATCGGCTCCATAATGGTCAGCTACGTGCGCGCACGCGCCGAAGGACTCGGCATCGAATGCAAAGTCGGCTTCATGCAGCGCCCCGAGCGCGTAGTCGTCACCAGCCTCGGAGCCCTCGCCACAGGCATCACAGGCCAGTGCGTATCGCCCGACAGATTTGACGCCACCGTCATACTCATCGTATGTATGGCTGTCATCGCCATCTTCGCCAACATCACAGCCTTCGCACGCGTCAACCACGTGCGCCGCGCACTCAAGTAATCCACCCCCTGCACCTCCCTCCCGCCACAGCCCATGCTACCATCCAAGCGTGAATCCTGCATATTCTTAGCCTCGCTGGCTATATGGCTCGCCGTCACGGCNCTCTTCGTAGGCTTTCGCCCCGAACACCTCTACATAGCCATCTTCCTCGCCTTCATGCTCTTCGTCTCAGGCACNACNCGACGGCTCGTCGTGGCCCTGCTGCCNTTCATCATCTTCGGCATCTCGTATGACTGGATNAACATCCTCCCCAACTACGAGGTCAACCCCGTCGACATCCTCGGCCTCTACTCGGCCGAAAAATCACTCTTCGGCATCACCGGACCCGACGGCATCCTCCTCACCCCCAACGAATGGTGGGCACTCCANGCCACACCNGTGCTCGACTTCCTCGCCGGATGCTTCTACCTGTGCTGGGTACCCGTACCGATACTCTTCGGCCTCTGGCTCTACTATGACCGCCAGTATTCCGTCTACCTGCACTTCTCGCTGGTATTCCTCTTCGTCAACCTCATCGGNTTCGCACTCTACTACGTCCACCCCGCCGCACCGCCGTGGTANGTAGCCATGCACGGATTCGACTTCATCCCCGGCACACACGGCGAGACAGCAGGACTCGGACGCTGGGACGCGATGATGGGCGTCAGNATCTTTGACGGACTCTACTCGCGCAACTCCAACGTCTTCGCAGCACTCCCATCGCTCCACGCCGCCTACATGCTCATAGCCTTCATCTACTCACTGCGGGCACGATGCAGCGTATGGTTGCGGATACTNTTNGCCGTGATATGCCTCGGCATCTGGTTCACAGCCGTCTACACCTCCCACCACTACATCATCGACGTGCTCGCNGGCATCAGCGTCACCATCGTCGGATGGCTCATATTCGAGCAGGGACTCATGCGCATACACGCATTCCGCCGATTCATCAACTCCTATCAAAACTACATCAGCCGGTGAGCTGGAGCGACGACTACCGCAAATCGCTCAAGTCGATGGACACNGAGGAACACATCGACCTGGCCTTCTACCGCCCCATAGGCTACCTGTGGGCGCGCCTCGCCGCACGCCTCGGTGTCACCCCCAACACCATCACCATCGCATCCATATTCCTCGGCGTCGCAGGCGGCATCCTCTTCTACTACCCCACACTCTGGATCAACGTCATCGGAATGCTCCTGCTCGTGTGGGCCAACACNTTTGACAGCGCCGACGGACAGCTCGCNCGCCTTACCCATCAATACTCGCGCCTCGGACGCATACTCGACGGCCTCAGCGGCGACTTCTGGTTNGTCNCNATCTACATNGCNATCGTNCTGCGTGAGAATCAGGTCTATNCCCCTCTTCGTCCNNCACCACTGGATCCTCTGGGTCATAGCCATCCTCGCCGGCATCTGTCATGCACGTCAGGCNGCCATGGCCGACTACTACCGTCAGTTTCACCTCTACTTCCTCAAGGGGCGCGACGGCAGCGAACTCGACAGCGCCGACGACCTGCGCCGCCAGCTCGCGNACTCAGGCATCACATGGCGCAACGCATTCTTCCGACGCCTCACCATGCAGGTCTACCTCACCTANACCATCGGACAGGAAGCCTGCTCACCCGCCATGCAGAGNTTGCGCCGCAGATTACGCACCGACTACCCCGACGGACAGATCCCCGCATGGTTTCGTGACGACTTCAGGCAGCTCTCGCTCCCGCTGATGAAATACACCAACATCCTCACCTTCAACTGGCGCACCATCGGCCTCTTCATCACCCTCATCATCGGANAGCCGTGGCTCTACTTCATCTACGAGCTCACCCTGCTCAACGCACTGCTCATCTACATGATCCTGCGCCACGAACACATCTGCCGCACCCTCCTNNCCCGCCTCCCCACCTGAAGTGTTTGGATTTTTACAAAAAATGCCAATTTAATTGTTTGGATTTTTACGAAAATCTACAATTTAATTGTTTGGAAAATTTAAAATACATACCTTTGCACAATAACATAACGCTGAGAATATGTACTTTAAGAGATCCATCGACATATACTTAAAAGATTGGGCAGACAGATTGGTCAGAAAACCGGTTTTGCTCCGCGGAGCGAGACAAGTTGGAAAGTCGACAGCAGTAAGAAATCTTGGTAATAATTTTGACAATTTCGTAGAAATAAACTTTGAGCGTCAACCGCAATATAAAAATCTGTTTACCGAGAATCTCGTCGTTGAACGAATTGTGCCACAGATAGCTGCAATGAGCGGTATCCCCGTGATTCCAGGGAAAACATTATTATTTCTTGACGAGGTTCAGCTATGTCACGAAGCAATCATGGCATTACGGTTTTTCAAAGAGGATATGCCTAATCTGCATGTGATAGCAGCTGGCTCGCTTCTTGAATTTGCATTGCAGGAACTACCCACTTTCGGAGTCGGCAGGATACACTCGATGTATATGTATCCTATGACATTTGATGAATTCTTATATGCTAACAATGAAGACCTTCTTATAGAAACACGCAACCAGTCATCCGCCGAAAATCCACTGCCGACACCGCTACACGACAAACTTATCGGACTATTCCGAACATATCTGTTGATTGGAGGTATGCCCGAAGTCGTCAGCTGCTGGGTCAAGACACATGATTATCTTCAATGCCAGGAATTACAAGACGATTTGCTGATAAGTTATGAGGACGATTTTCCAAAGTACCGCAAGAAAGTTGACCCGGAATTGCTACGTATGACATTGCGCAGTGCAGCCGTTCAGTCTACAGGTAAATTTGCATATTCGGCTGTTGGGGGAGGTTACAGAACCGATGAAGTCAAAAAAGCACTTGAGATGCTTATACTTGCAGGATTATGTGTACCGGTTATCCGTACCGATGCAAACGGTCTTCCGCTCGGGAGTGAGTCTGACTTGTCATTTCGCAAGATTCTCATATTCGACTCCGGCATAATGTTGCGTATTCTCAGCATGACCCTCGGTGATATAACCGGTATCACAACTGAAATTCTGACCGAAAATGCTGCTAATCTCGTCAACAAAGGTCCTTTGGCAGAACTTGTTGCAGGACTTGAAATGCAACGNTATCAAAGNCCAAATATCAGACACACCTTATACTACTGGACACGGACGGCAAAAAATTCTCAGGCAGAGATTGACTATGTAAGTAATGTNGGGTGTAATGTATTGCCTATTGAAATAAAAGCAGGCATGAAGGGAGGTATGAAAAGCCTTTGGATTTTTATGAGAGAGAAAAAAATCGATAGAGGAGTCAGGTGCTCACTTGAAAACTTCAGCACTTTTGAGTATCAGGACGAAAATGCCGGTAATGAGATAAGACATATCACCGTCTGCCCTCTATATGCCATGTCTATGTTCAATACATTGATAAATAATGCTCAGACAAAATGATGCCCACCCCATTCAGGCGATAATATTTGACTACGGAGGCACNCTCGACAGCCGTGGCGACCACTGGAGCGAGGTGATAAGACGCGCATANGAGGCCGAAGGCATCATCATCAGCCGAGACACCTATCGCGACGCCTACATCCANGCCGAGCGCGCCCTTGACGGCACAGGCATCATCCGNCCCACCGACAACTTTCTCGCCGTGATGCGCAAGAAAATCGCCCTGCANTTCTCCCGNCTNNNCATCNNCNACACCNCANNNNGCCGACGCCGTCGCCACACGATGCTACGAGAGCGCGCGTGAGTGCGTCCGTGAATCAGCCCTGACACTCACACACCTCGCACAACGCTACCCGCTCGCCATCGTCTCCAACTTCTACGGCAACGTCAGTACCGTCCTTGACGACTTCGGGCTGCTCCCNCTCNTCACAGCCGTCATCGACAGCACAGCCATCGGCATACGCAAACCCGACCCCGCCATCTTCGCCGCCGGCATCGCCGCCATCAACANNGCCNNNCACANCGACCTNCNCCCCNGCGACGTACTCGTAGTCGGCGACAGCATCGACAAAGACATCATCCCCGCCGACGNCNCTCGGCTGTCANACAGCACTCCTGCAAGGCATCCCNTGGGACNCCACCCGNCCNCNACCGGCAANCCCCGCCGCCACCATTCGCCTGACCACACTCAGCGACCTGCTTATCCATCTGCCACACTCCTAAATGACCAGGAAATGACTAATCGATTTCTTAAAATAAGTGGTGATTACACAGATTGGAACATCTATCGCAAAGCAGTGATAATATGCGATGTGACAGAAATGTTTATCAATCGCGCCATGCCACGCAACACTCGGACAGTAGACCAGATGCGTCAGGCGGCCCGGTCATGCAAGCAAAACATTGTGGAGGGAATAAGCGACAGCACCGTCTCGGTAGAGATGTGCATAAGACTCATAGGTATAGCGCGCGGGTCAGTCAGAGAACTGCTTGAGGACTACGGCGACTATCTACGTCAAAATGACCTTGAGATCTGGGACAAGAAAGACCGACGTACACTCTTGACACGTCACTATTGCATCCACAATGACGACGCACNCATATTTGTAGCAAAGTGNCGTGAGCGAAGCAATGAAACCGTGGCAAATATTATGATTACTCAGATAAGACAGATTGACAGCATGTTAGGCAAGCTTCTTAAAAAGATTGAAAGAGAATTTATTGCAGAAGGAGGCATAAAGGAAGCAATGTCACAAGCCCGACGCAACGCAAGAGGGTATTAAACCACCAGATATCATTATAACTCTTATAAGACTTATAAATCTTATTAGTCTTATAATCCTCCTGATGACGCCCCTCATTAACGCACCACCCCCTGCGGTTTCCGCAGGGGGTGGCAAATACGGATCTTATCTATACGGGACCTTATCTCACAACAATCCTTCGGGTCACCGCACCCTGACGGACAATATAAACATCCGGCGAAAGACTCTTAATATCATCCCTGACCGCATCCCTCTTAACCAACACTCCGCGGAAATTATATATATCAAACGGCCCGTCGGCATTCTCCACATCCTCATCAACCTCAATAATCGCCGACTGTGGAGCCGCACTAATACTAAACCGCCCCCACACCTCATGCTCTTTATATGCGGCTATGGCATCCTCAGGTACCTTTAACGAAGCCCCAGCATATACGGATTCTTCAAACACACTGCTATCAACCGCTGGAGGCACTAATGCCCTACAATTGATTGAGTTAATAGATTCGCAATCTAAGAATGCCCTGGTTCCAATCTTAGTTACAGAGTTAGGAATTGTCACTGAGGTCAAACTTTTGCAGATTCTGAACGCATCGTCACCAATTGAGGTCACCGAGTTCGGTATTGTCACAGAGGTCAAACTTTCGCAGAAGTAGAACGCACCGTCACCGATCGAGGTCATGGAGTTCGATAATGTCACAGAGGTCAGACCATAACAATGTTGGAAAGCAGATTCGCCGATTGAAGTCACCGAATTAGGGATTGTCAAGGATGTCAGTCCTGAGCAATTATAGAACGCTTTATTACCAATTGAAGTTACGGAGTTACCGATTGTTACCGACATAAGCCCTCCGCAATACAGGAACGCACCGTTACCAATTGAAGTCACCGAGTTGGGAATTGTCAAGGATGTCAGTCCTGAGCACGCGTAGAACGCAAAGTCGCCAATAGATGTCACATAATTACCGATTGTTACAGAGGTCAGCCCTGAACAATTATTGAACGCCCAGTTACCAATTGAAGTCACCGAGTTAGGTATTGTCAAGGATGTCAGTCCTGAGCACGCGTAGAACGCACGGTCGCCGATCGAGGTCACGGAGTTACCAATTGTCACCGACGTCAGCCCTGAGCAACATTCGAACGCCTCGTTACCGATTGAAGTCACCGAGTTAGGAATTGTCAAGGATGTCAGTCCTGGGCAATGTTCGAACGTCTGGTTACCGATTGAAGTCACCGAGTTAGGAATTGTCAAGGATGTCAGTCCTGAGCAGCCGCAGAACGCACGGTCTCCGATCGAGGTCACCGAGTTCGGAATTATCACAGAAGTCAGTCCTGAGCAGCCCTCGAACACGTATCCACCAATTGATGTCACGGAGTTCGGAATAGTAACATCAGTTACTTCCTTTCCATTAATATAAAGATGATGAGCGTATAGCAAAGGATTTGAGATGTAACCAAATTTGATTTTACATAGTGATTCCAGACCTGCAAACTCAGCTTTCTTCAACCCAGAGCAATTATAGAACGCATTATTACCAATAGAAGTTACGGAGTTACCGATTGTTACAGAGGTCAGCCCTGAACAATTCCAGAACGCATATTGACTGATTGATGTCACGGAGTATTTCTTTCCATTATAAGTGACTTTTTCAGGAATAATGACATCTCCGGTATATGCAATTTTGTTTGAGTAATATTCTTTATAATAATAGAGATATGTAACTTCCACCTCAGTATCCGATTTCTTATTATAGTAAATACCATCCACCTTAAAATCGTATGCGAAAGAGGCTGCGGGCTGCAAGAGCGCGGCTAAGACTAGGATTAACCGTAGGGTGTGGGTAATTGGTTTATTCATAGACTACTATTGTTGCCGCGGTCATCCTCTCGTTGGCGTAATTGATCGGTTTATAAAACGAAAGACGTAGGATTCTGTATCTGTTACCGTCCTACCTTTCGAGGCTTCTCGCATTGCCCTATTGATGTCGGACGGCAACACGCAGAAACCCACGCCAGTATATGCAATCAACACACCGGATCGGCTCCTCACGCACGAGGGGTCGACCGATGCAGTCAATATACATCACTATGGGCATCTACCGTTGCTCCTCCTTGACATCAATATGAAATTTTGCGAGAATTTCGAAAGGTCAAGAATCAGCGCGGATAAACGCTTTCTAAAAAATATGTATTTCAACATCCCGCCACGCTTACCCCGGACCGGCATCAGTCAGGTCAATCGACCTCATCCTCAACTGGCGTGGGTCTGCGATACGGTCTGCATCTGCAAATGTATTATAAATCTGATTATACACCAAACAAATCTGAAAAATACGTATATTAAAACTCCCCGTGATGCTTAAATCATAGTGGGAATATGGCGATTTTAACGGATTTTCAGTAACTTTGCAGTGCCTTAATTTTTTCATCACTCTTACCGAATTAATGACAGCCGGATTCGCCATACTCGCCCGCACACCGCTCATCTCCGAGCCGGTGCCGATATTTCTGTCGGTCATGGCGATCATCCTGGTGACCCCTCTCATATTCAACCGACTCAAGATCCCCAACGTCATCGGCCTGATACTCGCGGGTCTCGCCGTCGGCCCGCACGGATTCGGCCTGCTCGACAAGGACATGAGTTTTGAGGTATTCGGACAGGTCGGACTGCTCTACCTGATGTTTCTCGCAGGCATCGAGATCGACATGTACCACCTGAAGAAGAATCTCAGCAAGGGACTCGTATTCGGAGCATTCACCTTCGGCATACCCCTCATCATCGGTGCCGCCGTCGCCCTCACCGTCCTCGGCATGGGGCTCCCCGAGGCAACGCTGCTTGCCTCAATGTTTGCCGCCCACACACTGCTGGCCTATCCGATCGTAGCCCGATTCGGCCTCACGCGCTCGCCGGCCGTAATCATCGCCATCGCAGGCACCATCGTCACCGTGCTCGGCTCACTCATCGTACTGGCCGGAGTGCTTGGCGTGGTACGCGAAGGCTCGATGATGTCACTGCTGCGCGTCCTGGGCTATCTCATCGCCTACAGCGCAGGCATCTACTACATCTATCCGAGGCTCACACGCTACTTCTTCCGCAAATATCATGACGGCATCCAGCAGTTCATCTACGTAATGGTGATGGTGTTCTTCGCCGCAGCCCTCGCCTCGTGGATAGGACTCGAAGGAGTGTTCGGCGCCTTCTATGCCGGCCTGATACTCAACCGCTTCATCCCCGGGCGCTCCACACTCATGGGGCGACTCGAATTTGTCGGCAACGCCATCTTCATCCCCTACTTCCTCATCGGCGTCGGCATGCTCATCGACGTGAGCGTCGTCATGGGCGGATGGGGCACACTCTACATCGCCGCCGTGATGTCAGCCGTAGCCATGTTCACCAAATGGCTCGCCGCACTTATGACGCAGAAAGTATTCGGCCTCACCACGGTCGACCGCTCGATAATGTATCAGCTCTCCAACGCCCACACCGCCGTGGCCCTCGCCGTCGTGACCATCGGCTACAGGATGGGACTCTTTGACGTCGAGATACTCAACGGCACCGTGGTGATGATACTCGTGACCTGCTCAGTGTCATCGGTCGGCACAGCCCGGGCCGCCTCGCGCCTCAAAGTGCAGCTGCTCGAACAGGCCGAGGAGGAACTGACCCGCGACGAGTCCAGCACCCAGCCCCGCACCCTCATCGCCGTCTCCACTCCCACCACCGCACCCGGCATTGTCGACCTGGCTCTGTCGATGCGCTTTCCCGACTCATCCGTGCCCGGCGACTTCTATGCCCTGCACGTGCGCAATGACAACTCGGCCGCCGCACGCGCCGTAAGCCACAACTCGCTCGAAGTGGCCGAGAGAGCCGCCGCCTCGGTCGAAGTCGAGCTCACCCCCATCGAACGTTACGACCTCAACGTCATCACCGGCGTGCTCAACACCATGGCCGAGCGCGACATCACCGAAGTCATCATCGGACTGCACAGACGCAACACATTCATCGACTCATTCTACGGCGACAAGATCGAACAACTGCTCCAGTCCACCAACCGCATGGTGGTGATGACGCGATGCTTCATACCGTTACAGACCATGTCACGCATCATCGTGGCCGTACCCAAGAAGGCACAGTTCGAGACAGGATTCCGCCGCTGGGTGCAGGCCGTAGGCAACCTGTGCCGTCACATAGGGTGCGAGATCGAGTTCTGGTGCGAAGACACCACCCGCCCCATGATACGCACCATCCTGTCACAGGCACGTATCGAGATACCCGTGTCATGGGCCACCGTCGAAAGTTTCGACGATTTTGTCGTCAAGTCACGTGACATCACCGACGACGACCTGCTCGTCATCGTCAGCTCGCGCCGCACCGCCGTATCGTTTGACAGCGACATGGACTCGGTACCCGAATATCTGCGCCGTTACTTCGCCACCTCCAACCTCGTCATCATCTACCCGGGTCAGTTCGGCACCGAACCGCCCATGACGATGGCCGAGGCCATGGCCACCGACCTCGACGCACCCCCATCGACACTCTACATCTGGGCCCTCGGCCTCGGCCGCACCATCGCACGCACATTCCGCCGCAACAAAGCCTGACCGCCTCACCGCTTCAATAAAAAATTATTTTATAGATTTTTATACGCCGAAGTGTTTGTTAATTTGAACCAAAAGGCTTACTTTTGCTTTTAATCCAAAGACAACACTTCCACGCGAGGTGTGAGATCTTCGAGGCGACACCCGCCGCTAATAATCGGAAATTCTAATTATCTAACAATAAAAATACCTTACGACAAAATGGAAAACGACCAGTTGTTACAGGAAGTCACCGCCAAGGCCAAGGTGTGGCTCGGCGAAGGATATGACGCAGACACCCGTGCAGAGGTGCAGCGTATGCTTGATGCAGATGACAAGACCGACCTCATAGAATGTTTCTACCGCGACCTTGAGTTCGGCACCGGAGGTCTGCGCGGCATCATGGGCGCAGGTTCCAACCGCATGAACATCTACACAGTCGGCGCCGCCACACAGGGCCTCGCCAACTATCTCAAGGAGGCATTCAAGGATCTGCCCGAGATCAGTGTGGCCGTAGGTCACGACGTGCGCAACAACTCGCGCAAATTTGCCGAGATCGTCGCCGACATCTTCTCGGCCAACGGCATCAAGGTCTATCTCTTCGACAGCTTCCGTCCCACCCCCGAACTCTCGTTTGCCATCCGTCACTTCGGCTGTCAGAGCGGCGTCAACATCACCGCCTCGCACAACCCCAAGATCTACAACGGCTACAAGGCTTACTGGGAGGACGGCGCACAGATCATCGCACCCCACGACGTCAACATCATCGACCACGTCAACCGCATCAAGAGCGTGAGCGAGATCAAATTTAACGGCGACAAGTCCAAGATCCAGATCGTAGGCCCCGAGGTCGACAAGGTATATCTTGAGAAGATCAAAGGCCTCTCACTCAGCCCCGAAGCCATCGAGCGCAACAAGGACCTCAAGATCGTCTACACCCCCATCCACGGCACAGGTGTCGAACTGATCCCCGCATCGCTCAAGAACTTCGGCTTCGCCAACATCATCCACGTGCCCGAACAGGACGTGCCCAGCGGTGAGTTTCCCACCGTCGAGTCGCCCAACCCCGAGGTACCCTCGGCAATGGCACTCGCCATCGCCAAGGCCAAGGAGGTCAACGCCGACATCGTCATGGCATCCGACCCCGACGCCGACCGCGTGGGATGCGTGATACGCGACAACAACAACGAGTACGTGCTGCTCAACGGCAACCAGATCTGCATGATACTCCTCTACTACATCATCACCCGCAACAAGGAGCTCGGCCTCATCAAGGGCAACGAATTTGTGGTCAAGACCATCGTCACCACCGAGACCATCAAGAGCATCTGTGACGCCAACAAGGTGAAGATGTTTGACTGCTACACCGGCTTCAAATGGATCGCAGCCGTGATGCGTGACAACGAGGATGTGCTCCGCTACATCGGCGGCGGCGAGGAGAGCTACGGCTTCCTGGCCGAGACATTCGTCCGCGACAAGGACGCCGTGTCGGCATGCTCGCTTCTGGCCGAGGCCTGCGCATGGGCCAAGGACAAAGGCATGGACTTCCAGGCCATGCTCGCCGACATCTACAAGACCTACGGCTTCAGCCTTGAGGTGGGCGTATCGGTGGTACGTCCCGGCAAGAGCGGAGCCGAGGAGATACAGGCACTCATGAAGCAGTTCCGCGAGAATCCTCCCAAGACCCTCGCAGGCAGCCCCGTAGAGGTCGTGAAAGACTATCTGACCCTCAACGCCACCAAGGCCGACGGATCGGTTGACAAACTCGACTTCCCCACCACATCCAACGTATTGCAGTATTTCACCGCCGACGGTTCGAAGGTGTCGGTACGCCCCTCGGGCACCGAGCCTAAGATCAAGTTCTACATGGAGGTACGCGTGCCCATGGCCAAGGCCGAGGACTACAACGCATGCTCCGAGGCAGCGCATGCCAAGGTAGACGCCATCAAGAAGGATCTCGGCATCTGATAACACCACTGACCCTACACATCCGTCCCCGTAACCGCGCGGGGACGGATGTTCAGCAATAGAGAGAATGAGATTAGTCATCCAGCGCGTGAGCCGCGCATCAGTCACAATATCCGGCGAGCTCCGGGCCTCGATCGGGCCGGGGCTCATGGTGCTCGTAGGGGTAGCCGAAGGGGACACACCCGACGACGCCCGATGGCTCGCAGCCAAGACCGCCGCCATGAGGATATTTTCCGATGCCGACGGCGTCATGAACCTGTCGGTCACCGACACCGGAGGTGAGATACTGGCCGTCAGCCAGTTTACGCTCAACGCATCCACCCGCAAGGGCAACCGTCCCAGCTACATCCGCGCCGCGGGCCACGATCTGGCCATACCGCTCTACGAGCTGTACTGCGACGAGTGCCGACGGCTCATCGGCCGGCCCGTCAGCACCGGAGTGTTCGGCGCCGACATGCAGGTCAGCCTCATCAACGACGGTCCCGTGACGATAGTCATCGACTCGCGTCTGCGTGAATAAAATGTCACCCCCGGCCTCATCACGACAATGACACCCGACATCAACACCTCGACCCCCTCACCCACGCTTGCCGACGTGCAGCGCATGGTAGACCGATGGATCACGTCCACCGGCCGGGGCTACTTCTCACCTCTGACCAACGCCGTGATTCTGGCCGAAGAGACCGGCGAGGTGGCCCGTGTGATGGCCCGACGTTACGGCGACCAGGTGGCCAAGCCGGGTGACAAGTCATCGCTGGCCGACGAACTCGCCGACCTGCTGTGGGTGCTCACCGCCATCGCCAACCAGACGGGCATAGACCTCACCGAGGCCTTCGCGGCCAATCTCGCCAAGAAAGAGTCGCGCGACAGCACCCGTTTCGCCGCACGGACATCTCATCCCGACAACTCCTTAACATAACTCTTAACGTACACCATCCGACAATTATGGACAAATATCATCAGGCAATAGCCGAATCGGAAGTCATCACCGACGACGCCGCAATCACCGAGAAAGTCAACGAGATTCTCGACAAGCACCTCGAAGAGAACCGCAAGCCCGAAGTGCTCCGCCAACTCTTCAATTGCATAGACCTCACCACGCTCAAACCGACCGACTCACAGCAGTCGGTAGCCAACTTCACCGAGCGCGTCAACGCCTTTGAGGAGGAGCATCCCGACCTGCCCAACGTGGCCGCCATCTGCGTGTATCCCAACCTCGTGCCCATCGTGCGCACCGTCCTTGACGTGTCATCGGTCGACATCGCTTCAGTGGCAGGATGCTTCCCCTCGGGCCAGAGCTTCATCGAGGTCAAGATGGCCGAGATAGCGCTCGCCGTCGAGGCCGGAGCCGACGAGATCGACATCGTGTTCCCCCTCGGTGACTATCTCGACAACGATTACGAGGAGGTAGCCGACCAGATAAGCGAGATGAAGCACGCATGCCGCGAGTCGCTGCTCAAGGTCATCCTTGAGACAGGAGCACTCAAGAGCGCGCTCCACATCCGCAACGCATCCATCCTGAGCCTCTACTCGGGCGCGGACTTCCTCAAGACCTCCACCGGCAAGGAGTATCCCGGCGCCTCGCTCGAAGCCGCCTACGTGATGTGCCGCTGCATCAAGGAATACTATGCCAAGACTCAGCAGATGGTCGGATTCAAGGTGTCAGGCGGCGTAGCCACCACCGAGGACGCACTCAAATACTACACAATCGTCAAGGAGGTACTCGGCGATAAATGGGTCGGCTCGAACGAATATTTCCGCATCGGAGCCTCGCGTCTGGCCAACAATCTCCTGACCGACATCATCGGCACCGAGACAAAATTCTTCTGAACCAATCCCGAACACATACCCACTACCGTAACAGTATGAAATACTGGATTATAGTCAACGACACACGGCTCGGGCCCCTCGACCTGGCACAGCTCATCAACACGCCGGGCTTCGGGCCCGACGCCCCCGTGTGGCGCGAAGGGCTCGCCGACTGGACCACAGCGTCACGTCTGCCCGAGACCGCCGTACTGTTTCGCGGCCCGACAGCCGGACAGCCCGGTCCCTCACCCTACACCCGGCCTCAGCCTGCCCCCTATCAGACGTACGCACCCGGCATGCCCGTACCCGAGCAACGTCCGCAGATGCCCCCCACCCATCTCGTGTGGGCCATCCTCGCCACGCTGTGCTGCTGTCTGCCCGGCGGCATCGTCGCCCTCATCTACTCATCGAAGGTGGCGCCACAATACAATGCCGGAGACTATGAGGGTGCGCGCCGTTCATCAGAACGTGCCGGCATGTGGGTGATAATATCCTTCGTGGCCGGACTCATCTGGGCCCCGTTCTATCTGCTATGGTCGATAATGACCGCATAGCGCGCCGGCGCACGCTGACAGGCATGGCCATCGTGGCCATCGCCGCCGTCATCGTCACCCTCTACTATCTCATCGCCCCCTCCTCGGGCCTGTATCCGCGCTGTCCGTTCAAGCTCCTCACAGGCCTTGACTGTCCCGGCTGCGGCTCACAGAGGGCCATCCACGCCCTTCTGCACGGCGATGTGGCCGCCGCGTGGCACTTCAACGCCATGCTGCTCATCGGCCTCCCCTTCATGGGGCTGCTCGTGTGTGCACGCGCCCTGCGCTACCGTCATCCCCGGCTCGAACGCACGCTCAATTCCGGCAGCGTGATAATCCTGCTCCTCATCGTGATCGTGCTGTGGACGATCATCCGTAACATACCCTAATCCAACCACTCATCCGCCTTCCGCAGGCACTCACATCTATCGCAATAAACTGAAGAGATAATGATCAACCAGATGACCAGACAGCAGATCCTGCTCCGCATACTGCTGTTCGTAGCCGCCGTAAGTCTCATAGTCTACTTTCTGCCGCGCAATGACAAGAATCATTACGTCTACGAGGTCAACCGCCCGTGGAGCTACACGCTGCTCACGGCACCGTTCGACATCCCCATACATCTCGACTCGGTCAGCGCCGCTCAGGTCATGGACAGCATCAACGCTCACTTCGTGCCGGTGTACGTGCGCGACATCGCTGCCGAGAAGACCCTTATCTCCGATTACACCACACGTCTGAACGCGGCCACGGGGCTTGACATCACACCCGCGCAGAAGAATCAGATAATCAAAGCCATACGCAATGTCTACGACAACGGCATCGTGGACCGCGACACATACCAGCGCATAGCGTCGGGCCAGCTGCCGACGGTGAGATTCGTGCATGACAATGTGGCCATGTCGATGCCCACCGACAACTATCTGTCGGCATTCCGTGCCTACGAGCATCTCGACAGCGTGCTGCGTGACCGTGACGTGCGCGCCGCGCTCACAGCCACCCATCTGTCCGACATGCTGCAACCCACCATCACGCTCGACACCGTCACTACACGCCGTCTGCTTGACGAGGCCTATCAGAAAGCCATGGCCCCTATAGGCGTCATACAGCAGGGCGAGCGCATAATCACCAAGGGCGACATAGTCACCCTGCGTCTGGCCACCATCCTCGACACCTACGAACGTATGCTTGACGAGCGTGGCGACGCGCGCATCTCACAGCACCACTATCCTATAGCCGGACAGATCCTCTACATGGTCATCCTCTTCGGGGCGCTGTACGGCTATCTGTACTTCTTCCGTCCGGAATACTTCCTTGACAACCGCACCGTCGTGTTCCTGATGTCGCTCGTGACGGTGTTCACGCTCTTTGCCTTCGCCATGCAGATGGCGTTCAGCAACGGACTCATGATCGCACCGTTCACTATGGTGCCGATACTGGTGCTCGTATTTCTTGACTCGCGTACGGCCTATTTCACTCACCTCATTCAGGTGTTGCTGAGTGCCATCATCGCTACGTTCCAGCTCGAATTCATATTCCTCCAGTTCATAGCCGGCGTTGTGGCCATCGACTCGCTCAAGGATCTGGCACGCCGCAGCCAGCTCATACGCACAGCCGCGCTCATCTTCCTGGCCTACTCGCTCTGCTACATCTCGGTGGAGGTGATGCAGGGGGGCACGCTCGCCAAGACCGAGGGACGCATCTACGGATGTTTCGGTGTCAACGCCATACTCATATCGTTCAGTTACGTGCTCATGTTCCTGCTGGAGAGAGTGTTCGGCTACACATCGAGAGTCACGCTCGTCGAGCTCGCCGACACCAACAACCCTCTGCTGCGCGAACTCTCGGAGGAGTGCCCCGGCACATTCAATCACTCGATGGCCGTGAGCAATCTCGCATCGACCGCAGCACAGGCCATAGGTGCCAACGTCCAGATGGTGCGTACAGGCGCTCTGTATCACGACATAGGCAAGATCAAGAATCCCGCCTTCTTCACCGAAAATCAGCATGGTGTGAATCCTCACGATGCCCTCGACTCGACCCAGAGCGCACGTGTGGTCACCGACCATGTGCGTGACGGACTCGTGATGGCCGAGAAGGCAAAGCTCCCCCCAAAGATACGTGAATTTATCGCCGAGCACCACGGCGCCGGCAAGGCCCGTTATTTCTACAACACATACTGCAACGCTCATCCCGGAGAGGATGTCGATCCGGCACCGTTCACCTATCCCGGGCCGAATCCGCGCAGCCGCGAGACGTCTCTGCTGATGATGGCCGATGCCGTCGAGGCCGCCTCCCGCTCGATGAAGGAGCATTCGCCCGAGGCCATAACCGCGCTTGTCAACAAGATTATCGACGGTCAGATAGCCGAAGGTCTGCACAACGAGTCGCCGCTGTCGTTCCGCGACGTTCAGGCGGTCAAGGCCTCGTTCATCCAGCGTCTGCGCACCATGTATCACTCACGCATCTCCTATCCCGAACTGAAGAAATAGAGTGATCCTCAGTCCAGTCTCCGGATCATATCTTTTATGATTGACAACTCCACTGAGGAGAAGTCTGCCTTGTCATATACATTCATCAGATATACACGGCCTTCCATTTCTGCGGTGACGACAGTGTAGGTTATCACTCTGGCTCCGCCCGACTTTCCACGTCCCTTTGACTTGATGGACATACGTATCTTTCTTATGCCGCATCCAAGATCCACTCCTTGAAACGGATTCTGCATTATAGAAAGTACGAATGTCTTCAGATCATCCTTGAACGATCTGTGGCGCTTCTGTATTGCCTTGGCCTGACTCTCAAACTCGGCAGTAGTGGTGACCTCAAAGCTCATCGATAAACTTCATAGCCGATTTGGCAGGCTTAACGCCGGCCTCGATCTGTTTCACTTCATCCCAGCTGCGCTTAATGCTTTCAGTCACCTCGTCAAGGTGTCGCTTCTGCTGCTGCGACAGAGCCAGATCTTCACTTCCCACGCTTACGAGAGCGTAAAGCGTATTTTTACGTCTGATCAGCACACGCTCACCATCGGCAGCCCTATCAAAGGATGCAGCCAAGTTATTACGATAATCTCTTACAGATAGAATTTCCATGACTTTGATCAATTAATTCAGTTACAAATATAACTATTATTCAATAGTATAACAAATTTGTGTACAAAAATGTGTACACGGAAATTCAAAATAAAAACAATGAACTGAACTTAAGGAGCAGAACTTAGCTTCAGATTTATCGGTCTGACAGGCCCGGAATATCCGGCATCCACATCATTATGCAGACTTACTGTCAGACTCTTAGACTCGGCATTGTCATATAAAACATCCTGTCGGCACACTGCAACACTCTCAATCTCTGTCTCTTAGTTTGCAAACGCCTCCTGACGTTCGCGCTCCTGACGCTCCTGCTCCTTGCGGGCGCGTCGCAGACGGGCATTCTCACGGGCACGTGCCGAGCGGGCCATGGCACGGTCTATCTCATCGCGCATCAGCATGAACGCCATCTTGTCGGCGAGGCAGCATCCTCCCCCGGCATCCTTATCCCCGGCAAGATATTCGTCAAGCATCGTGAGCATATCGCCCGCGTCGAAACCAAGATATTCATGCACCTTCCTGATGCGTTCCCTGAATCCGTCGTAAGCCTTTTGAGAGATCGGCAAATGATTGCAAATAACACGGGTAGTTGCGAATTGTGATGTTCTTTTAGTCCTTTTCATAGCATAAACAGATTAATTATGCCGCAAAGTTACATCACAAATCCGCCCAAATGGTGCGATAATATCGCGGAGGCTATAAGACCCCGTTCCCCAATATTTGTTAATGCTGAGGCGGTCAAGCGTTATGCAGCTGTGTTCGCGCAGTGAGGGAGCGATGGAGTCCCATCGTGACCGAAACAAGCGGACGCAGATGCGTG
>JAAVDB010000021.1 GCA_014802015.1 Bacteroides sp.
TACGTCAGACTTGAGGTAGCCGTCCTGAACAGCATAAGCCTTTACGTATGTACCGTTCTCGGTGATCTCGAACGGTTCGGTGTAAACGGGGCTGTTCTCATCGACAGTCACGTCAGCAGTGCCGACAGCATAGCGGATAACGCCTGCACCTGAGATAGATACGGTAGTCTTGAGCTTGCCGAGTGCGCTTGTGATGGCGGGAGCGGCAGCCTGAGTAACGGTCTTCTTGCCCTTGCCGGCAACCTTGAGTGCGTTGGCGATGAGGCCGTTTACATTCTCGGGAGCTTCGTCACCGAGGACATCGGCAGCGAATGGGATGAGGATGTGGGGGTTGCGTGAAGCATTGTGTACGAGGATGAAGGGTGCTTCACCTACGGTAGCGAGCACATCGTCGTTGGCAAGATATTCGCCGGGGGTAACTGTCGAGAGCACACCCTCGGGGAGGAGTTCGAGCGCGCCATCCTCAAAGGGAAGTTCGCCGAAGAACGAGTGAGAGAGATTAGCCTCAGACACATTGATCATGCCTGACTCAGAGGGGGTCAGGGTAGCGAGACCCCAAGCCTGGATGAGGTCGGCGCTGGCGTTGACGATNGGCTGGTAAGCCACNGCCTCGCGGAGCACGGGAGCGATCTTTGAGTCAGCGTTGACGCTGGGTGTCACGAGGACAGCCTCATACTCCTGAAGGTCAGCGAGAGTGACATCCTCGGCATTAGCATCGATGATTGTATACTCGAAACCGCTCTGTACAGCGAAGTAGAGGGGGTCTAAATCACCTAATGCAGAGACAACTGCGATCTTGGTGTCAACATCTACATCCGGAGCCTGATCGACAAGCTTGATAGAGAGGAGGAACAGATTGGTGCTTGCCTGGTCACGGACGAGCAATACCTTTGTTGCACCTATAGCCTCCTCGGGCAACTCATAAACGTTTGTGTTCGGATCCTCATTACCGGTTTTACCGGCGTCAGGAGAAGTATGGACATTATTCCACACACGATTGTTGCCTTCGTTAATTACATAAACGATCTGACCCTCGTCATTTATAAACTCAATGTGGCAAGATCCGATCGCATCCGTATTCTTGTTACGGTATCCGGTAAGTTCGAGAGAAGAACCCTCACTAATAGGGGCGTCAAGGTTGATCAGCATGTAGCGGGATGATGAACCGTAGGTCTTGTCACCGCTTTTCTTACCGCTGAGACACACGGTGTAATTCGTAACTTCTCCGACTATATTCGGATAATTCAGGTTGGATACATCAGCTTCGGGTTTGTTGACCTCCTCTATCTTGCCACCGAACTCGGTGACATTCGAGGCGTCAGGACCTTTTGATGACCATGAGTAGATTGTCGCCGCCTGTACAGACACAGCCATAGCGACTCCTGCAAGAAGAGTAAAAAATTTCTTCATGGTTAAGTAGATTTAAAAGTTATGATGAATAATATAGATTTAAAAGTAATTTGAACCAAATTGGCAACAAAAGTAAGTAATTATTAACAAATTACCCNNCCCGNTTTGTTAAATAAACTTAAAGCAATCGATACAGACATCAATAATCCCCTCCGGGCAATAAGAGGATTATAACTCCAAGTAATACCGTGATTCTGCAATATTTTTACTATCTTTGCGTAAGAATATTATGGTAACCCTTATCTTACACAAACAATGATACCTTGCATATTCAATCTCGGCACAGGCGAGATTATCGTCATACTCGTAGTGGTGCTTCTGCTCTTCGGCGCACGTCGCATCCCCGAACTGGCCCGCAGTATGGGACGTGGCGTCAACTCGTTCCGTCAGGGGCTCAACGAAGTGTCCGATCAGATGAAATCAGCCGANTCAGCCGATAACTCAGACAAAAAAGAGGACACCGACAAGTGACCGCCCCGATGAAAGAGAGCGGATTCTGGGATCATGCCGAGGCGCTCCGCAGGGTACTCCTGCAGAGTGTCGGAGTGGTCGTAGGGTTGATGTGCATCTACTTTGCCGTAATGCCCCAGCTCTTCGACCGGGTGATTCTCGCGCCATGCCGCACNGGATTTCCGCTCTACACACTGCTTGACGACATCGCCGGAATGTCAGGCTCGATGCAGCATGACATCTCGCTGGTCAATATTCAGCTCGCATCACAATTTTTCATCCACATGACCTCGTCGATGTGGCTGGCTGTGATCACGGCGTTCCCCGTGATCCTGTACCTNCTGTGGGGATTCGTGTCACCGGGCCTGTACGAACATGANAAACGCGGTGCAGGCATCGTCCTTNCGGGCGGCACGCTCATGTTTTATCTCGGCGTGGCCGCAGGCTACTGGCTCGTATTCCCCCTCACGCTGCGGTTTCTCGCCGGCTATCAGCTGAGTACGCTCATCCCCAATCAGATATCGCTCGACTCATATATCGACAATTTTATGATGCTCGTGCTGGTGATGGGCATAGTGTTCGAACTGCCGGTGGCAGCATGGATGCTCGGACGTCTCGGAGTGCTGCGGCGCGGATTTTTTCACACCTACCGCCGTCATGCCATCGTGGCATTGCTGATATTTGCCGCCGTTGTCACACCCACCGGCGACCCCTTCACACTCGCAGTAGTATTCCTACCTATATATATATTGTGGGAAGGATCGGCCCTGACCGTTCCATCAGGCAAAAATAAGCTAAAAACTATCGAAACATGAATATAGGCATCATCGTAGCCATGACCAAGGAGCTGAATCTGCTCCTGCCGCTCATGGACAACCGCACCACCCGCACCGTAGGCGGGACAGAAGTACACACAGGCACCATTCACGGCCACAACGTAGCACTGATGGAGTGCGGCATAGGCAAAGTCAACGCCGCCATCGGAGCGGTCACGCTCATCGACGCATTCCATCCCGACCTCGTCATCAATACAGGTGTCGCAGCCGGAGCCGGTGAAAATGTCAGCGTGATGGATGCCATCGTGGCTACAGGCGTCGCTCATCACGACTTCTGGTGCATCGGCGAGGACTGGGGACGCGTTCCCGGCTGTCCGCGCATCTTCGAGACACGTACATACGCCGGGGAGGTCGACGCCCCCAACGTTAAACGCGGTCTGATCGCCTCGGGCGACATGTTCATCACCTCGCGCGAGCAGGTCGACACCATACGCGGCCATTATCCCGACGTAATGGCCGTGGACATGGAGAGCGCCGCCATCGCCCAGGCCTGTCATGTCAGGGGCGTACCGTTCTTCTGCATGCGTGTCATCAGCGACACCCCCTGGTGTCATCACGACAATTCGAGTCAGTACGAAGACTTCTGGGAGGCCGCACCGCGTCAGTCGTTCGACCTCATCAGGACTATGCTCGAACGCATCTGACCCCTATTCCCACTCAATCTCATACACCTATGGAAAAGATAGCAAGCTTCACCATCGACCACGAGCGACTGCTGCGCGGCATCTATGTGTCACGCCGTGACCTCACCCCATCGGGCGACGTGATCACCACGTTCGACATACGCATGACCGAGCCCAACCGCCAGCCGGCACTCACCCCCCGCTCGCTTCATGCCATGGAGCATCTGGCCGCCACCTATCTGCGCAATCGTCCCGACTGGCGTGACAGAGTGGTCTACTGGGGCCCCATGGGTTGCTGCACCGGTAATTATCTGCTGATGCAGGGCGATCTCGAACCATCCGACATACTCGCGCTCATACGCGACACTATGGAATTTGTAGCCGGATACGAGGGTGACATCCCCGGTGCATCGGCCCGTGACTGCGGCAACTATACATTCATGGATCTCGACGCCGCGCGTCAGGATGCCCGCCGTTATGTCGACGAAGTCCTTGACCGCATCACTCCTGACAATCTCACCTATCCGCAATAATCAACCCTTACCGCATGTCGTGAAAGACCTCAGAGGTATAAAAGGCAAATACTATATCGCATCGCTGATCGAAGAGGGCGAGCACGAGCACCAGGACTTCAAGTTTGCCGTCTCGGATGCCCGCAAGATAGCGCGTTCGCTCTCAGCCTTCGCCAACAACGACGGCGGCCGCCTCCTCATCGGCGTCAAGGACAACGGTGTGATCGCCGGCGTGCGCAACGAGGAAGACATCTATGTCGTCGAGCAGGCAGCCGAGATGTACTGCGTACCCTCACAGCAGTTGCGTGTCACAGCCTTCCGCACCGAGGGGGGCCATACGGTGATGCGCGTCGAGATCGACCGCGCACCCTCACGTCCCGTTCAGGTCAAGGAGTCGGACGGACGACTGAAAGCCTATTACCGCGTGCGTGACGAGAACATCGCAGCCCCTCAGTTGCTGGTGCGCGCATGGCAGCGTGCGGCCCGTCAAAACGGAGGCTCATTGATCTCGCTCGACGGTCATTCGCGCACACTGCTCACGCTCGCAGCCGCCGACGGAGGGGTCAAGATCGAAGACTTCATGGTGTCGGCACACGCCTCGCGTGCCATGGCCGAGGAGATAGCCGTGAGTCTGTACTCGATGGGGCTCATCGACTTCGCATACGACGGCACTACATTCAACATCGTGGCCACTACGTGACACTGACCATAAACGCCTTACTTCCTATTACCCATGACTACGAAACTCTCCCGCACAATATTAACAGCCATCGCATCTGCCCTGACCGCCGTCACGGCACTGTTTACGGCCGGATGCGCGAGCAGCGAGGTGTCGCACTCCGTCCCCGGATTCCGCGAACATGACATCGTGGGCATAGACATCAGCGCCCACAACGGCGACATCGACTTTGACAAGGTCAGGGACGAAGGCATAGAGTTTGTCATAATCAAGGCCACCGAGGGAGGAACATTCAAGGACCGGAAGTTTGTCGACAATGTCCGCGAGGCTCGCAAAGCAGGGCTAAAGGTCGGAGCCTATCACTTCTTCCGCTTCGACACACCGGGCTACATCCAGGGCCTCAACTTCGTCAACTCTATCCACGGCCGACAGCTCGACCTGCCGGTGGCGATCGACATCGAGGAGTTCACCAACCCCAATCTCCAGACATCGCGTCTGGTTATGAACCGCGTCGTCGAGATGGCCGACCATCTTGAGAGCCGGGGCTATCGTGTGATGCTGTACACCAACAAGAAAGGGCACGCCCGCTTCATCAAGGGACAGCTCGCCACCTACCCGCTCTGGCTCTGCTCGCTCGGCAGCCGTCCGGACGACATCGACTGCGACCTGTGGCAGGCCACACACCACGGGCATGTCAGCGGTGTGGAACACGACGTCGACGTCAACGTGTTCACATCCTCACGCGACGCATGGGAACTCTTCTCGTCCGGCGCCCTGAACGACACAATAAAAACGCAGATTTCACGTTAAAATATTGCGTTAAAAGCATCAAATGAACACACAGCATATCAAATATATAATACTACTCCTGTGGCTCGTATGCACGGCGGTTGCAACACACGCATTCGCCCCCGACACCTACACCTCCACCTCGGTAATGAACCGCGGCCGATGGGTCAAGATCAGCGTACAGCAGTCAGGAATGCACATGGTGTCACTCTCCGACATCAGGGCATGGGGATTTGACGACCCGTCCAAGGTGCGCGTATACGGTTACGGAGGCAAACGCATGTCCGATCGTCTGGCCATCAATGAATACACCGACGATCTGCCGGTGGTGCAGAGCGAACTCACATCGCGCGGCATCGTGTTCTATGCCGAAGGACCGCAGACCGTCGCAACCGACAGCCGTGGGCTCAAGTATCTCACCACCAACCCTTACAGCTCGCTCGGCTACTATTTTCTGAGCGATGCTGGCAGCGACGCGCGTGACATACCCGTCGAGGGCACCGAGCCGGAGGACGCCTCGCTTGCAGCCACGACATTTACCGAAATCATCCAGCACGAGGTCGACAATTTCAGTCCGGCCCAGAGCGGACATCTGCTCTTGGGCGAGGATTTCAGGTTCACTCCGTCACGCAAATTCCAGTTCACTCTGCCCGGACGNGTCGCCGACACACCTGTTGACATGCGTGTCGAGTTTTACGCCAAGACAAGCGGCTCACTGCAGTTCACCTTCCTATGCAACAATGAAGTCATGTCCCCATTGCCGACCGACGTCATATCAAGCACATCAGGATGGAGCGCCGCAGGAGTGCTNCACCGCACTCTTCCCTCTACGGGCGGTGAACAGGTGAATATAGGNATCACCACCTCCAATACCGGCACACTTTCACAGTCCAACCTCGACCGCCTCACCCTAAACTATACCCGTCACCTCGCCCTCCCCTCCGCCGGACGTCTGGATTTTGAAGACGGGTCACGCAAGATAAGCCTCAGCGGAGCAGGAGTTGCTACACGGGTATGGGATGTGACCAACCCGCTCTCCATCACGCGTATGCGTCATCGTGTCATCGACGGATCAGCCGTCTGGGTCAACGAGTACGGCAGCNCGCGCCGTTATGCCGCGTGGAATGAAAATGCATCCTTCCTCACCCCCAAAGTGGCCGGTGTGGTCAGCAATCAGAACCTGCACGGCGAGCGCACCCCTGACATGGTCATCATNACGCACCAGTCGTTNCGCGACCAGGCACAGCGCATCGCCACACTGCACAGTTCGACAATCGGTTCACTGCGCGTCCTCGTGGTGACACCCGAAGTGATATATAACGAATTTAGCAGCGGCACNCCCGACATCAACGGATTGCGCCGCATGCTCAAGATGTTCTATGACCGCGGAGCCGATGAGTCGGGCCACAGTCTGAAATATGTCCTCCTGCTCGGCAGTGCCAACTTTGACCACCGCCGCCTCACAGCCGTATGGCAGCGCTCCACTCAGGCCACCGTACCCGTGTGGCAGACCGACAACGGCCATAGCGAGGACGCGTCATACAGTACCGATGATTTCATCGGATTTCTTCAGGACAATTCCGGCACTAACACTGCGGGCGACAAGCTGTGCGTGGCCATCGGCCGTATACCCGCCCACTCGTCATCCGAGGCCAAGACCTACGTTGACCGTCTCATATCCTACTGCACCTCGCCCCAGAGTGGCCCCTGGCGCAGCCGCATCATGTTCGTGGCCGACAACGGCGATGAAAACATCCACATGAGCCAGACCGACGACATGGAGACACATTTCCGCTCGATGGCCAAAGGGCGCAACATGACCTATCAGAAAGTATACGTTGACGCATACGACCAGATCGGAGGAGTGGTGAAACAGGCTCGTGACAAGTTCATGAACCTGCTCAACGACGGCACCGTGTGGTGGAATTACGTGGGCCACTCGTCGGTCACCGCGATGGGTGGCGAAGGTCTGCTCGGACTCAAAGACCTCTCCAACCTCTATCTGCGCCGGGCACCGTTCTATTACGGAGCCACCTGCTCGTTCGCTCATTGGGACGGCGACGATTACTGCGGACTTGAGATGCTCACCCTATCCGATGCCGGAGGCCTCATCGGTGGCATCTCGGCCACACGACCCGTGTTCATATCCCGCAACGGCATTCTCACCTCGGCACTCGGATACGAACTCTTCGACACCGAGCCGGATGGCTCCATGAGGACCATCGGCGAAGTATACCGCAGAGCCAAAAACCGCATTGGATCCGACTCCAACAAACTGCGCTACATCCTGCTCGGCGACCCGGCTATGCACCTCGCCATCCCCACCCACACCGCCCGTCTTGACAAAATCAACGGCATCGATGTGACACCCGATGACGGATCATCCGACCCCGTGGTCATCACCGCCCTCGGCCGAACCACCCTCAGCGGAGCCGTATGCACAGCCGACGGCAACGTAATGGATTCATTCAACGGCTATATCGATCTGACACTCTATGATGCCGAACGCAGCGTCACCACCCAGGGACGTGAGAACTCCGACGCGACGCCTTACATCTTTGAGGAGCAGGGCGATCAGCTCTACACCGGACGCGCCCGCGTAGTCAACGGACTGTGGGAATGCAGCTTCGTGCTCCAGCCCGAGATCGCCGACAATTTCCGCAACGCCACACTCTCGATGTATGCCCAGAGCGACGACGCCTCCGTCACAGCCTGCGGCGCCAACCGTGACTTCTACGTCTACGGCTACGACGACAACGCCATCATCGACGACATCCCGCCCGTCATCGAGAGCATGTTCCTCAACCACGAAAGTTTCGTAAACGGCGACGTCGTCAACTCCACCCCCATGCTTCTGGCGCGAGTCAGCGACAACACCGGCCTCAACATGTCACTGTCAGGCATCGGCCACCAGATGTCGCTCCGCATCGACGACAATCTCACCTACAGCGACCTCTCCAAGACATACGTCCCGGACGAGAACGGATTTCCCGCCGGCGACATAGCCTACCAGCTCCCCGAACTGACGGCCGGCCGCCACACAGCCACACTCAAGGTGTGGGACATCGGCGGCAACTCCACCACAGCCTCGATCGACTTCATGGTCGACCTCAATCAGGAGCCGAAGATCTTCGAAGTCTACACCGACGCCAACCCCGCATCGGTCGCAGCCAACTTCTACATCGAGCATAACCGACCCGACGCCATGCTCAGTGTCCGCATCGACATCTATGACCTCTCGGGCAGCCTGATATGGAGCGATACCACACGCGGACGCGCCGACATGTATCTGTCGAGTCCCATACACTGGGATCTCACCAACACAGCCGGCTCACGCGTCGGACGCGGCATCTACGTCTACAGGGCCACCGTAATGACCGATGCCACAGGTGACACACCCGCCGCATCATCATCCGTAGCCAAACGCATCGCCGTCGCACCATTCTGACGGTCACCCACACATCCACAGCATCCGAGCCCCTGATTCACGTCACTTCCGGCGGAATTTTGGGGCTTTTTTCAGTCACATCGCCCCCCGTAAGCACATAAAGATTTGCGTTACTTGAGAATTATACCTAATTTTGCACTCTCAACCGGATATATACCGAGAGCATATAACTATCCAACAGAAATGGAAATAATTCGCACAGTAGCAGAATTAAAAGCCAGACTCAGCGACGCTCGCTCACGTGGCTCAGTGGGACTCGTACCGACAATGGGAGCGCTCCATGCCGGACACCGCTCACTCATCGAGCGTGCACGTCGTGAGAACGACACAGTGGTGGTGAGCGTATTCGTCAACCCCACACAGTTCAACAACCCNACTGACCTCGCCACCTATCCGCGCACCGAGGAGGCCGACGCAGCACTGCTCGCCGACGCAGGCGTGGACTACGCGTTCATCCCCTCAGTCGAGGAGATATATCCCGAGCCGGACACACGCGTGTTCGACCTCGGACCCGTAGCCGAAGTGATGGAAGGNCCCATGCGTCCCGGCCACTTCAACGGCGTGGCCCAGATCGTCAGCAAACTGTTTCACTTCACCCTACCCACNCGCGCATACTTCGGCGAAAAGGACTTCCAGCAGATCGCCGTCATCCGNCGCATGGTCGANCTGGAAGGATTCAAGGACCTTGAGATNGTCGACTGCCCCATCAAGCGCGAGGACGACGGACTGGCCATGAGCTCACGCAANGTCCGCCTCACCCCCGAACAGCGCTCAGTCGCACCCGTCATAGCCCTCACCCTCCGCGCCAGCCTCATCAAGGCACGCGAGNCATCNCTCGCCCGGACCAAACAGTGGGTCATCGACACCATCAACGCCTACCCCTTCATGCAAGTGGAATATTACGAGATCGTCGACGCACTCACCATGCAACCNCTCGCCGAGTGGAGCGACTCCNATCAGCCCGTAGGCTGCATCACNGNATTCTGCGGCGACGTCCGACTCATCGACAATATCAAATACAGTCTCTGATACACAATGACACTTGAGATATTAAAGTCCAAGATACACCGCGTGCACGTCACCGAGGCACGCCTTGACTACATCGGCAGCATCACCATTGACCGCGACCTCATGGACGCGGCAGGCATCCTGCCGGGCGAGCGCGTATACATCGTCAACAACAACAACGGCGAACGCCTCGACACCTACGCCATCGAAGGCCCGCGCGGCTCAGGCGTGATATGTCTCAACGGAGCAGCCGCACGGCGCGTNCAGGTCGGCGACATCGTCATCATAATGTGCTACGCGCAGATGACACCCGACGAGGCAGCCACATTCACACCCAAGGTAATATTCCCCGACACAGCCACCAACCGTCTGGTCACATTATAATATAGTAAGTCACACCGAGTCGATGAAGACACCTTACCTTTATTGACTTCTCACACCATAAAGATAAGAAATACATAATGTTTGAAAATCTAAGCGAGAGGCTCGAACGGAGCTTTAAGATACTTAAAGGCGAAGGTAAGATTACAGAGATTAACGTCGCCGAGACACTCAAGGACGTGCGCCGCGCACTCCTTGAGGCCGACGTCAACTTCAAGGTTGCCAAGCAGTTTACCGACGAAGTCAAGGCCAAGGCTATGGGCCAGAACGTTATCAACGCCATCAAGCCCGGTGAACTCATGGTCAAGATCGTCCATGACGAACTCGCCCGCCTCATGGGCGGNGACACAGCTCAGGTCAACCTGTCAGGCAACCCCACAGTCATACTCATGTCAGGTCTGCAAGGCTCGGGTAAGACCACATTCTCAGGCAANCTCGCCCGCAANCTCAAGTCCGAGCAGGGCAAGCGNCCTCTGCTCGTAGCCTGTGACGTCTACCGTCCCGCAGCCATCGACCAGCTCAAAGTCCTCGCCGACCAGATCGGCGTACCCGTCTACACCGAGGACGGCAACAAGAACCCTGTCGAGATCGCCGAGAACGCCATACGTCACGCCAAGGCCAACCACNTCGACCTCGTCATCATCGACACCGCCGGCCGTCTGGCCGTAGACGAGCAGATGATGCAGGAGATCGCAGCCATCAAGAAAGCCGTCCGCCCGCAGGAGACCCTCTTCGTNGTCGACTCAATGACCGGACAGGATGCCGTCAACACAGCCAAGGAGTTCAACGACCGTCTCGACTTTGACGGNGTCGTCCTCACCAAGCTCGACGGTGACACACGCGGCGGTGCGGCNCTCTCCATCCGCACAGTGGTGACCAANCCGATCAAATTCGTCGGNACGGGTGAGAAACTCGACGCACTCGACCTCTTCCACCCCTCGCGTATGGCCGACCGTATCCTCGGCATGGGCGACATCGTATCGCTCGTCGAGAAGGCCCAGAACGCATACGACGAGAAGCAGGCTCGCGAACTCCAGCGCAAGATCGCCAAGAACCAGTTTAACTTCAACGACTTCCTCCAGCAGATTCAGCAGATCCAGAAAATGGGCAATCTCAAGGAACTCGCTTCAATGATACCCGGCGTAGGCAAAGCCATCAAGGACATCGACATCGACGACAACGCATTCAAAGGCATCGAAGCCATCATCCGCTCCATGACCGAAGAAGAGCGNCAGCACCCCGAGATCATCAACGGATCACGCCGCAAACGCATCGCCAAGGGNTCAGGCACCGACATCCAGGAAGTCAACCGTCTCATCAAGCAGTTTGAGGAGGCACGCAAGATGATGAAAGCCGTCACCGGCATCAAAAACCCCATGTCGCTCATGCGCGGCATGAAAGGCATGCGCCGATAACACATAATACATATTCACAACCCATCACGGAGTAAACACATGACACTGATTGACGGAAAAAAAGTAGCCGACGACATCAAGCGCGAGATCGCGGCCGAAGTAGAGAGCATGGTCGCCGACGGACACCGCCGCCCGCACCTCGCNGCCATACTCGTTGGCCACGACGGAGGCTCGGAGACATACGTAGCAAACAAAGTCAAGGCCTGTGAGGTCTGCGGATTCAAGTCGACACTCATCCGTTACGAGGACGATGTCACCGAGGCCGAGCTCCTCGCAGCCATCGACCGCCTCAACGCCGATCCNGACGTAGACGGATTCATCGTCCAGCTCCCCCTCCCCCGCCACATCTCCGAACAGCGCATCATCGAGGCCATCGACTACCGCAAGGATGTCGACGGATTCCANCCCATCAACGTGGGCCGCATGTCCATNGGTCTCCCCTGCTTCGTCTCAGCCACCCCCGCAGGCATCATNGAACTGCTCCGCCGNTACAACATCGACACCCGTGGAGCCGACTGCGTGGTGCTCGGTCGCAGCAACATCGTGGGCAAACCTGTCGCATCACTCATGATGCAGAAATCCAACCCCGGCAACGCCACCGTCACCGTACTCCACAGCGCCTCACGCGACATCAAGGAGAAGTGCCGCGAGGCCGACATCATCATCGCCGCACTCGGCAGCCCCGGATTCGTCACCGCTGACATGGTCAAGCCCGGAGCTACAATCATCGACGTCGGCACGACACGCGTACCCGACGCAAGCCGTAAGAGCGGATTCCGTCTGTCAGGCGACGTGGATTTCGAGAACGTAGCGCCCAAGTGCGCCTACATCACCCCCGTGCCCGGAGGCGTAGGCCCGATGACCATCTGCTCGCTCATGCGCAACACACTCCTCGCAGCAAAAAAAGAGATTTACAAATAATCCATCCCCGTCACCTGACCGCCCGCCACGGCATTACAGCCACAGGGCATCCNCAAGTGACAGGATAAAAAGGGACAGAGATTCAGCCACACATCGCGATGCGCACGTCACGCGTCATCCCGGACACTGACTCTCTGTCCCTTTTTTGCATCGTTACACAATCAGTCTGACCGCCAATGATAGAAATCATACTCGCCCTCTGCTCGCTCATCATGCCCGGCGACACCGCCGAACTCGTCTTTGCCGGTGATGCCATGCAGCATCAGCGCCAGATCGACGCAGCCCGTCAGCCTGACGGCTCGCTCGACTACTCATCCTACTTCACCGCCATCGAACCCTACGTCAGCTCAGCCGACTATGCCGTCGTCAACCTTGAGACACCCCTCGGTGGAGCACCCTACTCGGGCTATCCCATGTTCTGCGCACATGACAACTATGTCACGGCGCTGACCGACGCAGGCTTTGACCTCATGCTGCTTGCCAACAACCACATCCTCGACCGCCGTGACCGTGGCCTGAAGCGCACCGTCGCCACACTCCAATCTAAAGGAGTACCCTGGACCGGCGTATACCGCGACCGCGCGCAACGCGACTCGATCATGCCTCTCATACGTGACATCAACGGCTTCAAAGTCGCCTTCCTCAACTACACCTACGGCACCAACGGCATCACCAGGACCACACCCGTCGAGATCGACTACATCGACCGCCGCCTCATAGCCGAAGATGTGCGCAAGGCACGCGAGAACGGAGCCGAGCTTATAGCCGCATGCGTGCATTGGGGCGACGAATACCGTCTGCTACCCAACAAGGCTCAGAAATCCCTTGCGGCATACCTCGACTCGCTCGGCGTAGAGATGATCATAGGAGGCCATCCCCACGTCATACAGCCTATGACCCTCAGCCGTAGCGCCCACACCGGTCGCCCATGTCTGACAGTCTACTCGCTCGGCAACCTTATCTCGGCCATGCGTACCACCGACACACGCGGAGGCGCGCTGGTGCGTGTCACCCTCGGGCGCGACGCCGACGGACGTGCCGAGATCAGAAGCGCCAATTACCGAATGGTCTTTGTCGAATCACCGCAGGCCAAAGGTGACAAGTTTCGTCTGCTCCCCTCCGAAAGCGAAGACCTCCACCCCGCCATGCGCCCACAGCGCGACGCATTCGTGCGCAATGCACGTGCCATCTTTGACCGCCATAACCTCTGTGTGCCGCTTGACACACTCCCCATCACGGATTATCACACCGACTCATCGGCGCAACAGCCGTAACAGCATAAAAAATTAGCGAAGGACGGCCTCGCGGTCCCCCTTCGCAGCTTACACATAGTACTTAACGTCAGTGGATTTTATGTTATATCGTGTATAGTCTTTTTATGTCTTCTTGTATTTCACAAAAGTAATTAAATTATTTCACAATTCCTAATCCAAGCCGTAATCCCCTACCGTAGTCGATACACAGATTATCACGCATTGCTTACGGATTTCAATAAATACACACAAATTCGTCCGATTACAGAGATGTTACAATCAAACTGAAAGCATCGCGCTTACAGATTCAAACTTCACTTAAATTTAGTTAATTTAAAAATATTCTAACATTTAAAAAGTCGATTCCTTAGAGCGGCTCTTATTTCATGTATTTTCTCATATTGTCAGAATAATATTGTAACTTTGTCTCATTAAGTAATACCTTATGAAATCCTATATTCTGATACCATTACTCGCATCGGCACTCAGCTGTGCATCCACGGCTCAGGCCGACACCGTCACCCTACGGCTCAACGACATCGATTCAAGCCGGGTGATACTTCCTGAAATCTACGGCCAGTTTGCCGAACATCTCGGAGCTTGCATATACGGAGGCCTCTGGGTAGGTCCCGAATCATCCATACCCAACACAGCCGGCTATCGCAACGACGTCCTTCAGGCACTCAAAGACCTAAAAGTCCCCGTGATGCGATGGCCAGGCGGTTGCTTTGCCGACGAATATCACTGGCGCGACGGCATCGGCCCCGCCAAGGACCGTCCCACACAGGTCAACAACAACTGGGGTGGCACAGTCGAGGATAACTCATTCGGCACCCACGAATTTTTCAACCTCTGCGAACTGCTCGGATGCGAACCCTATCTGAGCGGCAACGTCGGGAGCGGTACCGTACAGGAACTCGCGCAGTGGGTGGAATACATCACAGCCGAGGATGGCCCGATGGCACGTCTGCGTCAGGAGAACGGACGCGAGAAGCCTTGGAAACTCAAATATCTCGGTGTCGGCAACGAGAGCTGGGGTTGCGGTGGCAACTTTACACCCGAATACTACGCCGACGTCTATCGCCGTTATCAGACCTATTGCCGTAATTTCTCAGGCAACAAGCTCTATAAGATTGCATCCGGAGCCAGCGATTACGATTACAGCTGGACCAAGACCGTCATGAAAAAGGCCCATAGACAGATGGACGGCATCTCGCTACACTATTACACCGTCACAGGCTGGCGCGGCTCTAAAGGCTCGGCTACACAGTTTGATGACAAAAAATATTACTGGACGCTCGGCAAATGTCTGGAGATCGAACCTGTGATCGAAAAACATGACTCGATCATGGGCTGCTATGACCCCAGGAAACGTATCGGCCTGCTCGTTGACGAGTGGGGCACATGGTGGGATGTCGAGCCGGGCACCAACCCGGGCCACCTGTTCCAGCAGAACACGATGCGCGACGCTATGGTGGCAGCACTGTCGCTCAACGTGTTCCAGCGCCACACCGACCGCGTGAAGATGACCAACATCGCACAGGTAGCCAACGTACTCCAGTCCATGGTCCTGACCCGCGGCGATCAGATGGTGCTCACACCCACCTACTACGTCTTCAAGATGTATACACCCCATCAGGGAGCCACATACATACCGCTCGATGTCACCACCACNGCCATCGATGCCGGCGACGGACGCACCCTCGATCTCCTTCAGGCCTCNGCTTCACGCAAGGATGGCAAGGTGACCGTATCGCTGACCAACGTCGANGCNGCCAAGGATATGCAGGTCGAGGTCNACACCGGTCTGCCCAAAGCCCGCGTGACATCCGCCGAAATTCTGACAGCTCCNTCGATTGACGCATACAATGACTTCGGACAGCCCGAGTCAGTCACACTCCGTNACTTCTCAGGAGCGAAATCCTCCAAAGGCATCCTGCGTCTTACCATCCCCGCCCGGTCCATCNTCTCTCTCACCATCGAAGAGTAAGGTTGTTCCCCGGTATTAGGCAACTCCGCGACATTANCGCACCATTTACAGGACATTNCGGTATTATCTTTGCATCATCGTCGAATGATGAAAGATAATACCGAACTATGAGCACACATACACANAACCTCCCCGTCTCCCGAAAGGCATANATACGTTTCCGTGAACGGATCGAGCGAATCAACACCTCGCTCGGTTCCGATCCGGCATATATGCTCGGGATGCTTGACGAATACCTTGCCGGCAACAGNCAGCCCGGCGATGACTCACACCCGGAACAAAACTTTGCATTCATGTTTCTGCGCGACGACATTGACCTGGCCATCGCNCGCTCGNCACGTGCCCGCGAGGCCGCACGCCGCCGTCGCGAACGTAAAAAGCATGAGCGACCCGAGTCCCGTCGTGACAACCGCCCGGATGACAGCGACAGCGCTGACCAAAANAAGATAGANGAAGATTATGCCCGATANGTCCAGGCATTGAAGGNCTGCATCAGGGCATCAAACTACCCTACCATCCCGCAGTCTCAATCTCTGTCACAGGACCTGCCNATACCGCAGCAGAGAGATCCGCGGGANGCCTGCGGCCGACGTCCGCACGAGATTCTGGCCGGCTACCGCTACAAGCGGCCCTTCCTGAGCGATGANCCTACCGATATNGTATGGACTGACGGGAGCGATGAAGAAAACGACAGCCCGTATCATTACTGATACGAGCTGCCGTCCGTTGATGTTGTTGCGNGCTGTGGCTTATGCCTGAGCGGGCTGTACGTTGATGAACTTGCGTCCCTCTTTGCCCTCGGTGAAGACAACTACACCGTCGATNAGAGCGAAGATAGTGTGGTCCTTGCCCATACCCACGTTGAGACCGGGATGATGAACAGTACCGCGCTGACGCTTGATGATGTTACCGGCTTTGCAATGCTGACCGCCGAAAATCTTTACTCCGAGTCGTTTGCTTTCTGACTCACGGCCGTTCTTAGAACTACCGACACCTTTTTTATGTGCCATTTCTTTTTACTGATTTAGGGGGTTAAGCTACAACTTCTTTGATTAACACTTTGGTGAAGCACTGACGGTGACCGTTCTTGCGACGGTAGCCCTTGCGNCGCTTCTTCTTGAAGACGATTACCTTCTCGCCCTTTACGAGGGGTTCGAGAACCTGGCAAACCACCTTGGCACCCTCAAGTGTAGGGGCACCTACCTTAACTGCGTTGTCGGCTTCGGCGAGGAGCACACGGTCAAATTCTACGGTGTCTCCTTCTTTGAGCGCATCGCCGAGATAGTGAACATACAGGAACTTCTCAGGCTCGGCCTTGAACTGCTGTCCCTGGATTTCTACAATAGCGTACATTGTTATTTTGTTGTGTTACAGGTTATACCTTCGGGCGAGTCCTCGCATCTGTAGGTGCGGGGTTACTGCTTAACGGGCCCGGTGAGGCTAAATCGGTTGCAAAATTAGTGATTTTGTCTCAATTAGCCAAACTATTTTGTTAAAAATTACAACTATACGCACGGTTTTCGCGATTTTTTTGGTTACTTTGCATTGCACATAATAGTATATTGCACCTGTTGGTTGAATTAAGGAACAACACCACATCTCTAGGTACGTTTCCATGTTCATTGACACGATTTCCTGCAAATTCCTTGCAGATGCCGAGAATTCTTACGAAATTTGCTATAAAGTTGCGCACATGCAGTGCGATAGCACTTAGTAGTTTGTGCCACCACTAATTTACTAAAAATCTACGATTTGTGCAACTTTTTCATTTATAAATATTTAGGATTTTAATTCAATCAACGAGTTAAGCACTATAAGTTGTTATTACGCAATAATTTATTGTTTTTGAAATCTTCATGACTAAATTGTNTATAATTTTTCGGCTTTATTAATGCAAGTAATCGACATATCATGAACATTCGTAAAATTCTCACTCTTATGGTGTGTTGGGTAAGTGTCCTGTCGGGCATGGCATCTATCACATGGACAGAAGTAGAGCCNGGTATCTGGAAAGGTATCGTCGGTACCCCTGAGGATTACAACCTGCTCTCAGTGGCGGGATGCAAACCCTCTGAGCAGGGATTCACACGACTGCCCCGGGTGGCGCTTCCATCGCTTGCCTCGCAGATCACCGCAGATATCCGTGATGGCAANACCAATATCAGCATACCGCTGGTGAAGAATGAGCAGCTCTATGGCTTCGGTCTNAATTTTCAGACCGTTCATCAGCGTGGTAAGATTCTCAATCTCCATGTGGANCACTACGGAGGTAAGGACACAGGTCGCANCCATGCCCCGGTGCCTTTCTACATATCCAGCGACGGCTACGGAGTGTTCATCAATTCCGCACGCTACATCACCGTCTATGCCGGATCGGGAGCCCGCAAGGATAGNCCTAACGCTCCGGAGGCCAAGGACCGTAATACNGATAAGACATGGTCGTCACGTCCTTACTCGGATGCAGTGACCATGGTCGTGCCTGCTCCCGGTNCCGAGATATATCTCATAGGAGGTCCCACNCCGATGGATGTAGTGCGCCGCTACAATCTGCTCTGTGGCGGTGGCACTCTGCCTCCCCGCTGGGGCCTCGGTTTCACACAGCGCACCCAGAGGCTCTATGATGCAGCCAGGGTTGAGAAAGAGGCTGATGAATTCGAGCNAATGGGATATCCTCTCGATTTCATCGGTCTCGAACCCGGCTGGCAGAGCAAGGCCTATCCCTGTACCTTCGAGTGGGACAACGGTCGATTCTCCGATCCGGCAGCATTTGTCAAGCGTATGCTCGACAAGAGGGTACGCATCAATCTGTGGACCAACCCTTATGTATCGCCTGCTTCGGGCATCTACGAGGCTATGTATCCGNTGAGCGGATCGCACACCGTGTGGTGTGGAATCGTTCCCGACCTGGCTATNCCCGAGGCACGTCGTCTGTGGAAGGATAAGCTCGAAAAGGAGCACGTCTCACTGGGAGTGAGCGGCTATAAGATTGATGAAGTGGATGGCAACGATTTCTATCTGTGGCCNGATGCTGCGGAGTTCCCATCGGGAGTGACGGCTGAACAGATGCGTCAGACTTATGGACTATGGGTGCAGAAGACCACTGATGACATNTACCGAAAGAATAATACCCGTACTTTCGGACTGGTGCGTGCTTCGAATGCCGGGGCAAGTGCTATGCCCTATGTGCTCTACAACGACTACTACAACCACAAGGATTTTATCACCGCCCTCATCAACTCGGGTTTCTGTGGTGTGCTCTGGACCCCCGAAGTCCGCAGTTCCAAGTCGGCCGAAGACTGGTTGCGTCGATTCCAGTCGGTAGTATTCTCGCCGATGGCTATGATAAATGCCTGGTCGAGCGGCACAAAACCATGGTCNTTCCCCGAAGTGGCTGATCAGGTGAAGGAATATGCTCTGCTGCGTATGCAGATGATGCCTTACTGGTACTCTGAGTTTGCCCGCTATCATTTCGATGGTATACCCCCCTTCCGAGCNATGAATCTCGAGCCCGGATTCAGTCTCGACAGTGCTGTGAGGACCGAGCTCCGCAACAGTAATCTTGATGANAATCCCTATCTTGAGGCTGTGACCAAAGAGATCAAGGATCAGTATATGGCCGGTGAGTACCTGCTGGTGGCNCCCATGTTTGAGGGCGAGACCTCACGCAAGGTGATACTGCCCAAGGGGGACTGGTATGACTTCTACACGGGTGATTTCGTTGGCAACGGTTCGACCATTGAGGTGACTCCCGGTCTCGACAAGATACCTGTGTTCGTGAAGGATGGAGCCATCATACCCATGATGGAGGCACGGCTCCATGCTCCCGCTCCGGGCGAAAAAGTTGATCTCGAAATACGCCATTACGGTAAGGCTGACGGCAATTACCGTCTCTATGACGACGACGGTGTGAGCTTCGACTACGAGAAGGGCGACTACTCATGGCGCGACATCAAGGTGGAGCGTCAGAAGAATGGTGCCCTGAAAGGTTCCATTTCGCGTCCCGAGAAGGGTAAGCCTGATACCGTGGGCAAAGTCACATGGAAATTCATGACCAAGAATTCGTAAAATAGGATATTCTGCGACAAGTTCGTTCCTTACATTGAGGGAACACGACAAAGAATAGTGATATGAACAGTACCGATACTAAAAAGTTGGAACAACTGAGCAATGAGCCGGTAGGCCGTCTGCTGTGGCGCTACAGTCTCCCCGCTGTCGTGGGTATGCTCGTAATGGCTCTTTACAATATTATCGACCGCATATTCATCGGACAGGGTGTCGGAGCCGAGGCCATCGCCGGACTCGCCATCACATTTCCAGTAATGAACCTGTCGGCCGCTCTCGGTGTACTTATCGGTGCCGGTGGCTCGGCGAGAATATCCATCCTGCTCGGATCCAAGGATTACGACGGCGCCGGACGGGTGCTCGGCAACGCTCTCGTGATGCTGTCGGTCATAGCTGTGATATATCTGTCCGTATTCGCGATATTTATCGACGATATACTCATGGCGTTCGGCGCGAGCGAGGTCACTCTCCCCTACGCCCGCGACTTCATGCTGTACATTCTCCCCGGAATGTTCCTCACCAACTTCGCGTTTACGTTCAATAACTTCATGCGAGTGTCAGGTTATCCCGTCAAGGCGATGGTGACAATGTTTATCGGTGCCGGCATGAACGTACTGCTCGCACCTCTGTTCATATTCTACTTCAAATGGGGCATCAAGGGTGCGGCTATAGCCACCGACATCTCCATGCTGGTGTCGGCATTCTTTGTAATGAGCCATTTCTTCAACCGCTCAAGCGTGCTTCACTTCGGACGCGCCCGCGACATGTACCGTCTGCGGCCGCACATAGTGGGGTCGATCGTCGCCATCGGCGCCGCCCCCTCGCTGGTCAATGCCGCAGCATGCTTCATCAATGTGATTATCAACAAGACACTCTACATACATGGCGGTGACCTCGCTGTCGGTGCCGCCGGCATCTTCACATCATTCACGTCACTGATGACCATGGTCGTCGTCGGATTATGTCAGGGCATGCAGCCCATCATCGGCTACAACTACGGTGCGGGGCTGCTCGGCCGTCTCAGACGCACCTACTGGCTCGCCGTCGGAGCCGCGACGATTGTCGTCACGACCGGTCAGATACTCGGACTATCGTTCCCGTGGTACATAGCCCGGTCATTCACATCCGACCCTGTGCTTATCGAACAGACCGTCAGATGCCTGCGCCTGTCCATGCTGGCATTTACAGTCGTAGGGTTCCAGGTCGTGTCCACCACGCTGTTCCAGTCGCTCGGCAAGGCCGCCGCATCCATATTCCTCTCGCTCACGCGTCAGGTGATATTCCTCATCCCCCTGCTCATACTGCTCCCCCGCCACTACGGACTGGATGGTGTGTGGATGTCATTTCCCGCCTCCGACCTCTGCGCCACGGCCGTGACGGTAATAATGATATGGTTTGAGCTGTCACGCCTGCGTAAATCGACATCGGTCGATGCTAAGGCCAATCTTTACAGCGAATCTTTGGAATGATTGCATAGATTTTCTTACCTTTGCAATTCATAATACTTATATCAAAAAAATTTAATCAATACCAGAATTATGCTTAAGACCATACTTTCCATATCCGGCCGTCCCGGTCTGTTTCGTCTCGTAAACCGCGGCAAAGGCATGCTTATCGTTGAAGAGGTTGCCACCGGCAAGCGCACACCCGCATACGCCCGTGACAAAGTGATCTCGCTCGGCGACATCTCCATCTACACCGACGAGGGCGACACCCCCCTCGGACTCGTACTTGATGCTGTCAAGGTGAAGAACGACGGCAAGCCCGTTGACGTCAAGGCACTCGGCAGCGACGAGAACGTACGCGAATATTTCGCCGAGATTCTCCCCGAGTTTGACCGCGAGCGCGTATACACCACCGACATCAAGAAACTCCTGTCATGGTACAATCTGCTCGTGAATGCAGGCATTACCGACTTCAAACCCGAGGAGCCCGCTCAGGACACCGAGGAGCAGACCGAGGCCTGATCCTCCATTACGGACATCCATAAACGCAACCCCATACACGTGAAAATATCACGCAAGTTCAATGAGCAGGACAGTGTCGTAGACCTCATCAACGAGGACTACGACATTCTCCCTGTTCTCAGCCGCTTCTCTCTCCCCCTTGGATTCGGCTCCAAGACCATCGGCGAACTGTGCCGCCAGTCAGGCATCAACACCGAGGTGTTCCTGCTGATTGTCAATTTTCTTCTGTCGGGCCACATCGACACCCGGCTTCTTGACTCGGTGAGCGCGTTTGACGTGGCCGAGTTCCTGCACAATTCGCACAACTATTATCTACAGTTCAAATATCCCCACATACGGACCAATCTGCTCACCGCTCTCGATCCGGCTCATGCCGACATCAATCCGATAATAGTCAAATACTTTGACGATTACATAGCGGAGGTCGGTGCGCATTTCAACTATGAGGAGCACACGGTGTTCCCCTACGTCAAGGCTCTCGCCTCAGGCACAGCCGACGAGTCATACAACATCGGCATGTTCACACGCCGACACGATCATGAAGTGGAGGAAAAACTGTCGGAACTCAAGAACATCATCCTACGCTATTACTCGACATCCGTACCCTACAGGATGTATGACGTACTCGTGGATATATACAACTGCGAGGAGGATCTGAAGCAACACGCGCAGATCGAGGATCACATACTCGTGCCGCTGATAAAACGCCTCGAAAAACGATAATCACCGAAAACTTCCGTCAAAAGCCGCATGAGAGTACACACCATAGGATTATTGCTCAGTTCCCCCCTGATCACGGCAGGTATGCAGACCCTGCTGCGCGGGATACACGGCCTGACGGTCACCGACCTCGGTCAGAATGCATCGCCTGACGAGTATTGTCGCCGCATCGCATCTACCCCACTGTCACTGGTGATTCTCGACCCCTTCACCGCACAATACTGTCCGGCCGACGTGACATCCGTACTCCTCACATCAGCACAGGTACCCGAGCGCGAACGGAGTGCTCACGCATGCCTGCTCTCCATCTACGACACGCCTGACACCATCATCAGTAAGATCAAATCGCTCACCGACCCGGCCAACTCTTCATCATCCGACGCGCGCGGCAGTGATCTGTCACCACGTGAGAAGGATGTCATTCTTGCCATAGTCAAAGGCATGTCAAATAAGGAAATCGCCACCGAGATGAACGTCTCGGTCAACACCGTGATGACTCACCGCCGCAACATCGCGTCAAAACTCCAGATACATTCTCCCGCCGGCCTCACGATCTTTGCCATCGCCACCGGACTGGTAAAAATCGAGGATGTGGCACTGTGAGAGTGTGTTTCTTAACAACCGTTAAAGCTACATTCCGGCACATCCTGATAAAGAAAATTCTTGCATCCTACGGGTTGATTTAGTAACTTTGCACATTGTTGTGATACACCTTCCAGTCATAATGCTGCGAGGAGTCCTGATAGGGATTCTTGTGTCGGCTCCCATGGGGCCGATAGGGATGCTGTGTATCCAGCGCACCATCAACCGCGGACGCTGGCCCGCATTCTTCACCGGCATCGGTGCAGGTGTCAGCGACCTCATCTACTGTCTGCTCACAGGTCTCGGACTGTCGTTCGTCACCGATTTCATCCAGGCCAATCAGAGCCTGCTGCAGCTCATCGGCTCGGTGGTGCTTCTCGTCTATGCAGGCTATCTGTTCGGAGCCACCCCTTCGCGTCCCGCTCCGGCCAACGGCGCTCCATCCAAGAGTTTCCTCAAGGATTTCTGCACCGGATTTCTGTTTACATTCTCCAACCCGCTGATACTGTTCTTCATCATCGGCCTGTTCGCACGCTTCAGTTTCCTTGCGCCCGAATTTGCCGCCTATCATTACGTTGCGGGTTATCTGTCGATATTTGCGGGAGCGGTATTGTGGTGGTTTGGTGTGACATGGTTTGTCAACAAGATCCGCGCACGCTTCAACCTGCGCACGCTCAAGATGATCAACCGCACCCTCGCGGGCATCATCCTGATCATGGGCGCCATCGGTCTGATCACCGCACTCAGTGACATCCTCAACGTGCCTATCAGCAACCCTTCGGCCTTTACGTTCTGAATATACGCACGGCCCGACCGCCCGACCTGTTTCACAGTTTTTACTTCACTCGCATTTTACTTCACTCGCACCACACGGCGCACTCCATCGACCTTACGCATGGCCGCACACAGTCTGCGCACATGCTTGACATCAGTCACCTTGACATCCAGATCGCATGAGAATACCTCGCCGTGAGCCTCAATATTAAGCCGACGCATGTCGATGTCAAGCGAGCCGGAGATCACTCCGGTCAGCTCCTGAAGTATGCCGTGGCGGTCGATGCCCTCGACATGGATGTTGGCGATAAAGTCACGGTCGATCTTGTCCCACTTCACCGCGAGCAGGCGGTCACCATGACCGGCCTTGAGCTTCTGGGCATGCGGACAGCTGAGTGAATGTATCTCGACCTGACCGTCATAGTTGAGATAACCCATCACGTCGTCGCCCGGAAGCGGACTGCAACACTCAGCGAGGATGAAGTTACGGTCCGTGCCGTCATCATGCAGCACGTAAGTCTTTTTGACATCGATTTCAGCCGGTGTCGCCGTGTCAGACTCGTTCTCGGTCTTACGCTTCTTCTTACTATTATCGCTTTTGCCGAATCCGAGACGGAACAGTCGGCTCACAAGCGATTTGGCCCTGCTTGAGGTATTGACGTTGAGATAATCGTCAATGGAAGCCTCGCCGGTGCCGAGTTTGAGGAACAGTTCCTCGCGTGTGCTCACCTGATAGCGTCCGAGAATCTTGGTGATGACGTCGTTGTTGAGATTAATGTTGTTCTCGGTCAGAAATGCATCGAAGATCTGGCGTCCTTTTTCGATAAACGGCTGCTGCTCACGGCGCAGCTCCTTACGCAGACGTGTCTTGGCCTTGGCCGTCGACAGAAATTCCATCCATTCGGCCTTGGGTTTCTGCGAGTGCGATGTGAGCACTTCGACCTGGTCGCCTGAATTGAGTTTATGTGACAGCTGCACGAGTTTGTGATTGACCTTTCCGGCGATGCAGTGGTTGCCGAGTTCGGAATGCAGCGAGTAAGCGACATCGAGCACGGTCGCTCCAGCGGGGAGGGTCAGCAGTTCACCTTTGGGCGTGAAGACCACGATCTCGCTCGCGAAGAGATTGAGTTTGAGCGTGTCGAGAAAGTCTATCGCATTGGGATTGGGGTCGTCGAGAATGTCCTTGATGGTACGGAGCCATACGGTCAGTTCGCTCTCCTCCTCGTATTCACCCCCTATCTTGTACTTCCAGTGTGCGGCAAATCCCTTCTCGGCGATCTCATCCATGCGTCGCGACCGTATCTGCACCTCTATCCAGTTGCCGTCAGGCCCCATGAGGGTCACGTGCAGAGCCTGATAACCGTTGGCCTTGGGGACGGCCACCCAGTCACGTGTACGCTCGGGATGTGGCGTGTAGAGGTCGGTGAGAGCCGAGTAGATACGATAGCACATCTCCTTCTCGTTCACACCTTCGGGGGTGTCAAAGATTATGCGCATCGCGTATAGGTCATAGACCTCCTCAAAGGGGACATGCTTGGTCTCCATCTTGCGCCAGATGGAGTATACTGATTTGACCCTCGCCTTGGCATCGTAAGTCAGTCCCATCTCGGCAAGGCGTTCATGTATGGGAGTCGCGAAGTTGTTGTAGACCATCTCGCGCTTCTCCTCAGTGCCTTTGATGAGGGATGCTATGCGCGCATACTCGGCGGGATGCTCGTACTTGAAACTCAGATCCTCAAGTTCGGTCTTTATGCCGAACAGGCCGAGACGATGAGCAAGCGGAGCGTAGATGTAAAGCGTCTCACCGGCTATCTTATACTGCTTGTTGGGGGCCATCGAGCCGAGCGTGCGCATGTTGTGCAGTCGGTCGGCCATCTTGATGAGCACTACGCGTATGTCCTCGCTCATGGTGAGCAGGAGTTTACGGAAATTCTCGGCCTGAGCCGATGCCCGGTCACCGAAGATGCCGCCGGAGATTTTCGTCAGCCCCGACACGATCTCGGCTATTTTTTTACCGAAATGCCGTTCGATGTCCTCGACGGTGTATTCGGTGTCCTCGACGACATCGTGGAGCAGTGCGGCGCAGATAGATGTTGAGCCGAGACCGATCTCGCGCGATACGATCTTGGCCACGGCTATAGGATGGAGTATGTATGGTTCACCCGAGCGGCGACGCACTCCGTAATGTGCCTCGCGGGCAAATTTGAACGCCCGCTCAATGAGGTCGACTTTCTTGCGGTGGTTGCTCGCAAGATAACCACGCAGGAGGTCGGCGAACTCATCGTCAATGAGTCGGCTCTCCTGCTCGGGGGTAAGCGAATAGGGTGCGGGCGATTCCATGATCAGAGATATTTTTTGTCAAAGCGCATACGCACGTCGTTGACCATCTGTTTGATGTGCTGTTCGCGTGTCTTGGGGCATATCAGAAGCACGTCGTCGGCATCAGCCACGATGTAGTCGCTGAGTCCGTCCACCACCACCAGCTTGTCGTCGGGTGTGAGGAAGATATTGCCCTGCGAGCCGTAAGATATGACCTGTGCTCCGCGTGCGACATTGGCACTCTCGTCGGACTGAGAGTTGTCATAGAGCGCGCTCCATGTGCCAAGGTCGGTCCAGCCGAAGCGCGCGCATTCGACGTATACGTTGTCGGCCTTCTCCATCACGGCATAGTCGATGGAGTTTGCGGGACAGGCTTCGAAGTTCTGACTGATGAATCTTTCCTCAGTGTCGGTGCCGAAATCGGCCAGTCCTTTGTCGAAGAGGTCGGTCAGGTCGGAGTCGTATCTGTGCAATGCCTCGATGATGACGGATGCTCTCCAGAGAAAGATGCCTGCGTTCCAGAAAAATTCGCCCGAATCGACAAATACCTTGGCAAGTTCGAGATTGGGTTTCTCGGTGAATGTCTTCACTTTATTGATGCCGGGGGTGACTTCGGGGCCAATCTGTATGTAGCCGTAACCGGTCTCGGGCCGGACGGGATTGATACCGAGTGTGAGCAAGGCGTCATTGGCTTCGATAAATTCAAATCCACGTGTGACGCAATCGCAGAATGTCTGTTCACCTGTGATGAGATGGTCACTGGGCGCGACGATCATCGATGCCTCGGGATCCATGGCGTGAATATGATATGCTGCCCAGGCTATGCAGGGGGCAGTGTTGCGGCGCGCAGGTTCGAGAAGTATGTTGCGCTCCTCAAGTTCGGGGAGCTGTTCGCGTATCAGTGAGGCGTATTTCGCATTGGTGACAACGATGATATTCTCCTTGGGTACAATGGGGAGTATGCGGTCGTATGACATCTGGAGGAGCGAGCGCCCTGTACCGAAAAAGTCGATAAACTGCTTGGGCTTGTCCTCACGCGAAAAGGGCCAGAACCGACTGCCGACTCCGCCACACATTATCACACAATAACGATGAGATTTCATATATTGAGATTCTGTTTTAGCTTGTTCAGGTGGCAAAAATAGTATTGCCGTCCGCTAAATTACGAAAATTTTCATCGAAAACAAAAATGAAGAGACAGAAAATGTCGCTTACGTCCCGCAGATGCGGGGCGCCAATTCAAAAAATTCTTTGTTTTAATTTTCCAATAGGCCTTTTTCTCCCAACAGTGACACAAAATCATCTATAGTTGAGCAGTCTTTAACTTTTCCATAATTAGAATGTAATCCTTGGTGCACAGTATGCCCTAATACCCATGAATCCTCCTCATTAGAATTTATCATTGAGGATTTCTCCAAGGTATAATAGTTCACCCCTCTTGAATTTAATACAATTGCACCAAATTTTGCCAAGGGAGAATAAGCAGGGAAAGGAAAAGTGTAAATTATAATGAAATTTTTTCCACATTCAACCTTGCCAGAAATTTTAAGATCTGAAGTATCAAACCCACATCTTAACCTCAAGGAAGGTAATAGGGTCTCTAATATCCACATTAAATCAGACATCCTAACCAGAAATTCCTCAACAGAAATGTGATTATCTCGATTTAGCATCTGTATTAACGCAGGAATTAACTTAAATTCAAATTGATATAGATTTAATACAGTATATTCCTTTGTATCCTTTGTATTCATACTATTTATTCATAATTATAAGTTTACCAAAGTCAATCAGACATTTATTTTCAATGAGAAAAGGGATTCCTAAAACACCATGTATCTGTATCCCTGTTTCTGCCTGTACTTGGATTATGGCATCATTAGCTTCAAGAACTGCAAATGGAGCTTTATACCTTAAATCATCAAATTGCAATTCTACATTTACGGTGATTGTTGTTTTTAGTTAGAATAAGCGGTAAACCAGCCTTTTCTAAACCGTAATGTATAGGGTATCTCATCTTTCTCGTGATGTTAATGATTTTAATGCACGTTCAATTTCTTGTAGGGTAAATGGGAGATTACCTTGTTCCACATTGTATAGCAAGTGATTTTTAGCTCCTTTGTATTCATCACTTAGATGATACCCATATAGGGCATAAAAAGCACACTCAACTACCAATGGGCTTCGATTATTACCTCCTATGCAATGCACGATAGTAGGAATGTCTTTCCTCACATTATCAATAATTGTTTCAGCACACTTCATGATACTCCTCCATCCCATATCCGGTGCACACTCTTTCAGAGGAAAGTAATGATATGTCATGGAGTGAGTTTTGAAGTAGGATATAAGGTTGAGGTCTTCTTTCTCTGACACATTTATGACAGATTTAATTCCGCCAAAAATATAAGGGTTTAATACGTCAGAGATTGTAGGAAAAGGGCGTACTGTTATATTTGCAAAATCATATTTTCTCATATCATGCTTTCCTTTGCAGTTTAGTCAATATTCCAATAAGGGCAGTGCCAATCCCAACCCGAATATGGCTCGCTAAAGCTCGCTGCCTAAACGAAAAATCATGCTGGATGAGAGGATTGGTTTATTTGAGCATTTTGTCAAGCAGGTCCTTTTGTTCGGGCATCCGACAGCTGACGCGGGTGACATTGCCGTTTTTATCGATGATAGTTCCGAATGGTATTGCCGAGAAATTAAACAAGGCTTGCAGTCGGTTCCAATCATCACTGCTGACAAACACGTGCTCGCCTTTTATCTCCTCTTTCCGCATCCATTCTTCGGCTCTAGCCTGCTCACCCAACGGCGATATGTACAATGCCTTGAACGGCTTGCCAACATATTCCTCCAACATAGGTTTCTGCCTTATCATGCCTGCACGGCACGGAGCACAACCCATATTCCAAAAGTCAAGAAACAGCACATTGCCACGATAAGGTGCGATTATCCTATCAAGGACACCACCATGAGCAGACGGATCTATACCGATTGTTTCATTCGATTCAAGCTCGTTCTCGATTAAAGCCAGTTGCTTAACATATCTGGTATAGGAAGACATCAATGCCTTATTTATAATAGGATAATCACAGCTTTTCAATAGAGCTGTAACCCGTGCAGCATGTATATCCAATGTCGTGCTTATGTGTCTCGTTGGGTCTTTCAAACCAGACATTGTCATCGCTGGTCGCGAAAACTGGGCTGCAAAACAGTTGCCTACACCTACCTCATCAAGATTACGAGTATTCAGTGATATAATTTCCATATCCTTCAGAACATATTCACTTCTGAACAAACCGTTGAATTTCCATCTGTTAGGAAGTGTTCGACCTTTACATATCAGTAATGGATTATCATACAATACACTGAAATATTCCTTCAGAGGGGCAAGAAATTTGGTCGCATCAAGTTTCTCCGCACGGACAATCCTCATTCCACCCGGAGCCAAACTATCAGGAATCGTTTTATCACTATTTGCAAGTCTGAAATCCATAATAAGATCCTCAATGGTTTCTGCCACATCACCTATGGCTGATATGCTCAGAATATCCTTGGCAAAACCACTCACAGGAAGATCTCCAAGTAAAGCTGGTAGCTCAGCGACAACCGTGTCAAGTATAGGCGCTAATTTTTCACTTGCCTCATAGGTACGGACATTCATCGAATCATCTCTTTTGATTCTCATCTTATTATATAAACCTCTGACATCAAAATGATCACTTATACTGTCTGCAAGCAAGTTGACAGCGACGGCGTCATCCATATCTCCTTCAAAACCGAAATAGAATGATTTTGAATAACTCCCCTTTTTCACAGAGTTCATCGTAGTGATAACCGAGAGGGTATCACCAGGTATAAGAAACAGGTTTTTATATATATTTCCTAATTTGAAAAAATCAAATTGCGGATATGTCAACGGTATATCGATAGCGAATGTACCGTCAGGATTAATCTCACCGACTTCATTTTTTCTAATACCAGAGATGTCATCGATAGTGTGTATGCTGACGGTCTTTACATCACTATCGGGCGTGTAATCAATGATGCGTCCGCGCAGATGGGTAATACCGTCATTTTTGTAAAAGGACATATCCTTATAACGTGCAGGATCAAACCCGCTCCATTCCTCTATAGGGCGGTCGGTGCTGTTAAACAGATCGGCGGCTGTGGTGAGTCGGGGAAGATCAGTCTGAATATCGGTATCAGCCACCTGTTGAGCGGAAACATTGAATACAACCACTGTGAAAATGGCAAGGAGGGAGAAAAAACGTGACATTTTCATATTTTTTTAATAATAAATAGGCTAATTGAATGGCTCGCTAAAGCTCGCTGCCTAAACGAAAATGAGAGGATGATCGTGGGAAATTATTTATTGTCGAGGTCGGCGATGGCGCGGTCGATGGCGGTGCGGACTTTGGTGACGTATTTTTCGGGTTGCTGCGCGCTGAATCCGAGTTCCCAAAGGTAATAACTGTCATCCCCGCCTATCACAACCAATATCGGAGCTATCAACCATGGATCGAAATGCCGGTATAACTCATTGTCATGCACCATAGGATAACTGATGCCGTGGCGTTGCTGATAGCTTTTGTAAGCCTCGGGCTGTGCGCCGTCATGATCGTACATGACAGCAAACATTTCGACCTTATCTTTGGGGAGTTCATCATAGATTTTACTCAGATACGGGTAAGAGAGCCGACAAGATCCACAATCCTGCAGAGTGAATTGGATCACCTTGACCTTGCCTTGCAAGTCGGGAAAAGAGACAGTGCGGTCACAGGTAGCATAACGGATGGGAGCGGTCGGGAGGGGCAATTGCTTGATCGAGTCGGTCTCATGCGCTCTATTCGCGTTGCTTTTCGCTCTTATCTTATCGGAATCATCATATACCGGTAGCCCCCGGAAGAAATCCTCTACACGGAAAGTCTCAGGCGAATACGGGTTTATCTCAACGTCACTGACTGACATCTCCACACGTTGCTGCGGCCACTGTTCCAGATAGGAAGTCCAGGTCGGCAGCAAGGTTTTCTTGTCAACACGCACCACGAAACGTGACTCGGCATAGGGATCGGAAGTGGATACACGAGGGTAGCCAAAGAAACATATCTGCATATAATCACGTACGGTAGCGTTGATCTGCCACTCGTCACCGAGATCCACGATGGCAATGGTTTTGTCAACATCATCCGAAGCGAGCAGGTATTCGCACAGGCGTGTGATACGATTGAAGAACGGCGGTTCGGTGAATCGCATATATGCCCGCCGATTGTCATTCTTGGTAATAAAATCATCGCCGTCACCCCTGTTGTAACTGAAGTCCATAGTATAGGCATAACGGAATGAGCCGTCGGGATTATTTTTGACATACATCGAGACTCCAAAGGTGTCATCAGGACATTCGCACTCGATAAAGCTGTAATTTTTATTTCCGATATTCACTGTGTCGTCAATCCCGTAAAAATTCTTTTTCACGCAGTTGTAGCGGGCTGTGTGAACAGAGCGGAGGTTATCAAGGATCCGGGCAATAAGTTCGAACGGCGCAGGGGGTACGGATGCAGTGTCAGTCATCTCAAGCGCGGGGCCGGTCATGACGGCACGCTTGGACCGACATCCGATCTGACACAATGATATGATAAGAATGAAGGCGAGGACTGATAACTTTCTCATGGTCTTATTAAGGAGTAATTTAATTTGCAGATTGATTGTCTATGCCGGAAAGGGCGCGGTCGATGGCAGTGCGTATGCGGGATTCGGTTTCTTCGGGATTCATGACGTTAAATCCGCTCTGGATGAGAGTGATCTTACCGTTGCGGTCAACCACTATGATGGCGGGGGAGAAGCCATTGGGATAAAAATGTTCATAGAAGCGGCCGTTGTTGAGCGCCATAGGCACACGCAGGTTACTTTTTGCCAGCGCGTCCAGCACGGCGCGTGGCTGCGCGACCGACTCACGCATCACGCCAAAAAACTGCACGCTGTCGGCGGGATATGATTCATATATACGGTTTATCGACGGGAATGCACCTTGACACACTCCACACTGGGTGGTAGCGAAAATTATCACCCTGACACGATCATTACCATCGGTCAATGACACTTGTGTGCCGTCAAGCAGAGTAAGGGTATCGGTAGGGAGCGGCGCTTTTTCGATCTCTGCAAAGTGTTTTTTTCGCCATTCCTTATACTTTTCTCTTTCTTCCTTACCCTCGTAAACCGGCACGCCGCTGAAATAGTCGGCCACAACAAATGTCTCCGGGGCAAACGGATTAAGCTCGACATCGCTGACGGACTCTTCAAACCGGCTCTGAGGCAGATTGCTGAGATAAGATACCCACACCGGCATCATTGTAGACTTGTCAACACGCAGTCCGAAGTGCGATCCGATATCGTCGGGTGACATTTCAAGCACACGCGGATGACCCACGAAACAGATCATCTTGCCACCTCGTACAGGAGCATCAATCTCCCATTGATCGCCACGGTCAATGACGTTGAGGGTGATGTTGCCGGCCGGATTGAGCAGGTATTCACACAGATGCATCACACGGTTGTAAAACGGTGGCCAGGTGTGACTCTGCGCACGACGGCGGGTCCTTTCAATATATCCCGTGCGCCCGAAAAATGAATACTCCGGATCGATGGCGGAATACAATGCCCCATTGCCTTTAAGGCTGACGTAAACGGGGAGACCAAGCGTATCGGCCGGATTCTCACACTCCACTACCCTACGCACGTCCTCGCGGATGTAGAGCGAATCATCGGGCATGTAAAAGAGACGTTCGGTGAGGTTATAACGCGCGGTGTGGACGCCGCGGACATTTTCGAGTGTCTTTGCAAGTATCTCTTCAGCTGTAGGGGTGGCGGCTTTAACCCATAGAGAGCATATCAGTACGGCACCGACAAGGAGGATTCGTTTCATGGCAAGTTACTTATTATGAGGGTTATTTGTCTCATTTGCAAATATAAACAATCGCACAAATATATGCAAAAAAAATGGCCCGCTAATGCGAGCCGCCGATTCAAGACGCAGTCAAGGTGAACTCAGGGGCGGACCGAGCGGGAGGAGATGAGGCCGGAAAGGTAGCCGATGATGAGGACGACACTGACTGTAAGCAGTATGTCGGGGATGGCAGGACGACAGGGATAGTAGGTAATAGTGAGCTGCGTGGGGTCGCCGCCGAGGCTGATGAGTCCGTAATGCTGCTGCAAGAGGCATAGGATGACGCCTGTGAGGATGCCGATGGCACCTCCGATGATGGCGATGAGCATGCCTTCGTAGAGGAATATACGGCGCAGCATGGAGCGTGAGGCTCCGAGCGCTGTGAGTATGCGCATGTTGTCCTCCTTCTCGATAATGAGCATCGACATCGTCGAGAGGATGTTGAACGAGGCCATGACGAGGACAAAGAGGAGCATCAGGAATGTTATCCATTTCTCAATCCTTATCATGCGGAATGATGCGTCCTGCTGACGCAGGCGGTCGGCCACGATGTAGCCGTCTCCAAGCTGACGTTCTATGGCGGTGACGATGTCGGCGGGGTCGGTGCCGGGTGTGACGGCGATGTCGAGCGAGGTCACTTCGGTGCTGTAATCGAAGAGTGTGCGGGCGGAGGCGAGCGGTATGTAGACGAGGTCTTCGTCATATTCGCCCTGATTGCTCTGATAGACTCCGCTGACATAGAGGGTGTCGCTGCGGAATGCGGCCATCGGAAACGCGGGGTTGATGCGTCCCAGACGGCGCGGAGCTGTGAGTACGAAGGGGAGTTCGGGGGAGGGACGCGCGCCTGTGCTGATGGCCACGCCTATACTCAGCAGTGCGTAGGGTGATTCGGGCGCGTCGATCATCTCGCCGTCTATAACAAGTGAAGGTAGTGATGAAACGTCGGCGTAAGATGCGTCGATGCCGCGCACTCTGACCGGCATCTGCTCACCGTCACTGATGGCGAGCGCGCGCTGTTCGAGCACACGCCTGACGGCGGCGACGCCATCGATGCGCTCAATAATGTTAACGAGCGAATCGCCGTCGGGGATTACGGCTCCGTAAGGACGCGAGACTTTTATCTCCGGGTCAATGGCCGACAGGCGCTCGCCGGCCAGATCGGAGAATCCGTTAAAGACCGACAGCACACACACCATCGCCAGGGAGGCAACAGCAATGCCGGCCGTCGAAATCATCGAAATGACATTGACGGCCGCATGGCTCTTGCGTGCAAAAAGATAGCGTAGCGCTACACGGAGTGCTAACATTATTCGGGGGGTTGCTTATCACCCTACTTGCCGAGCAGCTTATCGATGTTCTCGATGTAATCGAGCGAGTCATCGATATAGAAGCTCAGTTCAGGGCATTTGCGCAGCTGAAACCGCACTTTCTGAGCGAGTTCGTAGCGTATGGTCTTGGCACTGGCGGTGATGCTCTCAAGGAGTTCCTGTGACCGTTCGGTGGGGAAGATCGAGAGGTATACGCGTGCGATGCTGAGATCAGGCGATACGCGCACTGCACTCACTGACACGAGTGTGCCGTGGGTCTTGGCGGTCTGCTGACGGAATATTTCACTAAGCTCCTTCTGAAGGAGACGTGATATTTTGGCTTGTCTTGTTGTTTCCATAATTCTAAATAAATAGTTTCTTCAAGGATACAACAACCGGCGGGGGCGATTAGTTGATGATGTCAAAGCCTGTGTACTTGCGCAGACACTCGGGAACGATAATGCCCTCGGGGGTCTGGTTGTTCTCAAGCAGGGCGGCCATGATGCGGGGCAGGGCGAGGGCCGAGCCGTTGAGAGTGTGGCACAGGTGGGTCTTCTTGTCCTCGCCGCGGTAACGGCATTTGAGGCGGTTGGCCTGATAGGTCTCGAAGTTGGATACGGATGACACCTCAAGCCAGCGTCCCTGAGCGGCTGAATAGACCTCGAAGTCAAAGGTGATGGATGAAGTGAAGCTCATGTCGCCACCGCACAGACGGAGGATGTGCCAGGGGAGTCCGAGACTTTCGAGGAGTCCCTGTACGTGATCCTTCATCTCTTCGAGCGCAGCATAGGAGTTTTCGGGCTTCTCGATACGAACGATCTCGACCTTGTCAAACTGATGCAGACGGTTGAGTCCGCGTACGTCCTTGCCGTAGCTGCCTGCCTCGCGACGGAAACATGCCGAATAGGCACAGTTCTTGATGGGGAGCTTGTCACCGGGGATTATGACGTCACGATAGAGGTTGGTGACGGGAACCTCGGCGGTGGGGATGAGATAGAGTTTGTCCTCGTTGATGAAGTACATCTGACCCTCCTTGTCGGGGAGCTGGCCTGTGCCGTAGCCTGATGCCTCGTTGACTACGTATGGGGGCTGTATCTCAAGATAGCCGGCTTCGGACGCGCGGTCGAGGAAGAACTGGATGAGTGCGCGCTGCAACTTGGCACCCTTGCCGATATATACGGGGAAGCCGGGGCCTGTGATCTTGACACCGAGGTCGAAGTTGATGAGGTCATACTTCTTGGCGAGATCCCAGTGAGGGAGCGCGTCAGCGGGGAGCTGGGGCATTGGGCCGCCGGTCTTCTCCACGACGTTGTCCTCGGCTGTACGGCCTTCGGGCACCATGTCACAGGGGATGTTGGGCATACCGAGCAGGATGTCGCGGATGGCGTTCTCGGTGGTGGCGAGACGCTCGGAGAGTTCCTTCTGACGCTCTTTCATCTCGGCAACCTCTTTCTTGGCCTCTTCGGCCTCCTTGGTGTTGCCTTCCTTCATAAGACGGCCGATCGAGTCGGCTTTCTTCTTGAGCTGGGCGGCGAGGTTGTCGCTCTGATACTGAAGGTCCTTGCGCTGGTCATCAAAATCAATGACATCGTTGACACCCTGTTTGCCGTCAAAGCCTTTCACGGCGAGGCGCGCGATGATGCGCTCGGGATCCTCTTTTATCTGCTGTAAAGTAAGCATTTTAAGTTACTTTTAATATTTTATTCGTTTTGTTATCTGAGGGAATGATTATGCGAGGAGTTCGCGCACCTTGGCTGAAATCACCTTTCCATCGGCGCGACCGGCGAGTGCCTTGGAGGCTACGCCCATTACCTTGCCCATCTCCTTGGCTGAGGTGGCACCGACCTGAGCTATAATCTTCTTGAGTTCCTCGGTGAGTTCGGCATCGGAGAGTTGCTTCGGGAGGTATTCCTCGATAACGGCAGCCTCGGCCAGCTCGTTGTCACGCAGGTCGAGACGATTCTGCTCCTCATAGATTACAGCTGTCTCCTTGCGCTGCTTTGCCATCTTGGCAAGAATCTTCATCGCAGCGTCATCGCTGAGTGTGCCGTCACCGCCCTTGGCGGTCTTGGCTTCGAGAAATTCTTTCTTGATGCCACGGAGAGTCTCAAGTCTTACTTTCTCGCGGGCGAGCATCGCAGCCTTGATGTCGGCCGAAATTCTGTCAAATAAGTCCATATATTGTGTATCTATTTCTGTTGAAACCGGTGATTGCTTATCACACTGCAAAGTTAACACTTAACGCGCGATTTCGGACTACTCTCCGTCCGATTTTTCATCATTATTCTCCTCATCGGGGATGATGAAGATCGAGAAGTTGACCGATCCGTAGGCACGATGCTGATCAAAGTGCGGGAGCGATGAGAAGTTGTAGGCCTTGGAGTGCTCCATGACGAACACTGAGCCGGGCCCGAGGAGTCCGCCTGAGAGTACGGCGCCGGGGATGTCACCGAATCCGGGCATGTCATAAGGGGGGTCGGCAAAGACGATGTCGAACGGCCGCCCGGTGTATTCGCGTATGTAGCGGACGGCATCGGCACGCAGCAGACGCAGGTTGTCGTCATGGAGTTCACGGGCCACTTTCTCGATGAAACGGCCTTGGATCGGTGATTTCTCGACCGAAGTGACCGATGCGGCGTCGCGCGACAGAAATTCGAACGAGACGGCTCCCGTGCCGGCAAAGAGGTCGAGACAACGGGCTCCCTCGATGTCGGTGATGTTCTCGATGACGTTGAATATATTCTCGCGCGCGAAGTCGGTGGTGGGGCGCGCGGTGATGTTGGTGGGGACGCTGAAACGGCGTCGTCCGTATTTACCTCGTATTATTCGCATAACGGAGTGACTATTAAATCAAACGGTGCATGCATCGCCTCCTTGCCTGCACGAAACATCTGCGGGGGGAATATGACCGGCATGACCCGCGCCAGATAGGTGCGGAGCATGGGGATGAGCTCGTCACGCAGACGTTGGTCGCCGGCGAGCGAGAGTTCGTCAGCGTGCGGATCGAGTCCGTGGGCGGAACGGGCCGCGAGTATATAATACACGGCATCGGCCGGATTACGGAAGCGTATGGTGTTGGCCTGGACGAGTCTGTTGCCATCGATGACGATAATGTCCATCGCTCCGGGCCGTAGATTGCATATCATGCGGCGCGAGTTGCCTCGGCCGGGTTTGGATGCGAAGTATCGGACGAGCGGCAGGATGTGGGGCATGACAACGGCTCCGATAAATGTGCGGCGAATGAATCCGCTGAGGTCGTCTGGGATGCCGAATACTACCGATGCATTGCGCGTGGAGGTCGATGCGGTCCGTACGGTGCCTGCATAAGCGGGATGTAATGCTGTGAAGATGCGGGCCGACTGTGTGTCGTCAAGGCCGGAGGGTATCATGCAGTAGTCGGGCGTGTCGAGAAGGATATGTACCTTGCGGAAGTCGGCGAGCATCAGAGGATTGTCATACACGACCTCCTCAAGCGCACGGACGGGTGACTGAGCCGAGGTTAACGGGAGGGGAAACGAGCGATACAGCAACGTGTTGTCGGCGAGCACCGAGTATATCACCACATCGACATACACGTCACCGACACGCACCAGCATATCGTAGCGCGCAGTGTCTGTAATCAAATCCTTGTCAAGTCTACCGTCAGGCATCAGCAAAAAATTATATTTGTAAATGCAAAGATAACTTTTTTATGCAAGACTGGCAAATTATAAGTTAATGGACGTCTTCGACGCCCGATTTTCTTAATGATTTAACCCCGCGCCTCGCACTCTCGTTCCGCCTACGGCTACACGATACGCGCTCGTGGCGGGGCTATCGATATTTCGCCTCTCCGAGGCTATGTCGCATCAATCGACAAAAGATTCCACTACATGAAATGTTTGAGCAGGTAGTTGAGTACACGCCAGCGACGGGTGACGATGAGTCGGGTGCGTTTGCGGTCGATGGCACGGATGATGGCGCGGGTAACCTTGTCAAGGGGCATCACCCAAAATAGCCCCTCACCTTTCGCCATACGGGTGTCGACAAGTCCGGGGCGGATCTCGGTCACAAGAACGTCTGTGCCTTTTGATTTGGCTTGTAAAGATTTGGTATAGTTGATCTGATAGGCTTTGGACGCGCTGTAAGAGGGCGCGACAGGAGTAGGCTGCAGTCCGCCGACGGACGTGACGGTCACCAAATGTCCCCTACCCTGCTCGGAAAACTGTCTGTACACACGATCGATGCAGTTAGTCCAGCCTGTCACATTCACCCCGACAGTCGTAAGTTCGGTCGCGATGTTGAGTTCAGGATTCAGTTCACCGATGCCGGCACATACTATCACGAGGTCAAGCGTACCTAACTCGCCAACGATATGGTCGAAAGCGACATCAAAAGATCCGGTGTCGGCAATATCACACACGGATGCGACAGTATGGTCGGGGGCGGTCCGCGCCATCACATCAAGTTCTGCCTTACGTCGCCCCATGACAGCGACACGGTTGCCCTGCACGGCATAATGGCGCCACAATTCATGACCTATACCTGAGGTCGCACCTATTATAAGGATGTTCATTTCAATATATGTATAAGATTCAGTTACAAATTTATCGAATTACACATATAAAATGCTCTATAAGGGTCTCCTATTATCGTTGATACCATCTGATTATCAACAAATGTTGATAATCAGCCTATGGATTCAGATTTTCTTTGCGGATGCGGCAGAGGTGGGTAGGTGAGATGCGCAGATACCGGGCTATCTCTGACTGAGGCACGTCCTGCTCGATCTGCGGATGCTCGCGGATGAGATCACGATAACACTCGGCTGGAGTGTTGGTGCAGAACATGCGGTAACGATGCAGCAGAGACCTGTAAGCCGACTCCATAAACAGCCGTCCCTGATTACATAAATACATGTCTTCTTCATACATTGCCGGCAATATGGTTGCATCGATAACCCATATCTCGCTCTTGCGTCCGGCTATAAGGTCAAACGATGCCGGTGCATTGTATAGACAGTTGGGATAATCACCAAATAGGGCATCGGAGAATGCAAAACCTCCGATGTTGGAATATCTTGATCCCGACATACCATATATAAGATATCCGGACTTGACATATCCGCAGATTTTGGTCGGCTCGCCCCGGCGGCAAAGGCATTCGTTTTTCCTCAATGTCACGAGCTCACCACGACTCTCGATAAAGTCGTGCCAGAACTCAAGGTCAAGCCCCTCGATATGTGTATTGAAGTGTCGTTTCACGATGCAAATATACACATCTCATCCAAAATACCCACAGCTGATTATCAACATTTGTTGATAATCAGGGTGCGAAGGTGAGTTTTAGACTACATAAACGGATAAAAGGATTATCTTTGTGGAAATGAATTGTCAAACTTTAAGTATCAAATGATATGAACAGACTACTGGTAACCATAGCAATTATCTTTGCCGCGATAACGGCATTTGCCAAAAATAATGCACGTGCGGATATTAGTTTCACAAACGGTGAGGTGCTTGAGAATGTCGAGCTGAAACTCCCCGGCAGCTGGTATGAAAAGGTGGAGTATTTCATTGACGGTAAAAAACATAAGATTCATGCCGACAGCATTGACCATATATTGCTGTATCACGCCGATTACCCCGAAAGAAAGGCATATCTGCGCCGGAATCCTGTCGGAAAATA
>JAAVDB010000022.1 GCA_014802015.1 Bacteroides sp.
TGCTGAGGCGGTCAAGCGTTATGCAGCTGTGTTCGCGCAGTGAGGGAGCGATGGAGTCCCATCGTGACCGAAACAAGCGGACGCAGATGCGTGACGATTGGCCGAGGCGATGGTAATTTATACCACGGATATTACCTTACAGGCGCATATCTCCGGTGCTTTTTGTGCTGTCACTCGGTCACGATGAAGCCCCATCGCTCCTTCGTTCCATCACAAAAATCACTCGGAGATATGCGACCTCAGCGTTAACAAATATTGGGGAACGGGGTCTAAATCCATTTCAGCCACCAGCTCTCTTATCACCTTCATCTCTACACTGTCATGATCGGATTTGTCGTACGCATATATCAGATAGAGATTGCCGTTGCTCTCGACCATATCGAACGTGATAACCCTGCATCCGCCTGACTTACCCTTTCCTTTCGAGGAAATCGACATTCTCACCTTTCGGAAACCACCTCCAAGATCAACCCCCATCTCAGGATTATCCGACAGTTCTTTTATGAACTTTTGATAATCCTGATTAAAACTACGGTATCTCTTGGCAATTACTTTCGCACTTTTTATAAAAGTGCGTGTTGCAACAATATTCATCAGAATACCAAATCTTTAGCTAACGGCAGCTCTATATCTCCATTTATATGGGACTTAGCCTCGGCATACGCGGCACGTATGTCTCTTGCCACGATTTCGTCCTCATCCGCTATCGGAGTGATCTTAAAATTTCCATATCGTGAAATCAACAATACCGACTCTCCGGCCCTTGCGGCCGTGAGAAACTTGCCCTGATTGCTTCTAAACTCTCTTGCTGTTACTATTTCCATAATTATATCTTATTACTCATTGTACAAAGATAACAAACTGCATCCATAATGGCATCCAATTTGATCGTTTTTAACATTACATCTCCACCCCTCGTTAAAGTCTGTTAAATTAGGGGGGGTAGAACCTTTTAGTCCCCAAATAATGTATATTTGTAGTCAAAACAATGATTTATATATCAATCCCTCACGTTAACCATGAAAAACTCTATCATTTTCCTAATTATCCTGCTGTCGGCCTTACTCCCGGGTGAGGTTACAGGACAGCGTAAGGCCGACAGGACCGACAGAATACTGGGCATAATCGGCACGGTCAAGGATAAAGTCACCGGACGACAGCTGACCGACGCGAGGGTAATACTATTCAACCATAAAGGGGAACCTGTCGACACAATATCGTGCCGGCACATTTTTACGACCAAGGACAACGAGAAAGGTGAGTTCTCGGAATTTTACGTCGCCGTGCCACGCTCGGAAGGGACGATCACTCTGGACGTGGAGTGCGATGGCTACAACACATATACCGTGGTCAAGGATCTGTCCGCAGTGCATCCACGCGAGACGTACATATCTCTGCCTCCCATAATGCTCGAACGCGCTCCGCGCAAGCTCAAGGAGGTGACGGTAACAGCCTCGAAAGTAAAGTTTTATAACCGGGGTGACACGATCGTGTATAACGCCGATGCCTTCCAGCTGGCCGAGGGTTCGATGCTCGACGAACTCATCACGCAGCTCCCCGGTGTGGAGATCAAGGATGGTGGCGCGATATACGTCAACGGCGAGTATGTGGAGAGTCTGCTGCTCAACGGCCGTGACTTCTTCAACGGCCGCAACGAACTGATGCTCGAAAACATAGGCGCATACACGGTGAAGAATATCGAGGTGTATCGCGGACAGACCAAGGAGGAGAAATGGCGCAACGATTCCACCGAGCTACGCCACCTCACCATGGATGTGAAGCTCAAGAAGGAGTACACGATGGGCTACATGGCCAATCTGCAGGCCGGTGCGGGCACGGATTCACGCTATCTCGGGCGAATGTTCACCCAGTGGTTTTCGCCGACACTTATCCTCCAGCTGATCGGATCCATCAACAATGTCAGCGACTCACGCAAACCCGGCAAAAACGATTCGTGGACACCGGAATCAATGCCCAAAGGCACGATGCGCCGCAAGACGTTAGGTCTGAACTATGACTATCAGAACAAGAGCGAGACTCTCATGTTCAACGGTTACGTCACTTACGAGGAGGATCGGACATATACGGGATCGTCAAATTACCGCACCAACTTCCTGACCGGCGGAGACACGTATGAATACAGTTTCGCCGACGCACGTACACGTAATCTCAAGTTTGACTCGCGTCAGTACCTGAGACATTTCTCGCAGAAATGGATGTCATTCGGCATGCTCTCGGCCCGCTGGAGCCGCCGCAATACGAGCAGTGACCAAGCCGGGGCCTCATTCCGCGAAGAGCAGGAGGACATGACGCGTCAGACCATCGAGGCCCTCTACAGCGACGGATCGCCCGAACGGCTCGATGCCGTCATCAACCGATCGCTGTCACGCACCGATGGCGTGCGCACATCGGCTGAAGTACAAGGCTTTGCCGGACTTGAGCGTAAGCTTACGCAACCCGGCGCACGCCTGTATGACGAACTCGGATTCAAATACCGTACCGACAGCGACCGAAGCTGGAAGGACTATCTGGTGGATTACGGCGCCGATCAGTCATCTTCAACCCGACGGCGCAATTTCACCAAGGTGCGCCCCAACCACACGCTGACCCTCATCAATAACCTCACCTACAACCTGCGACTGGGGCGCAAGTTCAGACTGGAGCTCAATTATGAATACCGATTCGTTGACACGCGCAAGAACTCATCGATGTATGCCCTTGACCGGCTGGCCGATATGGGTGTTTACGGCGTGCTCCCCGAGAGTTGGGCCGAAGCGTTCGACCCATCCAACAGTTTCATGTCGCACACGCTTGAGAACAAGAATACCTTATCGCCCAAATTAAGCTCATTCATGGAGCATGAAAATTGGGGATTATATATCAATATCTCGCCCGAATTAGGTATTCATCACCGGCATCTCAACTACTGGAGCGATTCACGTGACTACCGCATAAGCCGTAATTCGGCCATCGTAAATCTCAAGAGCGGACGCACCAGTATCGGCATCCCCTGGGGACCGCAGGATCGTAAAAAGTCTCTGTATAACAATTCACTTAACTTCATCGAATATACCATTGGGGTCGAATCCATGTTACCCGATCTCCTGCACATGGTCGATGTCATCAACGATGCCAATCCTCTCTACATCGACCTCGGCAATCCTGATCTGAAGACGGCTTATGTGACCAATCAGAGCCTGTCATGGAAATGGTGTCCCGCCCGACTGTATGCCAACAACACCCTGGCACTCAGATATGCGACCACAGCCAACGCACTGGTGCGCGGATACACCTACGACACGTCGACCGGCGTGCGCACCAACCGCACTTACAACGTGGACGGCAACAACTCGCTGTCGGCAAGCAACCATTTCAACCGACAGTTCGGTAGCACACAGCAGTTTACCGTCTCATCAATCACGCAGGCTTCCACACATCGCAGCGCCGACATGATCGGAGTGGATCAGGAGACACCAACGCGCTCGACGGTGCGTAACAGGACGTTATCGCAGGAACTGAACCTGTCATGGCAGATCGGTAAGCAATCACTGTCGGCCCGAGGCAGCATCAGCAACCAGCATACGACCTCGACACGTACAGACTTCCGCACCATCAACGCCAACCACTTCAAATATGGTCTCGCAGGACAGTTCCGGCTCCCCGGCGGTGTGGGCATCTCGACCAACTTCACCGTCTACGGGCGACGCGGATATGGCGTGAGCCAGCTCGACACCACTGACAAGATATGGGATATGCGTGTATCCTACACCCTCGGCAAGGGGCGCTGGGTCATCATGGCCGATGCCTTCGACCTGCTGCACCAGCTGTCAAACGTGAACTATGCCGTCACTGCCACAGGCCGCTCGGTGGTCTACACCAACACCATCCCCCGCTACATGATGCTGTCGGTACAGTACCGCTTCAACCACAACCCCAAGAAAATAAGTGACACCCACATCAGAAGGAGGTAAGGGAGGGAATGTTAAATATACCCAAAAAGTATACCAAATTGGTATCCGATTGTTATATTTGCAGATATTAAAATATAATCTATCATGGAAATCATAAGCGCACGAGATTTCAGGGCTAATCAGACTGTGATTCTTAACAAAGTTCTTGAAGGAGAGTCAATACTTCTTTCTTCACGTGTCGGCATGTTCAAGATAACACCTGTCACCAAGGAAGATACTCTCACTACACGTATATGCAAAGGATTGAAGCAAGCCAAAATGATTGAAGAGGGGAAACTCCCCCGCAGGACTATTCAGGACATGCTCGATGAACTTTGATATTATACCTACACCTGTTTTTGAAAAGGCATTCAAGATCCTTGCCAAGAAACATCGGTCATTAAAGCAGGACATACTTGAACTCACGGATTCATTACAGGATAATCCGTGGCAAGGGGTGGAATTATGTCCGGGCATACGTAAAATCCGTATGGCAATAACCTCCAAAGGGCGTGGGAAGTCGGGAGGAGCAAGGGTTATTACGTATACCGTCGTAGTACACGAAAATGAAGGCCATGTCTATCTGATAGACATATACGACAAGGCTGACTATTCCACAGTTGATGTGGCGGTAATTCAAAGAGTAGTGGATGAGTTACTATAGGTGGCTTTTGAGAAATTATGGTACTGAATAGGATAGCCCTGTTATGCGCAGCTGTCTGTGCAGTAATTGTGAAATGTTACGGACATGATATTTTCGTCAACGACACCACTTTCTGCGACACGACTAACGTTTCACTTTTCCAAAGCAATTGGTTTGTAATCCGTGGCGAGATGTCGCGCGCATGGAACGGAACCGTGCGTCTTGCCGTCACAGACCCTGTCAGAAACCATTCCTATGACCTAAGCGCTACAGATGGCAAGCATTTCCAAAAGACTATCCCCATGCGCGGAGCTGTCCAGGACATTTACCTCTACGTGCCCGGCACGATGATAATACCGGTATGCGCGGGCGACACCATAGACCTGAAGCTCGGCGATGACGATTTAGAACTGTCTTCCGATAATCCTGGCGCCAACCTTGACCTCCAGCTCGCAATTGCCTTGTACCGCAAAACGCGAAAACAGGAGTATCAGATGAGTGACATTATGGGTAAATACTTTAAGGAATCAAAGTTTTTTACCGAGACCAATAGCCGCACAGACTCATTACAGCGGGCCATGACAGAGGCAGGTAAGAATTATCAGACTCGCCACACGACAGTAATTGACACCTTTATTGCCAACCATGGTAAGCCGAGGCTGGAGAAATTTTACAGACTCTCCGGTTTCTATCAGATGTTGGACAAATATGTTATGATCGACCTCCCTCTGACGCAACTTGCACCGACATGGCACTTAGACTCGACACATAACAATCTGTCTTATAACGACTATTGCGACGCTCTCCTCAATATCCCGTCCTATCGGAAATTCTCTACGGAATATCTTAAAAAAGTCCTCCTGAACAGACTGGAAGTGAAACTCAGTGACATATCCAAGACCAAGGAGTCGGCATTCATGCTTAACGGCATACGCGGCTTGTCACCCACCCCGCTGTTTGCCGACCGGGCTATCCTCGACTACTGGGATGATATATACAGATACTCAGGGCCGGAGATGGCGGCACTGTTTGTCAAACAAGTTTATGACGCATGCGTCACCCCCGAGATAGCAGCGGAATATCACAAAGTCATGCACGATGTATTGCGACTCAGCAAAGGAGAACCTGCCCCGCAACTGATCCTTACCGACGGCGACGGACACAGTTACACACTTGACGATTTCAAGGGCAAATATCTTTATATCGACTTTTGGGACTTGGGATGTAAACCATGCCTGGAGGAATTTGCAGTCATCCCGCAGCTGAAAAATCTTTTTGGTGACAAGATAGATAATGTCACGTTCGTAACAGTCTGCATATCCCGGCTATCAAAACGTAAACTTGAAAAATTTGCACAGAGACATGGAATGTCGGAGCTTAACCTTATACTTGACAGCGCGAAATCCGACCCCTGTTATGATGTCACCGTCCTTCCGACCTATATGTTGATTGACCCTGAAGGCCGGATAGTGCAATTCAACACCGCACGACCCTCGGAAATCATCCGAAAGTTCCGATCACACACCCCGACGGCATTTGAAAAAGCCATAAATAGTGTTTTATAGGGGATTTTTGCTGATTTTTGTGTACTTTTGCAGTGTCATGAAAATAGCAATCGTAGGATACGGAAAAATGGGCCGTGCCATCGAGCGTATAGCTCTGGAACGCGGCCATCAGATTGTGTCGGTGATCGATGCCGACAACACCGCCGAGTTTGACTCGGATGCATTCGCGTCGGCCGACGCGGCGATCGAGTTCACAACCCCCGCCACCGCACCCGAGAATGTGATGCGTGCCGCATCGCGCGGTGTGGCCGTAGTGTGCGGCTCGACCGGATGGTATGCCCGCATGGCCGAGGTCGAGGAGGCCGTACTCGCGGCCGGAACCGCCCTTATGGCATCGACCAATTTCAGTATAGGAGTACACGTATTCAACAACATCTCGCGCCGTCTGGCCTCGATCATGGGCAAGCTCGAACAGTATGAGCCATCAATGACCGAGACGCATCATATCCACAAACTCGACCACCCCTCGGGCACCGCCATCACCATCGCAGAGGGCATCATCGAGGAGTGTCCCCGCATCCACGGATGGGAGGAGACCGGCGTAGTGTGGGAGAATGCTCCCGCCGACGAGCGTGCCGCCATGGCCTCGCAGGCCGAGGAGCACCGCAGCGCTGTGGCTGACGACCGTCTGCCCATACTCACCTATCGTGACGGCGAGGTGCCGGGCATACATGCCGTGAAGTGGGAGTCGGCTGTCGACTCCATCACCATCGAGCACTCGGCCAAGTCACGTGACGGATTTGCCCTCGGCGCCGTAATCGCCGCTGAGTGGCTGGCCCACCGCAAGGGCATCTTCACCATCGACCGGATGATGCAGGATATTTTATAAGACATTTCTCCAAGTAACCAAACTCTCCAAATATGGATAAAAACGCATTTATCGCCGACCTGCATCAGCGTGTGCGCGACACCCGCCCCTCACGCTGGGTGCGTTTCGGCATCGTATCGCTCATATTCTTCCTATGGGTTGCGTGGCTCGGCAACTGGTGGGTGGCACTGCTGTGGATACTGCTGTTTGACATCTACATCACCGGATATATCCCCTTCACGTGGTGGAAGAAGTCAAAGAGCGCGGCCGTGCGCACCGTCATGAGCTGGGTCGACGCGATCGTCTACGCTCTGGTACTCGTATACTTCGTGTTCACATTCATCGGACAGAACTATCAGATACCCTCATCGTCACTCGAAAAGTCTCTGTTGGTGGGCGATTACCTGTGGGTCAACAAGATGGCCTACGGCCCGCGCGTGCCGTTCACACCGGTGCACTTCCCGCTGGTCCAGAACACGTTCCCGATCATCAACACCAAGAGCTATCTCGACTCGCCTCAGTGGAAATATCATCGTCTCAAGGGACTCGGCTCGGTGCAGCGCGGCGACATCGTGGTGTTCAACTTCCCGGCCGGCGACACCGTCGCGGTCAAGATTCAGAACCCCGATTACTACACCCTCAGCAAGATGTACGGCCGCGAGAATATTCTGGCTAACCCGCAGACGTTCGGCGAGGTGATATATCGCCCCGTGGACCGTCGCGAGAATTACGTGAAGCGTGCTGTCGGCCTGCCCGGCGAACGCCTGAAGATAGTCGACGGCGTGATATATATCAACGGCGAACCGATCGAGCAACCCGAGAACGTACAGTTCAACTACTATTATCAGCTCAAGGAGGGTGTCTTCACCCCCGAGCGCTGGGACGAGCTGGGCATCTCGGCCGACGACCGTCATCAGGTGCCTGTGACCGAGGAGGATGTCCCCGCCCTGCGCCAGTTAGGATTTACCGTCCGTCCCGACGGCACGGTGCCTACGGTCTATGCCTCGCCTCTGACCGGCGAGATGGTGAGCCGGCTCGAAGCGTCGCCCGATGTGGCCAAGGTGATGAAGGTGCCCGCATCGCAGGATGAATACCTCTTCCCCGACGGCGTGTCAGACTCCTGGACCAGAGCCGATTACGGCGAGATCTGGATTCCGGCCAAGGGCGCGACTCTGCGTCTGACACCCAAAGCGTGGGAGATCTACGGACGTGCCATACGCGACTACGAAGGCAATCCGTCAGCCACTCTGCGTGACGGCAAGGTGTATATCGACGGTGAGCCGGTGGACAATTACACCTTCAAGATGGATTATTACTTCATGATGGGTGACAACCGCGACAATTCGCTCGACTCACGCTACTGGGGTTTCGTGCCCGAGGATCATATCGTAGGACGTCCCGAGCGCGTACTCATATCGTTTGACAAAGACAAGTCACTATTCAACGGCGGCATACGCTGGGACCGAATCCTGCGCGACGCCAACAGCGACTAAGAGTTATTTTTAATCATAGACAGATGCGCCCGATAATCTATCCTTCGGCTCATGCGGTGCTGCCTCCGCGGCTGTGCGGCGACGTAGGCCTGTATGTGCGTGCCTGGGCCGCAGGTAGTTATTCGATGGATTGGGGGCGACGTTTCGACAAGCGCGAGAAGGGAACCCACCGATTTACCATCGCCGACACGCGCGGACGTCTCGACCTGACCGTCCCTATAGCCAAACCCGCCTCAAGCCGGTGCGGATGGGATGAAGTGACAGTCTCGACCCACGGCGCGTGGTGGGACGTGCACCGTGTAGCGCTTGAGAGCGCTTACGGACGCACACCCTACTTCGAGTTTTACGCCGACCGTTTCCTCCCCATGCTCACCTCAGGCGTCACCGACCGTTATCCGCGGCTGGCCGACCTCGCCGGCGCATGGGACGCCGAGATAGCCGACATCCTCGGGCTCACCGCCCTGCGCGTGCCGCAGTCACCGAGCGTGCCGCACGACACACTGCCCCCCGACACACCGGTCGTCATCAAGCCTTACCGTCAGGTGCGTGCCGACAGGCTCGGATTTATCGACGGACTGTCGGTGCTCGACCTCATCTTCAATCTCGGACCCGAGTCGCAGCTCTACCTCCACAGGCTCGCCTCGGCCACCTATCCTCCTCACACTCAGATATGATACCCAAGATCATCCACTACACATGGTTCAGCAACGAGCCTATGCCGCCCGAGATACAGGCATGCGTCGACTCATGGCGCCGGTATATGCCCGACTATACCCTCGTGAAGTGGGATATGGACAGTATCGCCGGCATAGACAACATATTCATGCGCGAGGCCATAGCCAAACGCAAATGGGCATTTGCCTCCGATCTGGTGCGCCTCCATGCCGTCTACAATCAGGGGGGCATCTATCTCGACACCGACATGGAGCTGACGCGTCCGCTCGACCCGCTGCTCACTCACCGCGCCTTCATAGGTCGCGAACACACATTTCATTTCAACGATCACCGCACGGAGCACTATCTGACCTCGCACTGCTTCGGGGCCGAACCGCGCCACCCGTTCATCAAGCGATGTCTTGACTATTACGAAGGGCGCCGCTTCGTCACCGGCACATGCCCCGACATCCCGGCGTCACTGCGGCTCGACATGACCATGCTGCCGTACATACAGAGCGAGATAGCCAAACAATGGGGATATAATCCGTCGACTCAGCGCAATAAACTCCAGGCCCTGCCCGACGGCCTCACCGTCTATCCCGACTCATACTTCGACCCCGACCGTCTCACTCCCGACAGCTACGGCCGCCACCTCGCTCTCGGGTCATGGCGCGAGACACGTCAGGGGCGCCCACGCACTGACTGGCGCTACCGCCTGGAACGCATCGTCGTAGCCATCCTCAGTCCCATGCTGCGACGGCTGGGATATGCTGTCATCAAGAAAAATTAAACGGCTGTTTTTCAGAATACAATATTACTCCACATTATCACATTCACACTATCATCATGCGTGTAATCGACCATCTCACCTCCGACAGCGGACGCACGGCGTTCTCATTCGAGCTGCTCCCTCCGCTCAAAGGCAACAATATAACCCGAGTATTCGACATCATCGACCGTCTGCGCGAGTTCGACCCCAAATACATCAACATCACCTCACACCGCAGCACCATCGAATATCAGGAGCGCCCCGACGGTACCATCATCAAGAAAAAAATGCGCAAGCGCCCCGGATCCGTAGCCATCGCTTCGGCCATACAGAACAAATACGGCATCATAGCCGTGCCCCACATCATCTGCAAGGGTTTCACACGCGATGAGACGGAATATGCGCTGATTGACCTCAACTTTCTCGGCGTGCACGACGTGCTGCTGCTGCAGGGCGACGCCAAAGGGCCTGATAAGTCCAGCGACCCGACGGTGGTCAACATGCACGCCACCGACCTGCAACAGCAGGTCAACGACTTCAACCGCGGCATCTATGCCGACGGAGAGCTGTTCGAGGCCAACGAGACACCGTTCAGCTACGGCATGGCCTGCTATCCCGAGAAGCACGAGTCAGCCCCCAATATGGAGTCAGACATCCGATACGCCAAGATGAAGGTCGACAACGGCGCATCCTATCTGGTGACGCAGATGTTCTTTGACAATCAGAAATACTACGATTTCGTAGCGCGCTGCCGGGCCGAAGGTATCAACGTACCTATCATCCCCGGCATCAAGCCTATAGGCAAATGCAGCCAGCTCAACGTGTTGCCGCGAGTGTTCCGCAGCGATATCCCCGAACCGCTCGCCGGCGAACTCGCACGCTGCAAGTCAGACAGCGAAGCCAGGGAAATCGGAGTGAGATGGTGCATCGACCAGTGCCGCGACCTCATCGCCCACGGTGTCCCCTCGATCCACTTCTACACCCACATGGCCACAGAATCCGTAGCCCGCGTAGCAAAGGAAATCTACTGATCCCCCACCCGTCCGCAGTCACCCCCGGCGGCGGTGGAGGAGGCGGTGGAGGTTGGAGAGGAGTTTTATCAACCGTGGCCAGCGGGTGTGGGTGGCGATCTTGAGTCGGCGACTCAGGGGCTGGCGACGGTAGTAGGGATTGTCACTGTAGCCGGGGATGAATCGCTTCACTCCGTCACGTACCTGACGGATCTCGGCCATCTGTACCGTGTCAAAGCTGTATATGGCTCCGAACACGGTGTTGACGTAGTATAGGTTGATGAACTGATAGTCGATCTCATCCCTGAACCGCCTGTAGAGTCCGAGCCGCCTGAGATGCCCTAACAGCGTGACGGCCGTGCCGATGCGGTCAAAGAAGCGGTAATTGTTGGCCGATCGGGTTATAGACTGGTTGTCGACCCGGTATTCATACAGCGTAGCATTGATTTTCACGGGATTGCTCGCTATGGTCTGGATGGCCATGCCGACGGCGTTATCCTCGTAGAATACTCCTTCGGGAAAGTACAGGTCATTGTCCTCGATGACCCGGCGCGCATACATGGCTGACCATATCGAGGTGGTGCGTTGCAGGATGCGCCTGCGCAGGTCATCCCCCTCAAGTGCCGATGCGTCGTCACCGAGCGGACTCACTGCGGACGTCCTGCCGGTGCCGGACTCAAACCGCCGGTAGTCGAAAAACACGACCTCGGCATCCGCCTGACAGGCTGCGTCGACGCACTGCCGGAGAGCCTCGGGGGTAAGACGGTCGTCAGCGTCAAGAAACATCAGGTATTCTCCCGACGAGGCCTTAATGGCGCGGTTGCGGGCGCCTCCGGGCCCGACATTGACGTCGGAATCAATGACCTTCACGCGAGGATCGCATGAGGCGTATCCACACAATATTTCGAGCGAATTGTCGGTCGAGGCGTCGTTAAAGCACACCAGTTCAAGGTTGCCGTAAGTCTGAGCGAGGGCTGACCCGACCGACTCGCCGAGATATGCTCCGGCATTATGCACGGGCATTATGACCGATACAAGCGGATGATCGTGTGACATACGGCAATATCAATAGTCGCTGAACAGACGAGGTTTGAAGACGATACCCACACGCACGGTCGAGTGAAATTCCTTGAACGCAAGCAATCCCTCGCCGTATCCGTTGTAATACTGCAGGAACAGGTATTGGTTGTCGCCCTTGAAGATGCGATAGTTCAGCTCAACGATGGTGTTGTAATTGAGCCTCCATCCTTTGCGCTTGACCAGAGTCACGGCTGCGCCAAACCGCTCGTTGAGCGTAGTGAACGATGTGCCGATCTGGTAGATGCCGCAGTAATCGAGTATATCCTTATTCTCCACTCCGTCGATGATCGGTATCCAGAACTTGCCATGCACCGTGAGCTGAGGGTCGATCATGATGTTGCCGCCGAGCGACACGCGGTTCCACGAGCGCGAGGCGGTGCCGTCGCGGCCGTTTGATTCATGCTCAAGGATCAGATTGATCTTGCCCACGAAACGATTGCGCACAAACAGCGGTTTGGTCAGACCGATACCGGGATTGAAGTTGAGATCGGTCATCGGCATGGAGTTCTGAAGCACGTTCCAGAAACACTTCTGCGTGTAGAACAGAAACAGATACGTGCCAAGCGGCAACGTACTGTTGGTGAGTCGCTGGGCGATGGAGATCTGAAACTTGATGTTGGTGTTGTCCTTGCCTATATGCTGGCCCACAGGGCATCCGAATATGAAGTAATTGTCCTTATATAGTCCGAAATACGGGCCTGAGTCGAAGGCTCGGCGGATACTGTCGGTGTTGACCGACTGCTCGGGGTCGAGGTTCACGATCTGGGCACGCAGTGAGGGGATGCAGAGCATCAGGGCCATCAATAGTGTCGTGAGGATGCGCATAGCTTTTTTATAACGTGGCGGATTGATGATGACGGTTTATGGTGCAAAATTACGTAAATCCTGCAAATATGTTGGTAATTAGTTGAATTTTTGCCTAATTTTGTCAGTGAAAATGCCAAAAGATTATGAAAAAAATCTTCGCCATATTAGCCCTGCTCGTGTCACTGCTCATGTCGATGCAGTCGTGTGACAACCGTGAGGGCTTTGAGATAAACTGTGAGATAGAAGGGCTGGAGATGCGCGGCCTTGAAATGATCTATATGACCCGCGGAGGGGTATCGCGCCAGTCGTTTCACCCGGTCGACGGCAAGGTCAGGCTGACCGGCACCTCGGCCCAGCCGACACTGGTCGAGGTCTTCACCATCGACGGCACTCCGCTCTTTGCATGCGTAGCGGCCGACGGCGACCGTATGAAACTGCGCATGAAGATTGACGACCCTACCTCGCTCACTATCAGCGGACAGGATGCGTCGCGCGACTATGCCGCCTTTGTGACGGCCAATGACTCGCTGCTCAGGCATGGCACGGACGAGGAGGTCAACCGTCTCATAGCCGGCTCCGTGCGGGCCAATCCCGGGAGCATGGCATCGGCACTGCTGATGGTGACGCGCTTTCGCACGGCCGGACACGAACTGCTGGCCGACTCACTGCTGGGCGAACTGTCACCCGAGGCACGCCCGGCGTTGCTGGCCGGCTCATACGCTTCGACCGTAGGCGAACAGGTGTCGACCACCGCCCGCGGTGAGCTGCGCTCGTTCACACTGCATCACGGCGTCGACACCATAGTGCGCTACACGCCGAGCATGCAGAGCTATGTGCTGATGGTATTCAATGATGACACCAAACCCGACAGCGTGCTTAAACGTCTGCGCTCGCTGCATGCCGACCTGCCCCGCCGCCGTCTTCAGGTCATCGAGGTGTCGCTGACAGGCGACTCGGCCCGCTGGCGCTCGCAGGTGAAGGGGGACAGCGCCAAGTGGATGCAGGGATGGGTGCCCGGCGGAGTCTCGGCTCAGGCGGTAAGGCGCATGTCAGTGCCCCGCACCCCGTTCTACATCGTGGCCGACAGCACCGGCGCACAGCAGTATCGCGGCACATCGCTCTACGCCGCCGACACGCTGCTGCGCTCGCGTCTGCACATCTGGCTACCGTCCGACTCGACCGCCACTGTCAGGTAACACTACAATAAACGGCGTGATTTCACGTTGTTAGGGTATGATTAAGAAATTATCTGCGGTCATACCCGCGCTACTGATACTGCTTGCCCTCACCGCCTCATGTATCGAGGACGGTTACGTGACCTCGCCGTCGGCCACCCCGGTCTTTTCGGTCGAGGAGCTTGACATGGGCACATATTTCACCGGCCAGCCCACTCCGACAGCACGGTTTGTGGTGCATAACCGTTACGATAAAGTGCTGAACATCTCGTCTGTAACTCTCCGCGAGGGGGATACGGGAGTGTTTCGCGTCAATGTCGACGGATTTGCCGGCTCGTCGTTCAGCAACGTCGAGATACGTCCCAACGATTCCATCTACGTCTTTGTCGAGGCCACGCTGCCCGTCAACTCATCGCCCGGACTCACCGTGACCGAGGGTCACCTTGACTTCGTCACCAACGGCGTCACATCGACCGTATTGCTGCGCGCGTCGGGTCAGGATGTGGTGCGCCGCACGGCCGTGACCGTCACGGCTGACGAGACGTGGACGGCCGAGTATCCCTATCAGGTCTTTGACTCGCTCGTCGTGGCCGAAGGGGCCACCCTGCGGCTCGATGCCGGCGTGAAGTTACACTTTCACGACGGTGCCTACATGCGTGTCTACGGCTCGCTTGTGACTGACGGCACGCCTGACGACATCGTCGAGATGACGGGTGACCGTACCGACAACGTGGTGGGCGACATATCGTTTGACCTCATGGCCTCGCAGTGGGTCGGGCTGCATTTTGCCCCGGAGAGCCGAGGCAACCGCCTGAGTCACACCGTAGTGCGCAACACCGTGAGCGGTGTGGCAGCCGACTCGCTGTCGGCCGTCACGATGGTCAACTGCCGTCTGCGCAACTCGGCCGGCTATGCGCTCACCACACGTCATGCCGATGTGACACTGGCAGGATGTGAGGTGGCCGATGCATCGCTGGGCGCGATGATGATGCACGGCGGCAAGGTCACGGCCAATCACTGCACGTTTGCCAACTACTATCTGTTCACTGCCCCGCGTGGCGCCATCGTGCAGTTTGACCACTATGACAGCGACACGGATGACGGATCGGGAGCACCCTACCTCAGCGCCGACATCACCAACAGCATCGTCTATGGTCTCGGCACCGACCTCTCGGTGGCCGACTTCAGCGGCACGGACGTGACCATTCGGTCGTGCGTGCTCAAGAGTGCCGGATCGGATGATGATAATTTCATCCGTTGCGTGTGGGACACTGATCCGGTGTTTGCCACCGTCCGGTCAGATTACTTCTTCGACTACCGCCTGAAGCCGGAGTCGCCCGTGCTGTTCAGCGCCGACCCGCAACTGACGCTCCCTGAGACCGCTATGGATTTCTACGGCACACCTCGTCTCCCCTCTCCCCGCCCCGGAGCATATCAGACCGCCCCCGAAGAGCCTGAAGAGTGACACAAAGCGCACGGATATGGCATGATTAGGTAGGGAGAAGGGTTGCGGAATCTGTGGGAAATTTGTAATTTTGCCCTAAAATCAATTATTACGGCAAAATATTATGGCAACAACACTGGTTAACACCGATTTTAATTTCCCCGGCCAGACGGCCGTCTATCATGGTAAAGTGCGCGATGTGTACACCATCGGCGACGATCTGCTCGTAATGGTCGCTACCGACCGCATCTCGGCCTTTGACGTGATTCTCCCCAAAGGCATCCCCTACAAGGGTCAGGCACTCAATCAGATCGCGGCCTCGATGCTCGACGCAACCGCCGACCTCGTACCCAACTGGAAGATAGCCGTCCCCGATCCGATGGTCACCGTAGGCTACCGCTGCGAGGGTCTGAAACTCGAAATGATCATCCGCGGCTATCTCGCCGGCAGCGCATGGCGCGAATACAAGGCCGGTATGCGTGAGCTGTGCGGCGTGAAACTCCCCGAGGGAATGGTCGAGAACCAGCGTTTCCCCGAACCGATCATAACCCCCACCACCAAGGCTGATGCCGGACATGACGAGAACATCTCGCGTGAGGAGGCTATCGCTCAGGGTATCGTGACCGCCGAGCAGTTTGACACCATGGCCGCCTACACCCGCGCCCTCTTCAAGAAGGGTACTGAGATGGCTGCCGAGAAGGGCCTCATACTCGTTGACACCAAGTACGAGTTCGGTCTGCGCGACGGCAAGGTGATACTCATCGACGAGATCCACACCCCCGACTCGTCACGCTACTTCTACGCCGACGGCTACGAGGAGCGTCTGGCCAAGGGCGAGCCCCAGAAGCAGCTCTCGAAGGAGTTTGTACGCGAGTGGCTCATGGCCAACGGATTCATGGGCAAGGAGGGTCAGACCGTACCCGAGATGACCGATAAGTTCTGCGAAGAGGTGTCGGAACGCTACATCGAACTCTACGAGCACATCACCGGCAAGACCTTCGAGAAGGCTCCCGAGGAGCATCTCGACCAGCGTATCGCCACCAACGTACTCGATTGTCTCAATCAGCTGGCCTGATCACAGCATGGACGTAGAGAATATCACCCCCTACGGCGGTGCGCCCGGCGACAAGTCACAGCAGGTGCGTGACATGTTTGACAACATCGCACCGGCCTACGACTTCATGAACCGCGCCATGACGCTCGGCATCGACCGCCTGTGGCGGCGCCGGGCCGTCAGAATGCTTCGTGACTGCCCGCATGATGATATTCTCGACATCGCGACCGGCACGGGCGATCTGGCCATACGCATGGCCCGAGAGCTCGACCCTATCGCCGTCACCGGCGTCGATCTGTCAGAAAAGATGATCGAGATAGGACGTGAGAAGGTCGAGAAGGAGAACCTGTCGGAGATCGTGGCGCTCGGCATCGGCGACTGTATGCTGCTGCCGTTCACGGATGAGTCGTTTGACGCGGTGACGTGTGCCTACGGCGTGCGCAATTTCGCCGACCTGGCAGCCGGCTACCGCGAGATGTACAGAGTGCTCCGCCCGGGCGGACGCGTCATCATCCTTGAGCTGTCCACCCCTGTGTCGGGCATAGTGAAGCCGTTCTACAACCTCTACACCCGCCACGTCATCCCCACGGTGGGACGCATGGTGTCAAAGGATGTACGCGCCTACAGCTATCTGCCCGAGTCGATAGCGGCTGTGCCACAAGGGAGCGCGATGACCGACATTATGATCGGGGCAGGATTTGACTCAGCTCGCGCCATACCCCTCACATTAGGTGTATGCACCATCTACGAGGGGATCAAGGCCGACAGATAATTAACAGTATCAACAATAATTTTTTAACTCTACCATCAGAATTATGGAAAACAAACAGCAGGAAATCAAGATCGAGCTCACCCCCGAGGTGGCTAAAGGCATATACTCAAACCTCGCCGTCATCACTCACGGCCCCAACGAGTTCTTCGTTGACTTCATCACCATGGCACCCAACATGCCCGGCGCCAAGGTGCAGAGCCGTATCATCATGAGCCCCGAGAATGCCAAGAATCTGCTTGCCGCACTCGCCGACAACGTCAAGAAGTATGAGCAGACATTCGGCGCCATCGTACCCAAGCGCCCCGTAGGCGGACAGCAGGGTGGCGGCGAGATCCCCAACCCCTTCATAATGGGAGGCAAGGCTTAAACGACACACACCGTCACCGTCATGCTTAATATCTATAACACCCTGACACGTACCAAACAGCCCTTCAAGCCTATCCACGAAGGGCGTGTAGGTATGTACGTGTGCGGCCCCACCGTCTACGGCGACGGCCATCTGGGTCATGCGCGCCCGGCCATCACGTTTGACATCCTCTTCCGCTATCTGCGCCATCTGGGCTACAAGGTGCGCTATGTGCGCAACATCACCGATGTGGGCCATCTTGAGCACGATGCCGACGAGGGCGAGGACAAGATCGCCAAGAAAGCCCGCCTCGAACAGCTTGAGCCGATGGAGGTAGTGCAGCATTACCTCACACGCTATCACAAGGCTATGGAGGCCCTGAATGTGCTGCCCCCTTCGATCGAGCCTCATGCGTCAGGTCACATCATCGAGCAGATAGAGTATATCAAGAAGATTCTCGACAGCGGATATGCTTACGTGTCGGACGGCTCGGTCTATTTCGACGTACCCAAGTATAACCGCGACCACCGTTACGGCAAGCTGTCGGGACGCAACATCGACGAGCTGTTGGCCACTACACGCGTCCTCGACGGACAGGATCAGAAGCATAATCCGGCCGACTTCGCACTGTGGAAGAAGGCCGCTCCCGAGCATATCATGCACTGGCCTTCGCCATGGAGCGAGGGATTTCCCGGATGGCACCTCGAATGCTCGACGATGGGCGAGAAATATCTGGGCGAGACGTTTGACATACACGGCGGCGGCATGGACCTGATGTTCCCGCATCACGAGTGCGAGATAGCTCAGTCGATGGCCCACAACGGACACGAGACCGTGCGCTACTGGATGCACAACAACATGATCACCATCAACGGCAAGAAGATGGGCAAGTCACTGGGTAATTTCATTACGCTCGACGAGTTCTTCAACGGCACTCATCCGCTGCTGACTCAGCCCTACAGCCCGATGACGATACGTTTCTTCATCCTCCAGGCACACTATCGCGGCACTGTGGATTTCTCCAACGAGGCTCTGCAAGCCTCGGAGAAGGCTCTGGGACGTATGCTCGAAGGCTATCGCCGTCTACAGGAACTGACCCCGTCAGATGAGTCGACAATCGATGTCAGCGGCCTGCGTCAGAAGTGTTACGACGCTATGGACGATGACCTCAACACGCCTGTGCTCATAGCCCACCTCTATGACGCCCTGCGCCTTGTCAACTCGGTCAAGGACGGCAAGGCGACAGCCACTCAGGGTGATATAGACGAGCTGAAGGGCATTTTTGACACGTTCCTCGTCGATATTCTCGGCATACGCCCCGAGATAGGCGGAGGGTCGGACAACGCCGAGACTCTGCGTCCGTTCGAGAAGGCGATGGATCTCATACTTGAGATACGCGCCAACGCCAAGAACGCAAAGGACTGGGCCACGAGCGACCTCATCCGCGATCGTCTCGGCGAAGCCGGGTTTGCAATCAAAGATACGAAGGATGGGGCGGAATGGTCAATTAAATAAAAAACTTTAATTATTTTGACAAAATTATTACTAAAAAGTTTTGAAATATGATAAATGCGTATTAATTTTGCCAATATAATTAATATTTCATAATTACAGCTTAACATTGATGATTGGATATTAGACCTATCCACCCACTCTTTTCACAACTCCTGCCGGGCGTGAGCCATGCGGGAGTTTTTTTATACACCTATAATTATCAAAACCAACCGGGCTGTACGGGGCGATGATGCCGCGTACAGCCCGGTCGAGAGGGTGTGTATGGGGGATTGTGATGTGTTATTTTGCGGGTGTCAGCATCTGACGGATGCGGTCGATGTAGAGGGCCCGGATGGCGGGATTCTCGCCCAGACCTCGCATTACGACTTCGGGTGTGTAACCCGCCGCACGGATGGCGTCGGAGTATTCTCCGGCTATGTCATTTTTGGTATGGTTGCCGCAGACGAGCAACAGCGGTATCAGTCTGATATGTTTGATGGAGCGGTCAGCGCGCAACTGCGAGATGGTCGATGCTGCGGTCGGATAACCTTCGATGGTGCTGACATGATAGGTGCCGGTGCTCTGTGTGGAGACTCCAAGCATGTTGTCAAGCTGCGAATATGTGGCCGTGCTCGGGAGCATATTGCCGTGTCCGACATAGATTACGGCTTCACCTTTAGCGCACGGTTCGCGCAGCAGTATGGAGGCCACAGTCTCGCAGTCAGACGGGCTATACATCAGTGATTGGCCGACTGATATATGACTGAAGAAGGGGGCGACACGTGCCACGGCATCACGCACCTCGGCCATCTCGCTGCCGTCGATGAGCGTGGTGCTCTGCACGTACACGCTGTCATAGCCGTCGGCCCGCAGCCGCAGCAGCGCGTCGACAGGTGATGCGGTGTCGACTCCGCGACGGGCGAGATTGCGTCGCACCACGGGCGATATATATGCCTCGCGCACTTCGTATGCGGGGAATGCCTGCCGTACTTCCTCAGTGATAAGACTGATGGTCTTGGCTCGCGTATCGTCGTCAGAGCTGCCGTAATGGGCCACGAGGATGGCACTCTTGGCCGAGAGTGCGGGGGCGACGGTCAAGACTGTGAGGAGGGCGGAGAATATTGCTATGAGACGTGTCATGGGTGTGCGGATTATCGGAAGTTAACGGCAAGGCTTACGACAACTGCGCGTCCGGGCGAATAGAGTGCGAAATTGCTGTTGAGCGGGCGGTTGTCACGACGGTTGAAGATATTGTCGATGCCGATGCCGGGGGTGAGCGTGTAGGTGCGGAAACAGCTGAATGTGTGGCGTGTGGTCAGGTTCCAGACTCCGTAGCCGGGGGCGTTGCCGTCGGCATCGCCGGGATAGTAGGTCTTGGACTGAATACGGCCGTTGAGGTTGACATTGAGTTTGTAGAAGCCCCATGTACGGAAATAGTTGGCCGTGACGGTGGCCGAGTGCTGTACGCTGCGGTTGAGACGCTGCCACGAGCCGTCGTCATTGAGGCCGCGGCCATAGGCGAGCGAATAGTTGGCGCTGAGTTGCAGACCATTACAGGGTGTGCCGGAGAGGTTGAGTTCGAGTCCCTTGACAGTGGCTTTGTTGAAGTTATAGTATTCCTTGACCGTGAGTGTGGAGGTCTTGATGTCGTTAATCTCGGGGAACTCCTCGATGAGCGCGTCCTGCTGTTCGGTGGTCATGGCTGTAAATTTCGTCGAGCTGGAGGTAACCATGTTCTTGACAAAATTGAGATAACCTGTGAGTGATGCGGAGAAGCGTGAGGTGCGGTATTCGGCATTTACCGATACATAATTGCTGGTCTCGGCACTTAGATCACGGTTGCCGAAAGTGATGGTGTGGCGGCTGCCCATAGGTTTGAGCATGTGATAATAGAGTTCGTCGATGCCGGGGGCACGGTAGCCCATGGCGTAAGTGGCGCGCAGGTTGAAGTCAGAGACGTTGTACATGAGCGAGACCTTGGGGGTGACGCGTGCGCCGATGGACTGATGGTTGTCATAACGCACACCGGCTATGCCTGTGAAATGGTCCCACAGACGGTGCTCGTGCTGACCATAGACCGAGAAGGTGGAGAGGCCTTTGTCAAGGTCGGAATCGGGACGTTCGAGACGATCATGACGGTAATCCATACCGAAAATAGTGTTACTGTTGTCGGTAAAGTTGAAGAGTCCGCGCAGCTCGGCCTCGTGATAGTCCTGGCGCTTGGTGCGCTGATAGGTGCCGGGCAGATAGTGACCTGATTCGACAAGATACTTGTACCACTGGCCGTATGTGCGGCCTGAGTAGTCAAACTTGATGTTGCCCAGCGCACCGAGGCGATAGGTGGCTCCGGCACCCCATGTGAAGCTCTCGTAGAAGTTGTTATACTTAGAGCCTCCTGTAATGTAGTCGCGCACCACGGGGCGGTCAAGACATTTGTTATAATATGTGCCCTCGGCGTATGCTGACAGGCGCTCGGTGGGATCGTATGTGAAGCGCTGGGTCAGATTGTTGGACGTGTAGCCGAGCGAGAGCTGCGAGAGGGTCTCGACAAGCTCGCCGTCATCATCGGTGTAGTGTGAGTTCTGCCAGCCGTCAGAGTGTGAATAATTATAGCCTGTGAACGAGCCGACCTTGCCCGCACGCAGGGCGAGTGAGAGGCTCTGGTCAAAGCGGTTCTTGCTGGTGTAACGGCTGTCGGTGGTAAACTGCGACTCGTCGGTGTCCTCATCAAGGATGATGTTTATCACACCGCCTATGGCATCCGATCCGTAGAGGGTCGAGGCGGCACCGTTGAGCACTTCGATACGCTTGATGAGATTTATGTCGATCTGACTCAGGTCGATGTTGCCGCTGATGTCTCCGACCATTTTACGGCCGTTGACGAGCACGAGCACATGACTGTTGGTGAGTCCGTTGAGGCGCAGATATGACCCCATGGCGTTGGGCGAGAACGAGAGTGAAGGCACCATCATGGTCAGGGCTTCCTGAAGGCCGTTGAGGCCTGCGGCCTGAAGTTCGTGGCCGGTAATAACCTCGACAGGTACAGCTGTGCTTTTGAGACGCTGATGCATGCCGGTACCGGTCACCACCACGGGATTGAGATCATAGCCGAGAGTATCGAGATATTCGACAGGAGCACCGTCAGGCGCGGCTGCGGCTGTCAGAGCCATGGCGCCGCACAGAAGCGACAGGATGGATTTGTTATTCATATATATACGATTTTTTTGATGATTACGGATAATGTGATGATCAGTTACTTTCACGAGTGCAAAATTACCGTCACTTACCGTGCCTGACAATCGTCAAAAATAGGTACATTTCGGTGCCGTAGTCAGCCGGTGTCTAACTAAATTCGGGTATAGGACGAAAAAAATGCCTTGTTTAGGACAAGAGATATATCATAGTTTCTCATCAAAAATTTAGCACATTTTAACAACCGGGGAGGGTAATTTTAATAAGTTCTAAGTAATTTTGTACCTAAAAATTATCTCTGCACGAAGATTATTATAGAGGAAAACGATATTACCGCGTCAGGTTATACGCCTGAGCTGCAGATACCGGCCTTGCGTTTTCCTGTCGATCCATAATTCTAACCGTGCCGACGAGGAGGTCCGGAGGCAAACAACGAAAATGAAACTTTTAAAATTAACATCACTTGGTTTTGCTGCTCTGTGTTTTGTTATGACATCATGCAGCGATGACAATGATGGGCCCGAAGTATCGACTTCGGCCGAACCCACAGTCGACAACGTGTTCACAGAGGGTCTTCCTGCGTCAGTTGACGGTGCGACATTTACTACGAATGAAAAAGGTCAGGTCACAAAGATCGTTGACGGCGATGAGGTGATTACCTTTGAATACGGCACATTCAGCAGCCGTGCTGCAGAGTATAATGTTGCAATGAGATATAGCGATAATAATTATCCCGACGAAGGATGGACGATTTATATGCAGCTCAATTCACAAGGTTTTGTGAGCCACGCCCTGCAGGTATATAAAGATGATGAGTATGAAAATGATACTTGGGATTTTGGATATAATGCCGACGGTCAGCTCACCAGCCTGAAACGCAGCGAAGGTGAGGATGATTATGAAATTACTTACGCTAATGGCAATATTGTCAAGGTTACCGAGATAGATGAAGATGACGATCCGTATGTCTACACATTCAACTATACCAATGACAAGTACACTACACCGGTGGAAAATACGTATAATCTGATGCTCTTCGATGACATGTTCGAAATCGATATGGACGAAATGGGTATCGCTTACTATGCCGGTCTGCTCGGTAAATCGACTAAGAACCTGCCCATGGGATGCAACTATGGCGATGGTGATGCCGACAATTATAACTGGTCATTCGATTCAAATAACAATAACAGACCGACCAAATTTTGGTGCGGAGGTTATGAGTGGAATGCTGTATCGTTCTCTTGGAAATAAAACGTTAGTAGAACCTGTTACAAATAGAACCTGATACAAATATAGGAGGCTGTCTAACACGTGTTAGACAGCCTCCTATATTTTCAAGCAGTCCTGCCGGATGACAGACAGGGTGGTTATTTCAATATTTCACGCATCTTGGCGGGAAGCTGGGTATTATCGTTCATATTGCCGAACTTCTCGGCTCCGACACCTATAGCATAGACGGGCACGAAGCCGCCGGTGTGGGCGTTGGAGGTGAAGCCGAGGCCTGTGAAGCTGTCCTGAATTTTGTAGACCAGATCAGTAAAACTGTTGAACGAGTTGTAGAGCGTCTTGTGATCGGTGGGTGCGTCACCTTTGAAACAGCGGTCGAACTCTTTCTTTAGCTCCTCGGTCTGCTGTTCGGTCACGGGGACGCCACGCCAGAAGCCCATGTTCTCTTCGAGATATTCCTTCATGTCAGGCCAGTCAAAGATGCGGCGCGAACGACGGATGGCACGGCAGAAGTCGGCAAAGCTGTCCTTGGAGATCTTCTGATAATCGATGTAATTGAGATGGAGGTCATAGCCTACATTGTTATTGCCAAGAGCCATACCGCCGGTCTCGTGGTCAGCAGTCACGACGATAAGGGTCTCGTCGGGGTGAGCCAGATAGAAGTCGTAGGCGTGCTGAAGAGCCTGATTGAAGCTAATCACATCCTTGATGATGGTACCGCCGTCGTTGCTGTGGGCGGCATGGTCGATGCTGCCACCCTCGACCATCATGAAGAAGCGGTCACGACCATTCTTATTGAGATGCTCAAGACCTGCGGCGGTCATGTCGGCAAGAGTCATCGCTCCGGGTACGGAGTCGATAGTATAGCCTATCTCTTTGAGCGTGATCTCCTCGGGGTTGAGAAGGAGTACACGTGATGATTTCTTGTCCTTGAGCTGGTCGAGACCGTAGGCGATGTCAACACCGTTGGCCTCAAACGTAGTGATAAGGTCGTTAGGGTTGCCGTCCTTGTCCTTGGTGCCGCGCAACTGCGAGCCGGCGATGAAGTCATAGCCGCACTCGGCCATCTGCTTGCCTATCTCGTAAAACATCGAGCGTTTGGGTACATGTGCGTAGAATGCACCTGGAGTGGCGTCGTCGGGCTGAACGGTGGTGATGAGCGCCACGCCGTAACCGCGGTCAAACAGCTCTTTGGCTATCGATACGACTGCTGTAGTGTCGGGACCCATGCCGAGCATACCGTTCTTGGTCTTGTGGCCTGTAGAGAGGGCGGTTCCGGCGGCTGCCGAGTCAGTCACAGGCGATGATGCGGAGTGAGTGGTACACTGCGATGCTATGGGAAACTGCATCATGAGGATAGGATCAGTGTTGCCGAGCACGGTGCGGTTGTAGACCTGTGCGCCGAGCGCATGTGCCATGCCCATGCCGTCTCCGATGAAATAAAATACGTACCTGGGAGCCTCGGAGGCCATTACTGCGACGGAGGCCGCAAGGCATAAGCAGAAGGACAGTAGTCGATTGAACATTTGAACTATGTATTTTGAATTGATTTATATTATTCTTGGTTGAGCTTCAGGACTGCGTCAATGACCGAGCGGTCGTTGCAGAGGCGGGGCACTTTGCGCTGACCGCCGAGTTTGCCTGTGGATGCGAGCCAGTCGTCAAAGACACCGGGACGACCCTTAACCACGGTGAGCGGGTCGAGGAAGATGCCGTGAGCGCGTTTGGCCTGATAATCGGAATTGACATCCTGGAGCGCACGGTCAAGCGATGAGGCAAATTCTGCGATCGAACGGGGTTCGACACCGAACTCTACGACCCATTCATGGCGGCCACGTGTGGAGTCGGAGGCATATACGGGTGCGGCCGTATAGTTGACCACCGAGCACCCCATGTCACGGCACACGCGCGTCATAGCGGCCTCGGCATTACCGACCATCAGCTCCTCGCCGAAAGCATTGATGTAGCTCTTAGTGCGTCCAGCGATGGTGATGCGCAGCGGATCGACACTCTCGACACGCACGGTGTCGCCGGGTGTGTAACGCCACAGGCCGTTGCACGCCGTGATGACGAGCGAATAGACCTGTCCCTCCTCGACCTGCCATGCGGGCAGAGGTTCGGGGCGGTCGGTGTGGAGCTGTGACAGCGGTATAAATTCGTAAAAGACTCCGCAGTCGAGCAGCAGGAGCATTCCGGGTGAGTCAAGCGTGTCCTGAACGGCAAAGAAGCCTTCGGATGCGTTATAACTCTCAAGATAACGCATGGTGGGACGTGTGATGCGTGCATACTGGGCGCGGTAAGGGAGCATCGAGATGCCTCCGTGGAAGAAGACTTCAAGATTGGGCCATACGTCGTGTATGCACTCTACGCCGGCACGCTGCATCACGCCCTTGAGTACGGTGAGGAACCATGACGGCACTCCTGAGATGTTGGTGATGTTCTGATGTAGCGAGGCCTCGATGAGTGCGGGCAGTTTCTGCTGCCAGTCGGCCATGAGCGCGATGCGCTTGGACGGCACGCGAGCCAGATTGACGAGGGGATTGATGCAGTCGATGAGCGTGGCCGAGAGGTCGCCGACCTTTACGCCCGGTGACGGGGGGAGTTCGTTGGCATAGCTGCCTCCGAGTATAAATCCCTTGCCTGAGAAGAGCCGGCTGTCGGGATAGAGATGCAGATAGTGAGCGACGACCTGTGCGCCTCCCTCATAGTGGTTGATGCGCAAGGAGTCATCGGTGATGGGGATGTATTTGCTTTTGCCGTCGGTAGTGCCTGAGCTCTGCGCATAACGGCGCGTGACACCGGGCCACAGTACGTCCGGCTCGCCTCCGATCATGCGCATGACCCACTCTCGGATCTCGGGATAGGCCTGCGGCTGAGGGATGGCACGCCTGAAACCGTCGTATCCGCCTCGCGGATCAAGTCCGCGGGCCGCACCCCACTTGGTGCGACAGCCTCGTTCGAGCAGCAGGTCGAGCTGCCGGCGCTGCACTTCTTCGACACGACCGCGCCACGAGAGCGTGCGTTCGCTCTTGTGAATGAACCAGGGCCGTGCAAGTGGTGTGAAATTCATTATCTCAGGTAGATAGAAAATCCTTTAGTAAGAACGGTCATTCACCTACAGCTCGTCGGGATGCTTGCGGTAGTATTCCCTGAGCAGAGGGCCGATATTGAAGTAGTATCCGCCGGCATCCTTGCCCGAGGAGTTGCGGACGGTCAGATATTCGTAGCTCGGATCATAAAATATATGATCGCTGACGCTGTAGTCCATCATGTTGAGCAGTACGTATTCGTGCTGCGGCTCGATGACATACCATGCGTTCTCCTCGTCAAGGCCCGTACCGGTCGAGACGATGGCCATGAGCAGGTAATTGAGCTTATACTGCCAGATGTTAGCGAGATTGTGTTTGCCTTTGCCACGGAGTGCGTTGATGAGCATCACCATCTCGCCGAGGTTGAAGGGATTGTCGGCCAGCGCCCGCTCGGAATTGACGATCACCGAGTCGCACTCCTGGCGGGTCAGATTCTTGGACCGGTTGAGCGTGGCATCGTACGTGATGGTGCGCTCGCTGGAACGGTAGGGATTGTAGTCCTCCTGAAACATGTAGCCGAGATAGAGGTGACGGAACTTGTCAATCTTCATCAGCGTGTCGTTACGCTGAAACTCCTTCATGAGACGGGGATAGTAGTATGGCGACGTGCGGTCAAGCGTGGCTGTGCGTATGGCCTCAAGGTCGGGCTTCTCGCGCTTGAGCTGGGGAAGTACCTGGGCCTGCACGCCTAACGAGGCTGCGACGGTTATGATAATTAGTGTCAGAAATCGGGTCATAGGGCAAAGATAGCAAAATAATTCTTTACCTCCGACCGAGTGACAGGTCGCTTAACAAAGTTTAAGAGCCGATCCTGACTATTTGTCAAGCCCGGCCCTGAGAATCTTAATATATGCGTGTCATACTCAACGTGTGAGCCACTGCACGACAACGGGGATGGCGGTGCCTGTGATGGCGTAAGAGATGACTACGGGAAATCCTTTGGCACAGAGATAGTTCCAGAAACGCGAAGAGGGAAAAGCGAGCGAACGACCTGCGGGTGTGCGTGCAAAGGCCACTCCGCCCAGCAATGCGCCCACTACGGATCCGATGATCATGGCCGCGTGTGACAGTGCGAGTCCGACAAGCATTCCGGCCAATGAGGCGAGTACGATATAAGGCACTCCGACCCTCGATGAGGTCACCGCCCGGGGCAATATGAAGCCGAGCGCAATGACGACGGCGACTGCCACACCCCAGAAGATAAAGACCGCCACGCCGGGCGCTACTCCGGGCAACATGGCGGCGACACATAGCCCGAGGAAGGCCACCAATGCACCGTAGGCTGCATAATAGAACGTCAGCACGGCGCTGATGACGAGGAGCAGAATACAGATAACTGCGGTAAGCATAAGCTACTTTTTCAGGACTGTTGTGAGGCTTTGAATGCGAGAGCGTAGAGACGCATCTGCTTGAGCATGGCGAGGAGTCCGTTGGAACGTGTGGGTGACAGATGCTCGCTCAGGCCTATATCGTCGATAAAGTGAAGGTCGGCGTTGAGGATGTCGTCGGGAGTCTGGTTGTCGAGCACCTTGATGAGGAGCGAGATTATACCCTTGACAATTATAGCGTCCGAATCGGCCGTATAATGGACACGTCCTTCATCGGTCAGCTCGGCGTTGAGCCACACGCGGCTCTGACACCCTTCGATGATGTGGTCAGGATTGCGGTATTTCTCGTCAATGGGAGGGAGGGTGTTGCCCAGATCTATAATCATGCCGTAACGATCCATCCAGTCATCGATCTCGGAGAACTCGGATACGATATCGTCTTGAATTTCGTTGATAGTCATTTCAGGTATATTTGAGTATTGTGTTGTACTTATTTCTTGGGGCGCGGACGGGTGTTGGCATTCTCGGAGGGGCGCACCTTGGCAAGCGAGTTGACGAGGTCATGGAGCACTACGGAGCCACCTGAGACACCCTGACGCAGTTTGCGCGAGTTGCCACGCTCGCTTGGCGAGCCGATAGCGCGCCATGCCATGTCGGCGACCTGCTCGGCCTGACGGTTGGTGCATCGTCCGGCCACGGCAAAGTAATCGTTCTGAGCCAGGGCTTCGAGATTGCCGTCGGTGATGGCCTGTGCGAGCTGCTGACCCATGGGGCTGGTGAGTTTCGACAGATCCCAGGCGGCGTTGTTGTTGAGATAGTCCACATCGGCGGTCTCTTCGGGCGACATTGCCACCGGCACGGACTGAGCGTCGGCCGAGTCAGGAGCTGTCGTCTCTGACACGACAGATGCGTCGCCACCGATCTCCTCGCCGTCGGGAATGAAGAGCGTCGCGGCAACGACTCCGACGATTATGAGCACGGCGGCAACAACCCAGATGATGGTCCTGCGACGACGTGACGGACGCAGGTCATCGTCGTCATCATCGTCGTCGTAACTGTCATTGTCAGGGATGTCTCTGTCAACGGCCGTGTCACGGCGGCGGGGAGCGACGGGGACTGCGGCATCGATGCGGGGACGGTCGTCATCAGAGGCCTCGTCGGAAATGTTCTCAAATACGGGAGCTTCGAGGCGCGATTCGGTCTGAACGCTATCAGACGCGCCGGATTCATAGCCGAGCGTGGAGTGGCCGCTGCCCGCACGGACGTCGACGTTATAGATCTCGGAGTGGTCGGATGTGACCTGACGGTTGGCGCGGAAGCCGTGAAAATTGCCGGCATGGAGACGATTGTACTCAGGGGTATTTTTCTCAATCGAGATCTCCTCTTCAAAGACGCGCCCGTCACCGAAATCAAGACGGAGCGTCACACCCTGCTCGACGGGACTAAGCTCCAGCTCCAGCTCGTCGGTGACAAGCATTTCGGACGTGGGGCGCTTGAGCTTGAGCGGGCGGAAATTATTGGAAGCGACCTGTATCTCGACATCCGAGTCGGGAGCAAGGTCACGTTCGGTAAATTCGATAAACGGATCGACGGTGCTGACCGAATGGCCGTTGACCGAGATGGTGTAACCCTTGATGGGTACCCCCTTGGTGGACACGACGCTGACGGGGATGCGGCGTACAAACCGTATGCCTGTCTGCACGGAGGTACGCACCATTATCGTCGAACCTTCATACTTGGTGTAAGGTGCGGGATTGCCCACAATGACCGTCTCGGTGTGTGAGTTGAATCCGTCCTTGGAATAAGTGAGCGAGAGTTTGTCGCCGTCATACACCACCGAGGCGGAGGCTGAAACCCCTTCGGGACACACGACGCCGTACTGCTTGCGGATGGGGACGGTGATGCGCGGCATCTTCACCCCGGGACGCAGAGATGTGGTGGCTGAGACGACAAGGATGCAACGATAGTCGTCATACTCGGGCTGGCCCGGGAATGAGAAGATAGACTCAAGTTCCTGCACGGACATGTATGTGCGATAGGCGGCCTCGCTGCGTCCCTCCTCACGGTGCTCGGGTTCGCTGTATTTCCAAGCTTCGAGTTTCAGCGGTTCACGTGGCACCTCCGCCTCAAGGAGTGCGGTCACCACGGCCTCGTCGGTGAGGTTGTCATCCTCGATAAAGGCCTTTTTCAGCGCCGAGAATGTGTTGAGCACCTGACGGCCGGTGAGTGCGCAGCCATCGTCGATGAGCATTGATATCATCATGTAGCCACGCTCGGGCGCAGCCGAGTTGCGTGTGATCAGCGATATGTAATTGCCGAGCGGTGACTGCTGGAGCACGTAGCACTCGTTGGCATTGAGAAAGCGTTTGACGGCTGCGGCCGGTTCGACCATCGAATGATCCCAACGCGGGTCAATGCCGCTGTCGGCCGGATCGTAGGAATAAAGCGTGCGGGTGGCTCCCTGCATCTCGCCCCTGAAGGCTATGTGTATGTAGCTGAAATCTGACATCGGGGTAATTTGGATTATTATTTGACTTGCAAAAATAGTCAAAATCCGCGTGCGTTACAACGATGCCGGATAAAGTTGTGCAAAAAATTTCAGACCGAGCGAGCGAGTGCCTTGCGAAGAAGCCCTGCGACGAGACGGAATGCCTTGAACAGATCGGTGCGGTGGGGTGAGTTCTCGGCGATGCTCTTCGTCTCGATCAGCGCGAGCGAGAGCGCGCCCAGCGTGGTCAGATAAGGGAATGCCGGGACGGTGGTGCGTCCCATCATGTCGAGCGCGATGACAGCCGTGACGGCGATCGCATCGACCACCGTGAGGCAGAACATGGAGAGATAGTAGGAGGATAGTTTGGCGACCGTGCGACGCAGTCCGCGCGAGGTGCATTCGCGGTGTTCGCGTCTGGCCCGGCACACGCCGCTGACGAGGTCGGCCATCACGGCCAGAAGAACACAGAAATACTGTACGGAAAGGATGATGAGAAGTGTGGTGAATGTGTGTAGTGTCATAGTGCGGATGATTAAATTCGTCCGCAAAGTTAGCACGCCACACACCGCCATATAGTGCGGTAATATCGCGATACCATAAGTTAACAAATGTTAATACACAACAGGATTACTCCCCATCCTGCTCCTGACTGTCATGCAGGGCAGAGTAGACAACAGATGCTTTTGACGGTCCTATGACATCGGCGATGGCGTCGAGGTCGGCTTCACACAGACGCTTGACACTCTTGAAGTGCGTGAGCAAGGCTGTACGGGTCTTTTCACCGATGCCCTTGATGCCGTCAAGCTGTGACACGGTCTGCCCCTTGCTGCGACGGTTGCGGTGGTGGGTGATGCCGAATCGGTGAGCCTCGTCACGCAGCTGCTGGACTATGCGCAGACTCTCGCTGTTCTTGTCGATATATAGGGGGATGCTGTCACCGGGGAAGTATATTTCCTCAAGTCGCTTTGCGATGCCGACCACGGCGATAGTGCCTCGCAGTCCCATATCGTCGAGAGCTTCGACGGCGGCCGAAAGCTGGCCTTTGCCTCCGTCGACCACTATGAGCTGAGGCAAGGATTGGCCTTCGTTCATCAGGCGCGTGTAGCGGCGCGTGAGCACCTCCTTCATCGAGGCAAAGTCATCGGGGCCGACAACGGTCTTGATGTTGAAGTGACGGTAGTCCTTGCGCGAAGGGCGGGCGTCCTTGAACACCACGCACGAGGCGACGGGATTAGTGCCCTGAATGTTTGAGTTGTCGAAACACTCGATGTGGCGCGGCAACTCCGAGAGGCGGAAATCGCTGCGCATACGTTCGAGGATACGGTCGGTGCGAGCCGAGGGGTCGCGCTTCTCGATGGTCTTGATTTTGTCAATCCGATGCTGGCGCGCATTCTTCTCCGACACCTCAAGCAGCTTGGCCTTGTCACCGCGTCTGGGGATAGTGAATCTGACCTCGGGCATCTCGCAGTCGGGCAACTCGGCCACGATCACCTCGCCATACTTCACGCCGAGTGTTTCGGCGATCTCGGTCATGGCATAGCAGAGGAGTTCGGGGACCGTCTCGTCGAGACGCCTGCGGTATTCGAGCGTCACGGATTTGACCACGGCTCCGTGACGGATGTGCATGTAATTGATGTAGACGTCCTCGTCCTCGTCGCACACTCCGAAGACGTCGATATTGTCGATGGTCTGCGAGACGATGACGCTCTTGGCGCGGTAACGTGTGATGAGGTCATACTGCTCCTTCAGTTCCTGCGCTTCCTCGAAACGGAGTTCGAGCGACAGCCGTTCCATCTGTGCGCGCAGGTAGTCGAGCAGCTCGGATGTATCGCCTCGCAGGATGGCGCGGACGCGGTCGATGTCGGCACCGTACTCCTCGGTCGAGACGAGTCCGACGCAACATCCTTTGCACCGTTTCAGATGATAGTCGAGACAGAGACGACCCTTGCCGGCACGTATATATTCGGGCGTTATTAGATGGCGGCATGACCGCAACTGATAGAGCCTGCGCAGCAGGTCGAGCGTGGCGCGTGCCGAGCCGACATCGGTGTAGGGTCCGTAATATTTCGAGCCGTCCTTGATGCGCTGACGGGTCATAAACACGCGGGGATACGGCTCGTTGGTCACCACGATCCAGGGATAGGATTTATCATCCTTGAGGAGCACGTTGTAGCGGGGTTGATGCTCCTTGATCATCGAAGCCTCAAGGTTGAGCGCGTCCTGCTCGGTAGGCACGACTATGTAGGACATGTCAGCGATGGCCCTGACGAGGAGATTGGTGCGCAGGGAGTCGTGGGTGCGGTTGAAATACGAGCTGACGCGACGCTTGAGGTTCTTGGCCTTACCGACGTAAATCACCGTCCCCTCGGAGTCATAGTACATATACACTCCGGGGGTGGTGGGGAGAATGGAAATCTTCTCCTCAAGCGCGGCTGATTTACGATGCTTGGGCATGGATGGTGCGGGTAGTTATCAGTATGTGATAAGGGATGAGACTTCAGCCTCGGCGGGGAGGTTGGCGCGGCCGTTGAGCGAGGAAAGTTCGATGATGAAGTTGATGTAAATTTTCTTAGGATTCATCTGCTTGACGAGGTTGTAGGCAGCCGCCATAGTGCCGCCGGTGGCGAGCACGTCGTCATGTATCACAACGATGTCGTCAGGGGTGATGGCGTCGCGGTGTATCTCGATAATGTCCTTGCCATACTCCTTGTCGTATGAAGCCTGGATAGTGTCGGCAGGCAGTTTGCCGGGCTTGCGCACGGGCACGAAACCGGCACCGAGTTCAAAGGCCAGAATCGATCCGCCTATAAAGCCTCGCGACTCGATGCCGACCACCTTGGTGACACCCTTGTCACGATAGAGCTGAGAGAGATCCCAACCGATGATGTGCAGGCCGCGCGGGTCCTTGAACAGCGTGGTGAGGTCTTTGAACACGACTCCCTTCTGAGGGAAATCGATTACGTCACGGATGTGTGATTTGAGATATTCCATACAGGTATGTTTTGAGATTGTTTTATGTCATAAACGGTGCGAACTTGTCGCGAAAACTGTGCGTGGAACGCGGAGAAAACCGCGCAAGAAAAACGCGAATTGTTCCACGTGAAACAATTATTTTCTATCTCCCTAACAGCAACAGAAGTATGTTGACATCGGCCGGAGAGATACCGGGAATACGTGATGCCTGCGCCACTGTTTCAGGGTCGATTTTGATAAGTTTCTGGCGGGCTTCGGTAGATAGAGCCTTGACAGAAGCGTAGTCAATCTTGCCACGGAGACGGAGGTTTTCCAGACGGTGAAGTTTGTCGGCATTGAGCTGTTCGCGCTTGATATAGCCCTGATACTTCATCAGGATTTCAGCGGCCTCCACTATCTCGGCACGACGCTCCTGCTCGACATTGTTATTGATATACTCATCGAGCGCGGGAAGTGCCTCGCGCAACAGTGCGAGATTGAGTCCCGGACGGAGCACGAGATCCTCAAGTTTGACACCCTGCTTGAGCGGCTGCTCGCCACGTGATTCGAGCCAGGGGTTGATGTGCGCCGACTTGACGGAGCAGGTGCGGCAGAAGTCGATCAGGCCGTCACGCTGACGCTGCTTGGACAACATCGCATCATAGCGCTCGTCAGTGGCAAGACCGACCGCATGACCGCGCGGGGTGAGACGCATGTCGGCATCATCCTGACGCAGGAGTATACGATACTCGGCTCTGGATGTAAACATGCGGTAAGGCTCGTCGACCCCTTTGGTGACGAGGTCATCGATAAGTACGCCTATATAGGCTTCGTCGCGCGCGAGGGTGAACGGCTCTCCCCCCTTGACACGCTGTGCAGCATTGATGCCGGCAATGAGTCCCTGACCTGCGGCCTCCTCATAGCCGGTGGTGCCGTTGACCTGGCCTGCGAAATACAGGCCGCCGACAAGTTTTGTCTCAAGCGTGTGATGCAGCTGAGTGGGGTCAAAAAAGTCATATTCGATGGCGTAGCCGGGACGGAACAGCATCACATCACGGAGCGCGGGGATGGTCTCAAGCGCTTCGATCTGTATGTTGATGGGGAGCGATGATGAGAAGCCGTTGAGATAGTATTCGGTGGTCGTCTCCCCTTCGGGCTCGAGAAACAGCTGGTGCTCGTCCTTGTCGGCAAACGTCACAATCTTCGTCTCGATACTCGGGCAATAGCGCGGGCCGATGCTCTGTATCTGCCCGTTGTAAAGGGGTGAATCAGGCAATCCGCGACGCAGTATCTCGTGCGTGGCGGGATTGGTATACACGGTGTGACATGCGCGCTGAGGCAACTCGCGCTCAACCCCGGCGAGATATGAGAATTTGTGGAAGTCATTATCACCCTCCTGAAGTGTGGTGAGCGACCAGTCGACCGAACGGCCGTCAATACGTACGGGGGTTCCGGTCTTCATACGGTCGGTCACAAAGCCGAGGTCGCGCAACTGCTCGGTGAGTCCGTAGGCCGCAGGCTCGGCTACGCGTCCGCCTTCGATCTTGACAGGACCTGTGTGCATAAGTCCGTTGAGGAATGTACCGGCCGTGACAACTACGGACTGAGCCGTAAACCTGACCCCGAGCGCAGTGACCACTCCCCTGACCTGACCATCCTCGATGATGAGCGAACGCACCGAGTCCTGCCACATATTGAGGTTGGGAGTATGTTCAAGCGTCTCGCGCCACAGCAGCGAAAACTTCATGCGGTCACTCTGGGCGCGCGGGCTCCACATGGCCGGTCCTTTCGAGCGGTTGAGCATACGAAACTGTATGGCGGTGCGGTCGGTAATAATACCCATCATGCCGCCGAGCGCATCAATCTCGCGCACGATCTGCCCCTTGGCTATGCCGCCGACTGCGGGATTACAGCTCATCTGGGCGATCTTGTTCATATCCATAGTGATGAGCAGCACGGACACACCCATACGCGCGGCGGCGTGAGCAGCCTCGCATCCGGCATGACCGGCACCGATCACTATCACATCAAAAGTGAATTTCAATGTAAATAAGTATCTTATGTAATTAATGAGTAATTATCAGGGCAAGGGCGTCATTCTCATGCGCCTCCATAATCTCCCGTTCGCCGGGTCCCTTGTCATTGATGCCGCAGAGATGAAGGACTCCGTGGATAATGACACGTAACAATTCGGTCGAATAGGATGCGCCGACCTTCTCGGCGTTGGTAGCGACCGTGTCAAGCGATATGAACATATCACCACTGATGCGGCGGCCACGCGTGTAGTCAAACGTTATGATGTCTGTGTAATAATCGTGCTGAAGAAACTGTCGGTTCACATCGATAATCTTTTCATCACCACAGAATATATATGTCAATGGGCCGACGATGCGGTCATGGCGACGTGCCACGTCGTCAATCCATTTCTGCAACCTGCCTGTGTCGATGTCGGGCATAGGCGTAGTGCCGTCGGTGAGCCATTGAATGTCATTCATAGGAGCAAAGTTAATGAAAATTCACTGAGCTTGGTCAGAATCGCCTCAAAAAAATTATCTGAACGAAAGTCGGATACAAATAAATTTGGCTTAACACATTATAGCACAATGTGTTAAGCCAAATTTTAGCGTCTGAGATTTAAAAATTCCGACGCATTCGCACACGTGGGCGGGAATTTCGCGACGAAATTATTAAAATTTGTAAAAATTATTTTTTGTACAGAATGGGGTTGGTGTCGGCATCGTTGTACATCTTCATCTGTCGGTAGACCTTCATGTATTTCGATCCGGCGGCGATGTCGTCAAGCAGAGTGTCGATGGCGGTGGTGAGGTCGACCTGCTGCTGAAGCAGGATGTTCAGCTTGGCCTCGCACTTAGCCTTATGTTCGGGCGAAGCATCGGGGCGTGCCACCTCGGCCGCCATGTGATAGATCTTGAGGGCAAGAATCGAAAGACGGTCAATGGCCCACGCGGGTGACTCAGTGTTGATCGTCGCGGTGGGGAGCGGCTTGACATCGGCATACTTTTCGCGGAAGTATGTGTCTATCTCCTCGACCATGTCGGTGCGGTCCTGATTGGAACGGTCGATGCGGCGTTTCAGCGCCAGAGCCTCGACGGGATCAATCTCGGGGTCACGGATTATATCTTCGAGATGCCACTGCACGGCATCGATCCAGTTTTTAGCAAACAGTGTATGCTCGATCGTGCCCTCGGCATAGGGATTCTCCACGATGGCGTCCACGTGGTCGGTCTCATGATATTTCTTGGTTGTAGCAAAGAAAATATCGTAAAAGTTTTGGGCAAGTTTCATATCAATATGTGTTATATAATAGGTGTTACAAAATGACAGCCGTAAACCGGACTGTCTCCTTAATGCAAATTTGAGAAAAAAAATTCCAATAAGCAAGAGAAAAATTGCTTACCTTTGTCTAAATAACGTAAATATGCAGACTGTATTATTTCACTCAACGATATTCGGTCCGATTCACTCGCGACGCCTCGGGGTGTCACTCGGCGTGAACCTCACTCCTAATGACGGTAAGATATGTACATTCGATTGTCTGTACTGCGAGGCCGGATTCAACGCTCAGGGCCAGGGCACGACAGGATTTCCATCACGCGAGAGTGTGGCTGAGAAACTGGAGAACAAACTCCGCGAGATGAAGGAGTCGGGTAGCCCGCTCGATGTCATCACATTCTCGGGCAACGGCGAACCGACCGTGCACCCGGAGTTTCCCGGCATCATAGACGATACTCTCCGCATCCGTGACAAGTATTATCCCGATGCTAAGGTGAGCGTCCTGAGCAATGCTACGCGCGCAGGACGGCCGGAAATATTTAAAGCTTTACTTAAAGTAGACAACAATATCCAGAAGCTCGATTCGGCTATCACGGAGACTATCCATCGGCTCGACCGCCCTACCCTACCCCACCTCACGGCCGAGAAAATTATCGGCGAGCTTCGGGAGTTCGGCGACCGTTGCATAGTCCAGACCATGTTGCTGCGCGGTGAATATGACGGCAAGGAGATAGACAATACCACACCCGAAGAGATCAACGCGCTCATTGAGGCCTACAGACGCATCGGCCCGCGCGAGGTGATGATATACTCGATCGACCGTCAGACCCCGGCCCGCAACCTCGTAAAGGTGCCGCGCGAGGAGCTTGACGCCATCGCTAAACGTATCACCGACGAAACAGGCATACCCGTTCAGACGGCCTGACAATTCCCATAATTCATGTTATAACTGAAATGGAAATACTGACACCGCGCCCTCTCAAGAGAGGTGACCGAGTAGCCATACTCTCACCCTCGGGCATCATCAAGCCACAGACCGTCTACAATGCCATGCCTGTGCTGGCCGACCGCGGATGGGTGACGTATGTGGGCCAACATACATTTGACCGCTACAGCACTTACGCCGGCACTGACGACGCTCGATACGAGGATCTCGAAGCCGCGCTGCTCGATCCTGACACGCGTGCCATAATCTGCTCGCGCGGCGGATACGGTGCGGTGCATCTGCTCGACCGCCTCGACCGTCTGCCACTGCGCGACGATCCTAAATGGATAGTTGGTTACTCGGACATCTCGGCCCTTCACGCGCTCATGTCGAAACACGGCATTCAATCCATACACGCGCCGATGTGCAAGCACATCGCGCAGCACAAGGGGATGGACGAGGACTCTCAGCGACTGTTCAGACTGCTCGAAGGGGAACGCCCGGAGATACGCGTGGCCGGCAACAGGCTCAACCGTCCGGGCGAGGCGACCGGCATCCTGTACGGAGGCAATCTCGCCGTGACGGCCGGACTCATTTCCACTCCGTTTGATGTGCTGCGCGGTGATACGATACTGTTTATCGAGGATATTGCCGAACCGGTCTACAAGGTAGAGCGCATACTCTATAACCTACGGCTCAACGGCACGCTGGCCTCACTGAGAGGATTGATTGTAGGCCGTTTCACGGACTATACGCCCGGAGTGGACAAGGAGACAATGGAACAGATGATAGCGCGTATGGTAGAGCCCTACGACTATCCTGTGGCATTCGGCGTACCTATCGGCCACGTCGACCACAATATCCCTATGGTCTGCTCATCGACCGTCACCCTCACCGTCACCCCCAATCAGGTAACGATAAAAGATGTATAACAATAGCGATGCCCGGCCATGAGATATGACCGGGCATCGCTTATAGTATCTATGTTATATCAGACGGTGAGGATCTCTTTCTCCTTAGCGGCAAAGAGGTCGTCGATCTTTTTCATATAACGATCGTGGATTTTCTGAGCCTGAGCCTCGGCATCCTTCTCCACATCCTCGGGCATGCCCTGCTTGATGGCTTTCTTGAGACCGTCGATGGCGTCACGGCGGGCGTTGCGTACAGACACTTTAGCTGTCTCGGCCTCGGCCTTTGACTGCTTGACGAGATTCTTACGGCGCTCCTCGGTGAGCGGCGGAATGCTGAGACGTATCACCTCACCGTTGTTCTCGGGCGTGATGCCGAGCTCGGAGTTAATGATAGCCTTTTCGATTTCCTTGAACATAGCCTTCTCCCAGGGGGTGATGGTGATAGTGCGCGCATCGGGCACAGCCACGTTGGCTACCTGCGATACCGGCATTGCGGAGCCGTAATATTCTACGCGAATGCCGTCGAGAATTTTGGGATTGGCCTTGCCGGCACGGATGTGGGCGAGTGCCTCGTCGAGATAAGCCACGGCGAGTTCCATTTTCTCCTCGGCCGGGTTGAGATAGTCAGAAGGTTCCATATATATGAATAAAATTTTAATAGGTTGTCTTATCAATACACTTTGGTACCGATATTCTCGCCTGAGATGACCTTGGCAAGATTACCGGGTGTGTCCATGTCAAACACAATGATAGGCAGATGGTTCTCGCGACACATGGCGGTGGCGGTCACATCCATGACCTTGAGACCGCGGGCCAGCACTTCGTCATAAGTGATCTCGTCAAACTTGGTGGCTGTGGGATCCTTCTCGGGATCGGCCGTGTAGACACCGTCCACACGTGTACCCTTGAGCATCACGTCGGCATGAACCTCGATGCCTCGCAGAGCGCTGCCGGTGTCGGTGGTAAAGAACGGATTACCCGTGCCGGCGGCCATGATAGCCACCACTCCGCTCTCGATAGTCTCGATAGCGCGACGGCTGGAATAATGCTCTCCGATAGGGAACATGTTAATGGCAGTCAGAACACGTGCCGGCTGGCCGATGGCTTCAAGGGCGGATGAGAGAGCAAGCGAATTTATCACTGTGGCGAGCATGCCCATCTGGTCACCCTTGACACGGTCAAAACCCTTTGCCGCGCCCGAGACGCCGCGAAATATATTGCCGCCGCCGATGACAATAGCCACCTCAACGCCTTTGACCACGATGGCGGCGATCTGGCGTGCGTATTCCTCAAGTCGTACGGTGTCGATGCCGTAACCTTGTGAGCCCATCAGCGACTCTCCGCTGAGTTTGAGCAGTATGCGCTTATATTTAGTCTCCATATTTAAAAGATAATTACAAAGATAGACATAATTCCCCGAAAAAATCAAGTTTCGGACCAATGAAAAGCACCAGCCTAACCGACTTAATTACAATTTTATTTCAATCCTTACACAATTCGGTTACAATCTTGTGTATAGTTTTCACATTTTGTAATTTTGTAGACGTGAATACAGCCCAGAATACATCCTTACCCCAGATACTGATTGTGGATAATGATCCCACGATCAGCACACTCCTGTCAGAAAATCTTCAAAGCGAGGGTTATGTGGTAGAGACTGTAGCTGATGCCTGCGCAGCGCTCGTACTTCCGCTTGACCATTACGCACTCATTATTTCAGAGATCAATCTTCCCGGCGAGATCGACGGTTTTGAACTGTTGGAACGTGTCAAGGATGACCCGATGACATGCGGAGTACCCGTAATATTCTGTACGGTACGCGACGGTGAGAACGACATCATCCAGGGCCTCAACGCCGGTGCCGATGACTACATCGTCCGCCCCTTCTCGCTGCGCGAGATGCTGGCACGTGTACGCTCAGTGCTGCGTCGCCGCCGCAACATGGCGCCCGCCGCCAATCTGCGCACCATCGAGTATCGCACCCTCATACTCAACATCGATTCACACGGACTGCTTATCGACGGCGAGTCGATATCGCTCTCCCCTACCGAATTTACCATTCTCACGCTGTTGCTTCGCTCGCGCAACAAGATGTTCAAGCGCGAAGAGATCTTTGCGGCCGCATGGCCCGGCGAAGAGCTGAACAATCCGCGTCTGGTGGATGTCAACATCTCGCGTCTGCGCAAGAAACTCTCAGGCTATGCCCGTAACCTCGTCAACAAATCAGGACTGGGATACGGATTTATGGACGAAGTCTGATGCTCCCCGCCTCAACCACTTCATTTGTACTCGAAGCCGGCTGTGACGAAGCCGGCCGCGGCTGTCTTGCCGGTCCGGTATGTGCCGCCGCCGTTATCCTGCCCGACGGATATACCCATCCCCTGCTCAACGACTCGAAAAAACTCACCGAACGTGTGCGTGAACAGCTACGCCCCATCATCGAACGCGATGCCGTGGCGTGGGCTGTGGCATGGGCCACAAACGAGGAGATCGACTCAATCAACATCCTCAACGCCTCGATTCTCGCCATGCACCGTGCTCTCGACGCTCTCGGCGTGACGCCGGGACAGATAGTGGTCGACGGCAACCGTTTCAAACCCTATCGCGACATCCCTTATCAGACAATAGTAAAAGGTGACGGCAAGCTGGGCAATATCGCAGCCGCATCGATCCTCGCCAAGACCCATCGTGACGAGTGGATGTGCAGGGCGGCAGAGCAGTATCCCGGTTACCGCTGGGAGATAAACAAAGGTTACCCCACACGCGACCATCGTGCCGCAATCGCCGAACTGGGCCTCACGCCGCTCCACCGACTCACATTCCGACGTTGACAACACACAATTATAAAAAATAAATCGGGAGATCATCGACCTCCCGATTTATTTTTATCTGTGATTCACATTATCTGTTAAGCAATCTCTTCACCTCATCGACGGGCAGATTACGTCGCGAAGCGTAGTCGGCCAACTGATCCTGTCCGAGTGTGCCGAGCAGGAAATAACGCGACTCAGGATGCGATATATACAGTCCGCTCACGCTTGCCGAGGGATGCATCGCACCGTTCTCGGTCAGCGTGACACCAATCTCTTTCATATCAAGCAGAGAGTCGAGTGCGACATTGAGCGACTGGTCAGGCATCGACGGATAGCCCATAGCGGGCCGTATGCCCTGCGTACGCCCCTCATACAGCTCCTCAAGAGTCATATCAGGCTCGTCAGCGGCATATCCCCACAGCGTGCGGCGCACATAGCGGTGCAGCCACTCCGAGGCAGCCTCGGCCAGACGGTGCGACACCGTCTGCATCAACAGCGATCCATACGTGTCACCACCGGCATCGAGGGCGCGAATATCATCCTCCGTGTCAACCGTGACGGCAAACGCACCTACATAATCACTATCCGTGCCGATGAAATCAGCCACAGCGGGGTATAATCCCGACTCATCGGGCTGTTGACGGCGCAGAGTGGGGATGACGAGCTGGCCCGCTACAATATCGTCCCCCTCGGCATGCGCCTCGACGAGATTAACCACACCCTTGATTCTACTGCTGTCACTATGACATATCGTCTCAAGCACACGGCGGGCATCACGGGCGAGTTTAAGGGCCTCCTCGGCCTTGGCACGTCCCTCGACGGACTCCTTTGACCGTAGCCATTCCTCAGTGCAGGCAGGGCAGTCGTGCACGCCGAAAGCATCAGCGAGCGAAGCGGGCATCTTCCATGCGCTCATAAACGCACGGTGGTTGACAAGGGGTAACAGTTCTTCGCCCGGAATCTCGATAACCGTGCGGCCCGGATGTACGGGTCGGGGTGAAACGTAGTGCTGCAATGACGCACGCGCACCCTTTTCACGCGCCTCTCCGATCGGTGTGATGACCTCACCGGCGGCCTTGCGCTCATACTCCTCGCGCATGAGCCGTGCATCCTCCTTGATCGAAGCGATGTACGCATCACGCACCTCAGGATTAAGCAGACGTGCGGCAAGCAGCGGATTCTGCGACGCGTCCCGGACATGTATTACTGCCCCCTCATAGCGCGGGTCGATCTTTAGCGCCGTATGCAGACGCGAAGTCGTGGCACCACCTACCATCAGCGGTATGTGCAGTCCGGCCTTACGCATTGCCTCGGCCACATGAGCCATCTCATCGAGCGACGGAGTGATGAGACCTGACAGACACACGATGTCAGGATGCTCTCTCAGAGCCGTCTCAACAATGGTCTCGGCCGGCACCATCACACCGAGGTCTATCACCTCGTAATTATTGCAGGCGAGCACGATCGACACTATATTCTTGCCTATGTCATGCACATCGCCCTTGACCGTTGCAAACAGTATCTTGCCGTTCTTGCGTCCGCCCGTGGCGCCACCGTTCATGCGGCGGTCAATCTCTGGCTGAAGTATAGCCACGGCACTCTTCATCGTACGTGCGGTCTTGACCACCTGAGGCAGGAACATCTTGCCCTCGCCAAACAGTGTGCCCACACGGTTCATACCCTCCATCAACGGGCCGTCGATGACAGCCACAGGCTCCATTCCTCCGGCCAGAATCTCCTCAAGATCCTCGGCAAGATGTGTGCCGATGCCATGCACCAGAGCATAACTGAGACGTTCACCGACGGGGAGAGTGCGCCACTCCTCTACCCTGCCCTCCTGAGCCGGAGCGCCCCCTTTGGCCTGCGCCGCATGAGCCGTAGCCCAGGCCGCGAGCTCCTCGGATGCGCCGGGACGGCGGCACAGCACCACATCCTCAAGCAGTTCGCGCAACTCAGGTTCTATCTCCGAATATGTCACCGACGTGGCCGGATTAACTATACCCATATCCATACCCTTGCTCACCGCATGATAGAGAAATACGGCATGCATGGCCTCGCGCAGACGGTTATTGCCGCGGAATGCAAACGACAGATTGCTCACACCTCCGCTCACCTTGGCTCCGGGCAGATTGGCCTTGATCCACTCGACGGCACGTATGAAGTCCAGACCGTATCGGTCATGCTCCTCTATGCCGGTAGCGATCGAAAGAATGTTAGGGTCAAAAATTATATCCTCAGGCGGGAATCCGGCCTCCTGCGTGAGCAGACGGTAAGCACGTCCGCACACCTCTATCTTACGTTCGAATGTGTCGGCCTGCCCCTCCTCGTCAAACGCCATCACCACGACGGCCGCGCCGAGACGCCTGATGCGTCGCGCGCGCTCAACGAATATCTCCTCGCCCTCCTTGAGCGAGATAGAATTGACGATACCCTTGCCCTGCACACACTTCAGACCGCGCTCTATGACATCCCATTTTGACGAGTCGATCATCACCGGCACACGTGCTATCTCAGGCTCGGCGGCAAGGAGATTGAGGAAACGGCACATCTCGCGTCCCGCGTCGAGCAGACCGTCATCCATATTAATATCTATCACCTGAGCGCCATCCTCGACCTGCTTGCGCGCTATGGCTATGGCCTCGTCGTAATTTCCCTCGTTGATGAGGCGGAGAAACTTGCGCGAGCCGGCCACATTGCAACGCTCGCCGACATTGATAAAATTCTTGTCGGGGGTCACTTCGAGCATCTCCAGTCCAGACAGACGCATCTCGGGCATTACGGATGCGGGGACATGCGGAGCCTTCCCGGCCACTATCGCGGGATACTTCGCTATATGTTCAGGAGTCGTTCCGCAGCATCCGCCTATGATATTCACAAGCCCCTCGTCGACCAGTTCGGCCATCACACGGGCCATACTCTCGGGTGTCTCGCTGTAATTGCCCGACGCATCCGGCAGTCCGGCATTGGGGTGACATGACACAGGCCACGGACTGATGCGGGCCAACTCGGCCACCCAGGGCTTGATGTCCCGTGGACCGAACGAACAGTTCAGGCCGAGCGATGCGATGGGTGCATGGCTCACCGATGCGATAAACGCCTCAAGCGTCTGTCCCGAGAATGTGCGTCCGTCCTTGCCGGCTATTGTCACCGACAGCATCACGGGCACCTCCCTACCCTGCCGCTCCATCACACTGACAGCGGCATCGAGTCCGGCCTTGAGATTGAGCGTATCAAACACTGTCTCGAACAGCAGCACATCCGCACCGCCTTCGAGCAGACCCTCTATCTGGTCGGTATAGGCATCATACAGCTCGTCATACGTCACAGCCCTCATCCCGGGGTCATTGATGTCGGGACTCATCGAGGCCGTCTTGTTGGTCGGTCCGATCGATCCGGCCACGATAATCCTGCGTCCCGCCTCATCGGCAACCTTACGGGCTATGCGTGCCCCTTCGCGGCTGATCTCGCGCGCCAGATGAGCCATATCATAGTCAGCGAGTGACACGGCGTTGGCATTAAAAGTATTGGTGCTGATAATATCGCACCCTGCGCCGACATATTCACGGGCTATATCCTCGATGACATCGGGGCGCGTCAGGCACAGCAGGTCATTATTGCCGCGCAGATCTATATGCCAATCTGCAAACCGCTCGCCGCGAAAGTCCTTCTCAGTAAGGCCGCGGCGCTGTATCATGGTGCCCATCGCACCGTCAAGTATAAGGATACGCTCTTTCATTATAAGTATTGTAAAAAATAGAGGTTATGAGGATGTGAATCGGGAGTTGCTTGACTCCGGCACATCCTCATAACCGTTTAGAGGTTGTTAGATCGTGTGTGGGAGAAATCAGTATCAGGGGCGTGTGAAGCCGTCCTTCTCACAACGCTTTGTCATGTGTTCGATACGCTTCTTGGTCTCGGGATGTGACGAGAACATCTTGTCCACGTAGCCTGACTTTGCCGCGCTGCCTTCCATTTCGAGGAACTTCTCGAAGGCCTTGACCATACCCCAGGGATTGCGGCCGTTAGCCACGAGGAAATCGTAACCGCAGTCATCAGCCTCATTCTCCTGCTTCTGCGAGAATTTCGCACCGGCGAGCGATTCGCCAAGCGAACCGAGCTGTGAGTCGGTGAGAGCGGCTACCTTATCGTTGGTGGATGCGATCACATCCTTGGCTGCACCTGTCAGCAGTGACTGCTTGAAGGCATTCTTGCTGTGATGCTTCAACACGTGACCGATCTCATGACCGATGATGCCCATCAGCTCATCGTCATCCATGATGTCCATGAGCGACGAGAATACGCGCACACTGCCGTCAGGACATGCGAACGCATTAACATCGATCACCTCGTATACCTTAAAGTTCAAGGGTATACCGTCGGCATCCTTAAGACCCTCGGTGAGTTTGTTGAGGCGTATGGTATAGGGACTGTCAGCATCCGACACCTTATTGTGAGTATCCATCCAGTCAACCGACTCCTTGACGTAAGCGGCCATCTGAGCGTCCGACAGAGTGGCAGCCTTGGCAACCTTGGCGGCGGCTCCGGCCAGACGATTGAGTTTGAGCTGTGCATTGACAGGCATAGCCACCAACATAAATAACATGGCGGCAACAATTGCTTTAACTTTCTTCATTGCTTTAATGTTTTTATAGTAATTATATTATAAGTTTCAACACTTTACTTCCACCATGCCTTGAACGGATGATGTGATTGACGTTTGTCCTCGGGTGGCAACTGCATGTAGTCGCCGTAAAGCTTGGTGAGATATGTATCATAGTCCGCTATGGCCATATACTCACGTCCCTCGAACGGTAAGGTCACGTATGATCGGAATGTCGAGGCCGGCATGTGCTCCTTCTTACCGTAGGCTCCCGTAATGGCACCGGCATAGTCGGATGTCTCGAAATCGTATTTTGACAATAGTCGTTCGAGTTTCTTTATATTCTTGCTACGCGACGTACGGTAAATCTGTTTTAAGAAATGCTTCACTTCCTGCCAGGGCGTATAGCTGTATAGACGTGTGGCACGATAGATACGACGGTAAGTTCTGGCCATCCTTCTGTGATAGATGACAAGGTCCTCTTCGGACGGCAGACCGTCGACGGCAAACACATCAATCGCCACTCCGTTTCTGAGCAGATCATCCTCCTCAAGCACTGTCCTGTTATCATAGACCTTGGTAAACATTATATAACAGTGAGGATCATTGCCATAATTCTGCATCGAGAGATTTTCCCTGTAACCATCAAACTCCCTGATGAAACGTTCGTAATCAGGTCGTGGCAACATAATGTCAATGTCATCATCCCAGGGTATATAACCCTTGTGACGCACTGCACCCAGCAGTGTCCCTCCGCCAAGCGAATAACGCAGGCCCCGCTCCTTACAGAACGCATGCACAGCATCAAGTATGCCGAGCTGTATGCTCCGCATTCCGTCAATATCGATAAGAGGGTGTTTCATGCAACAGATGTCACTTAAGTATTTCTTTAAGAAATGCTGTCAGCTCTTCAGCCATCTTCCGGTGCTGACCGGGTGAAGGATGGTTGTTCACACCCATACCCAGATCGCCGGTCTGAGGTGACATGTCAAATCTGTATGTACCCTTATGACGTGCTGACAGACTGTCAAGCGCCTCCTTCACATCATCAAGCTGACGTCCCTGCATCATCGAGCCTGTAAGCAGCACGATCTTGGCCGTAGGATAGTGGCCGCGCAGACGTGTGAGGAAACGGTCATACTCCGCTTCGAACAGTCTGATGTCATAATTGTCGGTCGACGTATCGTTGGTGCCGAGATTGATGCACACTATGTCGGGACGGAAACGTGAGAAATCCCACGGATGCACGGTGTCATACAACATGGTATGGTCATACTCCATCGGCATAGTTCCCCATGTATCGCCGTCACGCGGGCCATTGAAGTTGCGATAGATGCCGATACCCGAACGGGCCACCACATTGACATCCGCATCAAGAGCACGACCGGTCAGATAGGCGTAGGTGTTGCAGAAATTTTCAGTTTCATAACTGAAATCGCCTTCACCGTCCGACACCTCCGAGCCATAACCGCAGGTGATGGAGTTGCCGATAAACTCTATCTTCAGATCGCTCTTCTCAGGTGCGGCGAGCATACGTCCACCCTCGGGAAGCACGAATCCGCGTATCACGGGATTCTTCTCATAGCCCTCGATGGCGTAAGTGATGCGCATCTCGTGCTCGCCGTCACCGAGATAATCAGCCACTGTCACGACTGAATCATCGTCGGCCACCAGCACCTTGCGGGGTTCGCCTCCATCGATCTCGACCATGAAATATCCGCTGCCGGGACTGGTGAGCATATCCACACGTTCACCCTTGAAACGCATCATTGCCGTCACGCCGGGATAATTGAACGCCACGCCACCGTCATCGGTGACGTAAGTGCGTCCCATAAATGTTACATATTCCGAGTCGGCCTTGACCTCAAGCGGTCGGGTCGTACAAGCGTTCCAGCTGAGAAAAACGCCGAGCATAAGTGCGGGTACTATCGTCTTACGGTCCATACGGAAAGTGATATTTTTATGAAACGCGCACGCACATTGCGCGCACGCGATTTAATTAGTGTAAAAATTATCGGTCGACAAAATTAATACATTTTTTTGAGCTTACCACCTATCGCCGCGACATTATCGCACTATTTACCCGTATTTTGCATATTAACTTTGCAGAGTCAAACATAACCAACAGCTCTAAGATATGGAAAACATCACAACCGACACCACTCACCGTCCCGACACCGGGCACGAGCTCACAGACGCTCCCGCACCATCTCCTACTCCTGCCGCTCCAGCACCTGTGCCTGCCACAACACCGGCAGAGGGACAGGACTCCCCTCACCCACCCATGCCCGGATCTGAGCGCGGACTCTCGCTGTGGGAACTCATGCGCAAGGATGCTGACACCCCGGGACCGTCCGATGACGACACCGACGACACCGACCGTGTCCTGCACTACGCCCGCCCCAGCATCTGGGATCTGGACTGACGCTGTCCGCACCCATGCGTCACATTTCATTCATCATTCATCATTCATTATTTTTTTTTAATTCTTAATTCTTATCACTATGTCAGAAATCACAACTACCCGACTCACCGAGACCATGTCACCCAGCCTGCTCCGCAGCGAGATCGACAAACGAATCACCAAAATCCGTCCCTCCTCCACCCCTCTCGACCAGATCTCCCGTATGGCCGGAGCGCGTCAGGCCGGCTCGATGAAGGTGCAATATTACTCCGTCGATCTCAGGACAGGCACCTCCGAACTCAGTTCGACCGTCGGCAAACGCACTATTCCCAAGGATGAATCAGTGATGATCTCAGTCAAGGACAATTCTTTCCTGTCCGAGTCCGACACCATCATGTTTCCCACCGTCAAGACCCCTGCGGGCCATCCTCTGGTGGGATACGTCACCAAGGCTGACAATCGCAATGTAAGCTTCACGCCCGTCAATCTCACGCCCAATGATGATGACGAATACGATATGGACGCCTTGCCTTCGGGGGCACCTGTAGTCCGCATGGGTCGCGCGGCCGGCGAGCTTGACGTGCAGACTCCTCAGTTTGTCACCCTTCCCACCAAGAAGGAGAATTACTGTCAGATCTTCAAGGCCCAGATCGAGGAGTCACTGCTCCAGCGTCTGTCCGACAAGGAGGTAGGCTGGACATTCTCCGATCAGGAAGAGGCCGCGATTCTCGACATGCGTATGTGCATGGAGCGCTCATTCCTCTTCGGCGAGAAGAACAAGATTACCGTCGGCCCCGACAACAAGGACGTGATGCTCACCGGGGGTATATGGCATCAGGCCGAAAAGGATTACACCTACACGCCCGACTCGCTCAGTAACAGCGCCGTAGTCTCGATGATGCGTCAGGCATTCACCGACTCAAACGGATCCAAGCGCAAAGTCCTCATCGGTGGTTCGGGACTTATCGAGCAGATCAACCGTCTCGAACTCAGCCGCGTCCTCACCGGTTCGCAGCATGTCACAAAGTGGGGAGTCGACTTTGATTGCATCGTGTCAAAATTCGGTTCGCTCTACGTGATACACAGCGAGGTGTTTGACCTCTGCGGCATGGAGAATCACGGTATGATCATCGACCCCGAGTACATCAGCAAATACTCGCACATACCCTTCTCGGCCGAGCGCATCAGCTTTCACAAGCAGGGCCTGCGCAACACCGAGGCCGTAGTGCTCACCGAGGCATCATGCCTCGTGCTCCGCTACCCGAAAGCCCACATGCGTATAGTCGCCACCGACAAATAGACTTGCAGGTGATAAAAAGACAGGAGCCGTCCACACTGGAGTGGACGGCTCCTGTCTTTTTATCACATTGCATCATTGGAGTTTTATTACTACCTTTGCGCATACGTTATCACAAGCTTGTTTAAGACATGGATGTACTATATGATTATCAGACGTTTATCAATCAGAGATTCGGAGGTATCTCACGATATTTCGCCGAACTTATGACACGTCTGCCTCAGGGTTATGAGGCTCATAATCCTGTCGTATTATCATCCAATATCTATCTCAAGTCGGTGCCGGGGATGGAATTTGCCACGATGTGGTGGCCCCGTTTCATGAAAAAGTATAAGAAAGCACATAAGATCAATAAGTTTATCTCACGACGTGTCCTTCGCGATGGCAACTATGACATCTTTCATCCCACCTACTATGATCCGTATTTTCTTGACTCGGTCAGACGCCCCTATGTGATCACAGTCCACGATCTGATATATGAGAAATATCCCGAAATGTTTCCAATCAATGATCGTACGGCGGAAAATATGAGGCTTACCATTAAAAACGCTTCACGCATTATTGCCATCAGTCATAACACCAAACGTGACCTTATGGAACTGTACGGACTGTCAGGCGACAATATCGACATCGTTTATCAGGGTTATGGACTTGACAATTCACGTGTAGAGCAGATCCCCGGACTCCCCGAGCGCTTCATATTATACGTCGGGGGCCGTTTCGGTTACAAGAACTTTACTAATTTCTGCGAAGCGTTTTCAATAATCCGAGCCAGGTATCCCGATGTCGAACTGGTGTGTACAGGAACACCGTTCGACGCTGACGAACAGGCTCTGCTCAATCGCCTCGGCATAGCAGGATGCACACGCAGCATCTTTGTGACCGAACCTCAGCTCACCTGGCTCTACCGCCACGCATTATGCTTCGTGTATCCATCGCTTTACGAAGGTTTCGGTATACCCATATTGGAGGCATACGCCTGTGGATGTCCGGTGGTGTTGAGCGATGCCAGCTGTTTCCCCGAAGTAGCCGGGGATGGTGGTCATTATTTCGATCCGCAGCGGCCCGAAAGCATCGCTGCCTCGATCGGAGAGGTTCTGGACGATCCTGATCTGCGCAAACGTATGGTGACGCTTGGCAGCGAGATAGTCAAATCATTCTCCTGGAAAAGAGTAGCGGACGAGACCGCCGAAGTTTATGCCCGTACATTATCTTAATCACCCTCATATAATGGCTGAAAAAAATCAAAAGATAACTGTCGTGACCGTGTGTTATAACGCGGTCAACGAGATTGAGAAAACCATACAGTCGGTAATAAACCAGACCTACCCCGACATGGAGTATATCATCATGGACGGCGGTTCGACTGACGGCACGGTCGATATAATACGCAAATATGCCGACCGGATAGACTATTGGGTTTCGGAACGTGACGGCGGTATATACGAAGCTATGACCAAAGGTATAGAGCATGCTACGGGCGATTACATCAATTTCATGAACGCGGGCGATACGTTTTTTGACAATCGTGTACTCGAAGAGGTATTCGCCGGACGTCATTATGAAGAGGACGTGATATACGGCTCAAACCTCAACCGTTATAAGGGAGGATACAAGAGTTTTCACCCCTCCCCGATCGATGTTATGCCCGGGTCAATGCCGTTTTGTCATCAGAGCACCTTTACCAAAACCTCTGTGCTCAGAGAGCATCCGTTTGACAGGACATTCCGTCGCGTCGCCGATTATATATTTTTCCGCAACCTGTATGAAAACGGCGGCACATTCCGACGCGTACCACGATACATATCCGTATATGACGAATACGGCTTCTCATCGACCATAAACAAGGATGCTTATGACGAGATGTGCAGGGCTTTCGGATGGAAACCATCGCTCAAAAGTTATCTTGGCAAGCGAATATCTGCAAGTATCAAAGGCATACTTTACAGCAGACTTAAATTTATGATCTATTCACGTCGCAAGCCGGGTAAATACGGTCTTGACCGCAAACATTTCAGCCAGCTCACCGAGAAATTCTGATAACAGTTCATATCGGGGTCTAAGTTCGAAATATCTACAGATTTCATCGCCTTGATGAAGCTGTCCATCCGATAAAAACATTTTGTATTTTTGTATTATTATAAGATTTTTCGCAATTTCGCGTATCCAATTCAAGTACAATTATTTTAATCATCATGCTTAATCAACCTCTTCACTTTGCCCCATACCTCAAATCGGTAATATGGGGCGGCGAGCGTATAGCTCCGTTCAAAGGTATTGTAACTGATCAACATCAGATTGGGGAAAGTTGGGAAATTTCTGCCGTCCCGGGTCATGTATCGGTCGTGGACCGCGGTCCGCTGGAAGGCAAATCACTCACCGAACTCATCGACACTTACGGTGCCGAACTCGTAGGTGCTGACAACTACCGTCGCTATGGTTCAGCCTTCCCCCTGCTCATCAAGATTATCGACGCACAGGCCGACCTTTCCGTTCAGGTACACCCTGACGACACACTCGCTCAGGCTCGTCACAACTCACCCGGCAAGACCGAGATGTGGCACGTCATTGACGCTGACCCCAGCACCAAGATATATGCAGGTCTCAACACCGCCATCACTCCTGACGAGTATGAGCGCCGCGTTGCCGACAATACCATCATGGATGTCATCGCCGCCTACGACTCAGCTCCCGGAGCCACATTCTTCCTCCCGGCAGGACGCATCCACGCCATCGGCGGAGGCAACCTTCTCGCCGAGATACAGCAGACCAGCGACATCACCTATCGTATCTATGACTACGACCGTCGCGACAAGGACGGCAATCCCCGCGAGCTTCACACCGAGCAGGCCAAGGATGCCATCGACTACACTGTCTATCCCGACTACGAGAGTCACCCCGAAGGTTCGCTGCTGGCCGAATGTCAGTATTTCGACGTGCGCCGCATCACACTCGACGGATCCGAGCCCGAGGCCACGCCGGTAGAACGTCCCCGCGACTCATTCACCATCATCATGTGTCTTGACGGCGAGGCCGAGATTATCGACCTTGACAACGAGGGTGCATCGTTCAAAATCACACGTGGCGAATCACTCCTGTTTCCCGCAACTATGACCCACCTTGCCACCCGTGGCAAGGGCACTCTGCTCACCGTCCAGAGCTGATAAATCACACACAGCATAACGCACGGTTCTCATAACCGCGTATCAATAACAAGACCGACATCGGAGATGTCTTTCAGAGAATGTATCTGAAGACCCTCTCCGATGTCGGTCTCTTTTCATGGTGACTATCTCCGTCCGTATGTTATTTACACATGTTGAAAACTGTGTTAATAAGTGTACAAAACTTTTCAATACTTTTTAATAACTTACTATTGACAATAAGGGTACTACATCAGTATAACCGTCGGCCGGAGTTTTCCAAAATAGTTATTGATTTACTATGAAAGGGTTTTCAAGCCCCTTTTCAACATTTTACCGTTGGAAAAGTGGGAAAAACTTATTAACTTTGCACATTATTAACACTATGTTAATAACTACGCCATAAGACTGAATATCAGTCCGTTAAGATGTCAATAACTTTGAAAATATTGTAAGTCTGCGTTAATAACTCATATATGCAAGCAAATGGCCATAAAGTTATTGTACATATTTACAACTCTTATTCTTCTTCTTATAAATTCTTTTTCAAAAAAATTTTTTTCAAACATAAATAAATGAAAGTCGAAAACGGCTGTGTCGTGGCTCCGGTGCCGGATGGCATCGACCTCAAGGAGGAGATCCTCCGTCTGAAGAAAGAGAAAAACGCCATCATCCTGGCCCATTATTATACGGTGGGCGAGATTCAGGACGTGGCCGATTTCGTGGGCGATTCGCTTGCGCTGGCTCAGATAGCCGAGCGTCTTGACAATGACATCATCGTGATGTGCGGCGTGCACTTCATGGGCGAGACTGTCAAGATCCTCTGCCCCGACAAGAAGGTGCTCGTGCCCGACCTCAACGCCGGATGTTCGCTCGCCGACAGCTGCCCTGCACCCGAGTTGGAAAAATTCATCAAGGAGCATCCCGGGCACACCGTGGTGTCATACGTCAACACTTCGGCGGCCGTCAAGGCTCTCACCGACATCGTGGTCACTTCGGGCAACGCCATGAAGGTGATCAACTCACTGCCCGAGGATGAGAAAATAATCTTCGGACCCGACCGCAATCTCGGAAATTATATCAATGCCGAGACAGGACGCGACATGGTGCTGTGGGACGGTGCGTGCCACGTGCATGAGAAATTCTCGCTTGAGAAGATTCTTGAACTGAAACGTCAGCATCCCGAAGCCAAGGTGCTGGTGCATCCCGAGTGTCCCGCTCCGGTGCGTCTGGTGGCCGACAAGGTCGGATCGACTGCCGTGCTTCTGAAATGGGCCACCGAGAGCGATGCCGACGAATTTATAGTGGCGACGGAGAGCGGCATCCTGCATGAGATGAAGCGCAAGTGTCCCGGCAAGACTTTCATCCCCGCTCCCCCCGAGGACTCGACATGCGCGTGCAACGACTGTGCGTACATGAAGCTCAACACCATGCGCAAACTCTATCTCACGCTGTTGCATGAGGCTCCCGAGGTGCACGTGGACGAGTCGATCATCGACCGCGCACGCCGCCCCATCACACGTATGCTTTCACTTTCCTGACAAAAATTAATTTCTATACTATATATGGAATACAATCATAAATCAATCGAATCACGCTGGCAACAGTATTGGCGCGACAATAATGTATATAAGGCTGAGATCAATGCCGACAAGCCCAAATACTATGTGCTCGACATGTTCCCCTATCCTTCGGGAGCCGGTCTGCACGTAGGCCATCCGCTCGGCTACATAGCCTCGGATATTTTCTCGCGTTACAAACGTCTGCAGGGATTCAATGTACTCCATCCCATGGGTTACGATGCCTACGGTCTGCCCGCCGAGCAGTATGCCATCCAGACCGGACAGCACCCCGAGACGACTACGATGAAGAACATCGCCCGCTATCGCGAGCAGCTGGATAAGATCGGTTTCTGCTATGACTGGGACCGTGAGGTCAAGACGTGCGACCCCTCGTTCTACAAGTGGACTCAGTGGGCGTTCATGCAGATGTTCAACAGCTATTACAGCAACGATGACTGCAAGGCGCGTCCCGTCAGCGAGCTTGTCGAGCGATTCTCGACCAAGGGCACCGAGGGGCTGAACGCTGCATGCTCGGAGGAGATGAGTTTCACTGCCGATGAGTGGAATGCCATGACTCCCAAACAGCAGAGCGATGTGCTGATGAATTATCGCATCGCCTATCTCGGCAATACTATGGTTAACTGGTGTCCTGAACTCGGCACTGTGCTCGCTAATGATGAGGTGAGCGAGGGTCTGTCACTGCGCGGTGGTTATCCCGTGGAGCAGAAACTCATGTATCAGTGGTGTCTGCGTGTGTCGGCCTACGCACAGCGTCTGCTCGACGGTCTTGAGACCATCGACTGGACCGACTCGCTCAAGGAGACTCAGCGCAACTGGATAGGCCGTTCGGAGGGTGCCGAGATGCACTTCCCCATCGCCGGTTCAGACGTCGTGCTCGACATCTTCACCACACGTGCCGATACGGTGTTCGGTGTGACATTCATGGTGCTCGCTCCCGAGAGTGAATATGTGGCTCAGGTCACCACTCCCGATCAGGCTGAGGCTGTCAAGGCTTATATCGACTCGATCAAGCACAAGACCGAACGTGAGCGTATGATCGACAAGAAAGTGTCGGGTGTATTCACCGGCAGCTATGCGGTCAATCCGCTTACAGGTAAGAATATACCTGTCTACGTATCCGACTACGTACTGGCCGGCTACGGCACCGGCGCCATCATGGCCGTGCCCGCGCATGACTCGCGCGACTATGCGTTCGCCAAGCATTTCGATCTGCCTGTAGTGCCCCTCATCGAGGGTTGCGACGTCAGCGAGCAGAGCTTTGACGCCAAGAGCGGCAAGATGATCAACAGCGCGTCCGACGAGCTCAATCTCAACGGTCTTGAGGTCAAGGATGCGATCGCAGCCACCAAGAAATTTATCGAAGAGAAAGGCATAGGACGTGTCAAGGTCAACTATCGTCTGCGTGACGCCATCTTCTCGCGTCAGCGCTATTGGGGCGAGCCTTTCCCCGTATATTATAAGGATGGCATCCCTACCCTCATGGACGAGAGCAAGCTGCCCCTGCTGCTCCCCGAGGTGGACAAGTATCTGCCCACCGAGACAGGCGAGCCCCCTCTGGGCCGTGCCAAGGGCTGGGTGACCGAGGACGGCTACCCTATCGAGCTTAACACGATGCCGGGCTTTGCAGGTTCGTCAGCCTATTATCTCCGATACATGGATCCGCACAATGACTCGGCGCTCGTGAGCAAGGAGGCTGATGAATACTGGCGCAACGTAGACCTCTATATCGGAGGTACGGAGCATGCTACGGGTCACCTCATATATTCACGCTTCTGGAATAAGTTCCTCTATGACCTCGGATATGTATGCGAGGCCGAGCCGTTCAGGAAACTCATCAACCAGGGTATGATACAGGGTCGCAGTAACTTCGTATACCGTATACAGGGTACTAATACGTTCGTCTCACACGGTCTGAAGGATCAGTATGACGTCACCCCTATCCATGTGGATGTCAACATCGTCAGCAACGATATACTCGATCTTGACGCATTCCGTGCATGGCGTCCCGACTACAAGGATGCCGAGTTCATACTTGAGGATGGTAAATACGTCTGCGGATGGGCTGTGGAGAAGATGTCCAAGTCGATGTTCAACGTGGTGAATCCCGATGACATCGTTGACCGTTACGGTGCCGATACGCTGCGTCTGTACGAGATGTTCCTCGGCCCGCTCGAACAGAGCAAGCCTTGGGATACCAACGGTATAGACGGTGTCAACCGATTCCTCAAGAAACTCTGGGGTCTCTTCTACAAGGGTGACACTCTTCTGGTCGATGACTCTACCCCATCGCCCGAGGCGCTCAAGTCGATCCATAAACTCATCAAGAAGGTTACCGGCGACATCGAGACATTCAGCTACAACACATCTGTGGCTGCGTTTATGATATGTGTCAACGAACTCACTTCGCTCAAATGCCACTCGCGTGAAGTGCTGTCAGACCTGCTCGTGCTGCTCGCACCGTTCGCACCTCACATCACCGAAGAGCTATGGCACTCGGCACTCGGCAACGACACCACTATCTGTGACGCCAAGTGGCCCGCATGGGATGAGAAATATCTCGTGGAGTCGACTGTCAACTATGCCGTATCGTTTAACGGCAAGGCCCGTTTCAATATGCAGGTGGCCGCCGATATGCCGCGCGAGGAGGTTGAGAAACTCGCTCTCGGACATGAAAGTTCAGCCAAGTGGCTGGAGGGACACACCGTGCGTAAAGTAATTGTTGTGCCCGGTAAGATCGTAAATATCGTACTCGGTTAAATTCCTAAGATGCTTAAGAAAAGTACAAAAATAATCACTACTGTCTCGGATCTGAGATGTGAGGTTGACTTCATCCGCGCTCTTTTCAACGCAGGTATGAACGTTGTGCGCATGAACTCGGCCCATCTCGGAGCTGAAGGCATGAAAAAAATCGTTGAGAACTGTCGTGAAGTATCACCCCGTATCGGCATAATGATCGATACCAAGGGTCCTGAGATACGTACGACGGTCAATGAGAATGCTAATGAGAAAATCCAGTTCCGCGAGGGTATGGAGGTGGTATTTGTCGGTGATACGACCGGAGTGACCACTGCCGAGAGAATCTGTCTCAACTATGCCCGTATCGCCGAGGATGTGCATAAGGGAATGCATTTTCTTATAGATGACGGTGAACTTGACTTCCTCATATTCGATATTGACCGTAACACAGGCGAGCTGCGTGCCCGCTGTATGAATGACGGAGCGCTCGGCTCACGCAAGAGTGTCAATGTGCCCGGCAGCGATATACGTCTCCCGGCTCTTACCGACCGTGACAAGGCNACACTGGCCACGGCTGCTTCGCTGGGTGTGGACTTCGTGGCACANTCGTTCGTACGTTCNGCCCAGGATGTCAAGGCCGTACAGGCCGAACTCGACCGTCTCGGCTCGGACATGAAGATCATCTCCAANATCGAGAACCAGCAGGGTGTGGATAATTTCGATGAGATCCTTGAGGCATCNTACGGTATAATGATCGCGCGCGGNGACCTGGGCATCGAGGTTGCGGCCGAACGCATCCCCGTGATACAGCATGAGATGATAGCCAAATGTATAGCCGCGCACCATCCTGTGATCGTGGCTACGCAGATGCTGCACACTATGATAACNAACCCGCGTCCCACACGNGCCGAGGTGAGTGACATCGCCAATGCCGTGTATCAGCGCACCGACTGTATCATGCTGTCGGGCGAGACAGCCAGCGGACGTTATCCTGTCGAGGCTGTGTCGACCATGGCACGTGTCGCTCAGGAGGTCGAGGCNTCGCTCAGTGCCAACATCACCAGTGCCAACATCCCTCAGCTCGCCGACGAGCATGTGACATCATTCCTTGCCCGTCAGGCCGTAGTNTCGGAGCGNGAGATCGGTACCAAGGCAATTTTGGCCAATGCCGAGCATGGACGTACGGCACGTTTCATNGCATCGTTCCGCGGCGCTTGTCCCGTGTATGCGATATGTTACCGCCGTCGCACAATGCGTTGGTTGAGCATCTCGTACGGCATCAAGGCTTATTACTATAAGGATTATACTCAGCAGCATCGTTATCCGATCGAAGCGTTGCATGACTTTATCTCACAGGGTCTGCTGAGTCCCGAGGACCGTATCGCCTATCTCGGCGCTCTCAACGGCACAGGTGCCACCTATCTCGAAGTTAATTCCGTTCAGGCTATCCTCGAGCATGGTGAGCAGTCTTGATTGACACGTAAAAGATCAACATATGTTTATGAATCGCCTCGTGAGGGGCGATTTTTTTGTTTATCAACGGAATATTCAATATATTTGGTCGATAAATCCTTTTCTATGAACATATCTCTCAGGTCGGGACTACTGTCGGTTGGTTCTGTTTTGTCATTAATAATCCTATCTTCCGTATCACGTTGCAATAAGGAAGAGGAGGCACCGTTACAGCTTGAAGTCATTGAAAGCACTTCGGATGCAACCTCTTTTTCCTACCATTCGATTACACAACCGATTGGCGTTTATGTGAAGGAATACTACGTCTATACTGACTTTGACGAGAGTCTGGTGAGAATGCAATGCACCAACTGTCGGAATATCCGGATAGAGACGAGTCTGTCAAAACCACACGTCGATGAGGAGTATGGTTACAGCACTTCCATCGAGGCGACAGCTGAAGAGACAGGCATATTTATATCTGTCTCAGATAATAATGTCATAGTAATTAATTTTAAATCCCTTGATTCTTACGATAATCCATACGGATATTACGCCACGGTCAAAGTTTACGGAAAAATTGACGGCGTGGATAAATATACTACGGTATATATATCACGTCGGAATCCTTTACTTTCGGGAAACCTGAATAAAGATAAATAAAAGCTTTATGAGAAGTGTATTCTTTTACATATTAATTGTGATTGCAGCATTCAGCACAATGGCTGGAAATAAGGAGAAAACATATCCTAAAGTCACTCTTACACTTAATGACGGTACTGTCATCGATGGCTTTTTGCGTAGCGATTTGCATAATGCCGGAGGTAAAGTTTCTGTCAGTGTAAATCCTGACGGGAAAAAGATGTCTTATAAGATTTCGGAAATAAATTCTCTAAATGTGACCGGTTCTGACAGCGAAAATGTTATGTATATCCCAATACATATTTGGGATTCATATTCTAAAAAGGTAGACAAGAATCCTTATCTCGCAACTATTTGTTTTAAAGGCAATCATGTTACCGGATATAGAATGCCGGCTCAATATATAAGAAGTTCAGCAGCTGTGCCTTCATCTAATTTTCAGAGTTATTCCTGGAAATATGAAGCTTGGTTCTTCTGTTATAAAACTGATGACAATGATATTATCAAGATTTTCTATACCTATATACCTGTAAAGAAAGCTCCGAATTTAAAGAGTATCATAAAGGATGCCCGTAAAAATTTCAAAGAATATCCCGTTGTGGCGGAAACTATCGAGAATGAGGGGATTACGGCTGAGGAGATTATCGATAATCCGTGTGTGATGCTTGAGATTCTTGATAAGAGTCTTAAATAGACTTGTTATCGTCCGACACATAGTCGGCAAGGCGGCGGGGATTTTTTGGAAACCATCCTCGCAGCACACGCTGACGCTGCTCCTTGATCTCACCGATGGTCCAGAAGGCGCTGAATGCGAACACGCCGAGCAACGATGACCAGAAGATGTCCATTACCCATATCGATGCTGCGGTGCCTGCGATCCCGAGCACGAGAAACCACCAGCGGCAACCGACTCCGAAGTAATACTCACATTTAATGGTGATAGGGTGAAAGATGCCGATTATAAGGAATGTACAGAGTCCGAGTATGAGTCCGAACAGATGATATTGCGATAATAGTGCTGTCATAACAGTGCTTTTTTCAGATAGTTATTCAACCGGAATAAGGATAAAAGATACACGAGCCGAGATGTCGTAAGGGGTGACACCGGCAGTGCGCGGACGCTGTCCGCGATGGTAATAATATGAGTGCTGGGAGTCCCATGTGGACAGATGCACCATGCGTGTGGCACAGCCGGGAATTTCGGCCATGACAGTATCGGTGCGTTCGTGCAGCTGACGTCCCTGCATGTCCATATATTTGATCGTGACGGCCAGTCCGCCTACGGGTTGAGCAGTGGAGTTGGTCACCAGTATAGTCTCGCGACTGGTCCGCAGAGGTTTGTCATAACCCGACAGCTGTATGTCATCGCGTGAGATGGTGCGTATGGTGTCATATTTCTGTGCGGGAATCCTCTCGATGCCGAGTATTGAGTCCATGGCTTTGCCTGTAGGGCGCAAACGGTTTCCGCGCGTGGTATTCTCAGGTCTGCCTTCCGACACNGCGCACCATGACGTATGATGCACCCACAGGCACAGCATAAGGCAGAAGATAGCCGGAAAGGTGGATAGGAAGCGATGTGACGTCCTCATAGATAGCGAGGGTTAAGTGGATTGGACGGGGTGGGGTAAACGCGTANACAGCCGTCTAAATCNCCTCGTGAGCGTTCGATGGGGGTGATAAGCGTGCGGTACATGTAGGGNAGCAGCAGACGCCACCAGTTGAATCGCAGTTTACGTCCGTAGGAGCGGAATGTGATGCGTGANCCCTCATCGCCGAGCGTGATGACGTTACGTGTGGGACGGATGAGGCGAGTATGNTCATNGGACAGNGATGAGTAGATGCGTGCGTCATACTGACCGCGCTGTGAAGTGGGGGTGAGATAGCCCATCACTGNGCCTTCGCGCACGCTTACCGANGCACTGCGCACCACTATCATCCTGTAGACGGCCGATGCTCCGTCAGTGGCCGGATCNCGCTCTATTGCCATCAGTGATCCTTCACCTGTCATCTCCCATAGTCCCTCGATGTCATGCAGAGGCATCGAGGCCATGCGTGCGCNCACGCTGTCAGGCGATTCATAACCGTCGAGACGGCTCACGTCAGGCAGGTTATCGAGCACTCCGCGTGCATACGCAGGTATACACAAAAGGACAAATGTCATCGCTGTCACACACTGACGCAGCAGTTGCCGGCTGCGGTCGTAACCCGACGGACATTTGTCCTTTTGTATCTTAACCGTTGACATATACGTGGAGAGGAATTGTATATTATCAGGTGTTGAATTTGTATGAGAAACCGAACGAGAGAATTTCCTTGAGCTGGAATTTGTGCCAGTCAGTGTCCTCACGCGGTTTGGCGGTCGAGTCGTAACGCATGTGCACGAATACCTGAGTGGTGAGGAAGCGGTTGATGGTAAACTGGAACGTATTCTCCAGGTCGCCCTGAATATAATCGTAATCGGTGAAGACGAACAGGCGTGAACGCAGTGAGATGTTGCCGCACAGTTGCCAGAAGAGTTTACCCTCGGCACTCGAACCGTACTCACTGACAGTCTTTCGACCCTCCTTGATGCCGAACGATGCCTCGTTCATGCGTTTGCGGAAACATGTCTTCATGTTGTAGGAGAGAGGTGAGATAGATGCGTCGAACGTGAATGTGCGTTTGGGATTGGCATAGTTGTAGGTCATACCGACACCGACGTTCAACTCGCCCGGCGACATGAATGCAGCCTGAAGTGTGGTGGTGTTGGACTTGTAGTTGTTGAGGATCTGGGTCTTCAACTGTGAGTTCACGGAATAATACCAACGGTTGACGGACTTGATACCGAATGTCATGTTCCACTGCAGGAGATCCTGCGAGATCGAATAGTCACGCAGCTCGTCATCAGGTGCGTTGTTGACACCGAGTTTATACTGGAAAGTATTCTCGAACAGTATCGATTTGTGAAACGCAGGATTGAGCTTCACGTTGTAGTAGAGGTTGAGCAGAGCGTTGAGGTTGTCCTTACCACCCTGATACCAGTTGGGCGATATGAATGCCTGTGAGAACTGTAGATCAGCGTTGAATGCCTTTAACCAATGTTTTTTGCCGAATTTGGCTTCGAGATCGGTCTTAGGCATCTCCTTGACCGGCACGACCTCACGTATGAGTATTCGCGCCGTGGCCGGATCGACCGTGGCGGTAAATTTCTTCGGAGGTTCGGGCAGATGGGCCTCGTCATAGTGGACCAGATAGGGATAATCCACGATAAAACGCTGGCGCACACGTTTCATCAGGTCGGCCTGAGCTACCGATCTGGTGAGCCATTCCGTCGACAGCGGATCGATATTGTCAGCGATGCGCATGTGCGGGTCGATGCTGAAAGCGTTGAGCAGATGCACCTTGTCAAAGACTGCCGGGCGAAAATATGAGTCGGGGAGAGGATAGGCGTTGAAGTCATCATACTCGAAGTATATGCTGTCGTTATCCTCGACGTCGGGAGTGAGTTCCTCACCGTCAAAGAACATCATGTTCATCTCGGGTTCCTCCTCTCCGTCAGGGCTGATCATCATCAGCGAGTCGGGGAGTTCGACCGGCGTATAGTTATAGACGTGCGAACGTGTATACTTGGGAAACAGCGTTGTGACCTGAACCTGGGCCGAGAGGAGCTGAGATGCGGCTGCGGCCGCTAATATCAGTATTGATGACAGGTGACGCATAATGTGAAATGAATAGTTGAAAACGATTGGTTATGGAGATGAATCAGGACTGACTGCGCTTGGGATTATTCTTGTGATGATAGTAGCGGCGTTTGTTTTTGGGTCGCCCGGAGCCTTGTGGCGCGTCCTGCGGAGTGGCCTTAGGCGTATCTGACTGAGCCGTGGCGGGTGTCGGAGATGATTCACTCTGCGGACGGTGCTTGTCATTGCGACGTGATGATTTATGGCTGTTGCCGCGTCCGTTTGAGCGGTTACCGCCGCGTCCGCGGCTGTTACGTCTGCCACCGCTGCGGCGCGACGGGGTGTAGGCCGGGGTCTCGCCTATCTCTCCGGGGAGTTCACGTTTCACCACCTCATATCCGAGAAACTCCTCGAGTGCTCCGAAATAGCGTTGTTCAGCTTCGCTGACGAGGGTCACCGCCGATCCGCCAGCACCGGCGCGGGCTGTACGGCCTATGCGATGTACGTAATCCTCGGCCTCGCGCGGAACATCATAATTGACTACGAGCGAGATGTCGTCGATGTCTATGCCACGCGAGATGATGTCGGTGGCAACTATAATGTCGAGGTGTCCGGCACGGAAGTCGTGCATCACTTCTTCACGGCGTTCCTGTTCGAGGTCGCTGTGCATCTCGCCGACTTTGAAACCCTCTTTACGGAGTGATTTGGCCAGATCCTTGACCTTGAGTTTGGATGAGGAGAATACTATGACTTTCTTGTCGCTGATGGTGCGGAACAGGTGTTTGAGCACCGGCGTTTTCTGATGTTCGTACACCACGCACGCGCTCTGGTCGATCTTTTCGGTGGGGCGTGACACAGCAATCTTGATCTCTACCGGATCATTGAGTATAGCCTTTGACAGCTGCTGTATTTTGGGTGGCATCGTAGCCGAGAACATGAGTGTCTGACGCTCTTTAGGCAGATGTTTGACTATCTGCATGATGTCGTCGAAAAATCCCATGTCGAGCATACGGTCGGCCTCGTCGAGTATGAAATAGCGTACGCGGCTCAGGTCAATGCCTCCGAGCTGCAGGTGGGCGATGAGACGTCCGGGGGTAGCTATCACTACGTCGGCGCCACGTTTCAATCCGTTCTGCTGACGGGCAAACTCCTTACCGTCCGTACCGCCATAGATGGCTACGCTTGAGATGGGGAGATAATAGGAGAAACCTTCGAGCTGACGGTCAATCTGCTGTGCGAGCTCACGGGTAGGGGCCATGACGATACAGTTGACATAATCGGATGCTTCGGGTTCGTCAGCGAGCATATCGATGACCGGCAGCAGATAGGCGGCAGTTTTGCCGGTACCGGTCTGAGCCACGGCTATGAGGTCACGCCGTTGAAAGATTACAGGTATAGCTTGTTCCTGTATCGGGGTACAGTCCCCGAATCGCATGGCATCCAGTGCGTCAAGCACGTCATCGCTCAGTTCCAGTTCGTCAAATCTCATCCTTAGAATATGCTAAAATGATCGGTCATTTTCCCGGCGGCTGCGGACATGTATTAAATATTTCAGCCGGCAGGGATTTGTCACTTCTTATTCAAGATGCAAAGATAATAAAAAAATCGGGGAATAATTGTGCAGTAGGGGAGAAAGTGTCTATTGTTTAAAAGACGGATCATAATTATTGTCAATCAGAGAGTGTAGATTGAAGTACATGGCATAGGTATATCATAAGCCAATCGATGGACACATCCTAATTAGCTTATTATTATGTCAGGATTGATAGATTTCAGAATTGATATGAATTCTTCTTGATTTTCAGGCGAAATATATACCCAATTTGTTTTACCATACTTTATTCCAATTCGTTTGGCAGACAATGCAGGAGAAGATAGAATAGTGGACTTATGAGTTATTTCTATAATCTTGGAAATGGGCAGATCCATCCTGAATAAAAAGCCA
>JAAVDB010000023.1 GCA_014802015.1 Bacteroides sp.
AAGACCAATCAGCTTCATCCGTTCTATATGGTTTACATATCTACCGACGGAGAAGTGATTGTAGATCACCTCGCCCCGAAGCGATTGCTTGACAATCTCCGAATGGCTTGCAAGGGCAAGACAGAGCCGGTTGCCGAGCTATGTCGTCAGTTAAATTCTGAAACTGACGATGGGCGCGACATGTCGGCTTATACCGAACTTCTGCACCTCGCTATCGAGAGTATCGTTTCTGTCAAAGAAGAAAGCGATATAGCCTCGCTGTTTTCCGATGGTGAGTCTTCATTCCTCCGCAATGAAATTGCAGGTCTTGATGATTTTGAGTTGATAACCTTTTTAATCGTAAAATGATAATGAAACGGCTTGCTAAAGATTTACCTGCCATTAACGCAGATACATTATTCCATTTCACTCCTTCATTTTCAGTATTAAAGAAGATTTTATCTTCTGGTATAAGATTTTCATATTCTGTTGAAAATCCTTTAGATTGTACAAATCCCGGAGTAGCCATTCCAATGGTTTCTTTTTGCGACATCCCACTTTCTAAAACATCAAGACACGCTCGTAAATACGGTTCTTATTGTATAGGCTTTAATAAAGAGTTTTTACTTGATTTATACAATCCAATCCTGAATCCAATAATTTATTTGGAGTCTAATAATTTGATTCAATCTTTAAGCGATTTGTTTTCTATGCAGGAAAAGGTGCATAGCAAATTCATGAGTGATATGATTTCACTTGTTTCCAAACCTGAAATTCAAGAAAAAGCAAAAGATTTGTCTGACGAAGAATTAAAATCATATATGAATCAAATTCTTGATGAAAATGGGATAAACGAAAATAATGATCTTGATTTTTCTAAGAAATTTATATTAGGATTACTTAAACCGACTTATTCAGATCAAGGTTACTGTTATTTTAACGAGAGAGAATGGCGAGCTTTCTATATGCATGATTATAGAAACGCACCTTGGATATGGGATTGTGAATCGTTATCCAAAGAAGACAGAAAAAAATTAAACGATAGTGTTGCAACTTTAGATGATGGATTTATTACAATACCAAATGACTGGTTTCATATGATAAATTATATCATCGTAAAAAAAGAGAGTCAAATTCTTCCACTTATTCGGTACATTGTAAAGACGAAGAGACTATTTGGTAATGATATTGTTGGTGCGGAACAACGACTTTTCTTAATAAGTCGAATAACATCATTTGAACGCCTTAACGCCGATATTTGAATATAATGAACAATCCGCTCCAATTTCCTGCGACTACTATCGTTGACAAGCTGATTCCTAAGGCTCAGTTTGTCAAGGCGAGCAGTACGCCTACGGCTCTACGCTCGCTCCTCGCTGAGGAATTTGAAGAGATACGTTTACTCTATGTCCTTCGCCCCGATACCATCAACGTTGCCGAGGGTAACGAGGTAAAGGAAATTGATGTTTTCCTGTTTCGGTGCAAGCCCGAACATTACTCTATCAACCCTTTCTGCGGCATAGACGACCTTATACCTCGCCATACGATATACATAATAGAACACGGCAACCATACCGACCTGCTTATGCAGCATAAACGGCGTTCCGTCGTAGCCGGTACGGTTAAATGGTCTCGTGAAGTCAGCAGATTACTTACTGACATTGACCTTGCCACTCGACCGCTCCAAATCGAGGGGCAGAACCTTGACCGCGTTTATTTCAATTTCTTTAGCCAAATATCAGGCTATAGGATTGACAATTCAGCCGCAATTACTGAGATTAAAGAACTTGAAAATCGTATTGCAAAAATGAAACGCGAGGCAGAAAATCTACAAAAAAGAGTGCGAAACGAGAAGCAGTTCAATCGACAAGTAGAACTTAATTCTCAAGCTCGCTCACTTAAACGCAACATTTCCGAGTTGGAAGTCCAACTCGATAACTTGAGAAAATAAAATACTCCAAATATGACACCTGAAAAATTACCACTCGAAAGCGCAGACGGTACGCAAATCAACCTTGATTTGCTGTATCAGATTGCGCCATCTTGCTTCTCCGAAGCTCGCGGTACAGATGGTAAAGTACGTCGCGTAGTAAACTTTGACGTTCTACGTCAGTTACTGGGCGATGCCGCTGCTGACACCGGCGAAGAATTTTATCAGTTCACTTGGCCGGGAAAAACTGAAGCTCAACGTGAAGCTGCTCGTTCTATTTGTAAAACCCTTCGTCCATATCCCGATGAAAGTGTTAATTGGGACACAACCCAAAATCTCTATATTGAGGGAGATAATCTCGAAGTCTTGAAACTTCTTCAAAAGTCATATATGGGAAAGGTCAAAATGATTTATATTGACCCTCCATATAATACGGGTAATGATTTCATCTATAATGATAACTTTGCAAATTCCGCCGAGGAACACGACCGAGAACAAGGAGATGTAGATGAGCTTGGTAATCGTTATCGTAAAAATTTGGATACCAAAGGCAGATTTCACTCTGATTGGTGTTCAATGATTTACTCGCGTCTACTTATTGCTCGTTCTCTCCTTACCGAGAATGGAGTAATCTTCATTTCAATTGGAGTTGAAGAGTTAGACAATCTGAAGAAAATATGCAACGAAGTCTTTGGTGCAGATAACTTTATCGAAATTTTCTCTTGGGTTAAAACTTCAACACCTCCTTCTCTCGCTACTAAGTCACGTAAAACTAACGAGTATATTCTTTGCTATGAGAATAATAAAAGTGGCATAAAATATAATGGAGTGGCTTTAGATGGTGGTGATGCTCCTTTGCTCAATACAGGAAATGCAATTACTTCTCTTAAATTCCCTAAGGATAAGGTTTTCTTCAAACCGAATAAATTCCCTAATGGATTTTACAAGTCACATTGTAAAAATCGCGTAGAATTAGTTGATGACATCGAAATTGTCGATGGCTACTCAACCACCGATTTCAGACTCAAGGGAGAGTTTAAGTGGACGCAAGATTTCTTGGATGCAGAAATTGAAAATGGGACAACGTTCATCGTTAAATCTGATGAATTTTCAATTCGTTTCATTCGTGCCGGAGAAGGCTATAAACGTCCAACTAATTTTATCAAGGAGAATATTATTTCTCCTGTGATAGACAAGCCTTCTAATGGCGTTGGCACGAATGAAAACGCCAGTTCTCATCTTAATTCTCTGATGGATGAAACTGATGTTTTCTCTTATCCGAAACCTGTTAGTTTAATCAAGTATCTTACAAACTTCATTATTGAGGATGGAGATACAATACTTGATTTCTTTTCAGGTTCAGGCACAACAGCAGAATCAACCATGGAATATTGTCTTGAAAACACTGACAAGTCCAAACTAAAATTTATTCTCGTTCAGCTTGCTGAGAATTTAGATGAAATGCTTCCCAAAGCTGATAGTGTTTCTCGCGTTATTATTGAAAATGGCATACGCTTTCTTGAAAAATACGAGAAGCCTCATCTACTTACTGAACTTGCTAAAGAAAGAATCAGACGAGTAGGCCAATCAATTCATGACCGAGCTATATCGGAAGAAAAACATATTGACACCGGTTTCCGCGTCTTTAAGGTTGATGAAAGTAATATGCAAGATGTATACTTTCAACCTGCCGCCTTACGTCAGGATGAGCTTGACTTGCAATTAGACAATGTTAAGCCTGAACGCACAGACCTCGATTTACTGTTTGGCTGTATGCTTGACTGGGGTGTTAAGCTGTCCCTCCCGATGTCGAAAGCCACCATTGACGGGCACGATGTCTATACTGTCAATGATGGAGACCTCGTAGCTTGCTTTGCTCCAAACATTACTGAAAAAGTCATTGAACACATCGCAGATAAATCTCCTTTACGTGTTCTGTTCCGTGATAGCTGCTTTAATTCTGATGCTGATAAAATCAACATCTTCGAGCAATTCAAGCAGCGTTTAGGCTGGAACGATGAAGAAGCATTGAAAAATATTCGTGTAATATGAAGCTGAGATACAAGCATCAACGTTTTCAAACAGAGGCAACTCGTGCAGTTACGGACGCATTTAAGGGTCAGCCGTTTGTCGATCTGGCTGAATTCCTACATGATGTCGGAACAGGTAGAATCAATTACGGAGAACATGGCTTTGCCAATGCTCCTCTTATGATCGACCGCACACAGTTGACCGATAACGTGCGAGCAGTACAACTCGCACAGGGTTTGAAACCGATAGAATTTTTCGAGGGAGAGGGTGATGATGTTACGCTCACAGTTGAGATGGAAACAGGTACAGGCAAGACCTATACCTATATCAAAACGATGTATGAACTTAACAAACTATATGGTTGGACTAAGTTCATCATAGTGGTACCATCTGTGGCTATACGAGAGGGAGTGTTAAACTCATTCCAAACTATGGACGACCACTTTGGAGATGAGTATGGAAAGCGTATGCAATACTTTGTATACAATTCCAAGCACCTCTCAAAAATCGATGCTTTCGCCACCGACAGTGGTATGCACTGTATGATTATCAACACACAGGCCTTCAACAGCTCTTTCGATGAGACCGCTAATAATGCAGCTTCGCGTATCATCTTTGACCGTCGAGATGAGTTTGGATCGCGTCGTCCGATAGATGTAATCGCCAGGACGCATCCTATAATGATAATTGACGAGCCTCAGAGTGTCCTCGGTGCCAACAAAAATAATCGCACCCGTCAGGGCTTGCGTTTGTTTAACCCTCTAATGCTATTGCTTTACTCCGCCACCCATCGAGAGGGAGATATTTATAATATGGTTTTCCGTCTTGATGCAATAGACGCTTATAACCGTAAACTCGTTAAAAAGATAGAGGTCAAGGGTATTTCGCAGGTCGGCTCTACCGCCACCAACGGCTTCCTTTGTCTTGAAGAAATTGTTATTGGCAAGGGAAATCCTAAGGCTCGTATTTCTTTTGACATCAAAACTGCATCCGGAACCAAACAGGTTACTCGACTTGTCGGTGAAGGATATGATCTATTTGAGCAGAGCGGTGGACTTGCAGAATACCGCGACCGCTGTATTGTGAAACGAATTGACGGACGCGCCGGAACTGTTGAACTGCTCAATGGCACCATTCTTTCAGAGGGTACTATGACAGGTAATGTTCACGAAGATGCTATACGACGCGAGCAAATAAGAGAAACCATCCGAACCCATTTCGAGCGCGAGCGTATNCTNTTCTCNAAAGGAATNAAGGTGCTNTCNCTNTTCTTNATCGATAAGGTNGAAAANTATCGCGTTTATGGCTCCGGCAATTCTTTCTCNCTNGGNANGTTTGCTGAAATNTTCGAGCAAGAGTATATTAACGTGCTGAATGAGAATATCGATATATTCTCGCCCGAATATAATCTCTATCTGCAAAGCCATCTGGCTTCTACCGTTCACGCAGGTTATTTTTCTCAGGATAAAAAGGGTAAAATGACCGATACGAAAGAGACAACTGAAAAAGGACGTGATGAAGCCCTGCGCGCCTACGACCTTATTATGAGAAACAAGGAGCGGCTGCTGTCATTNGACGAGCCTGTGCGTTTCATCTTCTCACACTCCGCTCTAAAAGAGGGTTGGGATAATCCGAATGTTTTTCAGATTTGTACGCTAAAAGACAGCGATAATCTGACCAAAAAGCGGCAAGAGGTAGGTCGAGGTATGCGCTTGTGCGTAAATAAAAACGGTGAGCGTCAAGATCAAGATGTTCTCGGCGATCATGTATTCGACACCAATATCCTTACTGTCATAGCCTCCGAGAGTTACGAGAAGTTTGCTAAACAACTTCAACAAGAAATTGCAGAAGCGGTGGCTTATCGCCCAACGGTTGTAACGGCAGTATTATTTGAGGGGCGCATTTTATCTGATGCAAATGGAAACTTAGTTAAGATTACGTCTGAACTTGCGCGGGATATACACGAAGAACTTATCAGCCAAGGATATATCAAAAAGGGCGCACTTACTCCCAAATATCATGATGACAAGCGTAACGGAACTCTTGATTTCGGAGATGATTTTGCGGATATGTCAGTTGCTATTGCTAAAGTTCTTGACGGTGTATTCGACCCGAAAGCTGCGGCTCCCTCCAATGGACGCAAACGCCGCATCGGAAATTTTGACGNTGACAAATTCGCNAATTCCCGGTTCAAGGAACTGTGGGAACAGATAAATGTGCGCTCGGTATATACGGTTGATTTTAGTTCTGATGAACTGATTGAAAAGTGCATTGAGCAAATTGACCTGCATCTTAATGTAACTGAAATTCANATTCANGTTACNACNGGCGCGNTGGAGCANATTCGTGATCGCGAAGCNTTGGAAACNGCATCNGCNATGACNCAAGGCAAGACTATTCGCAAGTCTGTTCACGAAGCTGTAAGCAAGTCGGTAAAATATGATCTCGTTGGCGACTTAGTGCGCGAAACAGGTCTTACCCGAAGCACTATCATTCGGATATTAAAAGGTATATCTCCGGGAAAATTCTTACTTTTCCGAGTTAATCCTGAAGAATTTATTATCAAGGTCGCCTCGATAATAAATGACTGCAAGGCTATTGCCGTTATAAAGAAGATAAGTTATTCTCCCACTGACCAGACTTTCGATACTGACCTGTTCACGGTTGATGAAGTAAGGGGCGTTGTCGGGGATAATGCAATGGAAAGCGAAAAGTCGCTCTACGACCTTGTCGTTATCGACAGCAAAGGCACCGAAATGGATTTTGCCAAACAGCTTGAAAGCANTACTGATATNGAAGTTTATACCAANCTCCCTCGCGGGTTTTATATTAACACACCTATGGGACAATATAATCCTGACTGGGCTATCGTCTTTCGAGAGGGCAGCGTAAAACACGTCTATTTCATTGCCGAAACTAAAGGCTCCATGCGAGAAGTAGATCTGCGCGAAACCGAGAAATCAAAAATCGCCTGCGCTCGCCGCCACTTTGCGTCCCTATCGAATTCTACCGTTAAATACGATGTCGTCAAAAGTTATGATGATCTTTACAACATTGTAAAGAATAACTAACCGCATCATTATTAGGGATGAGGCTGTCTAACAAGTTTAGGCAGTCTCTTTTTTCGTTCAGTCAGGCTAAAAAATAAGGCTTTCATGCTGAAATTCNGCGCGAAAGCCTTTGCTATGTCATAGATTTTCAGTAAANTTGTGNTGCATNTANATCACTAATANTCATAACATAACATGGCAAANTTAGCNATAAAATCTGACANTAGAAAACAAAATCTGCTTCTTCCTCCGTCATTGGATGAGCTCGTNCCTGAAAATCANATNGTAAGGGTGGTNGATGNGGTCATTGACCGCCTTGATATCANCGATATTCTATCGACATACCGTGNNGGNGGCAANAGCGCGTTTAATCCCAAGATGATGCTCAAGGTGCTNGTCTTTGCATATCTTAGCAATGTATACTCTTCGCGGCGCANTGAGGAACTTCTCAGAAGGGATATCTATTTTATGTGGCTTGCAGGCATGAAGCGNCCCGACTTCCGCACTATCAATTATTATCGGGGCAAACGGTTGAAGGATNNCTTTGATGCGGTGTTTACCCAAGTGGTGGAGTTGCTTCATGAAAAAGGCTTTGTATCGTTGAATGTGCAGTATGTCGACGGAACAAAGATAGAATCGGTAGCCAACAAGTACACGTTCGTATGGCGCGGTTCGGTAGAGAAATACGATGCCAGGCTCAAGGCTAAGACTGAGGCGCTGCTCAGCCAGATAGAACAGAGTCACGCAGTTAAGAATCAAGAGAATCCCATGTCTGAGGAACTTACTGCCGAAGAAGTTGCCAAAAGGGTTGAACGCATCAGGGAAAAGGTTGATGCAGATAACCTGAGTAAGGAAGAACGCAAGGCCCTGAAACAGATACAGACGGAC
>JAAVDB010000024.1 GCA_014802015.1 Bacteroides sp.
TCCGAACAGAGAAGTTAAACCTCACCACGTCGATGATACTGCGAAAGTGGGAAAGTAGATAACCGCCCCTTCCAAGCCGTCCGCATTCAATCAAACGAATGCGGACGGCTTTTTTTATGTCCGTTTAGTAGTGGTTTCAGCCGTAATTATATTCTACCTTTTTCCTGCTTACCTAAAAAGACATCATAGTTAGTGGGATTAATGAATATTAACAATCGGGGGGGGTAATTGTGAAATATTGTTTACCTTTGCGTGTGTATTAAAGCAATTTATTATGAATAAAATACTGATAACTACGCTATCATTAGCATTGTTGACAATTGGAGTGGAAGCCAAGGTAAAGTTTGACTATTCAGTAGTTAATGTTCCTGAGGAGGGAGGTGTGAATTTTGAAAGAATAACAGATGATGCGGATTGTGTGTTGTATACGGTCAATAATCGTCAGGGTATTCTCGGTAGGAAAAAGGCTTCGGGAGTTGATTGGTGGGTAAATCCTCAGATCGCTCTATCGCCCGATGGACAGAGGATAGCCTATATTAATTATAAGAACGGAACCCAGAATATTATGGTCAAGAGTGCCAAGAGCGGTGGCGCGAGTACACAGCGAACGTTCCGTACAGCGGTCGAGGATTTCACATGGAGTCCCGACGGATCGACACTCTGCTTTACCGAGGTGCGAGGTGGTCACCATGGCATATATCTGGTGAATGCTGAACAGGGTTCAGTAGTGAAGCAGATTTCGGCCGGTAATGATAATGATTATGGCGGAGTGTTGAGTCCAGACGGAAATACAATCTTTTTCCATCGAGGTGAAGGCGTTCAGTCATACAGCATCTGGAGTTATGATCGCAAAACCAATCTATTCTCGAATTATTCGCGAGGGATGACTCCTGTACTTATTCCGGGTAAGAGTAACGAGATATACTGTGCGCGTTTTACAGATCAGAAGGAGAGTGAGATATGGCGTATCAATTTTGAGACCGGTGTCGAGGAGATCATACTCTCGCAGCCCGGCCGCAGTTTCACTACGCCTCAGCTGTCACCCGACGGACAGTGGCTGTTGGTGACTGGTACCAGTGTTTCCGAGAAGGATAAGACGATGAACACCGACATATACGTCGTTAAAACCGATGGCACCAACCTCACTCAGCTTACATATCATCCCGGTAACGATATGTCAGCTGTATGGTCGCCTGACGGCAGGAGTATATTCTTTCTGTCACAGCGTGGTTCAGCCAATCGAGTCTTCAACGTGTGGAAAATGTCTTTTGACCTTTGATATTGACTTAACATCATATATAATCACTAATCAATTATTATTATTAAAATGAAGAAACTTTTCCTCGCGGCTATTGCTGCAATCTGTGCTTTAGGAGTTTCGGCACAGCGTGCATCGGATTCTTCGGAATTTTCATTCTGGGACGGTGAACAGTCAGAACAGAAGATCGTCATCGGTCCCCGCGTTGGTCTGAATGTGTCGAATTATAGTGCCACAAATATGGAGTTTGAGGGCGACAAGTCTAAAATCGGTTTTAACGTAGGTGTTGCTGTTGAATTTCCTATCGTACGTTCTTTCTACATCAACACAGGTCTGTTCTACACAACCAAGGGTATAAAATTTGAAGATTCCGGCTATGACTGGAAGGAGACTGAAACTTATAATGCCGGCTATATCGAGCTACCTGTGTACGCATCTTATCGTCTCAACTTTGCCGAGGCATCTCAGCTTCAGATCAATTTCGGCCCTTATCTCGCTTATGGTGTCAATGGTAAAGTGACCTGGAAACAGAACGATGACGGTGACGTAGAGAAGTATAGTTATGACCTGTTCGGCACAGACGAAAATCAGGCCGGCTTTAAGCGTTTCGACTGCGGTCTTGGTGTAGGTATCGGATATACTTTCAACAGGATCTATCTCGGGATGACCTATCAGTTTGGTCTGGTGAACGTACTCGACTCTGAGGAATATGGTAAGCTCGCCAAAATGAAGAACCGCAACTTCAACATCTCGATCGGTTACAACTTCTGATCTATTATTGGAAACTAAGGTCTAACGCCTGTTCCTGCCGGTGCCGTAGTGTGTGCCGGCAGGATTTTTCGTATAGCCGCGTAAGAATGTCTGCCCGCACAGTTTTGTTTCGTAAATAACTATTGGTATTAATAAAAAAATAAGTAACTTTGCAGGGAAATTGGATTGCTGTATCCGTTCATTAAGTCCAGGATACCGTGATTGATCATAAGCAAATATCACCTCAGTAACTCACAATGGAACTTACTGCCAATCAGCTCGCCGCTCTTGTGCACGGAGACGTGGAAGGAAACGGCGAAGTGAAAGTAGGAACTTTCGCCAAGATAGAGGAGGGCCATCCCGGCGCTCTGTCTTTTCTCGCTAATCCCAAATACACTCATCATATCTACACTACCGGTTCATCGGTCGTGCTGGTCAGACGCGACTTCGAAGCTGAACAGCCGGTCAGTGCTACCCTCATTCGTGTAGACGATCCCTATGCGACCATAGCAAAACTCCTTGAGATGGTTCAGGAGATGACGCGAGTGGAGAAAAAAGGTATTGAGCAGCCCAGTTATATTGCCGAGGGCGTTGAGATTCCTGATGATGCTTATGTCGGAGCTTTCGCTTATATAGGCCGTGGAGTCAAGATCGGCCGTGGCGCCAAGATCTATCCGCAGGCATACGTCGGCGATGGGTGTGAAGTCGGGGAGGACACGATTCTCTATTCAGGCGTGAAGGTTTATGACGGATGCCGTATCGGCAATCGCTGTATACTCCACTCCGGTGCTGTAATAGGTGCGGATGGATTCGGTTTCGCTCCTGTCGACGGTCATTATGAGAAAATACCTCAGACAGGTAATGTAGTCCTTGAGGATGATGTAGAGATTGGAGCCAATACTACGATTGACCGGGCTATGATGGGGTCGACACGTATATGTAATGGCGTGAAGCTCGATAACCTGATCCAGATAGCGCATAACTGTAGTGTCGGTGACAATACCGTCATGGCCGCTCAGGCAGGTGTGGCCGGATCAGCTAAGATCGGTAAGCAGTGCATGGTAGGAGGTCAGGTTGGCATTGTAGGCCACATAGCTCTTGCTGACGGTACGCAGATCGGTGCCCAGAGCGGTGTCAACCGCGCTACTAAGCCCGGTGAACGCATCATGGGTTCACCCGCTGTCGAGATGGGTGAATATGCCCGTGGACTCGTGTATGTCAAGCGTCTCGGCAAACTGTTCGATCAGGTGAAAAACCTTGAAAAAGAAATAAAGAAATAACTATATATGAATCAGATAACTCTTAAAGGTGAGTTCTCCCTTACCGGCAAAGGACTCCATACAGGCCTTGAGATCACAGCGCGTTTTCTCCCTGCACCTGACAATCATGGTTATAAATTCAAGCGAGTAGACCTCGAAGGTGAACCCGTTATCGATGCTCTTGCCGAGAATGTGGTCGCTACCAACCGCGGTACTGTCATCGCGAAGGGTGAGGCCCGTGTGTCGACCATCGAGCATGCCATGTCAGCGCTCTATGCGGCAGGTATTGATAACTGCCTTATTGAGGTGAACGCTCCCGAGATGCCTATTCTTGATGGCAGTGCGCTCCCTTATTGTGAAGCGATTGCAGCCGTTGGTACTGTTGAGCAGAAGGCCGATAAGGATTTCTACTATGTGAAATCACGCTTTGAAGTGTCTGATCCCGAGACAGGATCCTCAATCATTGTCCTCCCCGACGATACATTCTCGGTAGATGTCAAGATTAATTTCAACTCCAAGGTGCTCAACAACCAGTTTGCATCGCTTGAAAACATCGAGACCTATGCCGAGGAGATCGCTCCGAGCCGTACGTTTGTCTTTGTACGTGAGATCGAGCCGTTGGTCAAGAACAATCTTATCAAGGGAGGTGATCTTGACAATGCCATCGTTATCTACGATACTCCGATGGAGCAGGCCGAACTCGATCGTCTGGCCGACCTCATGGGTGTGGGCCGCAAGGATGTCAGCGAACTCGGCTATCTCAACGAGCGTCCCCTCACGCACGACAATGAGCCTGCGCGTCACAAGCTGCTCGACATCATCGGTGACATAGCTCTCATCGGCCGTCCTCTCAAGGGCCGTATCATCGCCACCCGTCCCGGTCATACTATCAATACCGTTCTGGCTAAAAAGATCCGTCGTGAGATCAAGCATCAGGAGGTGCAGGCGCCCATCTACAATCCCAACAAGGCTCCCCTGATGGACAATAACCGCATCCGCGAACTTCTTCCTCACCGCTATCCGTTCCAGCTTGTCGACAAGGTTATAGACATGGGAGCTAACTATATCGTGGGTGTGAAAAACATCACGGCAAACGAGCCCTTCTTCCCCGGACACTTCCCCCAGGAGCCCGTTCTGCCCGGTGTGCTTCAGATCGAGGCCATGGCTCAGACCGGCGGTCTTCTTGTACTTAGCGGTCTTGACGAGCCCGAGCGTTATTCCACCTACTTTATGAAGATCGACAATGTCAAATTCCGCCAGAAGGTAGTGCCCGGCGATACACTCCTGTTCCATGTGTCGTTTATGACAGAACTTCGTCGCGGTTGCGCCATGATGAAGGGTTATGCCTTCGTCGGTGAAAAGATCGTGACCGAGTGCGAGTTCATGGCTCAGATAATCAAAAACAAATAAGTAGCAAAATTTAAGATATGAATCAACCGTTATCCTGCGTGCATCCTGAGGCCAAGATTCATCCCAGTGTGGAGATTGGTCCGTTTGTGACGATCGACCGTAATGTTGAGATAGGCGAGGGAACCCGCATATACTCAAATGTGACAATAATGGATGGTGCACGCATCGGTAAGAACTGTACCATCTATCCCGGCGCTGTTATTTCCGGCCCTCCTCAGGACCTGAAATTTCAGGGCGAGGAGACCGTAGCTATCATCGGTGACAATACCACAATACGCGAGTGTGTTACGATCCACCGCGGCACAGCCTCCAAAGGCAAGACTGTGGTCGGTAATAACTGTCTCATCATGGCTTATTGTCATGTGGCCCACGATTGTGTGGTCAAGAATAATGTGATCATGTCAAATGCCGTGCAGCTCGCCGGTGAGGTTGTAGTTGATGACTTTGCTGTGCTCGGTGGCGGTGCCCTTGTCCACCAGTTCTGCCACATCGGATCGCACGTGATGCTTCAGGGTGGCGCGCTGGTCAACAAGGATATTCCTCCCTTTGTCAAGGCCGCCCGTGATCCCATCGCATACGTCGGAGTCAACTCCATCGGTCTGCGCAGACGCGGATATTCCAACGAAGCGATACGCGACATCCAGGAGATATACCGTTACCTCTATCTGTCAGGGCTCAATAACTCCGATGCCATCGAGCGCATCGAGGCCGAGCTGCCCGCGTCGAAAGAACGTGACGAGATAATCCTCTTCGTCCGCAACTCCAACCGTGGCATCATCCGCGGTTACGTATAAAGACCTCTCGCTCCATTCATTCACAAACATTATTCTCTCCCTGTCTTGACAACACTCCGCATCATAGCGTTGTCTGCAATGCTTACAGGCATCTCCGCCACGGACACACCCCGTGCGGAGGTGCCTGTCGCATTATCCGAGCGTCTTGCAGGAAAGTCGGGCGAGGGTCTTGCCGCAGCTATACGCAAAGAGTGTCGTCCATCTCGTCTGATCAACCCGAGCTGCATCACATATACGTTTCATGACCCATTTACCGGTAGCGAAGTGTCATTGGCGAATGGACGTTTCCCGTCGGGATACGTTAACGGGACAATTGTTCCGTCCGAGTGGTGGAGTGATTCGGATCTGTACGGCGACATGCTCTGTTACGATCTCAATAATTATTTACCACAGACGATTGAGGTGCTTCATGCGCGAGGCGACATGATTCCCGTCATTGAGCTTGACGAAGTCAAGGAGCGTTATGACCGCTGGGCCATAGGACTCGCATGGCGTTCAGGCAGTCTGGTAGACGCGTATGCCCCGCCTGAAGAGATGCGTGGACGGCTTGCACGAACCTTTTTCTACATGTCAATGATGTATCCTGCCAAGGTGTATAGTCCTGTCGCCTACATGATGATGAGTGGAACTTACCCCTACCTGCGGGCCGATGCCGCAACGATGCTTGCAGGATGGTCCGAGCAATATCCGCCTGATGAAGACGAGGTGCGATGGGCTCGGTATGCCGCCGGCATGCAGGGTGGCTGTAATCCGTTTGTAGAATTGCCGGATCTGTATGAATACATCTGGGGCGAGAGCGCCGGACAGGTGTATGGTGCGGAGGGCGAACGTGTGCCGTTGCATTCCACCTACAGTCTGGCTGACGGTGACCGAATCGATCTATATTCGCCCCACGTGCCTGATGATGCCGAGTGGAGCATTGACGGCGAAAGGGCTTGGAACAGCTCTTATGAGGCACGTGACCTCGGTACGGGAGAACATACGCTAACATATATCTCCCCGTCAACTCGCGAGGAGGGACGTGTACTGATCAGAATTATTGCGGGCTCGGGTAAAACCGTCAGAAATAGTGCCGAAAAATGATAAGTTTTGTGCGGATATTATCAATTATTGTGGTCACCGGTGGTCTTCTCATGTCATCATGTGGACATGATGCCCCCCAGGAATCAAGTCTGACCACCAATGGCGGGCAGACAGGTGGTGACACCACTCCATCGCAAGGTGACGGTCACCGTCCGGGACTCGGGGAACTTAATGATTTCGATAAAGAGTTGGCCGATGATGTGCTGCGTGTCAAAGGGCCGGATATGAATCTAAGGTATGACCGTGCCGGTATACTTGTCGTCAAGGACCGTAACGGTTGTGTGCGTATCACGGACCTTGACGGAGCTGATGTAATAAGCCTGACGCCGGGCATGGAGAGACCTGATTCGGTAATGACCGATGCCGTACTTACGGTCAATGACAGTACGGTCGGATTGCGGGAAATGAAAAAGATGCGCCGAACAGACGGACGCATCTGGTATAAGGCCACTGATTCAGCGGGTGATATTTGGGTGATAGTGGTGCCTGATTGATGCTATTTGTGCATCATGCGGGCCATGTCGCGCTTGTCTTCTCGCTCCTTGATCGACTGACGTTTGTCGTACTCCTTCTTACCTCGGGCGATGCCGATGACGAGTTTGGCCAGACCGCGCTCATTTATGAAAAGTCTCAACGGAACGATTGTGAAGCCCGCTTCCTTGCCCGACTTCTCAATCTTGTTGATTTCTTTACGTGACAGCAACAGTTTACGATCACGTCGCTCGGCATGGTTGTTGTAAGAGCCGTAGAAATACTCGGCGATGTACATATTTTTCACCCACACCTCACCGTTGTCCACATAGCAGAATGTATCGACGAGCGAAGCCTTACCTTCGCGTATCGATTTGATTTCCGTACCTGTAAGTACGATGCCGGCAGTGTATGTATCGCCGATAGCATAGTCAAACGTCGCACGGCGGTTCTTGATATTTATTTCCTTAGCTTGCATGGGTGAATCAGAATATGACTGAGAAGATGAAATAGAAAATGTAGGGAGGGAGGAGTACACCGAGAATAGCGAGCATCATAAAGTGGCCGGTCCTCTCGGGACGTACATGCATGTATTCACATCCTTTCCATTGTATCAGCGCCACGTAGCATGGCAGGAAGAAAAGCACGAGGGCTGTTATGGGCAGGAAATTCTCGATGATCGTTATGAGGGCGAGCAGCCCGAGCGTATAGAGTGTGAATGTCTGACAGCGCGCCTCATCGTACTCTCCGTCTATGACCGGTTCGATGGCCATCGACAGCACGAAAATACTGAAAAAGTAGGATATGAAGTATACCACGAAGGTGATTATCATCCTCATGAACAGGGTAAGAAAGACGATGTGGTGTCTGAACAGCGCCTGAGCGAATACGCTCATGGCAGCGACGGCAATCAGGGGATAGTAGCCTTTTGTGGCTATAACAGCCGGAGTAAGCCGGATTTTTGCTGATGACGAACTTGCCTTGTCAATATCCTCCCACCCGTTGCGCGGCGACAGGATGAGCTGAAACAGATATTTGAGATAATGCTTCATAAGTGCAAAATTACTAAGAATAAGTAACTGTGCCAAAATAAATCCTCAAGATATTCTCTTTGTGCATTTTCCCGTTTATTTGAGAGTGTGCTGATGGCGGAGATGATAGAAATGGATTTGTTTGATTAACGTATTTTAACGGGATGATAGGGATTTTTTGACTACTTTTGTAGAGAATACGCGTTTACGGTAAATGAGTATTCTCTCATTTTTGAATATAATTTAATAGACTATATATATGGAAATTACAGGCAAAATCATAGTAGCCATGCCCGAAGTGGGAGGCACTTCTGCCAAAGGTAACGCTTGGAAAAAGCGTGAATATGTGCTTGAGACACAGGAAACATATCCCAAGAAGGTTTTTTTCAACTTTTTCGGTGACAGAGTCGACCAGTTTCCCCTTCAGGTGGGTCAGGTTGTAAAAATTAGCTTTGACATCGACAGCCGTGAGTATAACGGCCGCTGGTATGTTGACGTGCGCGCATGGAAGGCTGAGGATCCCGGAGCCGCCGCCGCACCTGCTGTGCCCCAGCCCGGAATGGCTGCACCTGCTGCTTACGGTCCCGCTCCTCAGATGCCCGGCGGATACGCCCAGCCCGGTGCGCCTGTCCCCCCGCCGGCAGTCGATCTCGCTCCCAGCCCTACGGATGATCTGCCTTTCTAAAAGGAGAGCCGGAAAAATATTTGTTACAATACAATAGAATAAGAGGTAAGCGTTTTCGCTTACCTCTTATTCTATTGTATGACTGTAAGGTCAATTTATTATTCCTCGTACTTCTTGACGATAACGGTAGCGTTGTGGCCGCCGAAACCGAATGAGTTCGAAAGAGCTGCACGTACGGGACGTTTCACAGCCTTGTTGAATGTGAAGTTGAGAGTGTAGTCGATGTTTTCGTCCTCATCACCTTCCTCGTGGTTGATGGTCGGGGGAACGATGTCATTCTGACATGCGAGAACCGAGAACATAGCCTCAAGTGCGCCTGTGGCACCAAGGAGGTGACCGGTCATCGATTTGGTCGAGCTGATATTGAGCTTGTGAGCCTGATCGCCGAAGAGCTCGACGATAGCCTTGACCTCAGAGATGTCACCGACAGGGGTAGAAGTACCGTGAACGTTGATGTAGTCGATGTCCTCGGGCTTCATGCCTGCATCCTCAAGAGCGTTGCCCATCGAGAGGATTGCACCGAGACCTTCGGGGTGAGTGGCTGTGAGGTGGTGAGCGTCAGCGCTCATGCCGCCGCCGGCAACCTCGGCATAGATTTTAGCACCACGTGCCTTGGCGTGCTCAAGTTCCTCAAGAATGAGGACTACAGATCCCTCACCCATTACGAATCCGTCACGTGACTTGCTGAAGGGGCGAGATGCTGTCGCGGGAGAGTCGTTACGGGTCGAAAGTGCGTGCATCGAGTTGAAGCCACCTACACCTGCGGGGAAGATTGCAGCCTCGGCACCACCTGTCACCATAATATCGGCTTTGCCGAGACGAATGAGGTTGAATGCGTCGATGATAGCGTTATTGGATGAAGCGCATGCCGATACGACACCGTAATTGGGGCCGTGGAACTGATACTCCATCGAGATATGTCCCGATGCGATGTCAGCAATCATTTTGGGGATGAAGAAGGGGCTGTACTGGGGACCTTTTTCAGCACCGTTTACTGCGTAATATCCTGCTTCCTCCTCAAAAGTGTGGAGACCACCGATACCTGCGGCAACGATGACACCGACACGGTTGCGGTTAAGGTCAGAAGACTCAAGCATATTAGAGTCGGCTACGGCCTGACGGGCTGCTACGATACCGTACTGAGCGTAGAGGTCGAGCTGACGGAGTTTCTTACGGTCGAAATGATCGGCGGGATTATATCCTTTGACCTCGCAAGCAAACTGAGTCTTGAATTGAGAAGCGTCAAAGTGAGTGATAGGAGCGGCACCGCTGACACCGGCCAGAGCGTTGGCCCAGGTGGTAGCCACATCGTTACCGATGGGAGTGATGGCACCGAGTCCGGTTATGACAACTCGTTTAAGTTCCATTGTTAAAACAGAAATGATTAGAATTGAAAATAAGGCTCCACTTTGCATGAGGCGAAAGTGGAGCCTTTTATGAGTCACTGCCGCAAGGATTCGCACGTAGTTGGCTGAAAATAAGCCTGCGGGCGGCCTGTGCGGGCGGAATGTGAGGCTATTACTTCAGGTTTGCCTCGATGTAAGAGATGGCGTCGCCAACTGACTTGATGCCGTTAGCCTGGTCATCGGGAATTTTAAGACCGAATTCTTTCTCGAAGCCCATGATGAGCTCAACGGTGTCGAGGCTGTCTGCGCCAAGATCCTTGGTGAATTCTGCGGTTTCGGTTACTTCGTTTTCGTCAACACCGAGCTGATCTACGATGATAGCTTTAACTCGTGATGCAATTTCAGACATAGTAGTTAAAAGAGTTTGGATTAGTATATTCGGATTTTTGGGCGCGAATGTTTTTCGCATTCACGGTGCAAAGGTAAGCATTTTTTATTCAATTTGTAAACTTTTAAACGTATAAAGATGTTAATTGGGCTGGTTTTTGGCGAATTTTGTTCAAAAACATACAAAATGTGGTCAGAAAATACATTGAGATGCAATGTGAGATTATTGATTTTGCCGAAATCGGAAAGTGTCTCTGATAAGTGTGTCAATAAATTTTTTTGGTTGGCGATTGAATATTTATCAATTTTGCATTCGGAATATGATTTATATACTATGAGACGATTTTCGATTGTATTTTTATGTCCGGCTATTGCCGTGGCATTGGTCACCGGTTGCGGAGTTAATGAGGAGAAAACTCAGCAATGTGATGTAGAGATCACTCAATTTCCGGTCAGGGAGGTGATAATGACGGCCGACAGGTATTACTGCGGNAAGTCTGAGNCTGATACTGTGTATCTTGACAGATATGTGTCACTGCTGTGGCCGGAGGNTCTGGGCGACACGGATGTCAAGGTGCTTCAGGATTCTCTTCTGCGGTATTGCTTCGGCGACTCAGTATCTGCCACTCCTGTTCAGGCTATCGAGCGCTATGTGTGTGACACNTCCGATCTCGACGGGGAGTACGGANCCGGCTATGACGTGACACCTGTCGATTCGCTTCCGGTAAGTATCGGTGGCCTCGGATGTTATTTTGAGAATGTTATTGCGTCNGTCATAGATCTTAATGAGGAGATTGTGACGTATCGCGTGCTGACGTCCTACTACATGGGTGGTGCGCATCCGATGACGGCTATTCATCCGTTTACATACGATCTTGACAACCGTCGTGTTCTCTCATTGGACGACATTCTTACACCCGAGGGTGTGGACAGCATAATGCCCGTGATCAGAAATGCCCTTGCCCGTCAGCTTGATGAGCCGGTTGACAAGCTCAGACGCGCAGGTATATTCGTGTCGCAGTTCAATTATCCCGGTTATCCGTATATAGCTAACAATACGCTCTATTTCCATTATAACCCTTACGAGATCGCTCCGTACTCATCGGGTATGATTGACGTAGCTGTCTATCCTTACGAGGTGGATCTGTATCTCCGCCCCGAAGTCAGAAGNCTCTTTGATCTGGGGAAATAGAATTGACCCCGACTCAATATCTGAACTGCACCTCAAAAGTTGGACACAAAAACTTTTGAGGTGCAGTTGGNTTATAGTGCAGGTTCTTATATAAAGTGCNCCCCGGCTCAGCTGAACCGGGGCGCACGGGGGAACTATTGTTCACGAGGAAAGGTAGGGTCGTGCAATAGGGGGAACGTAAAGGAGAGATCGAGGAGAAAAGATGGGGAGAGTGGAGAACTGAGTGTGATATGTTTTAGAGTTCGGGGGCAGCGAAGATTACGATGCGGTTCCAGTCNTTNGTGGGATAGATCTGGTTGTCTGAACCTGCGGCCTGAATGATGAGGCGGTCTTCTGCGATGCCGTAGTCACCNGTCAGGATGTCGGCAACGGCCTGNGCGCGGCGCTGTGACAGCTTCATGTTGTAAGCGGCTGAACCGGTGTCCTTGTCAGCATATCCGCATACTACGATCTGTGCGTCGGGGTTGGCCTTGAGGTATTCGGCTACGTTGTAGACGTTGACCATCTCCTCGGATGATACGTATGCTGAGTTGATNTTGAATCGTACGGTGGGGAAGATAGTTGTCGATGTTGACTCGACTGCTACGACTTCGGGCACTTCGGGNCAGGGGAGCTGAGCCTCGGCTGCTGCGAGTGCTGCTGATGTTGATGCGAGCGCTGAACGAAGGTCATTGATCTGAGCATTTGCCTGACTGAGAGCGCCGACGTAATCACAGGGATTNTAGCGTTCGAANTTCGAGCCGGTGAAGTGGACGATGATACCGCCGGTGGCGCTGAGGTCAAGGTCGAGAGGACGGCCGCCGGCTTCATTGTTGAATGTGTCGCCGTAGACCATAGCTCGTGCTTCGCCGAAGAGGTCTACGTATTCGCTGAGGCGGAAGCGGACCTGCAGACCGGCTGACACGGGGAGGAGCCACTGGTTGTTCTTGATATGGCCCTTGTAAGTATCAGTGGCGTCACGGTTGCCTTTATAATCGTATACGAATGTGCCTCCGAGGCCTACGTAGGGTATTACCGATACGGGNCGNGAGGGGTTATAACCCGCGATGGAGTTGCACATNTCCCACATGAAGTCGACATTGAGATTGGCTGTGCGTGCNGAGGCTACGGGTGAGTGGAGCCAGTGCATCGAGCCGTAATAGCCTGAGAATCGGAATCCGAGATAGGGTGAGATCCAACGGCCTACTGCCAGATTGTAGATGGTNGTNTAGTGGTGGGTCTTGGTGCCGGTCTCGACAAGGGGAGTGCGGACACCTGCGCCGAGNTGGATGTACCAGTTGTTGCGCCATGAGCCGGTNGTGTATATGTCCTTGCAGGGNACCTGGTCAACTGTGATTACGGATTCCTCGATGGTGAGTGAAGAAGTTTCCTGTGCGTTTGTGTGCTGCGCTGACATCAGAATCCCTCCGAATGCGGCCATCAGAATAAGTTGCTTTTTCATTTCTCTCATAAATTTAAAAATGAAACTTGATGTGTTTTTAGTTTTTTAGTTTAGTAGAATTGCTTTATGATTCTGTAACGTTAAGCAATCTTTAATTGTTCAAAGTTAGATTAAAGTTTATCGAAAACAGTGCGTTTTTAACGCTTTTATGTTAACGCTGTTAAAACGAGAGGTATGAAAAAGTGCTGACGTACGGGCACAAAAAAAGGGTAAGCTGACTACATCGCACCGCTACGACCCGATACCGTTGCTTCGATCAAGACCTGGCGGAGTTCTCGGGGAGCTGGTCGTGTAGGACTTACCCGAGTGCAAAGGTACAACTTTTTTCTATGATGACAAGCACTTGTGTGAGTTTTTTGAATTAATTTCATTCGGATAATGAGTTCTATTATATATTAAGGTGTAGAATAATATNNNATTAACATTATTTTTGTTAAAAATATGTGTGTCCGAGTAAAAGATTCCGGCCGGGGTGTGAAAAGTGAAAAGAATTTATTACTTTTGTGGAAATTTGGAAAAGAATGGCCGGAAACCTCCAGCAACGCATTGACAGTCTAAAGTCCAAGGCCTTGTTGCTCACCGAACGCTATAGAGCGGTAAAACGGGCGAAAGAAGAGGCTGATGAGAAAGTGGCTGAACTCAAGGTGCAGATAGCGCGCCTTGAGCGGGAACTGTCTGCTAAGGATGCGGAGATCGAACGACTGAAAGTGACTTCGGTGCTCGCACCCGATCATAAGGATGTTGAAGCCACCCGGACATTGCTATCCGAGTTAGTGCGCGAAATCGACAAGTGTATCGCACAGTTAAGCATTTGATGTCTGACGAAATACAATACATATCCATCTCGATCGCCGATCTGCCGCGAATCCGACTCAGCATACCGAACAGCCAGGTGCCACTGGTGAGACGTGTGGAGGAGAATATCAACGGATTGTGGCGGAAGTGGAAGGAACGTGATGATTTCCGTGACAAGTCTTCGGCCGAGGTGCTGGCGATGGTGACCTTCAGGTTTGCCCAGCTGTATTACTCGAATATGGAGGCTGTCGCCCATCTTGAGGAGACTCTCGGTGGAATGGAGCAGACGTTTGACGCCCTGCTCCTCGATGACATAGTATCAGACTCCGGCAGAGGCTGACCCGTACGGGCGCAGGCCGATGTTCACGCACGATTGACTGATTGACGCAGGCGCGTAGCGCCGCCGGTAACTCCTGTCACAGGCAGGGTGTCCGGTGGTCCGCCCGGCTGAGAGAGGTCGAGACGTGTGTTTTTTATTATATAGTATTCATTCATTAAAATTACATTAATAACAATTTATGATAACTACAATTATTTATATCGTTATTGCACTGCTGGCTGGAGCTGCCATCAGCGTAATAATTCTACTGTATGCTCAGAGGGCTACCGGCCGCTCACGCGCTAAAAGCATCGTCGAGGATGCAGAGCGTGAGGCTGAAGTGATAATGAAGAATAAACTGCTTGAGGCCCGTGAGCAGGAGATACGTATTAAATCCGAGGCCGAAAAGGTGGCTAACCAGCGTCTGTCAAGAGTTCAGAACGAAGAGGCTAAGATCAAGCAGCGTCAGACACAGCTCAATCAGCAGCAGAGCGAGAACTCCAAGGCCCGTAACGAGATCGAGCAGATGCGTCGTGATGTCGAGGCTCAGGCTCAGGCCGTGGAGGCCCGCGGCGAGGAACTTGACCGTCTGCATCGTGTAGCCCAGGAGCAGCTTGAGCATATCTCGGGCCTGTCGAGCGAGGAGGCTAAGGAGCGTCTCGTCGAGAGTCTTAAAGATGAGGCCAAGACTGCGGCTGCCGCATATATCCATGACATAATGGATGAGGCCAAGATGACGGCCAACAAGGAGGCTAAGCGTATCGTCGTGCAGTCTATCCAGCGTCTGGCTACTGAGACGGCTATCGAAAATTCCGTGACGGTGTTTCACATAGACAGTGACGAGATCAAAGGTCGCATCATCGGTCGCGAGGGTCGTAATATCCGTGCGCTTGAAGCAGCTACCGGTATCGAGATTATCGTTGATGATACCCCTGAGGCGATCGTACTCTCTGGTTTTGATCCCGTGCGTCGTGAAATAGCACGTCTGGCCCTGCACCAGCTTGTAGCCGACGGTCGTATACATCCCGCACGTATCGAGGAGGTGGTAGGCAAGGTGCGCCGTCAGATCGAAGAGGAGATTGTCGAGACCGGTAAGCGTACAGCTATCGATCTCGGTATACATGGCTTGCATCCCGATCTGATCCGTATGGTCGGCAAGATGAAGTATCGTTCGAGCTACGGACAGAATCTGCTTCAGCACTCCCGCGAGACTGCCAATCTCTGTGCCATCATGGCAGCCGAGCTTGGTCTTAATCCCAAGAAGGCTCGCCGTGCCGGTCTGTTGCATGATATAGGCAAGGTGCCCGATGAGGAGCCCGAACTGCCGCACGCACTTCTGGGTATGAAACTTGCCGAGAAGTATAAGGAAAAACCCGAGATATGCAATGCTATCGGTGCTCACCATGATGAGATAGAACAGACTTCGCTGCTCGCACCCATCGTTCAGGTGTGTGACGCTATATCCGGTGCTCGTCCAGGCGCACGCCGTGAGATTGTCGAGGCTTACATCAAACGCCTTAATGATCTTGAGCAACTGGCTCTCAGTTATCCCGGCGTTATCAAGACCTATGCTATCCAGGCCGGTCGCGAGCTGCGCGTGATAGTCGGTGCGGATAAGATCGACGATGTCGAGACCGAAAAGCTGTCAGAGGAGATCGCCCGTCGCATCCAGGATGAGATGACTTATCCCGGACAGGTGAAGATTACAGTAATCCGCGAGACACGTTCGGTTAGTTTCGCTAAGTAAGGAGGGTCGGACTCATGGAAGAGAAGGACCGCCGCTGTCCACGCGGCAAGCTCCATTGCTTTAACTGGCTCGACGATGTCCCGGCTGTGCCGGGCTCGGACGAGTGCGACATAGTCGAGGTGCAGTTCAAGAATACCCGTAAGGGGTATTACCGCAATTCGCTCAATCTTGATCTTGTGACCGGTGATATGGTGGCTGTCGAGGCCACCCCCGGGCATGACATAGGGTGTGTGACGCTGACGGGACGGCTTGTGCCTCTGCAGATGCGTCGTGCAGGAGTGAAGAACGAGGCTGAGATCAAGCGGGTGTTTCGCAAGGCCAGACCTGCCGACCTTGAGAAATATGAGGAGGCGCGCGCGCGTGAGAATGACACGATGATCCGTGCACGTAAGATTGCAGAATCGCTGCATCTGAATATGAAGATCGGTGATGTCGAATATCAGGGCGATGGAAATAAGGCTATATTCTATTACATCGCTGACGAGCGTGTGGATTTTCGCCAGTTGATCAAGGTGCTGGCCGATACGTTCAAGGTGCGTATCGAGATGAAGCAGATAGGTGCGCGTCAGGAGGCGGGACGCATAGGCGGTATCGGTTCATGCGGCCGTCCGCTGTGCTGCGCGAGCTGGATGACTAATTTCGTGTCGGTCGGTACGAGTGCCGCGCGATATCAGGATATTTCGCTTAATCCGCAGAAGCTGGCCGGACAGTGCGCGAAGCTGAAGTGCTGTCTTAACTTTGAGGTGGATACTTATGTTGAGAGCTCGAAGTTTCTGCCTGAGAAGAATGTGCGCCTTGAGACTGCCGATGCTACATATTTCCACTTCAAGACCGATATATTCAAGAAGGAGATCACATACTCGACGGACAAGCAGATGGCGGCAAACCTCGTGACGATAGATGCGGCACGTGCGTTTGAGATAATCGAGATGAATCGTCGCGGTGAGAAACCTCTGAAACTCGAACGTGAGGGCGAGGAGAAGGGACGTGAGAAACCGAAGCCTATTGATCTCGCATCGCAGGATGACCTCACGCGTTTTGATAAGGCTAAAAAGAAAAAGAAGAAGAAAAAGCCGCAGTCCGCGCAGGGAGGAGATCGTCCTCAACAGGGAGATAAGCCTCAGCAGCAAGCGCAGCAGTCCCAGCCGGGGCAGCAACCCAAAGGTCCGCGTCAACCTCGTCCCGAGGGGGGTGATCGCAGGCAGAAGGGGGATCGACCAAACGGACAGAAGCCGCGCGAGAGGGCGGATCGTCAGCGCGACGGCCGACCATCGGAGCAGCCCAGGCAGCAGCAGAATGATAAACCGCAGAAAACTCAGTCACCTCAACAGCAGCCGACTTCGTCGGGTCGTGTGCCGAAGGCATTCCGTGGAGGTGACCAGGATAATGGACAATGAAACGGTTAGTACATATAATATCCGCAATCGCCGCCCTTTGGGTGGCGGTTGTGGCTTGTAGCAGCTGTGAACGTGATTACAGCCGCTGGGTGGAGCTGCCTGTCGATGGATGGGCGTATGGTGACACGGTGGCACTCGTGCCGATAGACAGTTCTCTGCATGACAATGACTCGCTTGTGCATCGTCCGCTCAGGCTCGGACTGACGCATTCCAATGACTATGCGTACTCCAACCTGTGGCTTGAGGTTACTTATATCGGTGAGTCACATCTGTATCGTGATACGGTGAACGTGACGCTTGCTGATGTGTACGGTCGCTGGTTGGGGAGTGGATTCGGTGCTAACTATCAGCATGAGGTGATGCTGAACCCACGTGCGGACATTGATCTGACACGTCCTGTGACCGTCAGGCATATTATGCGTGTAGATACTTTACGAGGATTGGACCGAATTGGGGTGTCTGTGCGCTGACGATGAGGCTGCACCCGATGTGGTGGCTGTGACTGTAAACAAAAAAATAGAGTCGTTAATCCAAAGATTAACGACTCTATTTTTGTAGCGAGACCGAGAATTGAACTCGGGACCTCCGGGTTATGAATCCGACGCTCTAACCAACTGAGCTATCTCGCCATTGATTTAGCGATGCAAAGGTAGAGGTTTTTTCTTATACAGCAAAATATTTTTGTAAAAAGTTTCAATAAAGTTATTGACATTTTATTAACATTATATCTACATTTTGTTTACAATTTATTTACATAAATGAGTGTTGTGAATATAAACGGTTGGTATTCAGACGTGAATATCCTGAACGCAAAGTGTTGAAAACTTACGGAAATGTCAATAAGTAGATGTAAATAAATGTATGTGTAAGAAACGGCAATGCTCCCGGTTATCACAACTTGGAGCGTTGCCGTATTTCTTTACTCAACAATAACATTTTTTTTGTCTCTTTGCCCTGGTCGATCTATCGAGTGGATGAGGGAAAGAATCACTATGAGGTTTTTTATCCTGATGCAAAATTACTAATAGTATTTTGGGTGCGATATACCTAAAATTAATGATTATTGTAGTAGAGCGATGAGTAATACTAATGGTTTTTCATTAGAGATGGTGATTATGTTAGGGTAAGAGGTGGTATTGTTAGATATTTTAGTTGAAGAGTCATTTTGTGGAGAATTTAAAGAGATGGTCTATATAATATATGTGTAGAGGATACCGATTCTGTCGAAAGAAAATTTTTTGTAAAAAAGTTGTGAAATAATTTGGAGGATTCAAAAAATGTCCATACCTTTGCAACGCTTTAAGCAAGAAAGGGCGCTTAGCTCAGCTGGTTCAGAGCATCTGCCTTACAAGCAGAGGGTCGGGGGTTCGAATCCCTCAGCGCCCA
>JAAVDB010000025.1 GCA_014802015.1 Bacteroides sp.
ATCATAATTATTAGGAACTCACATCTGATATTGATGTCGAAACCGCCGGTGTTGCGGTATTCGTCGATAATATCAGATGTGAGTTCCTTATAATTATGATCAACGAGACCGCCGGGGCCCATGAGGAAACCATAGAGACGGCTGTCCTTGTTGATGGCCTTGATACCGTCAAACAGACCGCTGATGACGTTGTGTCCGCCGGGAGCCTGACCGCCGGAGAGGATCACACCTACATTAATAGGTTTGGATGACACAGGTTCGGTGCTCTTCTCAAGAACCAGCTCGGGGAGTCCGTAAGTATTGGGGAAGAGTTTCTTGATGTCATCCTGGTCACCTGCTGACTGGGTAGGCTCACCCTCTTTCACTTTGAACCCGCCTGTAAGCACGATAGGCATCTGGGGGCGATAAGCCGCACGGGCTATCTGCAACGCACTTTTTTTCATTATCTTAGATATTGATGTTATTGGTGTTCTTTTTGCTTATAAATCCATGTGCAAAAATAGCAAAAAGAAATCAATAATTCAAAAAAGCAAGAGTCTATTTTTGGCTATTTCTGTCATTCTTCCATCAATCTTTCTGCGCAATTCATTATCATCTGCGCTCTCGTGAGCCCGAAAAACAGCCCTGACGATTGTTACAATATTATTACAGCATAGTTAAATTATGCAAATTATTGTAAAACACAAGATCATATCAAATAAGATTATTTGCTTGTATATTTGCATTTTATATATTTTTCACCCGGCAGAAATTTTAACAATAGTTATTCACAATGCCTCTGCAAATAAGTATTTTTAAATCAAAAATTAATTTACGGGCGGGAATTTAAATGTAAAATTATGCAAAATATTGTATAAATCTTCTTCAAATACGGGATTTCTTTAACATTTTGCACATTAAGTGCTAAAAGGAGTTATAGGATGTTGCTATTAATTATCGAAAGTTTGAATTAACATAAAGTGTCACCCATCAGCATCTTGCCATTTGTACAACCGGGCATTTATGCGTAACTTTGCATTGCAAGGTTCGATAAAGGGACCTGCGTAACACAGATTGAATTTTAAAAATATTCACAGACTACACAAGTCAGAAATACCGATGACACAGTTCGCAAAATATATATTATTAACCGTAATCGCCCTCTGCGGCACCGCAACAGCATACGCAGAACCGTCGATCAACAGCTATCCCCTCCCCTCAAAGCATTTCAAGAGCACTATCGACACATCCGAAGAGCTTGTGAAATGCGCATTCGAAAGCGCGAGAGAAAATTCACCTTTCGCAGGTATCGAGACCGCAGATGCCTCTGACGACAACACCGGACTCATCAGCGAGATGAAGGAGTTTGCCGCACAGTTTATCGGCACCCGCTATCGTCTCGGCGCATCAGGCCCCAGCCATTTCGATTGCTCGGGTTTTGTAGGATATGTATTCCGCAACTTCGGATTCAACCTCCACCGTGATTCACGCAGCCAGTATCTTCAGGGCGAGCGCGTAGATCAGGACAACCTTCAGCCCGGCGACCTGCTCTTCTTCTCAAGCCGTTCGAGCGGCAAGGGCCGCGTGGGCCACGTAGCAATGGTGGTAGACGTTAATGAGGACGGTTCATGCCGATTCATCCACGCTTCATCCTCAAAGCATGGTGTGGTTTATCAGAACTTTCCCGACAACGGATATTACTCCAAGCACTATATCGGTGCGAAGCGTATCATCGGCACCTCTATCTAAGCCGACACGCAACAATCAGACACTCATAGATTCAGACATATTCCAAAATTAGAGTATTTTCCGGCGGCCCTGTGAAGGGCCGCTCGCTTTATATACTCGCTATAAGACCTCAAATTCCGACATTTTTTGTACTTTTGCCAACAGTATTAATCATCACCCATCGCCTTACCATTATGAACAATACATTGCGCACAGCCGCGGCGATAGCCATCAACATACTATCAGCATACATTGCATACAGCATCTGCCGCGCTGCATTTCTGCTCGAAAACTGGGACCAGTATGCCCTGACGCTGACATTCGAGAGCGCCTTGAAAATATTCAGGGGCGGTATATGGTTTGACACATCGGCCATCAGCTATACCAACATACTATATGTCGTGCTCGCGATGCTGCCGTTCTCGACCGAGAACAGACGCTGGTACCGCACACTCACCAAACTCGCCTACATCATCCCCAATGCCCTGTGTATAATACTCAATCTCGGCGACAGCGTCTATTACCCATTCGGACATCATCGTATCACCACACGTACATTCAATGAGTTCGGCAATGAGGATAACCTCGGGCGCATATTCGGCATTGAGGTCATCAACCACTGGTATCTGCTGCTGCTCGGCATAGTGATGATATGGGGACTGTGGCGCCTGTATCGCCCTGCTACATTGTATTTCCGTCCCGCAAGATGGTATAAATGGGTCGGCACAATCGTATCGGTCGGCATTGTGACCGTCGTAGCCATCTGGGGTATGCGCGGTGCGACATTCTTCACATCGACACGCCCCATAGCGGTGAGCAACGCCCACCAGTTTGCCACGCGTCCGTCCGAGGCAAATGTCGTGCTCAACACCCCGTTCTCACTCATCCGCACCATCGGCAAGCGTCCGCCCGTCGTGCCGAAATATTTCACTACCGGGCCTGAACTCGACAGTATCTACACGCCGCTTCATCACGCCGCCCCCGACAGTGTGACACCGCGTAAAAAGAATGTAGTGATACTCATCGTCGAGAGTTTTGCTACGGAGTTTATCGGTGCGCTCAACAATAACCATGCTCTTGATGACAGCACCTATCGGGGTTACACACCGTGGATGGACTCATTCATCCCCAAGACACTTACTTTCCGCCACACGATAGCCAACACCGGTGTCTCGATCGATGCCATGCCTGCCATCCTCTCGTCCATACCGCGCATGGGGGCAGGATTCTTCCTCTCACCCTATTCGCTCAATCACATCACAAGCTTCGCGACCGAGCTCAGAAACTGGGATTATCACACAGCATTCTTCCACGGAGGCACGAATGACTCGATGGGATTTCAGGCGTTTGCCCGCGGCGCAGGATTTGAGAATTATTACGGACTTGACGAATACTGTCAGGACCCTCGATTCAACGGCAAGAAGGATTGGGACGGGACTTGGGCTATATGGGACGAAGAGTTCCTGCAATACTTCGCGCTGAAGATGACAGAGATGCCTCAGCCGTTCGTGTCAGGCATATTCACCGCCTCATCCCACCATCCGTTCGCCATACCTGAAAAATACAAGGAACGGTTCAAGGACGAAGGTATCCACAAATTGCACAAGTGCATACGCTACACGGATTATTCGATAGGACGATTCTTTGAAACAGCCTCGAAACAACCGTGGTATGAGAATACCATTTTCGTACTCACAGCCGATCATTCGAGCAGCAAGAAGACGCATGACCAATACAAGACCGATGCGGGTGACAATCGCGTACCCATCGTAATCTTCGACCCTTCGGGCGAGATGCCGACGGGCATGCGTGACGGCATCATGCAGCAACTCGACATCCTTCCCACAGTCCTCGGCTGGCTCGGATATGACCGCGACTACATCGCGTTCGGCAATGACGTTCTCGCTACCGACGTGGATGACCGCTGGGCATTCAACTGGATATACGTACCTCAGCTGTACATGGGCCGATACTTCATGGAGACCGATGCGGAGTGTAACGTGACCGGCATGTATGACTTTGTGGACGATGTGCTGATGCACCGCAATCTGTCAGACTCGCTGCCCGAACAGCGCGACATGATGCAACGCAAGCTCAAGGCATTCATGCAGAGCTATCTTGAGCGCATGGAGGCTGACAGCGTACGTGTACGCACTTCAGGGGCTGAATAATTATGATTTCGAGGGGGCGGCCTTACTGATTGTCACGAGAAACACTCCCGAGAATATCAGCGCCACAGCTATGACCTTGGAAACGTTGAACGAGTCAAGACCGAGCCACATACCAACACAGGATGCCACTATCGGCTGAACATAATTATACATACCCACAAGCGTAGGGCGCAGATTCTTCTGCCCTATCATTATACATATATATGCAATGAATGTAGCGAAAAATACCACGTAACCCACTCCTGCGATCTCGCGCATGGTAAATTCACTCCAATCGGCAGACATGAGCTGACCTGACGACACAGGCAGCAATGCTATGGCCGCAAACGTGAACATCCACTTCATCAGAGTTACGACTGAGTATTTACGGATAAAGTTGCGGTAAAACGTGAGATAGAGCGCATAACTGAGCTGGGCCGTGAGCACAAGCAGATCGCCAAGCACTGGATTGTCTCCGCGCGCACCCGAGCCGACCGATCCGAGCACGAGTATCAGCGCTCCTGATGCTCCGAGCACAATGCCACCGACCTTCTTGAGCGTTATCGGCTCGCCAAGTATCACGGCGGCGAGCAGCATGACCCAGATAGGCATTGTCGTGGTGATGATAGAGGCCTCACCGGGTGATGTATAGCCGACTCCGAACACGTAACATCCCTGATTGAACAGTATACCGAGCATCGCAGCTCCGGCCAGCAGCAGCAGATCACGAGTGGGCACCTTCTCGTCAGGCACAAACAGCGATGCCGTCCAGAACAACAATGCGGCTCCGACGATGCGGAAATTGGTCATAAGAAGAGGCGACACCAGTCCGGCCGCCATCACCATCTTGGCCACGGGAGCCATCAGCCCCCACATAGTGTTGGCACCCAACATCGCTACGTGACCTTTGATATTCGCGAATTTCATATCTTACGTATTACAACTCAAATTCTGACACTCTATCCGCACTGTAAAAGTGCGAAAACGGCGGCAAAATTACAAAAAATCCGATAAAAATCATGTCCTTACCAATATTTACCCTCCTTGAGGCGGGCAACATTCATGCCTACTGCACACGCAGGGGCGAGTGCTCGCCCGAACAACCATACAGCGGTTTCAACGTCTGCCACTACACCGGCGATGATCAGAAACATGTCAGCGAATGCCGCGCCGCGTTGTCACAGCACTTCGGCATCCCCTCGGAACGGATGATAATACCTCGACAGACACATTCAATAAACGTACTGAAGCTGACATCTCTGCCGGTGCCATCCGAGCGATTGGAAGGTGTAGATGCAATAGTAACCACCCTGACCGACGTAATAACCGGCGTCAACACGGCCGACTGCGTACCTGTAGTGTTAGTTGATCCCATCGCAGGAGTGACAGGTGTCGCGCATGCCGGATGGCGGGGTGCGGCCGCCGGTATTGTCGAGGCTACGGTAAGGGCGATGACCGATCTCGGATCGAAACCGTCGGACATCATCGCAGCCATGGGACCGTCAATATGTGCCGACTGTTTTGAAGTCGGCGAGGAGGTGGCCGTGCATTTCGATGACAGCTGCATCATCAGGGCCGAGGGGCGTAAACCTCACGTATCGCTGCACGGACATATCGTGACGGCTCTATGCGGATGTGGAGTCAAGTCGGAGAATATCAAGCCGTTTGACCCCGAACTGTGCACACGCTGCCATCCCGACGAATTGTGGTCAGCCAGAAAATCAGGCGTAAAATCGGGTCGGGTATTTACGTTCGTAATCAACCGTGGCAAAGGATTATGAAACCGCCGGTTGTTATTTAGATTTGGTCCAAATAACATTTCCCACTGCAAATGTACGTCAATAACGTTTAAAATGGCGCTACATCAGGTATTTGGACAATAATTCAATTAACGGCCCGGCTAAAGTGATGATTTAATGCGCAAGATGTATTGTTCTAATATTTAGACGATTGATAATTTCACTTTGACATAAAACCATCCGTTGGCAAAATATTTTCATAAACTACTGACAATCAAAGTAGAACATTGAGTATCAAAAAAGCAAGAGAAAAATAATTTTATTTTGTAATTTTTTTTTAGGAAATTTGCAGTTGAGAATAAGGCACCCGTGTGACCTGCCTACAGGTGATACGTGTGAAAATCTCTCTCTTCTAACAGTTGATTAACCCATGCAATATCAGAACTCACCGCAGTGGGAAAAGTGTCTGGAGATAATCCGCGATACGATTCCCGCAGAACAATTCCACCACTGGTTCAGCCCGTTGTCATTTGTAAGCCTCAAAGACAACAGGCTCACAATCTCGTGTCCGTCGGAATTTTTCTCTGAGCAGCTTGATGACCGCTATGCCAGCGTCCTCAAGTTCACATTGGCGCGTGTGTTCGGCGAAGGTATCCGTCTCACATATCAGTTCCCGATTGTGGCCGGCGACCCCTCAACTCAGGTTGACATGGGCAGCACCCACCCCAGCCCCGCAGTAAAACCGGCAGCAGGAGCCTCGTCCAATCCATTCCAGGACAAGTATGTGGAGGAGATCAACTCACAGTTGAATCCCGAATATACGTTCGAGAACTATTGCATAAGCGAGAGCAACAAGGTGGCACAATCAATCGGTGAGGCCATAGCGAACGACCCGAAGCTGAAGACGTTCAACCCCCTCTTCATCTTTGGTCCGTGCGGTGTCGGAAAGACTCACCTCATCCAAGCCATCGGTATACGTATCAAGGAGCGCGACCCGCGCACGCGTGTACTATATATTACAGCCCGTCTCTTTCAGGACCAGTTCTCGTCAGCCACACTACGCGGTAAGATCAACGAGTTCATCAAGTTCTATCAGAGCATCGACACACTCATCATCGATGACATCCAGGAATTGATAGGCAAGGAGAAGACTCAGCGTACATTCTTCCATATATTCAACCACCTCAAGCAGAACAACAAGCAGCTGATCATGTCGAGCGACTGCGCACCTGCCGAGATGGAAGGCATGGAGGAGCGTCTGCTGTCACGATTCAAGAGCGGTATGACCGCACGTCTTGAAAAACCGGACTATGCCCTGCGTCGCGAAGTGCTGTTGCAGAAAACCCACCGTGACGGTGTGAAACTGCCCGAGGATGTAATCGAGTTTATCGTGACCAACGTCACCCAGAGTATCCGTGAGATCGAGGGTGTGATGGTGTCACTGCTCGCCTACGCCACAAGCCTCAACTGCGAGATTGACATCAATCTGGCACGCCGCGTGCTCGCCAACTCGGTCAAACTCAATCAGCATAAGACCAATTTCGAGTCCATCGCGCGTGTTGTCAGCGACTTCTACAACATCGAGCCGACGCAGATATTCAACAAGTCGCGCAAGCGTGAAGTGTCGGACGCACGCCAGATGGTGATGTATCTGGCCAAGAAGCATACCAAGATGCCGTTCAAGGCCATCGGCGCACGTCTGCAGCGCTCACATGCCACAGTGCTATACGCATGTAAACTCATTGACGAGCGTCTGCCTCTGGAAAAGAAACTTCAGGAAGATCTCTCGCTCATCGAGCGTGAGCTCATGGCTCAGGCATAAGCGAGTCATAAGCGGGCACTGACTGTAGGGGCGTGCATCGGCGAGTCGTGCGATCGACACGGAAACAATAATGCTTCATGCCGTTACTTACCATCAGATACGGCACCTGCAGGACAATATTATAACGTACTATCTGATCAAACACCTTACGGTCTATCCTGACCGTCGGAGCCTTATACTCCACTATCATCAGCGGAGTCAGGTCACGCGCATACACTACCGTATCGCACCGGCGCGATGTGGAGTTGAGCGTTATACCCACCTCGTTGGCCATCATTGCAGCAGGATAGCCGAGCGTATGCGTAAGAAAATGGACAAAATGCTGGCGCACCCACTCTTCAGGCGTAAGCAGTACCCACTTGTCACGCAGGATGTCACGCACTTCCACCCCTTTGGCCGCAGGGCGCAGAGTCAGCTGTGCAGGTGGCAGATTGAGTTGGGGCGGCGGTGTGAGCAATGGTGCAGGCATGAACGGTAGTATTCTGATTACGAAACAAAATTAACTATTTACGTGCAGTTATACGCCACACTCTGACAAAAAACTTTTGTAAAGACGGGAAAATATTGCTAAATTTACACTCCGAATAATCAAATTTCCCACACAAGTCCTCCGCTCATAATGGCAGCACAGAAACCCGACGCAACATCATCGCAGACCTACCCGCAGCTGGTCAAGGAGATCAGAGCCAAGAGGCTCAAACCAGTGTACCTGCTGCACGGTGAGGAGGGATACTACATTGACGAACTCGTCAACCTGTTCGAGAATCTGCTGCCCGAGGAGGAACGCGACTTCAACCTCTACACGCTCTACGGTCCAGAGACGGGTGTCGAGACCGTGATGGATGTATGTCAGCGGTTGCCGATGATGGCGGCTCATCAGATAGTGATCCTCAAGGAGGCACAGGCTGTCCGGGCCGACTCGCTCAACAAGCTGCATCATTACGCCGAACGTCCCAATCCGTCAACGGTACTCGTCATAGCCTGCCGTGGCGAGAAGGCTAAAGGTAAGGAACTGACAGATGCGGTAAAGAAAAACGGAGTCATATTCGAATCAAAAAGGGTCACCGAGCGAAATATTCTGCCCGTCATATCCGACCTGATCAAGGACAAGCGTATGTCGGTCGATCCCAAAGCACTGTCGATGCTGCGCGACTATATCGGCACCGACCTGTCACGTCTTTACAACGAGATCGACAAGCTGGCGTTTATCCTCGGACCGAACGCCATGATTACGCCCGAGGCCATAGAGCGTAACATCGGCATATCGAAGGACTATAACAACTTTGAGCTGCTCGACGCACTCAACAACCGTAATGCGGCAAAAGCGATGACGATAGTGGAATATTTCCGCAACAATCCTAAAAACAATCCCACGATCGTCACCGTGACGATGCTGTTCAATCACTATGCCAATCTGCTGATATATCATTACACCCGTGACAAATCGCCCTCTGGTTATCTCGACGCGCTCGGACTCAGAGCCAACGAGACGTGGCGACTGCGCAATTACGAGATCGGCGCACGCAACTATAACGTACGCCAGACACTCGAAATCATTTCGGCCATACGCGAATGCGACTGCCGCAGCAAGGGCATAGGTTCGCGTCAGGATGCGTATGACCTGCTGAAAGACCTCATATTCCGCATACTCACATCGAGCGGTATAATCAGAATGTGAGCGACATCACAGCAAAAACAGCGCTGAAATTTTGGATATTTCGCCCCATGATTGTAATTTTGTGAGTGATGAACGAGGACAAGCGCAAGGGTATTGCTCACGAGACCCTGAGACGTTACATAACCGACCATCACAGGCGTTGCACCCCCGAACGGTTTGCCGTGCTCGACACGATATTGGACATGCCATCGCGTTTCACTGTCGACGAGTTGTGCGATACAATTGAGGGGGGCGATTTTCGTGTGAGCAGGGCTACGGTCTACAACACCGTCGAACTGCTTAGTGAGGCCGGAATGCTGCGCAAGATGCACACACAGACCGACACCTGGGAGGTGACGCTCGAATCGCAGTTTACCGTACGTCTCGTCTGTCGCAAATGCGGTAAGATCCGCGACGTACGCGATCAGCAGCTGTGGCGCACGCTGACGCTCAAACGCTATCAATCGTTCATCGCCGACAGTTATGAGGTGTGTCTGTCGGGCTACTGCCCGCGCTGCCGTCCGAAAGACCGCCGAAACAAGAAACAGAATTAAAAAATAACACATTATATAATAACAGTTACTGAATAACGATGAAAGTAGACGTGCTACTCGGGCTCCAGTGGGGCGATGAAGGTAAAGGCAAAGTGGTCGACGTACTCACCCCCCGCTACGATGCCGTGGCAAGATTTCAGGGCGGCCCCAATGCGGGTCATACACTTGAATTTGAGGGCAAGAAATATGTGCTCCGCTCCATCCCGTCAGGCATCTTCCAGCATGGACAGATCAACATCATAGGCAATGGCGTGGTCCTTGACCCCGTGCTCTTCAGGCAGGAAGCCGAGGAGCTGGAAAAGAGCGGTATAGACCTGCGCTCGATCCTGCGCATATCCAAGAAGGTTCACCTCATAACCCCGACACACCGTCTGCTCGACGCCGCAAACGAGAAGGCAAAGGGCGGTAAGAAAATCGGCACGACCGGCAAGGGCATCGGCCCCACATATACCGACAAGATCTCACGTAACGGCCTGCGTCTGGGCGATGCGTTCCATAACTTTGATGAGAAGTACAACGCTCTGCGTGACACGCATCTGGCACGTCTGGCTACTCTTGACGCCACTCCTGATCCCGATCAGCTCGCACAGCTCGAAGAGACATGGCTGGATGCGATCGAGTATATCAAGGGGTTTGACATCGTCGACTCGGAGTTCCTGATCAACGGTCTGCTTGACGAAGGCAAGAGCGTACTCTGCGAGGGCGCTCAGGGCACACTGCTTGATGTCGACTTCGGTTCATATCCGTTCGTCACATCATCCAACACTATCTGCTCGGGTGCTTGCTCAGGTCTGGGCGTGGCTCCCAACAAGATCGGCGAGGTGTTCGGTATATTCAAGGCTTACTGCACACGTGTGGGCAGCGGTCCGTTCCCGACCGAACTGTTTGACGCCACCGGCAAACGTATACGCGATCTCGGTCACGAATACGGTGCTGTAACCGGTCGCGAGCGCCGTTGCGGCTGGATCGACCTCGTAGCCCTGCGCTATGCCATCATGATCAACGGTGTCACACAGCTCATAATGATGAAGAGCGATGTGCTCGACGGATTTGATGAGATCAAGGCCTGTACAGCCTATCGCATAGGTGACACTGTCACCAAGCAATTCCCCTACTCTATCGAGGAGAATATCGAACCCGTCTACACCACCCTCCCCGGCTGGAAGACCGACATGACCGGCATGCAGAGTGAGGACGAGTTCCCCAAGGAGTTCAGCGACTATATCGCATTCCTTGAGAAAGAACTCGGCACCCCCATCACCATCGTGTCAATCGGTCCCGACCGCAAGCAGACTATCGAACGTAAAAAGTAATCCGATCATATTGTCTCCGCCGGCATCTCGATGTCAGCGGAGACATCTTGTCATATTTACTACCTTAATCCATTCATCAATCAAAGTGTACCATGGCTAAAGTAAAACCGTTCCGTGGCGTACGTCCACCGCGCGATCTCGTCACACAAGTTGCATCACGCCCCTACGACGTGCTTAACTCCGAAGAAGCCCGCTCAGAGGCCGAGGGCAATCCACGCTCGCTATACCACATCATCAAGCCTGAGATAGACTTCACTCCCGGCACCGATGAACATGACCCCAAAGTCTACGACAAGGCTGTCGAAAACTTCAATGCGTTCCAGCAGAACGGTTGGCTCGTACAGGATGACGCGGAGCACTACTACATATACGCCCAGACCATGAACGGCCGCACTCAGTACGGCATCGTCATCGCGGCCAATGTGGCCGACTACATGGAGGGACGCATCAAGAAGCATGAGCTGACGCGCCGCGACAAGGAGGAGGACCGCATGAAACATGTGCGTGTCAACAATGCCAACATCGAACCGGTGTTCTTCGCATTCCCCGACAATCCCGCCCTTCAGGCTGTCATCGATGAGGTGATCAAGGGGGAACCTGAATATGACTTCACTGCACCTGACGGATTCGGCCACCACTTCTGGGTGATTGATTCACCTGAGATGATCGAGACGGTGACACGCGAATTTGAGCGCATCCCCCACCTCTACATCGCCGACGGTCACCACCGCTCGGCAGCCGCCGCACTCGTAGGTCACGAAAAGGCTCAGAACAATCCCGAGCATAAGGGTGACGAGGAATATAACTACTTCCTCGCCGTAGCATTCCCAGCATCGCACCTCAACATCATCGATTATAACCGTGTGGTACGCGACCTCAACGGACTTAAACCTGAGGAATTCCTCGCACGTCTGTCTGAAAACTTTACAGTCGAGGCCAAAGGCACTGAAGAGTATCGCCCCGATGCCCTGCACAACTTCTCACTCTATCTGGACGGTCAGTGGTATTCACTGACAGCCAAGCCAGGCACATACGACGACAATGACCCCATAGGCATACTTGACGTCACCATCTCAAGCGATCTGATACTGCGCGACATACTCGGCATTACCGACCTTCGCTCGGACAAACGCATCGATTTCGTAGGTGGTATCCGCGGACTCGGTGAACTCAAACGTCGTGTTGACTCGGGCGAGATGGCCATGGCACTTGCACTCTATCCCGTGTCGATGAAACAGCTCATGGACATAGCCGACACCGGCAACATCATGCCTCCCAAGACCACATGGTTCGAGCCCAAACTCCGCTCAGGCCTCGTAATCCACAAACTTGACTGATCACAAGCTGATCCTTCACAGTCATAACAACAAGCGCCCCTTGCCGAACAGTCGGCAAGGGGCGCTTAATTAATATGGATGATTATAATATCACACGTTTCACAATACCGTCGCGGGTATGTATGATATATACTCCCCGAGTGTGGTTGAATCTTGAGTATTCACCAGCATATATCAGCACTCCGGTTAATGTATAGATCCTGACATACCCGGCATCATCGGCCATTATATCATCAACAAGAACCTTATCGCTGTATACCTCAACCTGACATACAGCCGTTATCGACGGGTTGCTCCGTGAAGACACAGTGACCTCGCATGTACCTTCACCGACCGCAACAACAATACCATCCTCCGAAACAGTTGCAACGTCGGGATTACTTGACAGCCATACAAGAGCACAATCGGTTGCGTCAGATGGCGCGATAGATGCCGAGAGCTGAAACCGGGTTCCTTCAGCCATTCGGACATTCTGTTCATTCAGAGATATATGCGTTACAGGAATCTCAGGAGCAGGCTCCTCCTGGATGGTATTAAAACGCTCCCAGCATCTCGCAGACTTATATCGCGCTTCGGATCCGTAAGGAATTGTCAGAACCGCGTTGCTGTAAGTAGAATTTGAAAAAGTGGAGCCATCGGCCTCCGGAGGAAATTCCGAAAGGCAAGTCACCTCATCAAGGTTGCAATCAGACAATACCCACAACCTACTTACATTTGTACCTAAAATCAATGATTTAAGAGAAGTGCAACCTGTCGGAGACGAAAATACACTTATCCCGTTACCCGTATTGATACTTTCCAGATTAGAACAATTGTTAAATGCAAATGCACCCAATGTGGTTATATTATTTAAGTTTGCACTTTTGAGAGAGGAACATCCCTGAAAGGCATAAGAATAGATCTCTCCGATATTGTCCGGCACCTCAAGATTTTCATACTCTTCTCCGGCAACGAGCAGCGAATATGGAGCAGCGTACGTATTTGCCTCTTTTATATTAAGCCATGCCTCGATCGTGGGAACACGGAATTCATGAAGATCGCTACAGCCAACGAATCCGTTGATTGCTTCCACATTATTACCGAGTGTTACGGTGCGTAATGCGGTACAATTCTGGAAAGCAAAAGATTTTATGGTCTGTAATGCGTCCGTGAAATCAATTCCGGTAATTGAAGAACACCCGGAGAATGCGAATCCTTCGACTGTGGCGACCCTCTCACCTAAATGCAATGACGACAATTTGTCACACCCCATAAACATACGTTCGGGTATAACAGTTACGTTATCAGAATTAATGAAAGTCCGTAATGACGTACAATCCCTGAACGCATCCGCGCCAATTGATGTCACTGTATTGGGCAGCGTTATCGAACTTATGGACTGACAATTCCTGAATGCTTGATCACAAATTGATGTAAGTTGACAATCAAAAGATACACTTCTAAGATTTGTACATCCGACAAATGTCGTAGCACTGTTGATTTCTTTGAAACCNCCATTGANCACTACATTTTCAATTGTTGAAGGAAATATCGAGTTGTCACCTTCAACCTGTCGGCCTACGGTAGCNGATTTGAAACACCATCCGGGTGTACCATNTATAGTATTTTCTTTAGTAAAGAAAATCGGTCTATCATCATCCGCNTCTATTATCAGTTCCGTCAAATTCGGGCAATGATAAAATANGGAGTATGCGACTTTGTCAATTTGCTTAGGNAATGTCACTGATGTGAGATTTGGTAGGAGAGCGAAAGATTCGGCCGGTATCTCGGTNAGATTACCGCNAAAGGTAAGCGATGTCAATCTTGAATATCCTGAGAAAGTCAAGTCGGCTCCGTTTGAAACACCTGTAGTGGGTGTGTATTCTGATACATACTGACGTCCGATATATATAGACTCAAGCATCGAGTCATCATCATATCCTGCGCCTGTGATCGGATCGCCTGTAGAAATTACCTTGTCTCTAAAGTTAAAACTTGAAGAATAAATATNGAGCGGTTGATCTCCATCTTCTATAATGAGGCGCTTTATATTCGGACAACTTTGAAACGCTTGCAAACCAATTTTCNAAACATTATTCGGTATTATCAACTCGGTTAACTCCCAGTTTTGCTGGAATGCTCTCGGGCCAATTTCGCGCAGAGCCTCGTCTATTTTCAACGAAGTCATTAATGTCCCATCAAANGCGTGNTCACCGATATACTCGACATTATTTGTCTCCAGACTTTCAATGTATGTAGCAGCAAACGNTCCATCNCCNACCTCTTTAAGCGAATTGGGTAGACTTATCTGAGTAAATTCGTTGAATGCAAATGCCTTCTTTCCAATTTTAATCAATCCTTCATTCAGAGTTACTTCCAGAAGTTTTGGCGTACAAAACGCTCTGGAAATAAAAGCCTGCTCCTTAATTTCCCTTACAGATGAAGGAATATTGACTCGTGAGAACTCCCCGATATAAAGATGTGACGAATCCACGGAAAAAGCACNGGCTCCAATAGATACCACATTATAGGATGTNCCATTATATTCCACCAAAGCAGGAATGTCCAACAGGTCAGCCTTATATAGTGGTGAATTTAGACTTTCGACACTGAAACCATCGACTTCAACCTCNTTTTCAGACAATATGGTATAGTTCAGACCATCAACCATAAAATCGGAAGCCTGTGCAGCCATTGATATGCACAGCATCATAATCATATTTAGATATTTTTTCATAATCTGTTATTAAAAAAACATTTATAAATTACCAAAGGCTGAGTATTTAATGTCAAGTTCTATCATTGCGTAATTTCTTTTGCGATAGTGTTAAAATAGCAGTCGGCCTGCTCGTTTATAGTGANTGGTTTATCATCCGGCCAGTTGAAAAAATCCTTAATTTTCCCTTGAGCCTGTCCGGAAAAGTGAGGGAGGCTAATGACAGGAATACGAGCGTCGGACAGCGATTTNAGTACATCCTCCGCAAGTCGGCCAAGTGCTACAATTAGTTTCGGTCTAACAAGCTCAATTTCCGCATTCAGCATTTCGCGATAAGCCGCTACCTGCGCTGTATTGGGAGCNATGGCTTCACCTGATGTTGATTGAATGGCTAATTTGTAACCGTCAGTAAAATAAACTCCATATCCGTTCTCTACGAATTGGTTTGCCAACAGCCAAATGCGTTTTCCNCCNTTGCCTTTGTTNCGCCACANNGGATTATGNATACCNAATACCGTNGTACANAGAGCATCCCGNCAATCCTTGTACCATTTGNCATCTCGNGAGATNGGNTCNTGAGTTATAAACATGATTCGCGGCACCTGACTATCATTCATATTGAACCAAACAGGAAAGTCGAAAGAAACGACAGCATCGCTAAATCTGAACAATTCATTAGCAATGGGAATAGGNACGATTGATGTATCNTCGTAATCCATNTATGGGGTCAGTCCNGAGGANAATTTCCACAANGAATAATCACCATCNGCNGACCATTCATCAAANGTCACCGCATNGAAATTAGCNCTGAGNTCNTCATAGCGNATNNTGANTTTCGAGTATAGNTCAGAGCCAAGCAAATACNGNNCAATTATCTTTGANCAACCCTCNNGCATTTCCGAGCTGTCACAAAAAAGATGTGATTTAGTCATCATTAAACGTCACCGCAGGACTCACCTCATTGGCATTAGTCTATAAAAAGAGCGTGAGAGTCTGTATCTGTTACTCGTCCCGCATCTTGAGGCTGTGGCATGTGCCCATCTGACTTGAACGAGCAACGCGGAGCCTCACGCTGTATGATATATGACATTAAGAGTATGCATCACTACACACTCCTACATAGGTATATCATACCCGAAAGGCGTCTACCGTTGCTTCACCTCTCAGTCAGATTTTGAAATTGCCACATTTCAAGATATAAGAGATAAGAGTGGATAAACGCTCTTGTAATATGTCTTCGCACCCCGCCACGCAACCCCATACCGGGACTCCGCATACGATATGCAATCGCAAAGTTACAAAACTTTCATTTCCTGTCAATAGTTTATCGGATATTAATTAAAACAACCCTTTAAAATATTGTCTACGATCAAAAAAATCACAAAACGTGCATAATCATTTGGAAAACTCCATAAATCTCCTTAACTTTGCACTGCTTTAGGCTAAGGCTTGAGCAGTAGGATTGTCTTATGGTGTAATGGTAGCACTGCAGTTTTTGGTTCTGCCTGTCTTGGTTCGAATCCAGGTAAGACAACACAAGGATAACGTATAGGCAAATTGCCGATACGTTATCCTTTTTTTATGCCTAATAAAAATTATTTGCATAAATCGCGACACCCGATGCGACAAAATGCCATGTTAATCTGTTATCTTTGTAAAATACATTCTCACAATAAAATAATCATCTGTTTATGAAAAAAGCTTTTTCGTTGGCTACGCTCCTGCTTGGTGCTATCGCAGCCGTCCCATCAGCCTGGGGTGCGCATCTCACGGCCTCACAGGCACTTGCACGTCTCACGTCACAACAGCACATAGCTCCAAGCCGTGCCGGCGCAGAGCTTAATCTTACGGCGACTGTCGGCAATCTGTATGTTTTCTCAGGCGAAGAGGGATATATGATTCTCCCTAACGATGATGCTGCTCCTGCCCTGCTCGGCTATTCGGAGCAGTGTGCATTCGATGCCAAGAGTAACCCCAATCTCGCTTACTGGCTTGAATATCTCAACAGCGAACTTGATTATCTGGCTCAGAATCCTGAGGCAACCGCCGCTACACCCCGCATAGAGCGCGCCCCGATCGCACCTAAGATTGCCACTCGTTGGAATCAGAGGGATCCGTATTTTAACGACTGTCCCGTATATAATGGCGGACGGTGCGTCACCGGTTGTGTCGCAACCGCCATGGCTCAGGTTATCAAATATCACAACTATCCTGAAAAGGGTGTCGGTACCGCTTCATACACATGGAACGGTAAGACACTCAGCTTTGACTACGGTAACACCACTTTTGACTGGAATGCCATGCTGAACGAATATGACTCGTCAAGTTCAGCCGCATCCGAGGCAGCGGTGGCTAAACTCATGTATGCCTGCGGTGTCGGCGTAGAAATGAACTACGGGACCGGAGAGAGCGGTGCTGCAAGTCAGAAAATACCGGGCGCACTGATCGAGCATTTCAATTATGATAAAGCTACCTATCTGGCCCAGCGCAACGCATACGGTATCGATGAATGGGAAGATCTGATATATAATGAGCTCAAGGAGAATCGTCCCGTGCTGTATGGTGGTACCGGCTCGGCCGGCGGACATGAATTTGTATGCGACGGATATAGCGAGAATGGATACTTTCACTTCAACTGGGGTTGGGGTGGCCTGAGTGACGGATATTTCCTACTGACAGCACTCAATCCGACAAGTCTCGGCACGGGTGGCGGAGCAGGAGGCTTTAACTTCGATCAGGATGCCGTGATCGGTGCACAACCGGCTAAAGCCAACTCTCAGTATACTTATGTCATTTATAATTTTGAATCCGATTTCGCTACAGAGACAACCTCAACGGCACTTAGTTCGCAGGTTTCATTCAGCGGCGATTTCCTCAACAGTAGCGCAGTCACTATCCCCTCACTGTACATGGGTATCAAGCTGCAGCGTGTCGGAGATGCTGATGCACAGTATGTAAGCTCGACAAGCGTACGCAACAATTTCGAGCCAAACTATTACTTCAATTCTTATAGCGTGACGCTGCCCGGTAATCTCGAAGAAGGACAATATGTAGTGACTCCGGCCTACAGCGTCGACGGACAGTCGTGGCAGGATGTGCGTTCATTCCTCAGTGTGAACGGAAAACTTAATGCAACAGTCGAGGGTAACACCATCACCTTCTCCGCTCCCGCTAAGGCAAATGTCACTGTCAGCGGAATATCGACTCTGGATGCAATTTATATCGGCAAAACCACTCCCCTATCCTATACCGTCACTAACCCGGGCAGCGAGGAATATTTGGGCGAGATCAGACCTTGCCTATTCAATGCGGGCGGGACTATGGTAGCGGCCGCCAATGCCATTCCTGTCGACCTCGTCGGTGGAGCCTCAGAGGAGTACAAGGAGATCGCTACGACATTCGGCACCATTCAGGGTCAGAGTTTTACAGCGGGTAACTATACGCTTGTATTCTGCGATGCATCAGGCACTCCGGTCAGCACTCCGGTCAATGTAGTGGTAAAAGAAGTGCCCGGCGGACAGAGCACAATCGGTGTGACCGCATTCAGTCTTGCGTCAACGACTCCTGTCGTAGATAAGAGTGACGTAAAATTCAGCGTGACGGCAGAATGTGTGGCCGGATATGTCAGCAGCTCGCTCAACATCGTGATCTTCCCCTACACCGACGGCAATGTATCATCGGTTTACTCAGGTCCGACACCATATTTCTATCTGAGCCAAGGAGAATCCGAAACCAAGACTGTCAGCCTCGACCTCTCCTCGCTTGACAGCGGCAAGTATTTCGCAATGATATATCTCGGCAATAATGCCGCAAGTTCGACACAAATAGTGTTTGAAATTAAAGATGACATTGGCACAGGTATTGATGAGATCGGAGCGGATGCAGATGACAGTGAGATAATATATGATCTCAACGGCATACGCCACTCACGCCCCCTCGCACGAGGCATCTACATAATCAACGGAGTAAAGACATTGATAAAATAACTCTCTGAGATCATAAAAAACAACATAGATAACGCACACCAAAGGATAACAAACTTTTGGTGTGCGTTTTTATTATGCATGAGTATATTTATTGAGCCGGTTCGATCTCGGCAGGATTACTTATGAGTACGGGAGTGCGGCCGAGCAGCCGGAATAAATCCTGATTGGATATAGCGATGAATCCACATGCGTCCCCATCGGTTATTACAATTCTGTCACGTTCAGCGACATCCCTGTCCATTACGAAAGTCACATCCGCGGCCTCATTGCGGAGCAATCCGAACGGAGTGGCAGCGCCGTGAGGTGTACCAAGGATCTCCTTCATAAGATCCTCGTCGGCAAATGATACCCGCGGTATTTCTAATGATGCTCCAAATTCCTTTGTTATAAATGCCTTACGCGCATGAGTGACGTATAGCCAAAACTTGTTTTTCTGACGGTTGGTGAGCAGGATGGTCTTGACAGTGTCGATGCCGAATGCCTTGTCGATATTCAGACAGTCATCCATCGAAACGCCAGGATCACTCTCAATCCTTGTATACGGTATGCCTGAAGACTCCAGTCGCTCGTATATCAACCGCTGAGTCTCAGATTTGAATACAGCCGGCGCACCGGTCAATATCTCACTTGTATAAAATCCCATGTTATTCGGTTTTGATATTCGCATACAAAATTAATAAAATTCAAATTAATTTGATAGTATTTCATAACGACTGTATCCCTACCGACAGAAAATAAGCCAATATATATTTGAATGGATATAAAAGAATCAATTTATTAATATTTGGTAATATGTCCTTTTTAATTTATTTTTGCCATGACAAATCAAATAGATTATTATCATTATCTTTCCATAATTGACAAACCAAAACTAATTATTCAACATGAGTTATAGATATCAAGAAATTCTCGCATGGATCATTCCCGGATTCTATATCATAGCGATGCTATTTTTTATCTGGGGATTATCCGCTGATATATTTCAGTCACTTTCAATAACAGACGTTGATAATAGTTCCATTCCATTTAAGACTGTAGTGGATAGTTGCGGTAAACTGTCAACGATCGTTATATTCTGTATTCCTATTGTATCTCTTATCGCCGGATGGATAATAAATGCATTGGGCGGAATTACTATGAGTTTTTTTGGCATTAGGAATTTTATCATTCGCCGAACTAAATTCAATCCCGAAAAGATAGGAGGTAATGACAAAGTCACCATATACAATGAGAATATAGAATTGACAAAACTTGATATATTAGAAAAATATGATCGATTTTACTATCGATATGTCCTAAGCAGAAATATGCTGACAGCACAAATCTTAGTAATTGCCGTATGTTTAGATCAACACATAAGCCATCCGAGTCTTAAAATAGAAATCGTTATCGCATGTATTTTCTGCGTGATAATGGTGCGAGACCTACGGATTCATGCAAAATTCGTTATTTCATCCCCCACCCCCCCAAAAAAATCATAATGTATGATGGACAATACAATTTACTTCAAAATTGGAGCCGAGAACAAACCTGTAGTTGAAACATCCGGATTCAGGAACTCCATTTTTATAAATCAATATAGAACGGCACTTGATATAGTCTCACGCTATATCAAGAACTCATCAAAATCTGCGATTGAAAGGTATGATGCTTTTCAAGGCCTTGCATTTTGTGGAGAACGTGGCGATGGTAAGACATCGGCCATGCTTTCTTTCATTAATATTCTCAAAGTAGCCGATGCGAAATGTTCTCTCTCAGAAAAAGACATCATTGAGAGAAAACAACTCATCGAAGAACTTCTCGGCAAAAATTCGCCAATTATTAATAAACGATTTGCCATATTGGATCTTATAGATCCCACTCAGTTCACGAACTATAATATCATCGAAGTCATTCTCAGCCAGCTGTTCAATCAGATTAATACTCTAAGATCCGAGATGAAGAAAGCTGGGCATAACATCCTAAACTTCAATGAAATATTTATTGAGTTTCAGGCCATAAAACGATCAATCGAACAGTTGTGCAAAGGAAAAGATTCTATTTTTGATGCATTGGAAGATTTCAATGAACTATCCGACATTATTAAGTTAAAGTCCAGAATCCACTCACTTATACTCGAATTTCTCGCCATCTGCAATGCCACTCACCTGATAATACCGATCGATGATGTGGATCTGCAGATGAGCGGTGTATACGAAATGGTGGAAAAACTCAGAAAATATTTTGCCCTGCCGGAAGTAATCGTGGTCATGGCTGTTAAGCCTAATCAACTGTCCTCGGCTGTAGAGCACGCTCTGAGAAAGAGTGTTGAGCATGATGATAAAAGTTTTTCTGCATCAGAGTTGGAAATTATGACAGAAAAGTATCTTGTTAAGTTTCTACCTCAAAATTGTAGGATTCAGATGCCCGGGGTTGAAAGTATCTTCGATCGCAAATTTGTAGTTCTCGACGATGCAGACGACAAGGTTGTATATCGAAACGAGACATTCAAAGACGGTGTCCTTGAATTAATTTTCATGAAGACCAGGTATCTTTTCTACAACAGCCTTGGGGAAATTTCCACTCTTTTCCCAAACAACATGAGGGAACTTTTTCAACTCGTCGGACTTGTAGCCGATATGAAATTTCCACAGACTAACGGGGACGATACCCACAGACTCAACCAATGGAATTTCAAGAACTATTTGTTCGGTGTATGGACAGAAAGTCTAACAAAAGAATATCGAGTAAAGGCAAAGGAATGGAGTGGTAACATTTCAGACTATACCCTGAATAAAGACGTCGTTTCATTCTTAAAATCAACATTCAATAAGTATTTAAGTCGGAATGAAGATAATAAATATAAGCAAGATGAAAAAGGAATAGCCAAAAATCAGCAGACGATTAAGGATTCAATTCTCTCGCTAGACAACTACTCTTATAACGTCTCGATCGGTGATGTCTTCTATATCCTTGATATTATAGATAAAGAGATATTGCCGGACCCGGATTACAAGTTTATATTTTTCATACGCAGCCTATATTCCATAAAGTTATACGATAAGTATGACTATATAACACATCACAATCAAGTATTCCTTCAGGACAGTCCTTCCGGCGGTATATACAGGAACGATGAGAGATTCAGCAACGTTAACCTTCTACAGCGGCTGGTCGGTGGCTCTTACTTCACATTTGCCCCTAATGAATACATTATGTTTCAGGAATCAGAGATCCCTTGCGACAGACGTATCATTAAGGGAAAGGACGGTCTTAATCTTCTTATAGATAACGTCGTAAGTGATGAAGCAGCAAACCTCACAATGATGCGGATGGCTGAGTTCTTCATTCTTACAGTCTCACATTATGTGTCAAGTAAAGAAAAGATGAGCACAAACAACATGCAGACCTATCCTGTAGAGTATATGGCAGAAGCACGAAAGGGAAGTGAACCAATACCTTTCTCGCGCTTCACTTCTCAACGTGGATATTATGAGTTCAATCTGCTCGCTCCCTTCGCAAATATTGCCAATATCAAATACGCTTACGAACGGTTTCCTAAAGGAGATATTCTTTTCAACCTCGCTCTGAAAAATAAAGAATCACTGCTATGCAAGATGTGGAAATGCTCCTGTATATCACGAGGTAAATCGGAAGAGGAATGGAATAAGCTTTACGACAGCACGTTAGAACGCATTTCCAAGACGACAGATCTCGAACGGGATGAAATCCTCAGCGACGCTATGGGTATCATGCTGTCAGACGGAATTGTCAGGAATGCGGAGGTTATGGTGGCCCTATCTGATCGTTTCAAACATATTGTCAAGGAAATATCCAGAGCTGGAACAGATCAGACTAAAACTAAAGAAGCTAAAATTATCATAAAACTACGGGATTTTTATAATAAGATCAGCAGCCCGGCTTCGGCTATGACAACCCATAGATTTAAATTCAAAGACGACGATAAGGCTGACGATGATTATAAACATCGGATTTCATTCCAGTATTTCAACGTCATATCTGAATTTCTCTCCGAGATTGAAAATCTAAGTTCTGCCGCAGACAATGATCCACTCAAGGATTCGTTCAATTTGTTCTTCGACATCTATGACGTTATGGATTCGACCGGGAAAAATAATTCAACGGATAATTCCAAACTTATTTCTGAATTACGCCGTATAATCGGCCGTATATTCGATGTAGCCGAATCTGACAATCCGACGGATAAATCAGGTAAAGATCTTTTTAGTTGGGTTTACTCCATGGATCCGGATTCAAAAGATAGATCAGCTATCATAGCCGCATTGGAAGACATTGATAATACATCAAGCTATGACCTACCAAATGATAGAGTAAAACAAGCTGCCTGGAAAGATCGCATGAAATCAATACCTGAAAAATGGCAACTTGTGTTAAAACATCAGGCTGTGGACAAATATCTCAAGAGTTATGACGGTCAACAATAAGAATATAATTTAACAAATAACAGTTGAGCCTATTGAAGTATTATGGATTTTATCCGTGCTGTCACTAAAGCAATATTCTATGACTTTCCTGAAACAGAAGCAAGAAAGATGCTTCTGCATAACTATACGTCAAGAAATTTTGAGCAGACAATCTATGAAACATTATCACTAAGTAATCCGGAATACTCCAGAACAGAGACAAAGCGGATCTGGGAACTGGCTCGCGACAGGTGGATATTATTACAGACAAATAATCAGGAGTTTAATCCCGGCGTACTATTCAATATACTTCCGGCTATCGGATCAGAATGCCTGGATATATCTGAAAAATATCCCAAAGTAAGATTCGAAAATCTTCTGAGATGGAGGAGCATATCATATTTCATTTCGGAAGATCTCATCACCATCCCATATTTGGCCCTCAATGATTTGGAACGAGCTTTGAGGGCCAACCAACGTGAATTTGACTGGCCTGACGTGCTGGAGCATGACAATGTTATAATCAATAAGATTATAGCGAATGGGTTGGCAGATACTCATGCCCATTTATTCGCTTCATCAGATATTTTCACGCTTAATTGGGTGGCAATGATGAACAATCCAAGAATCATCAAGCAGAAATTAGTCGATTTGGACGCGGATGATTTCATGGATAAACATCGATTCTCAATGGAGCGTGAGGTAATTACAATAACCGGGACAAGGTCATATTCTTTCTATCAGCTTGGTCTGTTAGCCACACTCTGCCGAGCATTCCTATTCACAAAGGTAAACGAGAATACTTTTAGTGATTATATCTTAAATCGTATCCTTAATTGTCTGGATGACCTTTCTTATCTTGACTCTTCGATCTATGATATAATCAATATCTTACGCATGGATGGGATCAAATCGATATATGGAAGTGTGGCAGATTATGCTATCTCTGGATCAGAAGATGGTAACCATGACTCACCGTACTATATATTGGTAGGCGAACGGAAACTGCTTTATGACGTTTTCAGACTAATATTTTCCAAGTCGGATAAATCCGAATATCTTGAAAAGATCCTATTTCTTTACATTATATTGAAGAATAGAATCCGTAGAGAGATTGTTCAGACAAACAAACTGATAGGATTTGAAAATTTCCAAATCTACCAAAGCCGGAAAACACTTTTTCTCGAAGGCGGAATATGGTCAAAAATTAATCTTGCATACGCAGTTTACTCATCTTTGGGCATTAGATCCGAAAATTCATTTGAATGTAGGATAACACCTAACACAATTAAAGATGTTTTAAATCATTCAGTATGCAATCCATTCTCTATATTTGGAAATAAAGAATCTCTCAGAAAATCAGATGTACAGAAATATAAGCCTATCAGCGATCAATTTTCCATAGTAATCCATTTCATAAAGAAATCTATCCCAACTAACAAGCCAAACAGAAGAGAGGCCCTGAGAAAATATCGGGCAACCCTATGGACAGAGACTGACACCATTCTCAAAGCAAAGAGATCGGACTCTCGGATTACAGGAATCGATGTCGCAGGATCAGAACTCAACTGCCGTCCTGAGATATTTGCTCCAATGTTTAGATGGGCTAAGTCACAAGGTATCGGAAACAACATGACATATCATGCAGGTGAAGACTTCTATGACATTCTGGACGGCCTACGTACTATTCATGAAGCGATAATATTCATGGATTTTGATGCCGGATGTCGGATCGGACATGCTATCGCCATTGGTAAGGATCCACATAAATATTACATAGAACGCCATCATACCATCATAGCACCAGCGCAAATAATACTCGACAATTTAATATGGATGAGATATTTTGCAACAGAACTGGGCATCGTCCTCACACATGAAACACAGAATTTTATTGATAAGACTTCTTATGATTTATTCTTTAATATCGGTTATGACGTAAACAATCACCTGGATTATTGGCATAGCATGCTGATGAGAGGTAATGACATTAATTATTGGGAACACGACTGGAATCAAAGCTTTACGACAAGACATTTAACTGCGAAACCACTGTTTTGGAAGAATAATAATCTCGTTGAGACTCAAAATGCCATCAATCTTTACAAAACCTATGAATTGAACGATGAAGTCTATAGAAATGGACTGAAACCATATCAGGTCAAAACGCCTCTGAGTTTTGCCAATGATGTCAGCAGGTTACAAGATGGATTAATGAGGCTGATGAGGACTTCTGGAATTGCAATAGAAGCTAACCCATCCTCCAACCTTAAGATCGGAGGTATGGATAAATATGAAGACCTTCCACTGTTCAGATTATTTCCCTTTGATGAAAATAACGAGAATCGAATGCTCGTAAGCATCAACACTGATGACAGAGGCGTTTTCGCAACAAATTTAGCAAATGAATACTCTCTGATCGCAGCGTCCTTGATAAAACAAAAGGATGTCAACACAGGCAAGCCGCTCTATTCAATCACTCAAATTGCCGATTATATCAGATGTATCGCCGAAAACGGAAAATTCATGCGATTTCGATAACGATACCTGACACAAAAATTTCAACTGAGTCTGTGTCGAAATCAACCTTTCCGGCACAGACTCTAATACATGATTTTCAATACACTACAAAAATCACCATGCAATTATCGCTCAATCTATTGTTATTTTTGAAGCAGTTTTTTAATGTCATTGAGAATATCGCATTGAAATTTTTTTCAAAAAAACTTCAAAAAAATTTGCACAGAATAAAAAAAGGTCCTACCTTTGCAGTGCAAAAGAAAAAAACAAGGTGCCATAGCTCAGTTGGTAGAGCAAAGGACTGAAAATCCTTGTGTCCCCGGTTCGATTCCTGGTGGCACCACTCAAGCAAAAAGTTAAATCGCTAATTCATACCGAATTAGCGATTTAACTTTTAGTCACTATCGGGCTTAGTCACTATAATAGTCACTATCTAAACCCCTCTAAATCACAATAAATCGGCTTGATTAAATGCTCTTAAAAAGTTCCGTTTAATCTTCATGCCAATTAAACGCTACATTAAATCCACTATACAGAAATAGTGACTATCCATATAGTGTAGTGCGCAATAATAATTTCAATATATGTCTGTGAATTGCTAAATTAAAGACCGAAGTGCGATAATTGAGCCTCAAAAAGTAAGCTCACTCCTCTCGGGAGGGGATGCCCGAGCGGCGGGGGCGGCCGAGACCGCCCCCAACACCCCCCCCCCCCCCCCCACCCACCCC
>JAAVDB010000026.1 GCA_014802015.1 Bacteroides sp.
CCCGAGGCTCTTGAGATACTCAAGCAGAAAAAGAATCGTATCATCCTCGTGCAGAAAGCCCCTCTCACCACTACACGTCAGTTCCGCTCATGTCTCAACGGCGCTCTCGTACAGGATCGTGACCTTAAGATCGAGACTCCCGAGGAACTCAAACAGGTTACCGTACTTTCTGTTACTCCTGCTCAGGCTGATGATCTGCTGTTTGCCAATAAGATTGTCAAGAACTCCAAGAGCAATGCCATCGTACTTGCCAAGAACGGAATGCTTCTCGCAAGCGGCGTAGGTCAGACATCACGTGTTGACGCGCTCAAGCAGGCTATCGAGAAGGCCCGTTCGTTTGGTCATGATCTGCAGGGCGCAGTCATGGCTTCGGACGCATTCTTCCCCTTCCCCGACTGTGTCGAGATCGCAGGTAACGCCGGCATCACAGCTGTCGTTCATCCCGGAGGTTCAATCCGTGATGCCGAGAGTGTAGCTTACTGCGACGCACACAATATGGCAATGGTTACCACCGGTTTCCGTCACTTCAAACACTAAATAATAAAGTTCTAAGCTTATAATCTCCTCATTAATATTAAAATAAATGGGACTTTTTTCATTAACCAAAGAGATAGCGATTGACCTCGGAACGGCCAATACTATCATCATACACAATGATAAAATCGTTATCGACGAGCCCTCGATCGTAGCGCTTGAGAAACGTACCGGCAAGCTTATTGCTGTCGGTCGTGAGGCCAAGCTCATGCAGGGTAAGGAGAACGACGGTATCGAGACAATCCGCCCTCTGCGTAAGGGTGTGATAGCCAACTTTAACGCGGCTGAGATGATGATACGTGGTCTCATCAAGAAGGCCAGCTCAAAGAGCAATTGGTTCTCGCCATCGATGAAGATGGTGGTCGGCATACCCTCAGGCTCTACCGAGGTAGAGATACGTGCTGTGCGTGACTCGTCGGAGCACGCTGGCGGACGCGATGTATACATGATATACGAGCCGATGGCTGCCGCTCTCGGTATCGGTATCGATGTTCTCGCTCCACAGGGTAATATGATCGTTGATATAGGTGGCGGTACCACCGAGATCGCCGTAATATCTCTTGGCGGCATCGTGTCAAACAAGAGTATTCAGGTGGCAGGTGATGACCTCACTGATGACATCATGGAGCACATGGGACGCGTGCATAATGTTAAGGTTGGCGAGCGTACTGCCGAGCAGATCAAGATCAATGTAGGATCTGCACTCACCGAACTCGATAATCCCCCGGAGGATTATATCGTGCATGGCCCCAATAAGATGACTGCACTCCCGATGGAGGTTCCCGTAAGCTATCAGGAGATCTCGCACTGCATTGAGAAATCGATCTCGCGCATCGAGGCCGCCGTGCTTCAGGCGCTTGACGAGACCCCTCCCGAACTCTATTCCGACATCGTGATGAACGGTATCTTCCTTGCCGGCGGCGGTGCTATGCTCCGCGGTCTTGACAAACGTCTCACCGATAAGATCGGCATACAGTTCCACATCGCCGAGGATCCCCTGCTCGCAGTAGCCAAGGGTACAGGCGTTGCACTCAAGAACATCGAGACATTCTCGTTCCTTATCCGTTAACGATCTCAAAATCTTTCAGAGGTAAGATTCTGAAACTACAGTGAGCGAGCTGCTTAAATTTTTGGTGCGATACAGTTCGTGGTTTCTGTTCGTACTATATGTGATTGCCGGGTGCGTGTTGCTCTTTGCGGGCAACCCGTTCCAGCATCACGTGTATCTGACATCGGCCAACGAAGTGTCATCGGGCCTCTATAAAGCCACCAATAGTGTCACCTCATATTTTGCCCTCAAGGACATCAATGAGGATCTGCAACGACGCAACTCGGATCTTGAGCTGGAGATATACCGGCTCAACGATGTGATCCGCGGCTATCAGCAGAAGGCTTACGCTGACACGATGACGGTAGACTCGGCCCTGTTGCGTTATCATTTTGTCATAGCCCATGTCATAAATAACTCCATCAGTCACGCTCATAATTATATCACGATCGAAAAGGGGCGTCTTGACGGCATAGAGCCTGAGATGGGTGTCATGGACCAGAACGGTATCGTGGGTATAGTCAATGTGGTCGGTGACCATACGGCCCGTATCCTGTCGGTCCTCAATCCCTATCTGCGTCTGTCATGTAAGGTCAAGGGGCATGATCAGGTAGGATCACTCGTGTGGGACGGACGCGATCCCGGCGAGGCCATACTTGAGGAGTTGCCCAAGCATTCCGAGTTCACACCGGGTGACACCATCGTCACGAGCGGTTACTCATCGGCTTTCCCCGAAGGGGTTCCTGTCGGAGTCGTATTGTCCAGCTCGCGTGACAACGAGGACAACTTCTACACACTCCGCGTACGGCTCTTCACCGACTTCTCCACGCTCTCGACCGTGCGCGTGATTCGCGACAATATGCGTGACGAACTTGCTACGATCGAGAAGGAACTGGAGATTAAGAATGTAAATTGATACGAATCAACACTACTGACATCATCCGTTAAGGTTACAGCCTAAGACATGAGCAAGACCGCACTGCAATTCTTATTACTCGGATTCATTCTGGTGCTCGCCCAGGTGATTGTGTTCAATCACATCTGCATTTTCAATGTGGCTGTGCCGATGGTGTTCATTTATCTGATAGTACGTCTGCCTATCACCCTGTCGCCTAACTGGGTATTGACCATAAGTTTCTTTCTCGGGCTTATTGTCGATATTTTCTCGGACACTTACGGCATGAATGCACTTGCCTGTACCATTCTTGCGATGGTGCGTCGTCCGGTGTTGCGTCTGTACGTGCCGCGTGAGGAGGATCTGACCCGTCCCGAGCCCTCCATGCAGTCACTTGGCACAGCGGTATATATGAAGTATCTTCTCACGATGACTCTTATATACTGTACGCTGATATTCCTTATCGAAGCCTTTACCTTTTTCAATCCTCTCCAGCTCGTGCTCCGCATTCTGTTCAGTACACTTCTGTCAATGATACTGATGCTGGGCATAGATGCAATAATGACTCCACGAAGTGAGAAAAGATTATAACCTTGCCAAGAGGCAATATGTCATAGGCGGATTTATAATTGTCATTGCGATAATATATGCTTTTCGCCTTTTCAACCTCCAGGTAATGGAGGCGAAATACAAAGACTTTGCCGATTCAAACGCCTTTCTCCGCAAGGCCGTGTATCCGTCGCGAGGCATCATTTATGACCGTGACGGACGTCTTGTCGTATACAATCAGCCCGCCTATGATGTCATGGTCATACCGCGTGACATAAAGGATTTTGACACGATAGATTTCTGTCAGGCGGTAAACATCACGCCTGAAGATCTTGTCAAGCGTATGAACGATATGCGTGACAAGCGTCGCAATCCCGGCTGGTCGCCATACTCCCCTCAGAAACTCCTGACGCATCTCTCCGCTGAAGAATACGGTCGCCTTCAGGAGAAACTTTACCGTTTCCCCGGATTTTATATCCAGAAGCGTATCCTGCGCGAGTACAACTACAAGTGTGCGTCAAACGTATTGGGAAATATCCGTGAGGTAGCCCCTGCGGATATGGAGAAGGACCCGTACTACATGCGCGGCGACTACATGGGCGACATCGGTGTCGAGCATACTTACGAACAATACCTGCGCGGAGTGAAAGGCACCGAGGTATTGATGCGAGATGCACTCGGCCGTATTCAGGGCCGCTACGAGGATGGTGCGCTTGACCGTGACGCTGTGGCCGGTAAGAATATAAAACTCAGTCTTAACATCGAGCTTCAGCAGTATGCCGAGTCACTGATGGTAAATAAAAAGGGTGCGGTCGTAGCGATCGAACCCTCTACCGGCGAAGTGCTCTGTCTGGTCACAGCTCCCTCTTACGACCCGGCCCTGCTCGTAGGCCGTGAGCGCGGTAACAATTACAATAAGCTGATGACCGACCTTGACAAGCCTCTGCTCAACCGAGCCATTCAGGCTACTTACCCTCCCGGATCGACATTCAAGCCTACGCAGGGACTTATATTCATGCAGGAAGGCATCATCACACCCAACACTCCGTTCCCGTGTTCGCACGGTTTCGTTCTCGGTCGTCTGAGGGTAGGTTGTCACTCGCACGGCTCACCGCTCACGCTTAAACCTGCATTGCAGACATCCTGCAACGCTTACTTCTGCTGGGGTCTGAAAGCGATGATCGACAAGAAGAGCAAATACGGATCTTCGGCCGACGCTTTCGACGTATGGAAGCATCACATGATCTCTCAGGGTTACGGCTATCGTCTCGGCATAGATCTCCCGGGCGAGTATCGCGGTTTCATACCCAATGTCGAGTATTATGACAAGCGTTACGGTTCGGGCCATTGGAGCGCCACAACCGTGATCTCCATCGCCATCGGTCAGGGTGAGATTCTTGCCACACCATTGCAGATCGCCAATCTGTCGGCTACGATAGCTAATCGCGGGCATTACATCACTCCACATGTGGTAAAGGAGATTCAGGATACGGTCATGCCGGCCGAATATCTCGAACGGCACGACACATCTATCGATAACCGATGGTATGAAGAGGTGGCCGAAGGCATGCGTATGGCTGTGACCGGAGGTACATGCCGTCTGGCTAATCTCCCTGACATTGAGGTGTGCGGTAAGACCGGTACGGCACAGAATCCACACGGACGTGACCACTCGGCATTCATGGGTTTCGCACCCTATCACGAACCTAAGATTGCTGTCGCGGTCTATGTCGAGAATGCCGGTTTCGGTGCAGCGTTCGGTGTGCCTATCGGATCGCTCGTCATGGAGAAATATCTGCGCGGATACATCCCGCCTGAACGCAAGCATATCGAGGAACGTATGTTGCAGAGCAATACGATACAGTTTGCCGGCACCAAGAAACATTGATAGAAACATAAGAATTCAATACCCAGACAGATGCAGCAGAGGGAGACCACAGCTTCGGTGTTCAAATATGTCGATTGGTTCACGATAGTATTATATATCATACTCGTGATGCTCGGCATGGTGAGCATCTATGCGGCAAGTTATGACTTTGACCATGCCAATATGCTCAGTTTTGCCGAATTTTCGGGCAAACAGTTCCGTTGGATAGGACTGTCACTCGCGTTGGGTCTTGTCATACTGCTGATAGATGTCAGGGTATATGAGAATTATGCCTACGTCATATATGCCGGGTTGCTGTTGCTGCTTTTGGTCACGATATTCATAGCGCCTGACACCAAGGGTTCACATTCATGGCTTGTATTCGGACCGATGAGTCTCCAGCCGGCCGAGTTCGGAAAATTTGCCACGGCATTGTGTCTTGCCAAACTGTTTTCAAGCTATAATTTTTCGCTCAATGCTTCCAATAAGAATTATGTGAGGGTATTGACCGTGATATTCCTGCCTGTCATACTCATTATCGGACAGAATGAGACCGGATCGGCCCTTGTGTACCTGTCACTGTTTTTTGTCCTTTATCGTGAGGGTATGAGCGGACTGGTATTGCTTGCCGCGTTTTGTGCCGTAGTGTTCTTCGTTGTAGCGGTCAAATTCACCGATTCGACGTTGCTCGGCATTCCAACCGGTGAGGCAGCGGTATTCATAATGATAATGGTGCTGATAGTAGCCATGCTTGCCGTGTACTGCAAGGAGATGAATGCCGCCCGCAATGTAGCATTGTGGTTTATAGCTACAGGACTGCTGGCAGGCGGCCTCGGTTTTGTCGGACTACAGTTGCCGGGAACGATATTCTTTATCGGAACCATAGCTGTCGCGCTCGGTTACTGCATATTGCTTATCTTCAAGACCCGGGCAAAAAAGTTGCTGATAACGGTCGGAACGGCCGTCGTCTCGATAGTGTTCCTGTTCTCGGTCAACTATACGTTTACATCAGTGCTCAAGGAGCATCAGCAGATGCGTATCAAAGTAGCGCTCGGCATCGAGGAAGACCTTCAGGGCGTGGGCTACAACGTCAATCAGTCTAAAATCGCTGTCGGCTCAGGTGGCTTATGGGGCAAAGGGTTTCTCAACGGTACGCAGACCAAGCTGAAATATGTACCCGAGCAGCACACCGACTTTATCTTCTGTACAATAGGTGAGGAGGAAGGATTCATCGGCTCATCGATCGTGCTGTTGCTGTTTGTGATACTGATCTTGCGCATACTGTCCATTGCCGAGCGTCAACCCACGGTGTTCGGCCGCGTGTACGCATATTGTGTCGCGAGCTATTTCATATTTCACATATCTATTAATATAGGTATGGTGATAGGTTTATGTCCTGTCATCGGTATTCCCCTGCCGTTCTTCAGTTACGGAGGCTCGTCACTGTGGGGATTCACATTCCTGCTGTTTATACTTCTTCGTATCGACGCCTCACGTCGTGAACGCTCATTTTAACGAGGGACTTATTGTAAAATTTCAGTCAAATCTTAGCATAAAACAGGTCATTTTGTCCCGTAGCGGGAATTTTCACACTTTTTAGATGCATGAGTAGTTGTTAGGCTTATAATTAATATGTAAATTTGCCAAAACAACGTAATCATCATGGCTATTATCGAAAAAACTTATCCCTCGCAGAAGGGAACAATCACACACTATACCATAACCAACGCATCGGGAGCGAGTGTCACACTCTCAACTCTCGGAGCCGGTATCGTATCGGTTATCGTACCTGACAAGGACGGTAATATGGCTGATGTGGCACTTGGATATAAGGATGCCGCGTCGTGGATCGCCGACGGTCCATGTATGGGCAAGATACCCGGACGCTTCGCCAACCGTATCGCCCGCGGACATTTCACACTCGACGGCAAGGAATATACACTTGCCATCAACAACGGCCCCAATGCCCTGCACGGTGGCCTGGAAGGATTCATGAATCAGATCTGGGATGCCCGCACGGTTGGTGAAAATAAAGTTGTAATGGTGTACTGTTCGGAAGATGGCGAAGAGGGCTATCCCGGTAATCTTGTCGCCACGGCTGAATATACATGGAGTGAGGATAATAAACTCACCCTCCGCCTTTCAGCTACAACGGATGCTCCGACGGTAATCAATCTCACCAATCACGCGTATTTCAACCTCGATGGAGAGAACAGCGGCTCGGTCCTCGACCATGAGCTCAAGCTCAATGCCTCACGCTGGCTCCCTACCGACGAGACTCAGATACCGACCGGCGAGCGTGCTCCCGTTGCCGGCACCCCTATGGATTTTACCGAATTCAAGACTATCGGCCGCGACATCAATGCCGACTTTGAGGCACTCAAGATTGGCAAGGGATATGATCACTGCTGGTTAGTGGACGATTATAATAAGGGTAATCTGAAAGAGGTAGCCGAGCTCCGCGCTCCGCGCTCCGGACGTCGCCTTATTGTCGAGAGCACTCAACCCGGCATGCAGATTTACACCGGCAACTGGCTGGCAGGATGCCCCGAGAGTATATCCGGCGGTGAATACAAGGATTACGATGGTGTAGCCATCGAATGTCAGGCATTCCCCGACGGTCCCAATAAGCCCGATTTCCCATCGGTAACGCTCCGCCCCGGTGAGGAATATGATGAGATTATCACATTTAAATTCTGTAATTGATCAAAATTCTGACGTATAGTTCAGAGAGATATATCAGTAATACCTATAACGAGTAATGAAACCCACTTTATTTGTGCTTGCTGCCGGTATGGGCAGCCGTTACGGCGGCCTCAAGCAGCTTGATCCCCTCGGTCCTCAGGGCCAGACTATCATGGACTATTCCATCTATGATGCGATTCAGGCCGGATTCGGAAAAGTCGTATTCGTAATACGTAAGGACTTTGAAAAAGATTTCCGCGAGAAGATTCTCTCGAAATACGAAGGCCATATCCCTGTCGAGGTAGTATTCCAGTCTACTGACAAGCTCCCCGAGGGATACACCTGTCCCGCTGACCGTACCAAACCCTGGGGTACCAATCACGCCGTACTTATGGGAAAGGAAGTGATCAGCGAACCGTTTGCAGTAATCAATGCCGATGACTTCTACGGCCGCGATGCATTCCGTGTCATCGCTGAGGATCTAATGCGTCCCCGTGACCGTAAAGGCGACTATTCGATGGTCGGATTCCGCGTCGGTAACACCATGACCGAGAACGGCTCCGTGGCCCGTGGCGTATGTTCGAAAGGCGAAGACGGAAACCTTACCGGTGTTGTCGAGCGCACAGCTATCAGCTATGCTCCCAACGGCGATATAGTCTTCACTGACGAGAACGGTGTTGAGCAGACTCTCGACCCCATGACTCCCGTATCGATGAATCTCTGGGGCTTTACCCCCGACTATTTCGATTATAGCGAGCGTGAGTTCAAAAAATTCCTTGATAAAGACATCAATACACCCAAGGCTGAGTTCTTCATTCCGCTTTGCATCGACACACTCATCCGCAACGGCGAGGCATCGGTCAAGGTGCTTGACACGGATTCAAAGTGGTTTGGTGTGACATACGCAGCCGACCGTCCCGGTGTGGTCGAGAAGTTTGCCCAGCTTCATGCCGAAGGTGTATATCCCGACAAGATGTTCTGATCAGACAGTTATCCCGAATAATACTTACCTATTAATATATCACCATGGATTTAAAAGAAAAAATCGTTAAATCGTTTGAAGAGCATTTTGGCGGTAAAGGTACACTCTATGCATCTGCAGGCCGTATCAATCTCATAGGCGAACACACTGACTATAACGGAGGTTTTGTATTCCCCGGCGCGATCGACAAAGTCATTATGGCCGATATTCGTCCTAACGAGACCGACACCGTAAACCTCTATTCTATCGACCTCGGTGAAGAGGCTCACTTTGGCCTCAATGAGGATGATGCACCCTCACAGCAGTGGGCGCGCTACGTCTTCGGCGTATGTCGCGAGACTATCAAGCGTGGTGGCGTAGTCAAAGGTTTTGATGCTGTCTTTGCCGGTAATGTTCCTCTCGGTGCAGGTCTCTCGTCATCGGCGGCCCTTGAGTCATGCTTCGCTTTCGCTCTCAATGACCTCTTCAACGGCAATACTATCGAGAAGTTCGAGCTTGCCAAGATCGGTCAGTCCACCGAACACAACTATTGCGGTGTGAACTGTGGTATTATGGACCAGTTCGCATCAGTATTCGGTAAGAAAGACTGTCTGATACGTCTCGACTGCCGCTCGCTGGATTATGAATATTTCCCCTTCAAGATCGACGGTCACAAGCTCGTGCTCGTTGACTCTGTAGTCAAGCACGAACTCGTCGACTCACCCTACAACAAGCGCCGCCAGTCATGCGAACGAGTGGCCAAACGTCTCGGCATCGAGACACTCCGTGATGCCGACATGGAGGCTCTCGACGCAGTCAAGGCTGACATCTCGGCCGAGGATTACATGCGTGCCAAGTTTGTAATCGGTGAAAAACAGCGTGTGCTCGACGTGTGCGACGCACTCGAACGCGGAGATCTTGAGACCGTAGGCCGTTGCATGTACGAGACACACGAAGGTCTGTCAAAGGACTATGAGGTGTCATGCGAGGAGCTTGATTATCTCAATGACATTGCCAAGGAGTGCGGTGTGCTCGGTTCACGTATCATGGGCGGTGGCTTCGGTGGCTGTACCATCAACCTTGTGGCCGATGACAAATATGACAATTTCATCGCCACAGCCAAGGAGAAATTTGCTGCCAAGTACGGTCACGAGCCTAAAATCTATGATGTGATTATCTCTGACGGAGCCCGTCGCATCGAGGAGTAATCCCATCCGTATAGATCTATAAAATCATATATCACCGCATCGCTCTCACGGGCCATGCGGTGATATTATTATCAGTTTATCTTATGCGTTTGATTAATAAAGTGATTCTTCTCGCACTTCCGTTCATAGCCGGTTGTGTGGCTGAAAGTGTAAGTGCCCGGAGTGTTATACCTGTGCCTGAGAGTCACGTCACGCCCGGCACGCAATGGCAAGGCAAGAAGGTAGGTGTGCTCGGCGACTCGATGAGCCAGCCCCGTGACACCACGCAGTCCAAGCGATTCTACAACTATCTCGCTGACCTCATGGGCATCGAGCCTTACGTATATGCCGTGTCGGGCTATCAGATGAAACAGATGCTCGGCGAGGCAGAACGTATGCATGCCGACCATCCCGAAGGACTCGACGCCATCCTCATCTGGGCAGGTACCAATGATTATAATTCATCAATACCTGTAGGGGAGTTCTTTACTGAAGAGCCTGCCGAGGTCAATGTCAACGGAGTTATGAGCCGGCGCATGCATCGCACACACGTGATGTCCGACTCTACGTTCTGCGGGCGTATCAATATGTTACTGTCGACACTTAAAGACCGTTATCCCGAGACTCAGATAGTTATACTCACTCCCATTCATCGTGGTCCGGCTCGATTCAGCGGTAAGAACATCCAGCCGCCCGAGGATTACGCCAACGCCACAGGTGCGTATCTGGATGATTACGTATCGGCCCTGCGTCGTGGTGGCGAGATATGGAGTGTGCCGGTAATAGACCTGTTCAGCATATCCGGACTTTATCCTGCCTCACGCGGATATGACGACTATATACAGAAGGTCGACACCGACCGTCTTCATCCCAGTGATCTCGGACATTACCGACTGGCGCGCACATTACAGTTTCAGCTGATGGCTCTCCCTCCCGACTGGAGATGACAGTCCGGTCATTTCAGTCTCACGCCGATGCCGAGCATGAGATTCTGTGGATCCTTGAAGTTGCCGAGGCGGTAACCGACATTGAGAAACAGATAGTCCGTAACAAAAGTCTTTAATGTCAATGACTGATAAAACCGTTTCTCGCCACGCGGACTGATAAAATCATATCCCAATCCGGCATTTACTGAAAATATAGGCATAGTCAACTCGGCATGGGCGGAAACTCCCATGCTGAGTTGTTTTCTGAAAGGCGGACGTTCAAACATAATATCCTCACCATAACTTCCCTCTATCCAATAGGAATCAATGCCGGCCCCTTCATCCCACTGGGCATCGAGACTCGGGCCGACAGCTATCAGTCTGTTAAGTCTGAAGAGAGGGGAGAATTGCAGACCTGCTACACCGAAGCGCCCAGGGCATAGCTCAGGTTCGGCAGGATCGCCTACTGTCACGATGTGTTTGCGCCATGCGCCGTATGCCGTGATGTCATACATCCAGCCATGACGGTCCGCATTATTCGCAAGCTCCGTATCTTCGGGTTGGGTCTGATGATTAGGATTGATAATATATGCGATACCCACGGATACGCCTACGCTATTTATGCCGGCATTGGGCCATGAGGTGTTACCGTTTGAGTTGTGATGGGCTCTTACTCCTAACGACACACGCCATCGGTCACTGAGGCTGTAATGCAGTTTCAGGCCGAGTCCCATGTGGGCAGTGACAGCCGTGCTGACTACATTATTACTCTCCTTCGGATTTTCGATGTGATGTCTCCATCCGAACGCTGCACCGAACTGCCACTCATATCCGAGCCATAGCCGTGAGCTGAAATTAGCGATCGGAGCGCCCTGATATACGTAGGCCGTCACTGGTGTCCCGAGCATAGGCGATGCGAAGTAGGTACCTGCACCTATACCGATACCTTGATAGAGTCCTTTGTACAGCATTCCCTCCCGGGTCGAGGGGTTGAAACTGAAATCAGCACGGATGTCACCTGACAGATAGCTGTCTATCCGTTTACCCTCAGGATTCGCTCCGCGCAGATAATCGTTTGTGCCCGGGACCATGGCCGGAGAGATTTCTGCCCCGACACGCCATTCCAACGGACGCGAGAAGGCTGACGCAATCGTGTCGGCATGCACCGAGACACTGACCGCCGACATTAGGGCGATCACCTTAATCAGTCGTTTCAATTCGGATCTCATAGCTTACGGGATAGTAAGATGACATATTAAAGTTGATGGGAACACGATGCCCGAGAGTCTCGTTGAGGAAATACATCGTACCCGAGACATCGGCGCAGGCATATTTCATTTCGGTGATTACGTATCCGTTACTTTGGGCCGGTACGGTCACCTCGACACTTGTCAGATAATCAGGACCCGGGTAAATATATTCGAATCCCGGTCGTATGCCGGACTGCTGCACCATCACCCACTCTCCGTTCTTATATATCGGTACATCCATTGATACGGGTATATCCTTGACCCATGCATCCGTAGTGTTGATCATAGGTTCGACTAATACGTATGGATAACGGTTGAGATAGGGATATTCCAGATATGTAAGATCTGAGGTGCTGGTGTTCTCAAACCCCATTCTGAATACTTTGGTCATGGCATCGTCAGTGACGCGCAACTCGGAGTTATAATGCACCGATTCGAGTTTCATGGGTTCACCGGGCAATATCACTACATTGATAAACCGGTTGCCGTAACTGTATTCAAGCACGACCTCCTCATGTGATTCGTAATGGGAGGTATTGCTGATACTTTCCAGTACAAGTCGTGAGCCGTCCTTTCGGATTTCAAAACGTCGCAGGCTATTCTCGCATACGATAAGGCTCACTTCCGATGCCGGAGATGAGCTGTCGATTATATCGCCCTTTGAATTATAATATGTACAGTCCTGCCGTGAGGAAAAATAGTTGAGCGAAATATTCTGCAACCCTTTGGTCGGAATTGTAAATTCCGCCGTTCCGCCATTCCCTTCGATGGTGACTTCGGTCGATATCGGTATATCCGGCTCATCAAGAAAAATATCGCCGTTACAGCCAGATAAGAGCACCGCCACAATCAGCATCGCTATGTAATAGAGATGTCTCATAATTAGTAAAGATATTATTTATATAACGAAACTATGTGTGGCAAATTGTGTGGTAGTCAGTTCTCCCGGTTATAGAAACCGATTATGCGTGAGCGGAGTATCATTTCATATTTGGCCTGGACCTGTTGCGATAGGGTGGTGATGTAGGATGAGCGGGCCTGTTCCCACTCGGTAGCATTGGCTCGTCCGTAGTTGTACTTTTCGGTCATAGCATCGAGGGCGGCTTTGGCTGACTCTACGGCGACTACACCGGCCTGATAGCGGGTACGTGCGCCTTCGGTCTGACAATAGGCTTGACGGATAGTCTTGAGGAGATCCATCTCACGACGTTCGAGTTCGAGCTCGGCTGACAGACGTTGTGCACGGGCCTGACGCACCTGATTACGTGTAGAGAATGCATCGAATATAGGCACGTTTAATGATATGCCTATTGACTTGGAGAAGTTATCCCTCATCTGCCGTGCAAATGATATATTGTCAGATCCTGATAATGTATAATAGCTTGAGCCGATACCTGCGTTCAGTGACAGCCTCGGCAGGTAGCCGCTGCGGGCTACAGAGATTGCATGATCGGCAAGTCCGATGGCCGAGCGTGCGGCAAGTATACCGTTGTTATTACTCAGTGCATTGCGGTAGACAACATCCGCACTCGGCGGCAGTGATATGTCGCCATCGAAGTCGACCGTCTGAATGTCGAATCCATCGGTGTCGCCGAGTTCGAGCGCCCGTGTCAGATCGACGAGTGCAAGTCGATAATCATTCTCGGCATTGACGACGTTGACCTCGCCTGACGCTACCTCGGCTTTGGCCTGCAATACATCCACTTCCGGCACTTTACCGGCTTCGAGCAGAGTCTCCTGTCGCCTGAGCTGAGTCTCGGACAGACGAAGTTCCTCCCTGCGTACGGCAAGTATCTCGCTGTTGTACAGCACCTGTAGGTAATAGGCCATGATGCCGAGTGTCACTTCATCCTTTGCGTAGGCGACCTGCAGGTCAAGAGTATGGATATTGGCCTGAGCCTGTCGGAGTTGTCGCAGGGCGCTCAGGCCCTGAAACAGCGGCAGGGAGAAACTTACGTGCCATCCGAGGGCCGAAGTGTTGCGGTTGGCATAGGTGTTCTGTGCGGTAAGTCCGCGCCCGAAGTCCCAGCTCTGACTCGCTGATGCCGAGAGGGTGGGGAGGAAACGGTCCTTGGCCTCGGTGAGGCTCAGGTCACCTTTGTATCGGTCGAACTGGGCTGACCTTACGTCCAGATTGTGTGTGACGGCATAGTTGATACAGCTGTCGAGGCTCCATGCCTCGGCGTATGAAGCTGAGACCGCGAGTGTCAGCATGGCTGATGCGGCAATAGTGCGTAGCAGTTTCATATAGTAATTTATTTGCCTGTTGCTACGCGTCCGCGCAGACGGGTGGATGAGGTTACTCCTGATTTCACTTCGATGTTCATTCCGTCAGAGATACCTGTGATAACCTGTGTACGGTCAAACTTCTGTCCCTTGACCGAGTCGGTGAGCACATACACGAATGTGCTGTCTTCGGCCCATTCGATAACACTCTCAGGGATGGTGAGAACGTTAGCGGCCCTGTTGAGCATCACCGAAGCATTGGCACTGTAACCCGCACGCAACTGTCGGCCTTCGGGTACGGTGATGGCGGCTTTGATCTCGAAAGTATTGGCTCCGTTGGTCTCAGTGCCTTTAGGAGCGATATTCTCGATTACAGCGTCAAGTTGCAGGTCAGGCAGCGCACCGATGGATATTGTCATGGGTTGGCGTACACTCAGCAGTCCGACTTCGGTCTCGTCAACCTTGCCCTTAAAGATGAGGTTATTCATATCCGCAACTGTCGCGACTGTAGTGCCGTCATTCATAGTATTGGCCTGGATTACTGACGAGCCGACCTTGACTGGCACATCAAGTACCAGACCTGAAGTCGTGGCACGGACGAGGGTATTGCTCTCCTTGGCGTTATTACGTGACACACCCTCCTTGACGATCGAATAAGCATCCTGTGCGTATTCAAGCTCGGCCTCAGCCTTGGCAAGGGTGGTTGCGGTATTTTCGTATTCCTCACGGCTTATCACCTTCTTGTCGAAAAGGAGTGTGTTACGGTCATGTTTGGCACGTGCATCGGCGAGTGATATTCGGGCAGTCTCGATGCGTGACAGTGCTGATGACAGCTGGCCCTCGTCGGGAATAATCTTGATGCGAGCCACTACATCACCCTCGCTGACCATATCACCTGCTTCGACATTGATCTCTGAGATGATGCCTGACACCTGAGGCTTTATCTCGATTTCATCGCGCGGCTCAATGGTGCCTGTAAGGATGGTGGTGCGCTCTATGTTGCCGGTGGAGGGCGACACTATCTCGTAGCGTGTCTCACCGGGCCGTGAATTTATGAAAAGATACACGAATGTGCCGATGAAAATCACGGCTACAAGTGTCCATAGCAGAATCTTGAAAAACTTCTTCATATCGCGGTTATCGTTTTGTCTCGATTGATTTGTGTGATGATTATTTGTCGTTGAGTGCTTCGATCGGTTTTATTTTCATCGCCTTGACGGCCGGAATTATGCCGGCGGCGGTGCCGAGTATGAGGAATGTGAGGAGAATGCCTGTGGCCTGTGAGAACTCAAGCTGAAAGTGCAACGGTCCTCTCGGGCCGTCGGTGGCCATCTGCACGGTGCCGAGTATCAGTGTGGCGAATACTATCCCTGTAATGCCGGCTATGGTGGTGAGCACCATCGATTCCGACAGTATCTGTATGATTATGTCACGCGGTTTGGCACCGATGGCACGTCGTATGCCTATCTCATGAGTGCGTTCGCGCACTATTATCCACATGATGTTGCCGACACCGATAATGCCTGACATAAGTGTGCCGATACCGACGAAGAGGGCCAGGAGTGTTATGCCGTAGAAGATATTGTCGAGCATCTCGAATTTTTCCGAGATGTTGAAGTAATTGAATGCACCGTTATCGTCAGGCGCTATGGGATGGTTGGATGCGACGAGGTGACGCAGCAACCGTTCGTAGTCGGCGGGCCGGCATCCCGACTGATAGGTCATCAGGAATATGTCGATGTGGTTACCGAGGTTATAACCGCGACGCATGGTGTTGTAGGGGATAAATATGGATTCGTCCATCTTGGCACCGACATTTACTTCGGATGTCTGTCCGATGACTCCGATCACCTTATAATATATGTCGTTAATCTGTAATTCTTTCCCTATGCCCGAACCTGTGCCGAACAATTCATCCGCAACCTTTTTGCCGACCACGCACACTTTACGGAAGTTCACGTCGTCAGCCTCGTTGATAAACCTCCCCTCGTAGACGATCGGCTCGAAAATCTTGTCATAATCCTTCTCTACGCCTGTGAGCTGGGCCGAGGATTTGTTACGTCCGTACAGTGCCGTACCTCTTGAAAACACTACGGCCGATGAATATTCGATGTCAGGAATGGCACGACGTATGTTGGCCGCATCCTGTGTGTTGAGCTTCACCTCAGTTCCTTTGTTGAATCCGGCATAACTCTTGGTGGTGCGTCCGGGGAATATGATGGCCGCATTTGTGGCAAAACCCTCGAAATTCCTGTACATGAAGTGCTTCAGGCCCTCCGATCCACCGATGAGCAGGGCGAGAATGGCTGTGCCCCAGAAGATGCCGAACGCTGTCATAAATGTGCGTGTCTTGTTCTGAGCAAGTGTCGTGCCGATCTCACGCCAGTTTTCTATGTCAAATACGGGATTTCTCATATTAGCGGTTATTCGTCACGTAATGCTTCGACAGGCTTGATCTTCAACGATTTCAGTGCCGGAAACAGCCCTGCCAACGCTCCTGCTATTACCAGTACGACGGTTACTTCAAGGGCTACTGTCAGATTGACCGTCGGGTTAAGGATAACAGTCACGTTACCCTTATCGCAGATATATCCGATAAGTCCGGCCACGGCCACACCGAGCACTATGCCGACGTAGCCGAATAGAGTGGTGATGGCCACGCTCTCTAAGATTATCTGCTTGAGTATGCTGAACGGTCTTGCTCCGATGGCTCGGCGCACACCTATCTCATGTGTACGTTCGCGTACGGACACAAACATGATGTTGCTCACACCGACTATGCCCGAGAGCATTGTGAGCATACCGATTATCCACACCGCGATGTCCATCGCCCCTGTTGCCGCCGACTGACGCAGGTGGTCGTTGAAGCGGTTCCATACCCATAGGGCGCTTCTGTCTGATGGATCAAAACTGTGTTCGTTTCCCAGCGCATTGTATATCTCGTTCTCTACTTCGTTGCCGTCCTCGATGGTCGTCAGCCCTTGTACGCTTACAGTCATACGGTTGACTATGTCAGAGCCTCCGGCCATATTTCTGGCGGTGGTGTAGGGGATGAAACTCCCGGTGTTCCATTCGTGTGTGTATACTCCGATGACGGTAAACGACAGGTCATTTATTTTTACGAGTTGCCCAACAGGATCAGAATGTTCGCCGAACAGATTGCGTGCGTTATCCTTGTGCAGCACGACTACGCGACGGCCCTGACGTATGTCATTGTCGTTGACAAACCGTCCTGCGGTAAGTTTACCCCCCTCGTCTTTCAGTCCCGAAGGGTAGACACCCGTATAACCGCCTGTGATATAATCCTTGCCGGTCGATATGACGGCACTGTTATTTTCGATCTGAGCCGAAACGTTGTTTACAGATTCCGGATTGCGGTTGGCTATCAGCTGCATATCCTTTTCACGCAATTGTACCTGTCTGTTGTCAGTTAGTCCTTTGAACGGTTTGTTGGCCCATCCGCCTGACACTCTTATCGACTCGGTGTCGCGCGACGAAAACATTGCATTCATGCCGTTGACAAGTCCGTGCGACACACTCAGCAGCACTATGAGCAGGAATATTCCCCACGAGACGGCAAATCCCGTGAGAGCGGTGCGCACCTTATTGTGTCGCAGTGTGGCGAGTATTTCATTAATCAGGTCGATCATTGCATGGTGATGACCGATGAGACAGCGGTCGGAGTTTCGGGTGTGACGATGCGTCCGTCAGAGATACGTATGATGCGGTTGGTCTGTTCGCCGACTCCGGGATCATGTGTGACAATGACGATGGTGCGCCCCTCGGCGTTGAGGTCGCGGAACACCTGCATGACCTCGCGCGAGGTTTTTGAGTCAAGTGCGCCGGTCGGTTCATCGGCAAGGAGTATCGAGGGATTGGTGATGAGGGCACGTGCTATGGCCACACGCTGCTTCTGTCCGCCTGACAGTTCGCCGGGCAGATGGGTGGCACGCTCGGCCATACCCATTCGCTCAAGCTGCTCCATAGCCATGAGGTTGCGTTTGCGGCGTGGAATGCCGCGATAGAACAGCGGGAGTGCAACGTTTTCAAGCGCGTTCTTGTATCCTATAAGGTTGAACGACTGAAACACGAATCCTATCATATAGTTACGTAGGTCGGCGGCTTTATTCTCGGTAAGATTCTTGATAAGGACCCCGTCAAGGTAATACTCTCCGGAATCATAGTTGTCGAGAATGCCGAGTATGTTCAGCAGCGTAGACTTGCCCGATCCGGATGCACCCATGATCGATACAAGTTCACCTTTCTCGATGCCGAGATTCACATCTTTCAGTACGTGAAGCGGGACTGCGCCGGGATAGGATTTATTAATGTCTTTCAGACGGATTATCATTGTGATGAAATTTTCATCGCAAAGTTAAGGATATATCAAGGTACTTTGCAATACATAGTACCTTGATTAACTTAATTTAACATACTCTATTTCGTCGGTACTTTCGAGAATCTGACTGTGGTCTTGAGCAGTGGGAAGCTGAGTGTGAGCAATGAATGTTCGGTGATGGTGGCACTGATGTCGTCGGTTATCGTCTCGAATGTCGAGTCGATCCAATGCAGGTCATAATGACCTTCGAAAATCGTCGGATGCAACGTGCCTTTAAGCATCATCGGACTCCAGCTGTTTGCCAGAGTCTGTGCCCCATCTATATAGATTATATCATACCCGTCATCGTTGGCACCTGACAGCCTGCTGCGACTTATTACTGCGAGGGTATAGCGTCCGCCCAGCCGTGCGAACATCGGGTCATTGGAGCGGTCAAAGTATTTCCAGTAACCTTCCACCGGATCGGAAGATGTCGCGAAGTGGCGGTCAAGTTCATCACGCGTCAAGCCTGAGGCAAACGCTCGGTGTGGCGGACGGCACACTTCGGTCGAGTAAACTGACAGATGCATCTTACCGACATTCCATACGGATGTTTCAGTCGGGGTTAACGCCCCGTCAAGCGTTATCTCGCACAGTCGGCTGCTACGGCTCCCGCCGCCGTCGATAATGAGTCTGTCATCTGTGAGTGTTGCTGTGAGACTGTTATATTCACCGGCACCCGTGTGAAATCCCGACACCTCTTTATCGTACAGTTCCTTGTTACCGCGAGTGACTGTCACGACACAGATGCGGCGATCCAGCAGATCTCCGAAATCTGAATTGCCGAACCTCAGTGCAATGTTAATAGTGTCACCGGGAGCTGTAAGTGACATTCCCCAGTATACGTCTGACATCCCCCGTCCTTCCCGTATCCTGGGGAGTGCTCCTCGGGCCTCTACGGTCACCGATTCGATGTCAGCATCGCCGGTGTCGAGTTGCCGGGTGACGATGGTGTCTGTCATCTGGATCGTTGAATCGAGATGCGTCCGTACACACCGCTGACCCGCAGACATGCCGGCTGCGAGTAACGATAATGGGATGAGCAGGGACAGACGGAGAGTATCGGTCATCAGGACTGGAGGCGAGATAATGAGGCAGGGGTGAGGTCAGCGTTTGTCGACGTTGCCCTCGTAATAATTTATGAATGCGCGGTTGACCAGGCGTGTGCCTCCGGGAGTAGGATAGTCACCCGAGAAGTACCAGTCGCCGGGATGGTCGGGTATAGCTTCGTGCAGACCTTCAAGTGACTGATATATGATATCGACCTCGGCATTGATAGAACCGTCTGCGGTGAGCATATCGGCGATCTTGCGCGAGATTTCCTCCTGTGTGAACGGGGCATATACAGCCTTGACACAGTTGGTCAGCTCGAAATCAAGCAGGCCTTCCTGCTGACGGCAACGTTCGTACGTCTCGCGCAACACATGTTCCATGCCACGGTCTTTGAGCAGTTCTACAGCCGCACGGAATGCTATAAATTCCCCCATTCGCGACATGTCGATACCGTAATAGTCGGGATAGCGCACCTGAGGTGATGAGGACACGACTACAATCTTGCGCGGATGGAGACGGTCGAGCATGTGAAGGATAGACTGTTTGAGCGTAGTGCCGCGTACTATGCTGTCGTCGATCACCACAAGATTATCCTTATTGTTTTCGACGATGCCGTATGTGACATCATATACGTGTGCGGCAAGGTCGTTGCGCGACTCACCCTCGGTGATAAAGGTGCGTAATTTTATATCCTTTATTGCGACCTTCTCGACACGTATGTGCTGACTCATTATCTCATTGAGTCGCTCCTTGTCAAGCGTTCCGTTAGTCTGTGCGTCGAGTATCTGTGATGCCTTGATCTTATTGAGCTCGTCCTCAAATCCCGATACCATACCGATAAACGCAACCTCGGCTGTATTGGGTATGAATGACAGCACCGTGTGTGTCAAGTCACCGTCGACACTCTTCATGATCTGGGGTACAAGATGCTCGCCGAGTTTTTTCCGTTCGCGGTATATGTCGGCATCGCTGCCGCGTGAGAAGTATATGCGTTCGAACGAGCATTTACGATTGTTGTCCTCACCGAGAATGTCAGTGACCTTTACCTGTCCGGCTTTGCTGACTATCAGTGCACTGCCCGGTGCAAGCTCGTTTATGTCACGGCGCGCCACATCAAGGACCGTCTGAATGACCGGTCGCTCGGACGCGAGCACTACGATCTCGTCATCGTGGTAATAGAAGGCCGGACGTATGCCGTGGCGGTCACGGAGTGCGAACATGTCACCCGAGCCGGTAGCACCGCATATCACGAAACCTCCGTCCCATGCGTGGGCTGTGTTGCCGAGCATGCGGGTGAGGTCAAGATTATCTTCGATGGTGGCGGTCAGTTGCGGGCCGTCAGTCGTGTCGCGATACTGGCGGTATATGCGGTGGTTCTCCTTGTCGAGTGCGTCGCCGAGCTGTTCGAGCAGTATGACGGTGTCGCTGTAGATACGCGGATGCTGGCCGCTCTTGACTACATCCTGAAAGATCGTATCAACATTCGTCATATTGAAGTTGCCACACATCAGCAGGTTACGTGAACGCCAGTTGTTACGGCGCAGGAACGGGTGACAATATGAGATGCCGCTTTTGCCTGTCGTGGAGTATCGCAGATGCCCCATATATATTTCACCTATAAAGGGTACATCCTCCTCGACTTCGCGGGGAGTGAGCGAGTCCATGTCGTAGTGCGATATTTTCTCTCTGACGGTGCCGAAAATTTCCTGAATCGCATCCTTGCCGAGCGCGCGTTCGCGATACACATACTCGTTGCCCGGGAGGGAATGCAGTTTGACGACTCCGATACCGGCACCTTCCTGGCCACGGTTATGCTGTTTCTCCATCAGGAGGTAAAGCTTGTTGAGACCGTAGGCGTAGGCGCCATACTTCTGCTTGTAGTATTCAAGCGGTTTGAGCAGGCGTATCATAGCCACGCCGCACTCGTGTTTGAGAATCTCCATTGTGTAGGCTTATTTCACCGCAAAAGTACACATTTTTTGCGCAAAAATAATGCCGGGATAACCTTTTTTTGAGTGTTAAAATATCATGGACTGAGTTACTCTCTGTAATACACACGCTTGACGCGCTGCGAGATTGAGGTCAGGACTTCGTAAGGGATGGTGTCAAGGATTTTCGCGATGGTGTCGACCGGGATTGTGTCACCGAATATTTCCACGCTGTCACCCGTGCTGACATCGGGTACGTCCGTAACGTCAAGCATGAATGCGTCCATACAGATTGTTCCGACAGTGGGACACAGGACTCCGCGCACGTTGAATGACGCACGTCCCCAGCCGAGGTGACGGTTGAGTCCGTCGGCATATCCGATGGGGACGGTGGCGATGATCGAGTCGCGTGTCAGTCGTCCGCGACGGTTGTAACCTATAGTGGTGCCGGCAGGCCAATGTTTGAGCGAGATGATGGAACTGCGCAGGGTTGACACCGGACGCAGTTCTTCCTGCGATCCGTCATGCATTGTACGCACTCCGTACAGGCCGATGCCGAGACGCACAAGGTCGTGCTGCTGTTCGGGAAAACGGGTGATGCCTGTCGAGTTGAGTATATGACGCCGTATCTTCCTATCGGGGAATGCTTCTGCGAGCATGTCGCAACACTTATCGAAATACTCGAACTGCGAGCGGGTATAGTCATCCTCAGCCGGGTCATCGGCTGCACACAGGTGTGAGAAGATAGTGCTCGGCACCACATTCTCCTGACCGTTGAGCACTTCGATTACCTCCGGAAGTGTTTCGAGACGGAATCCGAGCCTATGCATGCCGGAGTCGATCTTGATGTGTACGGGGTAATCCGTGATGCCGCGGCGACGTGCCTCGTCAATGAGACTGCGCAGGAACTCTATCGAGTATATCTCAGGTTCGAGATTATTGTCAAAAATCGATTTCAGACTGTCGACAGCCGGATTGAGTACGATGATAGGCATTGTGATACCTGCCTGACGCAGATCCACACCTTCGTCATGCACAGCCACTGCGAGATAGGATGCTCCCTGACTCTGTAAAGTCTTGGCGAGTTCATGTGAGCCGGCTCCGTAGCCCGAGGCCTTTATCATGCACACCATTCCGGTGGTAGGACGTATGAGTGAACGGAAGTAGTTGAAATTGTCGACTACTGCGTCAAGATTTATCTCAAGAACGGTCTCGTGGCGTTTTTTCTCAAGCAGGCGTGCCACCGCATCAAGCGACTCGTCGGGTGAGCCTTTGAGCAGGACGAGTTCCGACTTGAAATCATCTGCGGAATTGGCCGCAAGGAACTGTTCCACCGAAGGATAGACGCTGACATCCTGAGGCAGTGACTCGCGTTCGGCATATACGCGCGGACCGATGGCTATCACACGGCCGACGTTGCGCAGCTCCATGAGGTGTGCAACACGTCTGTACACTTCAGCCGGCTCCTCACCCTGAGTGTCCATGTCTCCGAGTATGACGGTAAGAGTGTGATCGGGTGTGAGTCGGCGCTCGACGAAGTCGAGTGCGAGCGCGAGGGTTGTTATGTCGGATGCGAACGTGTCGTGAATCAGCTGGCAGTCATTGACTCCGTCGATGACATTGAGGCGAGTGCGTACAGGACGGAGCGTAGCCATGCGCTCGCTGATAGTCTCGGGCGAATAGCCGAGCAGTAGCATGAGTGTGAGTGCATGCAGGGCATTCTCGATGTCATGTTCGGCTGTGAACGGAATCTTCACATTGTTCTCGATGATTCTGTCATCTGCATCCTCCGGCATCCACATATAATATACAGTAGTGCAGCCGTCGGTCTTGGTCATGGATTTAACACGAAGACGTGCACCCGGAGCATTGTCACGCGTCCATCCGACTTGGCCGGGACCGTCGGGGACGGAGGATGCTATCAGCGAATTGTCGGCACAGTAGATGACACTGCGGCATCCTTGCAACAGCAGGGCCTTCTCGCGACATTTCTCCTCGGCCGAACTGAATCCCTGGCTATGCTGGTTGCCGATGTTGGTGAATATACCTATCTCGGGTGATATGATTGACTCCAGACGCTCCATCTCGCCGGGGTGTGATATGCCCGCTTCGATAACGGCGACATCGGTGTCGGGACGTATGTTCCAGAGCGACAGCGGGACACCGGTCTGGGAGTTGAAACTGCGTGGCGACCGCACTACCTTCATGTTAGGTGACAGTAGCCGGTAGATCCATTCCTTCAGAGTCGTTTTGCCACGGCTGCCGGTGATACCTATAACGAGTGCATTGCTGTCGCGTCGATGGCTCGCTCCGAGTTCCTGAAGAGTGTGTAGAGGTGATACAGTAACATGAAATCTTGCGTCGGGCATATCGGATGCATCTGACGGCAGAGTCTCGACCACGAAGTCGCGCACCCCGCGGTCATAGAGATTACGTATATACTTATGTCCGTCGCCCGAGGCTGTACGCAGTGCGAAGAATAGTGTCCCGTGCGGGTCAAGGAGAGAGCGGCTGTCGGTGAGCAGCGTGGTAATGTTACTGTATTCCATCGGAAATGTATCGGTCAATAATCGGCGCAAGTGCTGGGTGAGATTTTTTGAAGTCGTTGACGGTCTGATCGGCTGAGAGCGACATGTCGGTCGGGCCGAACGGACGGTGTGCCAGACGCCGTGTGAGTTTTCGTGCCTCAGCGGCTATAAGCCTTGTTGAGGGGGTATAATATGAAGAAGAGAAGTTTTCGTAGATATATCTGACGGCCTGAGCGGAAGGATGCTTCATGTCATCGGCATAGAAACGGTAATCGCGCAGATCGTCCATCATTATTTCGTAAGCGTGGAAATAATATATGTCGGGCATCGTTGCCATCACATTGTCGACAGCCATAAGCAGTGTCGACTTGGCTATGGCATTGGCGTGTGCCCCGTGATTGAGGTAACGTAGCGGGCTTACGGTAAAAATGATTTTGAGTCCGGGGTTGAATTGTCGGGCTATCTCAACGGTGCGTCCGAGCAGGTCGGTACACTCTTGGAGCGATAGGATACGTTCCTCAAATTCCCGTCCCGGCAGTTTGTGACAGTTGGCCACGACACGTCGGTCATCGCCACGCGTGAAGATGCGTGTGGTGCCGAGCGTGAGTATCAGCGTGCCGGCGTCACGCAGTGTATGATAAGCCCGTTCGATGCTCATATTCATCTTGAGCTGTGCCTCGCCGGCGCTGGGAGCGGAGTACCGTGAATGAAACAGGAAACTGTGCCAGCGCCCCTCATGCTCGAAAAGTTCACTATCTTCGATATGTCGGCGGTTGACGACAGTCTCAATAGCCTTGAGTATCGAGGCCGGGTTGTAAATAGGTCCGAACGGGTTGACACATACGTCAAAGAGCTCGTCACGCATGCATCCACCGATATTGTCTGTGAAGCATGAGCCTGCGAGCATGACAGGGGAGGAGTGCGATATTAAGCCCTCCTCCCCGGTTATAGGTTTGATCTCAGTACGGAACTCCATGTATTTATATTGCACTCAACACGAGCGGATCACCGCCATCGTCAGGATAGAGGTAGAGATTGTTGCCGCTGAGGGAGTATCCGAATGAATACACTTCGCCGTATCCGTAGTCAATGACTAATCCGGAATTGCCTTCGGTCCACCATGCGAAGTTATACCCGTCTTCGCCCCAATCATCGTTGACATAATAATAGCCTGTCCCGTCGTCATAGAACGAGTAGGATGCGTATCCGTCAATCGTAGGTGCTACCTGAACCCATGTACCGGTCAGGTAGTAGAACTCATCGTCTTCAGGTTCACAAGATGTAAAGGTCGTGAAGGCAGTGAGGGCAAGCAACATTAAGAACAGTGCTCGCAACGGATGTCGTGTGGGGGCGATAGATTGTGTCATTTGCATAAATTAAATTTATACGATTTTAACGTCAAAAAGCATAAATTTGTTTAACGGCTTACAAAAATAATGAAATGTTATGACTCCTGCAAAACGAAACGCTGTGATAAGGGGTGTGGCGCAGCGATCTGTGCGGGATAGAGCCGGCGGTGAGTTCGCGCACATATCTGTCATGTCTGCGCAGGTTAAGGTCGCTGCTGATAAGAATTGAGTCGGGAGCTACCAATGTCGCTACATCTGTGATGTCTCCGCGAAATCCCCTGCACACCACGGCGTAATCTGGTCTGATACCATATTCATGTACATGTGAATTATTGTGTATGAATACATAGCTCTTTCCTCCCGCTAATATCATATTGCCTCCGCGAGCCGTATGTTCACCGTATGTCCTGTCGGCCAGTGGAGTTATTGAGCGGATGCCGCGTCTCACCATATAATTTCTATATCGTGCTTCGTCGCGGGCTATGATCTCGTTCTCCGCTCCGGCCCTGGCCGTCGTGTAGCTGTACAGATTGTGACCCTCTTTTATCAGCATCGTTGTCTCGGTGTGTGATCTCGTGATAAATACCTCGCTGTCACAATAATCCGGTGTTGAGATGATGAATATAACCGTTGCCCCGACCATAATCATTGCAATAGCCGCAAGTATCGCTGTGCGGCGCCATCTGAGATAGAGTGCGCATAAGGCGATGAGCAGACAGTATATCCAGACGATCCATCCGGGACACCATATATTATCGATCAGTGCTCCGGGCAGCGAGGATATGAAGTGAGCGGAGCTGTCGATGAGATTATAGATGAAATCACATATCTGCCCGAGCCAAAGGGCGTTCACGCCGAGTGCATTAAGCAATACAAGTATGATGCCGAGTCCGAGTAGTGGCGGCAGCATGAGCGACACCGCTACATTAGTGATGAGAAAGTATACGGGAAAGGTATGGAAATAGTATATGCACACCACTCCCGTACCGAGCATTGCAGCGACTGTGACGCTCAGATAACCGACTGAATTGCGTGCCGTGCGGTAAACAGGTGAAACGGGATTGAGGGCGTCGGCAAACAGGATGATGGATAGTACGGCTGAGAATGATAGGATAAAACCGAGCGAATAGATGGCGGACGGAGTGACCAACATTATGACTATCGCGGCAGCGCTTAGTGCATTGAGCGGTGACCACACCCGTTGCAGCATCGTACATACTGCAAACATCGTAGCCATGATCACGGCACGGACCACCGATGGTGAAAGTCCGGTGAGTATGGCGAAGATCCACAATGCGAGTATCGTGATGACCAGTCTCCCGTAACGTCCGCCCCTGATCCCTGACAGTGGCATAAGCAGTACCAGCAGCAGGGCTGTGATGACACCGACATGCAGTCCGCTCAGGGCAAGGATGTGTGCTATGCCGGTAGACGAGAACAGAGTGCGGGTCGACGGTGCGAGCCATTCGCGATCGCCCGTGAGCGTGGCTAAGAGAAATGACCTTGTCCCCTCTGAAACAGGTATTGTGGATATGAGATGTTGCAGAGGACGACGCAGACGCCTGATGTCGTGTATAAATCCCGGTTCTGCTGTGATGGATATGATACTGTCCGACACGACTATAGCTTCGGCCGTAACACCCATCCGCCTCAGGTGGGCGTTATAGTCGATCTCCTCTGGTAGGTCGGTTTCACTCGCAAGGGGTGAGAATGTCGTGCTGAAACGGATTCTGTCTGTCTCATCCGTCTGTGGTATGACCGATGGTACAAGACATTTTGACAAGAAACCGTTTATCCGTTGTCCGTCGCACGAATCTATACGTACTATCATCATCTGTGCCCCTTCGTATTCGCGGTGTTCGGTCACCACGCCCGAGTAAACGGCCGACTGCTCCATGAGACTGTCGGGAATGCCGGGAGGCATACGTAAAGCGGCCGCCACAAATCCTGTGGCGACCGATAAAAGCAGTATGGCGTAATATGTACGTCTTAAAAATAATGCAGTCACAGCTGCGGCTAACGGCACGCATATCCACCACAACGAGCTGACAGCGCCAAACATCAATATTCCGGCTGTCAGGGCAAGTGCGAGAGGAAAGAGGGGTGCCATCGGCCTGAGGGGAGATTATCAGGCGATTGTCTCCATTACGACGAAGAAGCTGCTCACACCTATAATAATCCAGAGCAGGACCGCGAGTATGAACGGCTTGACACCGACAGCCTTGATCATCTTGACCGACAGTCCGGCTCCGATCAGGAACAGCGTGAGCACAAGGCCTTTCTTAGACAGATAGACGAGTGTAGCGGTGAGTGCTGTCGGAAGGGGAAGATAGGTATTTATGACCATCGCGAGGATAAACAGGAAGATGAACCAGGGGATAGAAATCTTGCTGTTCTTGTCGCGGAATATCAGCATAGTGACAAGTGCCAGAGGTATGATCCACAGCGCGCGTGTGAGTTTGATGAGGGTCGCAAGCTTCAGTGCTTCACCCGCATTCGCTACACCCTTGGCGGCAAGCATGTTGGAGTATGCGTCACCGGCACCGACTACGGACGAAGTGTCGTGGATAGCGATGGCGGCCCATGTGCCGAACTGGTTGGCCGACATCTCGAAGTACGCACCTATCGGCGGGAAGATGAACAGCGCGATGGCATTGAGCACGAAGATAACACCGAGCGACACAGCCATCTCATGATCATCAGCCTTGAGCACAGGTCCGACAGCTGCAATGGCACTGCCTCCGCAGATGGCCGTACCGGCCGAGATGAGATAGGAGGTTTTACGGTTAAGTTTGAGCCAGTAACCGCACAATACACCTATGACCATCACACCGATCACAGACACTACGGTGAACATCATACCTTCGCTACCGCTCTTGAGCGACTCGTTGAGATTCATGCCGAATCCGAGTCCTACCACCGATGCCTGAAGCAGATATTTGGATGTCTTTTTGTTGAATTTAGGATAAGGGCACTCGAAAAACAGTGCGAAAACAATGCCTAAGAAGAGTGCGAACCATGGGGCTATCGATACGCCTGCACCAAGCAGGTCAAATGGGAAGATAACCACGACAATAAGAAGTATGTACAGATACTTTACGGTCGGTTTCATTTTTAATTATATAATTATAAGTTATTTATTCCAGATATTCCATGCACCTATGGCTTGAAGCTCAAGCATTTCATGCCCGTTTTTTATTGCGGCGCCATGTTCCGCTCCTTTTTTAAGGAATGTGGTGAGTTCGGGATTATACACCAGATCATACAGAAGATGTCCGGGGGTGAGATATTCGTATGGGATGTCCGGGCAACTCTCTACATCGGGATATGTGCCCACTGGAGTAGAGTTGACTATCACTCGGTATTCGGCCATCACCTCAGGTGTGAGACGGTCATAACTCAGCATGCCGTCACGCGGTGTCCTTGACACGAATACAGGTTCGACCCCGAGTGATTTAAGTCCGTGATACACGGCTTTAGATGCACCGCCCGTGCCGAGAATCAGGGCCTTCCGACGCTCATCGGTGATGAATGGTGCGATAGACTCGCGGAAACCTATCACATCTGAATTATAGCCGACGAGTCTCACCGTCTCAGGTTCTTCAGGATCGCGTATGACCTTTATTACATTTACCGCACCGATGGCGGCAGCTTCGTCATCAAGACTGTCAAGGTAGGGGATGACCTGCTGTTTGTAAGGTATGGTGACGTTCAGTCCTGCAAGATCAGGGTGATTGCTGACAATGTCATTGAACTCCGTGATGGCGGGTATCTCGAAATTACAGTATTCGGCATCGATCCCTTCGTTGGCGAATTTCTCATTGAAATATCTTCGTGAGAACGAGTGTCCGAGCGGATAGCCTATCAGGCCGTATGTCTTGTGTTGGTTCATTTTATTGTGTTTTGTCCTGTGTTTATCGTTTGGCCAGGTCTTCATACAGATACTGTAGTATGACGCGACCTTTGTGTTCTCGGTCCGCGTCGGGCGAATCGATAGCCTCGCCTGACACATTATCCACTACCGTATAGCCCGTAGCGTCACGAAACATGAATCCGTTGACAAACGTATGGAATCCGAACGGATACTTGTAGCTCTCCGACATGACATCACGACTGAATATGAACTCCTCATGTCTGATGCCGAGCTGGCCGAGTATCGTGGCGGCGATGTCTGACTGTGACATGAGCGTATCTATGTGTCGCGGTTGTTTGACAGCTCCGCCGAGCATCAGCAACGGTATATGTGCGTATTTGTCGTAGGCGAGAAACTGTCCGGTATTGCATCCGTGGTCACCTGTCACGACGATGAGCAGATTCTTCCATGCCGGTGTGTTTTTCAACCGTTCGACCAGTCTGCCCAACGCGTCGTCGACATAGGCGAACGAATTGGTTATCGGATTATCTTTGATACGGTCGTAGGGCACTATCCACGGTTCGTGCGAACTGAGGGTCTGTACTGTGGTGAACCACTGTTTCCCCTCTGCGGTCTTTTTCATTATGTCGTCATATACCCAGTCGAAGACGATGCCGTCGTGTACGCCCCATTTGCCCCGTTCGTAAGAGCGCGGGAAGTCATTCTCACCGACCACGCGGTCATGCCCCATGGTCAGATAGTATTCCGACTTATGAAACACCTTCAGGTCTCCGCCATGCACCGCCATAGTGTCATAACCGAGCTCCTTGAACTTGCGCGGGAATGCCGGAAGATTGGATACTTTTTTGGTCATGCGTATTACGCTCGTGGTGGGTTGGGCGAGATAACCGCTGAGCAATGCCACCAGTCCGCGGTCAGTGCGGAAACTGTTGCAGTCGACATGTGTGAAGAATAATCCCTCCTGTGACAGTCTGTTGATATTGGGGGTGACGTCAGGCTCTCCGCCAAGCGCACCGACAAACCGTGCGCTCAGACTCTCCCAGATTATAAACAGTACATTGGGGCGGTCGGTATTGAGTAGTTTTTCGATGGGGAAACTGTCACCCGGAAACAGTTCTGCAAACTCGCGATGACAGGTCTCGTCATCCATTGAGCGAAACGCTCCCTCAATCTTGTCGTTGACCGACAGCGAGTAGATGAACGAATAGAGCGGATTGAGCGCACAATGGTTGAAAAACAGCACGTTGGAGTAGAATGATACGCTCGGATTGTTGGGGCGACGTCCGAGTCCGCGTATCATCGCAAACAATGCCCCGACCGAAAGGATCAGCGTGAGTATCGACAGGAGTATCTGAGTGACGCCACGCGCAGTGAACGTGTCTGATGCATAATATGACGCACCTTGCAACCATACTGCCGTGAATATAGTCATGGCGAGGATGGATATGATTGCCGTTATCAGATAGGGAGTGCTGACGCTTGAGCACGCGCTCCTTAGCTCCTTGACATAATTGAGCACCGATGCGTCGAGCTTGAATTTCCAGAATGGGTAGAGTCCGGTATCGACTGCAACTCCGAGTCCTGTCACAATACCTATTGCGATATTGTAGAGAGTCATGAATCCGTCGAGGAAACGGACCGGGACGAGAGTCTGTATAAATGCTGCAATGACGGGGATAGCCGTAATGTATGAGCATACTATTATGTCCGAGCGCAGTCCGTAACGCTCCATCCGCACAAATTCCTCCATGGTGATGTGCTCAGCGGTCTCCTTGCGGTTATAGATAACAAAAAGAGGACGCTGAATGAACTGAAAGTACAGCAGACATCCGATGAAATATGTGCAGATAAAGACTATCATAATTTCGCCATAACTTTTGAAACTATAGTTTCCTCGGACAGTGTGCGCAGACAGTTGGTATGCCCCTTCGGACATTCGTCACTGCCGGCTATGGTGCAGGGTTGACACGGAAGATTGAGACATACGGCATCGTCAGCCGTCTGCCCGAATCCTAAGAATCCGCATGCGGGAGTGGTACTGCCCCATATCGAGATGACCTTCGTGCCGCCAAGTGCCGCCAGATGCTGATTGGCCGAGTCCATGCTGACCATTACGTCGAGCTGTCCCATTATGGCGATCTCATCTTCAAGCGGGAATTGTCCTGCTAAGGATGTTATGCCGTCTTCCTGCCATGAGGCGAGGGTTTCGGCCTCGGCTCCACGGCCACCGAACAGATATACGTTCACTCCGCGTGCCGCCAGCTGTCGGGCGACGTTACGCATCTTCTCGGGTGGATATGTCTTGTTGGCATATCTGGCAAATGGAGCTATGCCGACCGCCGGTGATTTTATCCGCACGGGAAGGTTATAATTCTCCTTACCGTACACCGGGCTGAAGACAGTTTTAGCGTCTAACCCGAGTCGGCGGAAGGTGTCGAAATATCGGTCGATATACTGCCTCTGAGGCTCACCTCCGGCATATACCTTATGACGGGCTCCACGTGCCTTGTCGACGGTCACGGTTTTTGCTCCGTGCATTCTCAGCCATGCCGTGATGACCTTTGTCCTTGCTATGTCATGCAGATCAGCCACATAGTCAGGGCGCAACCGAGCCAGTTCACGGGCTATGCGGATTGTGCCGCGCAGACCTCTGTATTGCTCCTTGAGGTCAAATGTCATCACCCTGACATTGGCAGGCGGATTGATGAACATGCGTCCGAAAAACGGACGGGTGACAAAGATTATCTCCATCTCGGGATAAGCCTTTGCCACCGAATATATGACCGGGACGGTCATAGCGATATCGCCAAGCGCCGAGAACCGTATGGCCACGAGACGCTTGGCGTATCCTTGATTATCGCATGTGTCGCTGTGTGAAGACACGGTCACGTTATTTTCCGAGATTCTTGAGGTATGCCTCTACACCGTCGATGTCCTTGCGGTTATCCACCGACAGGGACTTGCAGTGACAGTTGTAATAGTAGATGGGCATGTGATTTTCGAGGAAGCGGAACGAGTCGTTCTCTTCAATCTTCTCGATGGGGCCTCGCGGGGTGTTGTGATAGAAGTCGAGAGCCTTGCGGGTGAATGCTCCCACTCCGACAAATTTATGGAACACGTAGTCCATGGCACCTTTAGGATAGGGGATGGGTGAACGTGAGATGAAGAGACAGCGGTCATCGGCGGCTGTGACGATCTTAAGGTTGGTGGCATCAACCACTTCGACGGGATTGGTGAAGTCGGTCATAAGATTAGACACGAAGAAATCACCGGGCTGCAGGCCGTCGGGGATGCACTGTATGATTGCGTCGCGGGTGAGCAGGGGTTCGTCACCGTTGACCATCACATAAAGGTCGGCCTCGATGCGGGTTGACACCTCATAGAGGCGTTCCGTAGCAGTGTCATGGTCGTCACGGGTCATTATGACCTTGGCGCCGAAACTCTCGGCCTTATCCTTGATTTTCTCGCTGTCGGTAGCCACATATACCTCCTCGAATATCTCTACCTCCTTACAGTGCTCATACACCCACTCTATCATGGGTTTACCGAGAATAAGTGCAAGCGGTTTCTCAAAGAATCTTGTCGACTCGGCTCTGGCCGGAATCACGCATATAATCTTCATTGCGATATATAGGTTTTTTGATTTATTATCAGGATTTATTGTCGTTATCATTGAAACAGCCATCTGCGGTGTGACCACAGCCACAGTCCGGGGCGCCGGCGGATGGTCTGTTCGAGCATCTCCATGTAGCGCCGGGTGTAAGGTGAATCTACGTCAAGGCTCTCCGGCTCGATGGGTTTGAATGTCAGTTTATAATGTCCGCGTCCGGTTTTCTCTACATCAATATAAGCGTATGCTGCGTTGATACGCTTGCCGATCTCTTCGCCTCCGGTATTGAACGGGGTGTTCTGGCCCATAAAGATGGTGTGGTGATGCGAGACGTTGGTGTTGGAGCGGTGATCGGCGATGAATCCGATGATGTAAGGTACCTTGTCGCGTGACCACTGAAACATGGTGCGGAACACTTTGTCCTGTCTGACCGACACCGAGTTGAAGCGCGAGCGTATTTTCAGCATCAGGCGGTCAAACGCTGTGTCACGCAGTTGCTTATATACTTGGGCGCATATCTGCGGCTCCTTGACATGACGCACGATCGCCGGCACATATTCCCAATTGGCGTAATGACCGAGATACACTACGACGGGATGCCCTTCGGACACGAGCCTGTCTATCAGATCTGTCCCTTCTACCTTGATGCGTCTGTCGGCCTCTCGGTCGCTGATATGCAGCAGTTTGGCTGTCTCGACGATATTGTCGGCAAACTGAGTGTAGAAATCCTTCTCGATTTCAAGCAGTTCCTGCTCGCTCTTTTCGGGGAAAGAGTTCCTGAGATTAGTCCGTATGACGTTTCTGCGATACTTTATTACCTTGGACAGTATGAACCGTATGCCGTTGCTCATGGCATACAGCACCGGAAAGGGGAGAATGGCGAGCGATGTGAACAGCCCGCGATAGAGGGCATATTTCATTTTTTCGCGCATAGCCTGTCAAGTATATGACGCACCACACGGGGAGTGGCGCCGGTGTTCTGGTTTACATATTTGGCTGCACGCTTGGCGATATAATCTCGGCGTGCCCTGTCGCTCTTCAGACGTTTGAACCATTGGTCAAGTTCCTCGGTGTCATGCACGACTCTACCGATGCCGAGGCGCACCATTTCGGTCGGGGTGACCTTGCGACGGATGTTCGGGCCGAACGACACGGGTATGCCGTAGACGGCCGGTTCGATGACGCTGTGCAGCAGACGTGTGAATCCGCCCCCCACATACGCCCATGAGGCGTAGCGGTATATATAGGCGAGTGCGCCGACAAAATCAACTATCAGCACGCGGGCATCACTCATATCGGTGTCGGGCGTGCACTGTGAGTAGCGCACGCACCGCCCTTTGACCTTTGCCTCGATGTCCTTGATGATGTCGTCTGTAATCTCGTGTGGTACGATGACGAATCGGATGTCGGGATGACGGTTGACCAGCTCGGTCACCATCTCCAGATCCTTGTCATGGTGGATGCTTCCGGCCAGAAATATCTCATGGTTGCCCTTGAATCGTTCGATCAATTCATCTTTCCAAGGGGTTGAGGCTACAAGCGCAACGTTGTCGAACAGCGGGTCGCCGTTGACTGATGCGTTCTCTACGCCGAGTCTCTCCAGATTTTTTATCGAGTTTTCGTCAAGTGTGAATACCTTTGACATGCTCTTGATCGAGCTGCGGTATAGGTTGCCATACCATTTGAAGAACGGTCCGTCATCACGTATTATCGCCGACACGAGCAGTGACGGAATGCCTCGCTCCCTGAGCTGATGCAGGTAATTGTGCCAGTATTCCGACACCATGAACACAGCGCAGTCAGGACGCACGGCGTCAAGAAATCGTGATGCGTTGGCGTTGGTGTCAAGCGGGAGATAAAACACGCGGTCGATGTCGCGCGGATTTTTGCTAACGGCTTCATAACCTGTCGGCGAGAAGAACGTCACCACCACATTGCAGTCGGACTCGCTCTTGATGGCTTTGATTATGGGACGCGCTATGCCGAACTCGCCAAGCGACGCTGCGTGAAGCCACACGGTAGGTTTCGATCGGTCAAGGGTAGATGCTCCTTTCTCGACATCCTCTACAGCGTGTCGCTGGCCACGAATGAAACGCATCAGCTTGGCCGGACTATTGTCTGACACAAAGGGCGATGCGCCATTGATGGCGTATCGCGCTATGCGCATCACCGTGTCGTATTTTCTTAGCATAGGTGGCTGTCGAGGTCGGTTTTTATATACATTGTGGCCCGGGCATGGCGCGGACATAGATTAGAGTTGACAAAATTACGACATTTTGTTGAATTATTAATGCTTTTTTCAGTAATTTTGCATTGCTATGGATGTAAGGTTTGAAAATACAATAAGGGAGATGGCTCAATCACAGCCCGCCGTGGCACTCGGCAGTCTTTCCGAAAACAATATCCGAACATATATTATCACTCTAAACTATCACCGGCCATGAAAACTCTCCGTATGTATCCGACCAGTCTTAACGACCGATTCCTTGACGATGCGGTCGAGGCACTGCGTGACGGCGATATAATCATATATCCCACTGATACGCTTTATGCCCTCGGATGTAACGCTCTCAATAACAATGCGATCGAACGTCTGTGTAAATTCAAGGGAGTAAATCCTCAGAAACAGACCCTGTCGATAGTGTGCGACGGCCTGTCGATGGCGAGTGAATATGCGCGTATCGACAATGAGGCCTTCCGCATATTGCGTACCAATCTTCCGGGACCGTTCACATTTATCCTCCCGGCCGCCACGACGCTCCCCAAGGTGTTCAAGGGGCGCAGGACTGTAGGAGTGCGTGTCCCTGACAATACCATAGCCCGAGCCATAGCCGAGCGGCTTGGCAATCCCGTACTCTCGACATCCATAGCGCAGGAGGGGGATGGTGTCGATCCGATGACATTCGCATTTGAGTATGACGATGTGGCCTCACTGCTGATAGACGGTGGCGAGAGTGACGGCATACCCTCCACGGTTATAGACATCACCGACAGCCGTTCGCCCGAGATAATCCGTGAGGGCAAAGGTGAACTTGAATGATATATGAGATGATAAGGCGAGTCAGTCCGAAGGAATACGGCAATCTTTTTCCCGAGCCGTCACACGTTTTTGACAGTGTCGCGTTCAATGAACTCAATCGTGAGAAATGTGACGGGATACATTATCTTGTCATGTCTGATGCCGGCGGTAAGGTGCGTTTCGGCCTGATTCTCGGCGAGCGTGGCGATGAATTGCGGTCACCGTTCTCAGCGCCTTTCGGTGGCTTGGAGGCTCGTGGACGATCGCAACGCGTAGGCCATTACATCGATGCCATAAAGGATGTGATGGATTACGGACGTAGTCTTGGCCGCAGGATTGTGATCACGCTTCCCCCTGCGGTTTATGACAATAAGTCATCCGTTATGGCATCACAGTTGCAGGCGGCTCTGAGCTGTGGCGCGACCGTCGGGCATTCCGATTATAATTATCATTATCCGCTTGATTCGTTCGGATCGTTTGTCAGTGATCTTGACATCAAGGTCCGTCAGAAATTCCTTGCTTCCGACAGGCAGGGATTTGAGTTTGAACATCACGCCATACATGAGCATGAGGCGGTCGAGGAGATTTACTCCATAATCCTTGCCAACCACACGGCACTCGGTTATCCGGTGCGCATGTCGCTCGACGACATCCGGCGGACGTCAACGTGTGTACCGATGGATTTCTTCATGCTCCGCAAAGAGGGGCGTGGTGTAGCCGGTGCGATGGTCTATCACACATCGCCCGATGTCGCACAGCTGATCTACTGGGGTGATATGCTTGAATACCGCGCACTCCGTCCGATGAATTATTTTGCTTACAGGATACTGGAGTATTATCACAGGCAGGGCAAAAGGGCATTTGACCTCGGCCCGTCCTCCTCTGACGGCATCCCGTCGCTGGGGTTGTGCGACTTTAAGGCGGGACTCGGATGTGTGCTTACACCGAAATTTACTCTGATACTCTGATCTCCCTAAGTTTTTGTCATCACGTTTCCTGAAAAAAATCACAGACTCCCGAATGTTTCTGACGAACATCCGGGAGTCTGTCGTTTATTCCTTTTAGATACGGCGAGACTTTTTTACATATTCTCGTCAAATGTCATTTCGTCAAAACCTGCTGCATCAAACTCGTCCTCATTGTATTCATCCGAGCCGTAGAACTCGTCATCAAGGTCGGTCGTGGCCTGCTGCGCTGCCTTGGCATCGATTTTGGCATCAAAATCATCCATGTCTACTGACTGAGCCGGTGCGTCACCCATGGAGATAGAGCAGAGCGGGTCGATGAGATGCTTGCCGGGTACCGAACGTTTCATTTCGATAAAGAACGAGCGGTCGGTGAGATAATCGAATACCCACACGAGTCGCTGTCCTTCATCCTCGATGAAATCGCTGAGTACGCTATCCTCCATCAGATAGACATCCTGCGATGAGTCGCTACCCATATCTTCAAGACAGATTTCCTGCTCACGCTCCCATCCGCTGTCGCAGAGAAAAAATGAGCTGAACTGACTTTTGTCATAGCCTACACTGTCACAGATGGCGTTACGCAGGTCAAGAAATGTGGCGTCGGCGTCGATTTGTATTTCGCGCTTGAAGTTGTCAACTTCGTCAGAGACTATGCGGAAATTGTATATCATATCGTTGTGTCGTTATGTTTGAATCTATGTTGCGAAAGTAGTAACTTTTTTTTAATCCGAAAATACTTTGAAGAAAATTATTTCCATGATATGCGTAAATCGCGCAAAAGTGTGGCGGAGGCACCTACAGAGCCTGTGTGCTGGATCAGCAGCGAACTGTTACGTGTCGGACTCACCGGCGCGGTCAGCATCACGTACGGTCGGATGTCGGATGACGAGGGTGTCACATCCGGTGCATCGGTCTTGGCCGTGACAGTGAAATTATTGTCGTTTATGTCGAGCGTTATGTGGCAGGGAGTGCGGTAACAGCTTGTGGCTACAGGTTCGCTGATAGCGGTAGCCTTTCCGTCTGTATAGCGCATGAGTGTGAACGTCACGGCCTTGTCATAATCGGGAGTACGCTCTATGCGCAGTGCGTATCCGGTCAGAGTCACCGGGTCAAACTTTACGCAGATGTCCATGTATTGTCCCGTCGCGCTTCCGAATCCCTGTCCGGGGCCTTTGGCCGGCTCGGCGATAATGTTTACCGACATCGAGCGGCACTCTCCGCGTGACGGCGTGTATGACAGTCTTGCGCCGCGAGTAGCCTGGACGAGTCCTATGCCTGTGGCCGCATCCACGCCGTGTCCGTAATACCAGCTTTGTGTCGAGTCTGCTTCCCAATCGTGAGCGGAGGTGTCGGCCGGTTTGTATGTATCAAAATTCCAGAATCCCGGTCGGCCCGCGACTCCTCGGCGTATAGGTATCTCGGCAAATGAGGTCGTGAGCGTGCGTTCCTTCTGCGGTAGCAGGCTTATCATTCCTGATGTCACAGGCTTTTCATAGCTCGCAGTCATCGGGGAGCCGCTGCGTGTGTCGGTAAGTTTGGGCATTACCGCTGCTGAGATATAATAATTCTTGTCGGCCGGAGTGAGCGGATAGGTACGTGCCGATAGTCCGCGCCCGTGTCGCACGGCTGTCGAGTCGGACAGGTCGGGACTCGTGGAGCGGTACCATATTATATAACTGTCATCCTGGCCATCTTCGGGTAGGGTGTAATCCAGTTGCAGGGCATTCTTTCCGGCTGATACGGTCGGCCGCCCGGTGAATAAGGGCGCTTCGCGCAGATAGGGTTCGATCTTCACCGATGTAGCTCCGGCGAGACCTGTAGGTGATGAGGCTGATACGAGACATGACATCTCCTGCGGATACTCATTTGCCGAGACTGCGGTCATTCTCTCGGTTGTCGACAGCATGGTCAGTACCGACGGGGCCGACCATGTTATGACTCCGGGTTGAACGGACGATTCATAATCGCCCCACAGTCGCAACGAGGGAGTCACGCTAAGAGTGTCCCCCTGAGGTGTCAGCAGGAGCGACGAGGGTGTCAGTCTCATCATCACCGGGAGGCCGAGCAGTCTGACTGACGTCTCGCGTGCTATTTCAGCCACACGGTCACGCAGCCCGGTCGGATCCCATCCATCGTCTCCTCCGAGCAGATTGGGGGTATTATAAATGGTGGCATCATCATAATATACTTTGTAGGCGTCCAGCAGAGGTGAGTCAGTGATAATACGGCTGAGTTCGCGACGGTCATTATCGATGATCACAGGCTCACCGTTGAGAGTGACGTCACTCTGATAGCATATCACCGGCGATGCGTCGCGGGTCCATTTCAGAGTCACCGGGTATTCGGACGTGAATCTGGTGTCGATCATCGTCACTATACCGGGCATTTTGGTAAGATACTGAGTGCCGTTGACCAGAGAGTGTATGTCGCAGTCAAGGAATACCGCACCGGTCGCAGATGTCGAGTAAAAAGGTTTGCCGCTGTAGAATGTGAATTTGCATCCGAGATATACTGCTGAACCGGACAATGCATCATCGGTACATTCAAAGTAGCAGTTCTCGTACAGCGTGCGTCTTGCTCCGACGAGTGGGCAGAGATTCAGACGGCTGATAAATCGACTGTTGCGCACATACAGCCTGTCTGTCCCGGAGCATATACCCACCTGAGCCTGTACGATTGCATCGCGGCGACGTTCGCGTGACAGAGAGGGATTACGGGGATACGTAAGGTCGACGTTACAGTAATTGCCCATCGTCATGTTCTCAACCCTCAGACTTTGGCCGGTGAAATGTAGCATCGTATAGTTGCCAAGCGCCCCTTGGGTCTGTCCGCGGTTTACGGCAAAGACCACATCCTTGGGATTGTCTGCAAGTCCGATTATCGAGAGTGTGTCACAACACACTTCGACGGCAAACGGCACATTGCCCGAATTAGCCGGATTACGGCGTATGGCCGGATCGTCGGGGTTATCGAGCCAGTAGACTGATGGTGCCACGAGCAGAGTCACATTCTTAAGATTAGAGCTGTTGATTTTCTCCAGAGCCTTTACGGCATCATCAAATGTATATTCCGACGGCTTCGCATCGTGCGACAGTAGCAGCGTCGATGGGCCGAGCTCGTACGTATTACCTCCGAAAGTCACGCTTTCGGCATGAGCGGACAACATAATGGCCGCAACGGCCGATGTCAGTATGAATTGTTTTATCATGGGTGTCATTTCTTGGTATTTCGATAATCTTTTTTGCAAAAATAGTGAAAAAAACACAAGCGACACAAGGCCTGATATTTCAGGACGGTAATTTCTACCAATCCCCTCGTTGCCTTATGTCACTTGTGTTTTTGGTCGGGTTTATTCAGCTCTCCAAGTTGGATCAGTCACCCATGGTGCGGAGCAGTTCCTCGTTGTCGTAAGTGCGCTCCATGCGGTCCTTGATGAACTCCATCGCCTCGATAGAGTTGCGGTCGCTCAGGAATCGGCGGAGTATCCACATGCGGTTGAGTGTCTCGTTGCGCAGCAGCAGATCGTCGCGGCGTGTGCTTGAGGCCATGATGTCCACGGCGGGGAATATACGCTTGTTCGAGAGCTTGCGGTCAAGCTGGAGTTCCATATTGCCTGTGCCCTTGAACTCCTCAAAGATCACTTCGTCCATCTTGGAGCTTGTCTCGGTGAGTGCGGTGGCGATAATGGTCAGCGAACCCCCCCCCTCGATGTTGCGGGCAGCTCCGAAGAATCGTTTGGGTTTCTGGAGAGCGTTTGCATCGACACCACCCGACAGGATTTTACCCGAAGCGGGTGCGCACGTGTTGTAGGCACGAGCCAGACGGGTGATCGAGTCGAGGAGTATCACTACATCGTGACCGCACTCCACCATGCGTTTTGCCTTTTCGAGCACGATCTGCGCGATGCGCACGTGGCGCTCGGCAGGTTCGTCGAATGTCGATGCTATGACTTCGGCATTGACACTGCGGCTCATGTCGGTCACCTCCTCTGGGCGTTCGTCGATGAGGAGGATCATGATATATGTCTCAGGATGATTCTCGGCGATGGCATTAGCTATATCCTTGAGCAGGATGGTCTTACCTGTTTTGGGCGGTGCGACGATAAGTCCGCGCTGACCCTTGCCGATGGGCGAGAACATGTCGACTACACGTGTCGACAGATTGTTGCTCTGTCCGGATGTGAGATCAAATTTTTCGTCCGGGAACAGAGGTGTCAGGTGCTCGAACGCCACACGATCACGTATGAACTCGGGAGAACGGCCGTTGACCGACAGTATGCGTGTGAGCGGGAAATACTTCTCGTCAGCGCGCGGAGGACGGACATTCGCTTCGACTACGTCGCCTGGGCGCAGACCGAACTGCTTGATCTGCTGTTGTGTCACAAGCACGTCGTCGGGTGACGCGAGGTAATTGTAATCACTTGAGCGAAGGAATCCGTGTCCCTGAGGTTCGATTTCCAGTACGCCTGACGTGACGATGATATCGTCGAAATTGTACTGAGCCTGATAACGGGCCCTTTCTTCGGCATTTATATCGTTATTCTTATTGCGGTTTTTCTTGTTACGCTTGCCCTGCTGCTGTTGAGGCTGAAGTCTCTCCATGCCGGGCTCGCTGAGTGTTATTGGTGCCTCGGCGGCATTCTTGATGGACTGCTCCTTCTCCTGCTGTGAGCGCGGAGCGAATGTGCGGCCGCCGGCACGCGGGAAGAATGAGCCTAAAGATGAGTTCTCGGGACGGAGCATGTCGGCGCTCTCGTTTGCCCCAGGGCGGATAAAGACACCGCGGTGAGGCTCCTCGCTACGGGGCTGTCCGGCATTTTCGGTATGGGCCGGAAGTGCAGGCACCTCATTCATTACGGGACGGCTCTCGGGCTCGGCTTCCTGATTATTGTTGTTCTGATATTGTTCGCGGGCTGCGGCTTCACGCTCCATGATCTCCTGACGTGAGGGACGGCCACGTTTTCTTTTTACAGGCTGTTCTGCAGCGGGCTCTATAGGCTCAGGAGTATCCTCCAGTCTCATTTCCTCAGCCTTGACGGGGGCGATTGCCTCTTCCTGCGGTGTCTCGGTCTGAGGAGCGACATTCTCCACGGGTTGTTGATTCTTTGGTTTGCGACCACGACGCTTGGGTGCATTTGCCGGTTGAGCCTGAGACTCCTGAGCCTGGGCTTCGGGAGCAGGTGTGGCTGTCTGGGATGCCTCCTGCGGCTGCTCGGCCGGTGTTGCGGCCTGAGAGTCGGCTTCCTTCTTGCGGCGTTGCTTGGAGCCTTCGCCGTTATCTTTCTTTTTGCGGCGGGTCTTGTCCTGAGGCTGTGCATTAGCCGATGCGTTAGCTGCAAGATCACGAGCCTGTTTTTCGAGAATCTCATACACGAGGTTCTCTTTGTCTGTCAGATTTATTCTGCTTATACCTATGGCTTTGGCGGCTTCTTGCAGTCGCTCGTCGTCCATTTTGTTTAGTTCGTCGAAATTATACATATAATATATGTGCGGGAATTTGAGGGCTATTATATTGTGAGATTAGGCACACATGCTGATGATGTGTACGCATGATAACAGTCGTAAAATAATACGGACTATGACAGTGATGAAGTTAATTTCCGATTCGGAGAGAGGTAAGCAGGACTGACATCCGGCATTAAATATATGAACCGAAAATGTCCTGTGTTAAAAGACAGCTTTAAATCAAAAGGATGATTGACAGTTGAATTTATTGAGTAAGGTGGGGGTGGTTGACGGTAATGAACGTATATTTTAAACGTATTCATTATCTGACGTTCAACACTATCTTCGTTGCAAAGTTACAACCGTTTTTAATTTCTAACAAATATTTTTAAAAAAAGTTGCCGATTATATTTTAGTAATCGCTCTGTGAGCCGTATCTTTGCATAAAAATCATCCCTGAAATAATTCACAAGCCGAGATGTTAGTGATTGGAATAGCCGGCGGAACAGGTTCCGGCAAGACTACTGTCGTAAAAAAGATCATCAATGCGCTGCCCCCGGGTGAGGTGGCTGTGCTCCCTCAGGATTCGTATTACCGTGACCTGAGCCATCTGCCAATGGCAGAAAGGGCTAAGACCAATTTTGACGAACCGGCATCGATCGAGTGGCCGCTGCTCGTCAGGCATATTGAGGCTCTGAAGCGTGGCGAGACGATCGAGATGCCTGTATACTCCTATCTCACATGCACGCGTCAGCCTGAGACTGTCACTGTGTCACCCCGTGAGGTAGTTATCGTTGAGGGTATCCTTGTGCTGACCGACCCTGTGCTGCGCAAGATGCTTGATGTCAAGGTATTTGTTGATGCTGAGGCCGATGAGCGTCTTATCAGGGTTATCGAGCGTGACTGTGTAGAACGAGGCCGCACGCCTCAGATGGTACTCGACCGTTATCGTGACGTGCTGAAACCGATGCATGAGATGTATATCGAACCGTCCAAGAAGACTGCCGACCTCATTGTGCCGCAGGGTGGCAGTAATGTCGTGGCCATCCAGTTGCTGACCGATTATATCGAATCGCGTCTGCGTTTGAAATAAAATAGAGAATACATGGAAGAACAGAATATATCCGGACAGAATATTTCCGAAGAAACATCCTCCGTAGTCGGTGCTGCTCTCTCGGACGGGCGCATGGTGCTCCGCACAGAGAATCTGGTTAAGAAATACGGTAAGCGAACCGTGGCCAATCATGTATCGATCAATGTGACGCAGGGTGAGATCGTGGGATTGCTCGGACCGAATGGCGCCGGCAAGACCACCACATTCTATATGACCGTGGGACTTATCACTCCGAATGAGGGACAGATATATCTCAACGACCTTAACATCACGAAGTATCCGGTGTACAAACGTGCGCAGAACGGCATCGGCTATCTGGCCCAGGAGGCGAGCGTGTTCCGTAAACTCACGGTCGAGGACAATATCAAGGCTGTGCTGCAGATGACCAATACATCCGCGCAGTATCAGAAGGAGAAACTGGAGAGTCTCATCAAGGAATTCAGTCTTGAAAAGGTGCGTCATAATCTCGGTGACCGATTGTCGGGAGGCGAGCGCAGACGTACCGAGATAGCACGCTGTCTGGCTATCGACCCCAAGTTCATCATGCTTGACGAACCGTTTGCCGGTGTCGACCCTATCGCGGTCGAGGATATTCAGTCGGTCGTCTATCATCTCAAGGAACGAAATATCGGCATTCTCATCACCGACCACAATGCTCAGGAGACACTCCGCATCACCGATCGTGCCTATTTGCTGTTCGAGGGCAAGATTCTGTTTCAGGGTACATCCGAGGAACTGGCCGAAAATCCCATCGTGCGTGAGAAGTATCTCGGACGTGACTTTATTTTCTACCGCAAGAAATTTGAGGAGAGACAGCCTTGACGTAGTGACATGCGATAAAAAAAATCGGCCGTACGATGTAGAATCATCGCGCGGCCGATCTTATAATATATTCATTGTGGTTACTTGCCGGTATGATTGTAGCTCTTGGAGACGAGCGGCAGATTCTTCTCCATGGCTATACGTGACGGGGTGGGGTATTCGAGTTTGTCAAGATCGGCGAGTGCGAATTTGATGTCGCCGAGCAACTGGTCGGCCATGTCGCGGCTGAAGCCCTGCTTGCACAGCACACGCATCACCACCATATTCTCGATATTGGCAGGCATGGTGTAGGCCGGTACCATCCATCCCTTCTGGGCGAGTTTGTCCTGAAGATCATAGAGAGTCCATTTTGCAGACTTCTGATACTCTTCATCCATGTGCCATACGAATATCGGGTTAGGAATTTCGGGCGAGTAGGGCACGAACTCCTTCATCTCACCGATCTTCTTATGGAGATATTTGGCTACTTCAAGCGAATTGTACTGAACATTCTTGTAACCCTCGAATCCGAGACGTATGAACTGGTAATACTGTCCGAGTATCTGTGCGGCGGGGCGTGAATAGTTAAGTCCCACTTGAGTGACTTCGGCGCCGAGATAATTGACGGTAAATGACATGTCGTCGGGAAGGTATTTCTTATCCTTCCACACTACCCATCCCAGACCCGGGTAAACCAGACCGAATTTATGGCCTGACGTACTGATTGACAGAACCCATTTCAGTCGGAAATCCCACTTTTTCTCAGGCTCAAGGAACGGAAGGATAAATCCGCCAGAAGCCGCATCGATGTGGATGCACACCTCGTTGCCTGTCTCGGAGTTGTACTTGTCAAGAGCTGCGTCAAGAGCCTCGACATCATCGTTAAGACCGCTCCATGTCACACCGAGGATAGGCACGACACAGATAGTGTTTTCATCGCACATGCTGATCGCCTTGTCGATGTCAAGTGTAGGATGCTCGGGCGACAGTGGCACCACACGCATCTCCACATCCCAGAATGTGGCGAATTTCTCCCACACTACCTGATAGGCTGTGCTGATGACGATATTAGGCTTGTCGTAAGGCTTGCCGGCCTTCTTGCGACGGGCTTTCCAACGCTTGAGCGCTGCCAGTCCGCCAAGCATACAGGCCTCCGATGAACCGATGGCGAGTGCTCCGGCTTTCCACTTGGCTGTCTCGGGAGTGTTCCACAGGTTAGCCATGATGTTGATACATTTCTGGCACATAACAGCGATACGCGGATACTCCGTCTCATCGATGTAGTTTATGCTGACGGCTTCGTTCATAAGCCGTGTAGCATATTCATCCATATAGGTAGTGACAAAGGTGGCGAGGTTAAGTCGCGGCTGTGTCTGTGCGTATGTCTCATCCTTCACCATCTGATAGGCTATCTCAGGGGTAGTGGGACCTTGAGGTATTCGTTCGGACGGGGCGGGTTGGAGCATTGCCTCCGAGCCAAACACGTTGGTCTTGGCATCACCGCTACGATAATCGGGGTCTGTTTTAGGGGTTGACATATTATAATTATATTTGGTTATTTACTTAAAATGTAACATACCGGAGCCTTTAAATGTTTGCTTTTTACATTAAACTTTTCTCAATGCTTTAAAATATTAAGAAAAATGGTGTGCCGAGAACGAAAAAATTACTATTTTTGCACCTAAATTTGAAAAAAGGAACTAATGAAAGTCTTGAAATTTGGCGGCACCTCTGTAGGAAGTGTCGCAGGAATCAAAAATCTTAATGAAATTGCCCGGGCGTGCGATAAGCCTGTAGTGGTTGTGGTCAGTGCGCTCGGTGGTGTCACTGATATGCTTATCTCTACGGCAGACTCGGCCGCAGCCGGCGACGAGGCTTTCCGTGAGGGAATGGCACGAATCACTCTACGTCACCACGATATTATTGATGAGGTGATCACCGACTCTCCCGACACACTCAAGGTGGAGGTTGACGCCCTGCTTGATGAGTTGGCATCGATATACCACGGTCTGTTCCTTATCCGCGACCTCAGTCCCAAGACCAAGGCGCTGATAGTAAGCTATGGCGAACGTCTCAGCTCGCTGATAGTCAACCGTCTCGTGACAGATTCGATACTGCACGATTCGCGCAAGTTCATCAAGACCGAGGATAAGCATCACCGTACGCTGCTCGCCACCGAACTTACTGACGAACTGGTGCGTGCCGAGTTCTCCGGCCCCGATTATGAAGGACACATCCACATCGTGCCCGGATTCATATCATCCGACGCCGTTACCGGTGAGGTTACCAACCTCGGTCGCGGTGGCAGTGATTACACAGCTGCGATTATAGCCGCCGCGCTTGATGCCGAAGTGCTTGAGATATGGACCGATGTGGACGGATTCATGACCGCCGACCCGCGTGTCATTCCCACAGCCTATACGATAAATGCCCTCAGCTATGTCGAGGCGATGGAGCTTTGCAACTTTGGTGCAAAGGTGGTCTATCCTCCCACGATCTATCCTGTATGTGTCAAAAATATACCCATTCTTGTAAAGAATACTTTCCATCCCGAGGCTCAGGGGTCGGTGATACGTAATGTGATCGAGGATGACCGCAAACCTATCAAGGGTATTTCGAGCATCAACGGCACGTCGCTGATCACCGTCGCCGGTCTGTCGATGGTGGGTGTGATCGGTGTCAACCGCCGTATCTTCACCGCGCTTGCCGACAATGGCATATCAGTCTTCATGGTGAGTCAGGCTTCGTCCGAAAATTCTACCTCGGTCGGTGTCCGTGACGAGGATGCGGCTGAGGCTGTAAGGGTGCTTGACAACGAGTTTGCCAAGGAGATACGTACCGGAGCGATGTTCCCGATGCATGCCGAGAGCGGTCTTGCCACCGTGGCTATTGTCGGTGAGAATATGAAGCACACCCCCGGCATCGCCGGCAAGCTCTTCGGGGCACTCGGCCGTAGTGGCATAAGTGTCATTGCATGCGCTCAGGGCGCGAGCGAGACCAATATCTCGTTTGTCGTTAACGGTGCTTATCTGCGCAAGTCGCTCAATGTTCTGCATGACTCATTCTTCCTCAGTGAATACAAAGAGGTCAATCTCTTCATCTGCGGTGTCGGCACTGTCGGCGGTATGCTCCTTGAGCAGATCCGCTCACAGCAGGAGGAACTGATGCGTACCCATCGTCTCAAACTCAATGTGGTGGGTATAGCTTCAAGCAAGCGCCTCGTGCTCGACCGCGCGGGAATCGACCTTGCAAACTTCCGTGAGATTCTTGACAACGGCATGCCGAGCTCGCCTGCGATACTTCGTGACGAGATACTGAAAATGAATATTTTCAACAGCGTGTTTGTCGACTGTACCGCTTCCAAGGATGTTGCCGAGCTCTATCAGACATTCCTCGACCACAATATCTCGGTAGTGGCAGCCAACAAGGTCGCAGCCTCTAATTCTTATGAGATATACGAACGGCTCAAGGAGACTGCGCTCAGACGCGGCGTCAAGTTCCTGTACGAGACCAACGTGGGTGCCGGTCTGCCAATCATCGGCACAATCAATGACCTGCGTTCGTCCGGCGACCGTATCCTGCGCATCGAGGCCGTACTGAGCGGCACGCTCAACTATATATTCAATACACTCTCGGCCGACGTTCCGTTCTCCGAGACCGTACGTCTTGCCAAGGAGATGGGTTACAGCGAGCCTGATCCGCGCATCGACCTGAGCGGTACCGATGTGATACGTAAGCTTGTCATCCTCACCCGCGAGGGCGGTTACCGTGCCGAGCAGGACGAGGTGGAGCGCAACCTGTTCGTGCCCGCCGATATTATGAACGGTAATCTCGAGGAGTTCTGGAGCCGTCTCCCCGAGCTTGACGCTGACTTCGAAGCCCGACGCAAAGTGCTTGAGGCCGAAGGTAAACGCTGGCGTTTCGTAGCCCGTATGGAGTTGGGCCGTATGAGTGTCGGACTTGAGGCTGTCGATTCAAGGCATCCGTTCTATGACCTCGAAGGTTCAAACAATATAATATTGCTCACCACCGAACGTTACCGCGAATATCCCATGCTCATACAGGGCTATGGTGCGGGTGCAGCCGTGACCGCGGCCGGTGTGTTTGCCAACATCATCTCTACTGCAAATAATTAAGATAAGAGTTTCCTTCCCCCTCTATGTGAGGGGGGAGGGGACTACTTGTTGACTTGAATGATAGGTACATGAAACATCTTATAATACTTGGCGATGGCATGAGTGATCATAAGGTGGCCCGTCTCGACGGAAAGACACCTCTTGAGTATGCCTCAACACCCAATTTCGACCGTCTTGCGGCCGAGGGTCGTTCAGGTCTGCTTGTCACAGTGCCGGAAGGGTTTCCTCCGGGCAGCGAGGTGGCCAATACCTCGATACTCGGATATGACCTGAATGAAGTGTATGAAGGTCGCGGACCGCTTGAGGCTGCCAGCATAGGCTATGAGATGCAGCCGGATGATCTGGCCTTGCGGTGCAATCTGCTGACACTTGCCGCTGACGGCACCATTACCAATCACCACGGCGGACATCTGACTACCGAAGAAGGGCGCGAGCTGATCGAGATGCTTGACCGCGAACTCGGAGATGAAAGAGTCAGGTTTATACCCGGCATTCAGTACCGCCACCTTCTCGTCATCAAAGGTGGAAACAAGCATATAACCACTACTCCGCCGCATGATCATCCCGGCGAATTATGGAGGCCGCTCCTCGCTAAGGCCGACGGTGACCCCGTGCCCGAGCAAGGGCGTATGACACCGCAGGAGACGGCCGATCTGATCAACTCGCTCATCGAACGTTCGCACACCCTGCTTGCCGGACATCCTGTCAATGAACGGCATAAGGCCGAAGGGCGCCCCGTGGCAAATTCTATATGGCCGTGGAGTCAGGGCTATCGCCCTTCGATGCTGACACTTCAGGAGATGTATCCCGAGATCAGGACGGGCGCAGTCATCACGGCTGTCGATCTGATCAGGGGCATAGGCCATTATGCAGGATTACGTACTATCGATGTGCCGGGCGCGACCGGTCTGGCCAATACCAATTACGAAGGTAAATGTCAGGCGGCGATCGAAGCGTTGCGCAAGGATGATTTCGTATTTCTGCATGTCGAGGCTACTGACGAGGCCGGCCATGACGGAGATATTGACCTCAAGGTGCGTGCCATCCAATATCTTGACAGTCGGATAGTAGGACCGCTGATCGATGAGATCGCGACATGGAACGAACCTGTTGCCGTGGCTCTGTTGCCCGACCACGCCACGCCCGTCGAACTCCGCGTGCATAAAGCCGAACCTGTGCCCTTTACGATATGGTATAAAGGCATAGAGCCTGATGATGTCCGAGCCTATTCCGAGGCTCAGTGCGCGCAGGGAGCCTTCGGCACATTGCGCCTGATGGAGTTCATGCACGAATTTATGAATCTCAATAAGTAAATCCATATATGAACTATTATAGCACTAACAATTCATCATCAGATGTAACGCTGGCCGAGGCCGTCATCAAGGGTCTTGCACCGGACCGCGGCCTATATATGCCCGAGCGCATAGAGCGTCTGCCCCGTGAGTTTTTTGACGGGATCGCCGATATGTCATTTCATGAGATCGCATGCAGGGTGGCCCGCGCTTTCTTCGGCGACGATATTCCCGGAGATGAGCTTGATGCAATCGTGTGTGATACGCTTTCGTTTCCGACTCCGTTGGTTGAGGTCGATCCGGGCATATACAGCCTTGAGCTGTTTCACGGCCCAACGCTTGCGTTCAAGGATGTCGGAGCGCGGTTTATGGCACGTCTGTTGCAATATTTCATACGCAAAGGAGATGACCACCGTAAGGTGCATGTGCTCGTGGCTACGAGCGGTGACACAGGGTCAGCCGTGGCAAACGGTTTCCTCGGTGTAGACGGTATAAACGTACATGTGCTCTATCCCAAAGGTAAGGTCAGCCCGATACAGGAGTGTCAGTTCACTACGCTCGGACGTAACATAACGGCCATAGAGGTTGACGGTGTGTTTGATGACTGCCAGCGTCTGGTCAAGAGTGCGTTTCTTGACGAAGAACTGAATGAAAGACTTCTGCTCACGTCGGCCAACTCGATCAATGTAGCACGCTTCCTGCCTCAGGCATTCTATTATTTCAACGCATACGCCCAGCTTAAACGGCTCGGCAAGGCTGACAATGTGGTGATGTGCGTGCCGAGCGGTAATTTCGGCAACATCACCGCCGGTCTCATAGCTCACAGAATGGGATTGCCGATCAAACGCTTCATCGCGGCCAATAATGCGAATGACGTATTTTTTAACTATCTTCAGAGCGGAGTATATACCCCCAAGGCGAGTGTCGCCACCATTGCCAACGCTATGGATGTGGGTGATCCGAGCAACTTCGCAAGAATCCTTGACCTCTATGGCCATGACCATTCGGTTATCACGTCACTGATCTCAGGCACGACCTATTCTGACGGACTCATTGCCGAGACCATGAAGGATTGTTATGAACGTACGGGTTACATTCTTGACCCCCACGGTGCGGTCGCTTATCGTGCGCTCCGCCAGTTGTTGCTGCCCGGAGAGACAGGTGTGTTCCTTGAGACCGCCCATCCGGCCAAATTCAAGGAGACAGTAGAGGCTCGGATCGGTGCAGAGGTGACGATACCTGAACGTCTCGCCGCTTTTATGAAGGGTAAGAAGCAGTCGGTGGAAATGTCAAAGGACTTCGCTGACTTCCGCGCATATCTCGCTTCACTTGAGTAAGAACTCTCACTCCACATAATAAAAATAAAACGTCAGGCATACGGTCTAAGCAACTTACCGTATGCCTGTCGTTTTTTGTTAAATGTCATTAAAACTTATGCCGTAAAGGACAATATAGCGACAACGAAACCGGTGAGTCAGTTGTTAAAAGTTCATTATGGCAAATATTCTTCACGTTTCAGCACTTGTCCTGCTGCTTGCAGGAGCAACAGGGGTCATCTCGGCACAGGACCGTAGTTATGACGCCACACATCTACGTCAGCCTATGCCCGAACGGTGGACGTTCAGTCAGGAAGTAACGCAGACGCTCCCCTCGGATGATCCCTGGTGGAAGACGTTTGACGATGCGACGCTTGACTCGCTCATCTCTATGGGTATAGACAATAACTATAATGTCAGTCAGGCATTGCACCGGCGCGAGATAGCCCGCCTGGCCATACGACAGGCTCAGAGCGGTTATTATCCCACATTGGGGGTCTCAGCCGGATACACCCGTTCACATTCCGGCCGTGAGATTGACACCAATGCATTTACGGCAGGCGCCACGCTCAACTGGGAGGTGGATGTGTTTGGTCGTATAACATCGCAGGTCAAGTCTAAACGGGCTGCTTATAACGCATCGCGTGCCGAGTATGTCGCCACGATGGTAAGCATCACATCCGACATCGCTACCTACTACATCAATTATCTTGTGCTCAGAAACGAGATTGCCGTGACCCGTGAGCATATCCAGAGTCAGAAACGTGTCGTAGAGATCGCCGAGGCGCGCCATGAGGCGGGACTGGTGTCAAAACTTGACGTTGCACAGGCTAAGACGGTATTATACTCCACTCAGGCCACTCTGCCCGCTCTTCAAGCCAAAGCGACGCAGACGCTCAACGCATTGGCGACGCTGCTTGGTGTCTATGCCTCCGACATCGCTCCTATGATCAAGGATGACGCGAAACTCCCGTCATATCAGCAGATACTCCCGGTCGGGATTCCTGCCAACCTGTTACGCCGTCGTCCGGATATCGCCGAGGCTGAGGCTCAGATGGCTCAGGATGCTGCTGCGATAGGTATTGCAAAGAAAGATTTTCTCCCCGTTCTGAGTCTCAGCGGCTCGGTAGGGTGGGGTGGTGATAAGGTAAACGGAATGTTTGACAGCGACCATTTCACCTACAGCATTGCGCCCACTCTCTCATGGACCATATTTGACGGATTCTCACGCAAATACGCGCTCGCACAGGCTAAGGAACAGATGATGACAAGCATCGACGCTTATAATCTCACCGTGATGACCGCCTATACCGAGGTCGAGAACGCCATGACATCCTATAATGCCGCTGTCGAGTCGTATGATCTTGACAATGCCGTCTTTCAGCAGAGCCATGAGGCTTTTGAATTGGCTATGGATCAATATAAAGAAGGACTCGCGGCATTTACCAATGTCGTTAATGCCCAGATTGACTGGCTCAACTGTGCCAATTCGCTCGTAGAGGCACGCGGTGATGCTATCATTGCCCTGATTGATTTATACAAGGCGCTCGGCGGTTCACCTAACGAGGTCAATTAATTTCACTTATACAATACAAGAACATTTCTCTATAACATCCTCACCCAGTAAACTATTATGGATACCAGACTTATACTTGCCCTCCTTACGGTCTCATCCGCATTCGCGTCGTGCCATCGGGCATCAAAAGAATCACCGTCTGACATGGCCGAGACAGTTGATGTCGCAATACCGACAGTCGAAAATGTCACTTTGTCAAATGTCTATCCCGGTTATCTGACCGCCAACAGTTCGGTCGATGTCGTGGCTAAGGTCAACGGACAGATAGTCACAAAAAATTTTGAAAGCGGGTCGATGGTTCAGAAAGGACAGGTGCTGTTTACGATCGATCCCACTACCTACCTCGATCAGGTCAAGCAGGCAGAGGCAACCCTTGCCACTGCCAACAGTACCCGCGACTATGCCAAAGCTCACTATGACGCCGTGAAAAAAGCACTTGAAAGCGATGCGGTGAGCAAGATGGAGGTCATACAGGCCGAGAGTGCCTACGAGCAGGCTGAGGCATCAATCAAGAGTGCCACCGCCGCTCTTGCCGATGCCCGCCGTCTGTTGAGTTATTGCACAGTCACAGCGCCGATCACCGGGCGAGTCGCCGACGGAGTCTACAGCGTCGGTACTTATGTGAGCGGCCAGGCTGCGCCGGTGGTCGTCACAACAGTCTATGACAACACCACGGTTTCGGCTAATTTCGCCATCGAGGATGACATCTATCACGATATAATCAATTCCCTTTCGCGTCAGGATTCCCTCAATTATAATAAGGTGCCGGTCATATTTGAAGAACCTATGCCACATGATTATACTGGCGAGGTCTCTTATCTCGCACCTGCGCTCAATAACTCGACGGGGACGCTTACAATCAAGTGCCGTATCGACAATCCGTATGACGAACTGCGTGCCGGAATGTATGTCAAGGTCGATCTGCCCTACGGACGTCTTGATAATGCCATTCTCGTAAAGGACGCATCGCTCGGCACCGATCAGCGTGGCAAATATCTGTATGTGGTTAATGATTCCGATAAGGTAGTCTATACACCTGTCACCGTCGGACCGCTCTTTCACGACTCACTGCGTGTAGTTGAGAAGGGGATAACGGCCAAAGAGCGTTATGTCACCAAGGCCCTGCTCAAAGTCCGTGATGGCATGACTGTCAAACCTCATCTCGTGAAGTAACCGTTAAATCAGCCTATTATGTTTTCAAAATTCTTTATTGACAGGCCGATTTTTGCGACGGTACTTGCCATTCTGATGGTGATAGTCGGCATTGTCACGGTGAAATCGCTCCCCATAGCGCAATATCCCGACATCACACCTCCTACCGTCATGGTCAATGCCACTTACCCCGGAGCCGATGCCGAGACGGTAGCCAAGGTCGTCGGCGAACCTATCGAGCAGCAGGTCAACGGCGTTGAGGGTATGATGTATATGAGCTCAAACTCCAGTGCGGGATCATACTCGCTCACAGTGACGTTCGAGAACGGTACTGATCTCGACGAGGCGGCTGTGAAAGTCCAGAACCGTATATCGCTTGCTGAAGCTACACTCCCGACGGCTGTCAAGGAGCAGGGTGTGTCGGTGACATCCGAGTCATCCAACATCATCCTGTTTGTCGGACTTGAGGGTGACAAGGATCACGACTATTCTGCTCTATATCTCACCAATTACGCACAGCTCAATATCATTGATGAGATCACCCGTATCGACGGCGTCGGAGGTGCGATGGCATTTGGCGGAGGTGAGTACAGCATGCGCGTATGGCTCGATCCGGCCAAGATGCAGGTGCGCGGGCTCACGCCTGCTGATGTCATGCAGATGATCCAGTCACAGAATCTTGAGGTCTCGGCGGGTAGTGTGGGCACACCTCCGGCTGACAGTAATGTCGAATTTGAGTTCACGCTTACGGCTCAGGGCCAGCTCTCCACACCCGAGGAGTTCGGCAATATTATCCTGCGCTCCGAGCCTGACGGCTCGCTTCTGCATCTCAAAGATATAGCCACGATTGACCTCGGCAGTAGCTCCTACTCGACAATCTCGCACGTCTCGGGCAATGCAGCAGGTTTGATCGGCATTCAGCAGTTGCCGGGTGCGAATGCGCTTGAGGTTGCCAAGAATGTAAAGGCCAAGCTTGACGAACTGTCACAATACTTCCCCGAAGGAGTTCACTATCGCGTGATCATGGATACGACCGAATTTGTAACCTCCTCTATCGACGAGGTGTTGGTGACATTTGTCGAGACCACGCTGATCGTGATGATAGTCATACTTATCTTCCTTCAGAGCTGGCGAGCGGTTATTATCCCGATGATAGCCATCCCGGTGTCGCTCATAGCCACGTTTGCGGTAATGAAATTGATGGGATTCTCGCTCAACACGCTATCACTCTTCGGTCTCGTGCTTGCCATCGCTATTGTGGTCGATGATGCTATAGTGGTGGTGGAGGACTGTGCCAGATTGGTGCAGGAGGGGAAACTGACACCACGGCAGAGTGCCGAAAAAGCGATGCAGGAACTGCAGGGGCCTGTCATCGGTGAGGTGCTCGTCCTTCTTACGGTCTTTATCCCTACCGCCTTTATCAGCGGCATTACAGGTGAATTATACAAACAATTCGCCCTCACCATCGCCACAGCCGTAGCATTCTCGGGATTCAACGCATTGACGTTCACTCCAGCGATGTGCGCACTGTTTCTCCGCAAGAAAGAGGACCCCAATCCTCATTTCTTCCTCTACAAATGGTTCAACAAAGGTTATGATCTGACTCTTGCCAAATATGTCAAATGTGTCGGTGCGCTCCTGAAGCGTCCATTCGTGGCGATAGGTATATACGTCGTCATCTGCGGACTCGCGTTCTGGGGATTTGTGAAATGGCCTTCAAGTTATATCCCCGAGGAGGATCAGGGTTATTTCATGACCTCGATACAGTTGCCTAACGGTGCATCGCTCGAACGTACGGATGAGGTGGTCAGCTCACTCTCGGATGAGTTGCTCCGTCTGCCTGAAGTTGCCGATGTTATCTCTATCTCTGGACAGTCGATGATGGGTGGTGGCACAGGTGGCAATACGGGCTCGCTATTCGTGGTGCTCAAGCCGTGGAACGAGCGTCATGGTAAAGCTGAAAGTGTGACCGGTGTAATCGCCAAGGTCAACGAGATAGCCTCACGCTATCAGGAGGCCGTCGTATTCTCTATCAATCCTCCCGCCATTCCCGGACTCGGCATGACCTCAGGTATGCAGATGCAGATTCTCGACATCAACAATCTCGGAGCCGACGCCCTTGCCAGCGCCATCGATGCGATGAAACAAAAAGGGGCGACCGACAAACGTTTCGCCCAGCTCTCATCGCAGTTTCAGGGAGCTGTGCCGCAGTATGCCGTCAAGGTAGACCGCGATCGTGCAAAACTGCTCGATCTTCAGCTTGAGGATGTCTACTCGGCATTGTCGGCATTTATGGGTGGATCGTATGTCAACGACTTCGTGAAGTTCGGACGTACCTATCAGGTCACGATCAGTGCCGACAGCGAGGCGCGCAATCACATCGACGACATCCCGCGGCTGTCGGTGCGTAACAGCAAGGGTGAGATGGTGCCATTCTCGTCGTTCGCATCGGTCGTACCCTCCGAGGGACAGGCGACAGTGAGCCGTTACAATATGTATACTACTGCTTCGATCACGGGCATCCCGGCTCAGAATGTATCGACTGCTGATTGTATAAGCGGAATGGAAGAATTGCTCAAGGAATCGGTAGGAGATGACTTCTCGTATGCGTGGACCGGTGAGGCTTATCAGGAGACGCAGGCCGGTACCACAATCTCGCTCGTGTTGATTTTCGCCGTCATAATAACGGTGCTCGTGCTTGCCGCACAATACGAGAGCTGGACCGATCCAATCGCAGTGGTAATATCGATGCCGACGGCTATACTCGGCACTGTGATCGGATGTATCTTCATGTCGCAGTCCATATCCATATACACGCAGATAGGTATAATCCTATTGCTCGGACTTTCGGCCAAGAATGCCATCCTGATTGTCGAGTATGCGATTGATTTCCGCAAATCGGGAGTGAGCATACGTCAGGCGGCGCTTGATGCAGGACGCATTCGATTCCGTCCGATTATGATGACTGCCTTAGCGTTCGTATTCGGAGTAATGCCGATGCTGTTCGCCACAGGAGCAGGTGCGGCATCGCGTATAGCGCTCGGTGCTGCGGTAGTGTTCGGTATGGCGGTCAACGCGATTGTAGGTACTCTCTTTGTGCCCGGCTTCTGGGAACTGTTACAGACGTTCAAGGAGAAATATCTCAGTAAAGTATTCGCCTCGTCAACTGAAGTGTCAGGCGGTCAGAAGCCGAACCCCGCAGATGGGGGAGTGAATGATGCCGACGATACACCGAACTCTTCGGACGGAGTATGAGTTGTCATTGATCGGTCGAACTTCGATCGGTCAGTAGGCTCGGATTTACCATACGTGTAATCGATGGTGCCGGATGGCTGCCTGTGCGGCTGTCCGGCATCATCTGTCTTTTGGGGATTGTCTCCATCCAGCGTGCTCGTTCGGATGCATCCATCTTCTCGATGGCATAGCGCAGCGCAGTGCGCGGCATCATGCGATGATGTTCGGCAAGAAAATCCCTCAATACGGATATGTCGCGCTTGCCTACCTCGCGCAACATCCATCCCACGGCCTTGTGTATGAGGTCGTGAGGATGATTAAGCAACATCTTCGCTATGCGCAGCGTGTCGTCAAACTGTTCGGAGCGTATGAATGCCAGAGTGCTGACGATGGCAATGCGTTGTTCCCACAGGTTATCGCTTGCAGCCAGTCTGTCAAGGACTCCGCGCGACGGCATCGTGCCGTCAGTCCCCGGGAGCAGCATGTACGGACCGAGAATATATTGGCATGACAGGTCCACAAGATCCCAGTTATTGACACGGCGAGTATGGCTAAGATAGAACTCGGCCAGCATGGCGCGACGTTCGGCGTGCAGGGTGGGGGAGTCACGACGGCGCGGTGTGGCTGCTTTCATCTCCTCGACGAGCAGGAGCAGTCCGCACAGGCGCGCTTCGTGCCATGGACTGTCAAGCAGACGGGCTATCTCATGCAGTGGTACCTGCAGGCGCGCCCGGAGTGTCACCGATCGTGTCTGCGGTACTTTCAGACCGAGAAACATATCGCCCTCACCGTATTCGCCTCTGCCGGTCTTGAAGAAGCGTGTCAGTACGTTGCGTTGCTCTTCGTTTTCCATAGTACGCAGAGTCTCAACTATGTCGTCAGCCGTAATCATTGTCATTAGGGAAGAAAAACCGTATAATATCAGTTACAAATTTACTAATATTCATCTGAAAATTTACCCTATAAGCGGAAAATTTTCTACATGGAGTTTGTAAAGGGTTTATAGCTAATGAAATAGAATTTGTATAAAATAAGTTATGATTTGAAACGGCCTGATATTTGGGATTTTATCAATTGTTAATATTTCTAAAATTGAGCCTGTTTTTTTCAAATATTATGGTAGTGTGATAGAAATTTGCTACTTTTACTATGGATTCGTCTAAAATACAACCTAAAAGCCAATTTTAATTAAAAAGAAGTCAGTGCATGAAAAATTGTAACTATTTTAAGATCATGCTGGCAGTTTTCACAATGGTGTTATCATCAATGTGGAGTATGCCCGGCATACATGCGCAATCTAAATCCGGCGAAGCTGAGATAAAGCCCATCATGGGTCAAGTGCTTGACGATGAGGGTGAGCCGCTGCCGGGAGCAGGTGTGCGCATCAAAGGAATGAAAGGAGTGAATGCTGTAACAACCACTGATGCACACGGTACGTTCGGATTTAAATATGAAATGAAGAACGGTGCCCGTCCTGTACTTGAAGTATCTTATATAGGTATGGAGACCAAGGAAGTGCCGGTGGATTTCAAGAAGCCTCTGAAGATCCGTCTTGAGGCCGACGCTCTTAAACTTGATGAAGTGACTGTGGTCGATGACGGTTACAACCGTCTGCCCCGTCGTGACATGGTGGGCGCATATACCACTCTTAAAGCTGAGGATGTGATCATCCCGGGTTATCAGTCGATTGACCAGATGCTTCAGGGACGTGTCGCAGGTATGGTCGTGAGCAATTCATCGGCCCGTGTGGGTTCGTCCCCCTCGATCAAGATCCGCGGTACGTCTACGCTGCTCGGCAGCACCGATCCTCTGTGGGTAGTCGATGGTGTGATACAGCCCGATCCTATACATATCGATGCCAGTGAGGCTCTTACCGAGGATATGTCTACCCTTATCGGTAATCAGGTGTCATGGCTCAACCCGCTCGATATCGAGACCATCACCGTGCTCAAGGACGCATCCGCAACCGCTATCTATGGTTCGCGCGCGTCAAACGGTGTGATCGTGGTCACCACCAAGAAGGGTTCAAACGAGCGCGTGTCCGTACGTTATCAGGGCAGCTTGAGCATACGTGAACGTAAAGGTTATGACCATTACAATATGATGAACTCGCTCGAACGCATCCAGTTTAGCAAGGAAGCGTACGATGCAGGTGCACGTTATGCCAGCACTCCTGTACCCCAGCTCAATACTTACGAGGGTCTTATGGAGATGTTTAACAGACGTATGATTGACGAGACCCAGTTTGCAGCCAATATGCAGCGACTTGAGACGGTCAATACCGACTGGTTTGACCTCCTTACCCGTAACTCGCTGTCGACCAGTCACAATGTGAGTGTGTCAGGCGGTTCGGACAAGGTGACCTATAACGGTTCGGTCGGATATTCGGTCAATAACGGTACTGAGGTCGGTAACAGCAACAATCAGTTTACTTCGCGCCTCAATCTCGGCATCCAGTTCAGCAAGCGTCTGCGTGTCACTCTCAATATGAGCGGTTCATACCGTAACAGTGACGGCTATGCCTCGGGTGTCAACCCCTCGTCGTTTGCGTTGAATACCAGCCGTTCGATTCCCGCGTTCAACGAGAAGGGTGAGTACGAATATTATTATATGCCGTACACCTCCTATCCCATGAACCCGAGCACGCTTACTGCCGGCTATAATATCTTGAACGAGATGGAAAACAGTTATTCAAAGAGTGTCAACAAGAGTTTCTCGACATCACTCAATGCCGAGTACAAGATACTCGACTGGATGACCTATACGTTTGGCGGTAGCATCTTCCAGTCCAACAATAACATTGAGTCATATCTCGGTGAGAAGACTTCGTATGTCGAGATGCATTACCGCGGTTATCCCGCAGGTAGTGAGGAGTACGGATCGGATCTCTACAAGGCAGCGATGCTCCCTGTCGGCGGTCAGCTCAGTACGACTGCGTCACAGTCGACTACCTACTCTATGTCACACAAGCTGACGATGTCACAGACATTCGCTGAAAAGCACCGCGTGAACCTCCTCGCAGGTTTTGAGATGCGTTCGGCCAAGAGCAGCTCAAACACCAACAACGTATTCGGATATATTCCCGAACGTGGTCAGATGATGGTGGCTCCTACGCCTCCCGAGGAGATTGTTCCTATCGGAGGCAGTCATTATGACTGGGGTGTGTATGAGAGGGTGTTCCGTTACGGTAGCGGCTGGCGCAAGTATGACCATACTGACAATCAGCTGTCTATATTCGGCGTGCTTGCCTACTCGTTCGATAATGTGCACGTGCTCAATGCCAACTTCCGTTGGGATGCCTCAAACCGTTTCGGTCAGGATACGAACAACAGGTTCAACCCCACATATTCGTTCGGTTATTCATGGCGTGTGGCCCAGCAGGGCTTCATTAAGGATAACGTGGAATGGCTCAACCAGTTGAATCTGCGTGCTACGTACGGTATACAGGGTAACGTCGTTAACTCTGTCAGCCCTGACCTGCTCGCCGCTTACGGCGTGGGTGGATTGAAACAGCCCTACAACCAGTATTATGCAACAATCTCTTCTCTCCCCAACCCTTATCTCAACTGGGAGAGCACAAAGACCTGGAATGCCGGTATCGACCTCCAGTTCCTGCACAAGTTCACACTCAACCTTGAGTATTATACCCGTGCATCTAACGTGATCCTACAGCAGAACATCGCCGAGGAGTATGGTATGCGTACCATGAAGCTCAACGGTGGTAAGCTTCACAACCACGGTCTTGAGCTTACGTTCAATTTCACCCCGATCTCACGCAAGGATCTTGCTCTCACCATCGGATTCAATGCGTCTAAGAACTGGAACCGTTCGGACAACCCCGAAGAGTATGTGAAAGCCAACCAGCCGCAGTATACCGACTACCTGTCGGGCAACAAGGATCGCCCCCTCAAGGAGGGTTATCCCGTGAGCGCGTTCTGGTCATACTCTTTTGCCGGACTCGATCCCGAGACGGGTTATCCTCTGTTTAATCTGCTTGACGTGGAGCGGAGCGATGATCCTACCAACTTCATGGTTTATTCGGGACAGACCGAGGCTTACTTCACGGGTGGTTTAAACTTCCGCCTGCGTTGGAAGGATATTTCACTCAGTTCTACGCTGTCATGCCTTCTGGGAGCCAAGCGTCGTCTCCCCAACCCTTACAGAAACTTCAACAATGGTAAGATACCCGATCCGTGGAACAATATTGACCGCGACCTCAATAATCGCTGGAAGAAACCGGGTGATGAACAGAATACCATCATCCCCGCGCTCTGGACGGCCGTGTATGAGAGCATCAACTACACGCTGCCTACCCTGGGTAACACCGTGAACAACCGTTATATGATGTGGGCCAACTCGGATGTTATGGTGGCCGATGCTTCGTTCCTGCGTTGTAACAACATCGCCCTCTCGTATTACCTGCCTACGAAGTGGTGTAATGCGTTCGGTGCTCAGAGCCTCAACCTCTCGGCTTCGGTAAGTAACATCTTCGTTATCGCAAGCAAGAAATGGAGAGGATTTGACCCCGAACTGGGCAACAGCGTGATGCCTCACATGTATTCGGTGACCTGCTCACTCAGCTTCTAATCTATCAAAGACACAGAATAATATTATGAATAAGATATATATCAAGTCAATCATATTCGGCCTTCTGGGATTGTCGCTCAATTCCTGCAACGACTTTCTGGAGCCTCAGTCGTCCTCGGAGTTCGTGCCGAAGGATGCTAACTCGCTCAACGAGATTCTGCTTGGTGAGGCCTATCCCCACACCTCTTCATCTTACTATCTGGAGGGTTTCGTTCACCTTTTTGACGATGATGTGGCTATGGCTGAGTATCAGGATCCCCAGTCGGGATTCAATATTGAGCAGTATTTCATACCGTTCACCTGGCAGCCCGATCTCTGGAACGAACTTGATCAGGTCGTTACTGCGAAAAGTTACAACCAGTATTATTACTGCTATGAGTTCATCCTCGGATGTAACGCTATCCTCGACTATATCGGTCAGGCTGAGGGAGATCTGCAGGACGACATCGATAATGTTGTAGCTCAGGCTCACACGTTGCGCGCGTTCTATTATCTACAGCTTGTGAATCTGTTCGGCGCACCCTATACGTATGCGCCCGATTCGCCCGGTGTGCCCCTGAAACTCACTTCTAAGATCGAGAATAAGCCTCTTACCCGTAATACGGTACGTGAGGTGTATGAGCAGATCGTCGAGGATTTGACAGAGGCTATCACTCTTTACGAGGGTCTGCCCGAGAACCGTAAATGGAAGATGGACTATCGTACCAGTCTGCCCATGGCTGAACTTCTGCTCTCGCGTGTATACCTCTATATGGAAAACTGGGAAGAGGCTGCCAAGTATGCCGAGCGCGTGATGAAGAACAGTAACTTCACACTCACCGATCTCAACACCATTCAGCGTTACACCACCACGACTCCCGTTCAGCGCACATACCATGACTTCCACAGCTACACCGGTTCGACCGAGTGTATCTGGCCATACGGACGCCGAGGCGATTTCTTCCTGTGGCTTACCGATTATGTTGTGGAGCAGGGTTCAGGTCTCGTGAAGCATTCATATTTCAAGGCATCTCCCGACCTGATGGATTCGTTCGAGGAGTATGACCTTCGAAAGGATTGTTACGTAGTCAGAAGCTGGTATGTAGACTCAAGCGGTGAGGAGTTCCCTCAGGCTGTTGGTAAGACTACGGTGTCAGCACAGTTTACCTGTAGCAATGACAACCTCTCTATATTCGGCCGTTCGCTCAGATATGCCGAGGCTTTCGTGAACTATGCCGAAGCTAAGTCCAATATCCCCGGTGGGGAGATCGACGCTATCGCGGCCCTCAATGAGCTGCGTGAGATGCGATTCGAGAGCGGTCACTATCAGCCTCTGGGCAATATGAGCGCTGAGGCTTGCCGTCAGTTCGTGCGCGAGGAGCGTCGCCGTGAGTTGTGTTTCGAGGGTCAGCGCTGGTTTGACCTGCGCCGCTGGGGCATGCCTGAGATCAAGCATGTATGGTATCCCGATGCGGAGACAGCTGTCGAGTATGTGCTGTCGGCTCAGGATCTCCAGTATACTCTCCCGTTGCCTAACTCTACGGTTGATTCCAACCCCGAGCTGACTCAGAATCCTCAGGCTTCAGGTCCGCGTCAGGGCACCACAATATCCAGATAATTCACGATATAATTTACGAAAGTAATTTGAGTCATGAAAAAGACTATATTATATACTTTGTTCGGACTGCTCGCACTCAGCTCCTGTACCAAGGACGAGGAACCCATACAGCCATCCGGAAATTATTCAGTGTTGCGTTTTGATTTCCCGCAGGGCAATCATCCGTACGATGACGACATCGTCAAGATTAAGGAAATCTATGACACTTACCTTATCTACAAGGATATTACCCCTCAGGATCTTAACCGTCAGTGGCAAGGTCTCGGTACGGGTAGCCTTAAAGCGTGTGATCCCGTAGATGAGGAAAATGTAGCGTTTTATGTAGATTTCATGAAGGATCACGTATTCTCGTACATGACCCCTGAGGCAGTGCGTAAGGCTATGCCGGTCAAGATATACCTGGTGCAGAATCTGCGCGACGTCGCTGCTGATTCCGATGGCAGTGAGGATAATAGCTCAAGCTCGTCGGGTACGGGTTCTGCCACAGACAACTCGCCCGTTACGGTCAAGACTGACGGATTTGATTACTGGGCTCTCAGCTTCACACCCGAGGGTCTGGCCAACAGAGATGAGGCCGGCATGCGTTTTGCCCGCTGTAAATTCCTTTATGTAATCATCAAGGCATGCTATCTTGACGGTATCATAGAGGAGCCTCTGGACATCCGCAATAAGATTACCTGGTACAATACGGACGGTACGTACAAGGCTCTCGAATCAGACCCTCGCAGTCCCAACTATTCATGGGAGCGCGGTTTCCCTGACCGTGTTGTCGAGAAGGATTTCAAGGAATACTTCAATCATTACATCACGCAGTGGATGAGAGAATTTAATGCCTATTCCGTCGAGTACGACTGGTTCCTTAATTACTGCCGTATGGCTATGTTCTATGGCCGTGACTACATTGAGAAGAAGTACGAAGAATATCCCCTTGTCATTGATATATACAATGACATCGTCACCCTGATGCAGGACCGCTACGGCATTGACCTCGAAGGCATCTATCAGGGTCCGCAGGGACGGACTTCTGAAACGGAATAAGATCAACCGATATATGTTGAAAAAAATATTTCTCTTAACACTTACCGTCGTGTCATATACCGCTCAGGTATATGCCGACGGTATTGTCTTTCATGACATGACCCTCCCCGAGGCTCAGGCCAAGGCAGAGCAGGAGGGCAAACTCGTGTTCGTTGACTGCTACACCCCCTGGTGTGGCCCGTGTAAGGCTATGGCCAAGAATATATTCCCGCTGGACTCGTGCGGTCAGTATATGAATCCGCGTTTTGTCAGCGTGATGAAGGATCTTGAGGCTGAGGATAACGTATATATAGCCGAAAAATACGGCGTGAAGATCTATCCGACATTCCTCATACTCCGTCCTGACGGATCGCTCTATCACCGCATTGTCGGTGGTGCCGTCAAGACAGCCGGCAAGTTTATCGACAGGGTCGAGAATGCTCTTAAGCTTGGCGAGTTTGAGTCACGTTTTGCCAATGGCGAGCGTGGAGCTGACTTTATGATTGAATATGTTTCGTCCATCGATGCCCGCTCGCCTCAGGAGATCATCAAGGTGCTCGATGCCTACATACCCGGTCTGTCGGCCGGAGAGCTTGCTTCAGAGAGTTCACAGACACTATTAGGAATGATTCCGACGACTGACTGTGCGTCGTTTCGTCACGTGTTCGACAGCCGCGCGCAGCTTGCCGAGGCCGTCGGAGCGCCACGTGCGGCCGAACTCATCGTCGGGGCCTATCGCAAGGAGTTTGCCGGTAAGAAGATGAATCCCGGATTTGACTTCTCGACACGTCTCGCCGAGCTTCGTACTCTGAAAGACGAAGGTGTGGAGGTGCCCGGTTATCTCTACGAGTCCATGCTGTTTCGTGACGTAATCAATAAGACTGATCAGTCACGCCTCGGTGACGTGACCTCGGCCATAGAGTCCATCGGCACGGGAGATGGTCCTGAGAGTGCCAAGCTCGAAGCGCTCGCATGTCTGCGCGGTTATGTCAAGGCATTCGGCACCGATGCAGGTGCCCAGATAGGGGAGGCTCTCGGCAAGATAGCCCCCAACATGTCGGAAAACGCACGCAAGAGCGTAGTGAACATGCGGTAAATTGAAATTATATTCGTAATTTTGCACATTGGTAGCAGGACGGTCGTGTCGCTTGCCGAGTGTAGCCCGCGTGCGGGCACTGAGCGGCAAGAGGAAAGTCCGGGCAACACAGAGCACCATACTCTCTAACGGGGAGCTGTCGGTGACGGCAGAGTAGCGTGACAGAGAATGACAGCCTCCACCCTCACGTGGAGGTGATGGTGAAAAGGCGGGGTAAGAGCCCACCGGGTATCGTGGCGACACGATATGCCGCACGTCTTATGGGTTGCAAGGCCATGTATACCGGCATGTGGAGAGTGCTCCCTCGCGGAGCCGCCACAATGGGTTGCTCGCCCATCGCCGGGGGGTAGGCTGCTTGAGCGCCGTAGCTATGCGAGGCGCCGATTAGATAAATGACTGCGACCGCCGCGGTAACCTTCAAGGGCGTGTAAATGCCTGACGAGAAGTGCCGTGACGACATAACCCGGCTTATAGTCCTGCTACCTTTTTTACTTTTTTGAAAAAAATATTCAAAAAAAGTCGCAAAATACTTGCACAGGTCAAAAAAACTCCCTACCTTTGCAACGTCAAAAACGAAAAGGACATAGAGATGCTCCCCGAGTTGAGACACAAATCTTGAAATTGCCTTGTGGTGTAATGGTAGCACGTCGGATTCTGGTTCCGCCTGTGAGAGTTCGAATCTTTCCAAGGCAACTCAATCGAGAGCTGAGTTTTTCAAAAACTCGGCTCTCTTTTTTTTTGTGTGCCCCCACCGAATTTTTTAACTATATACCGGCATTTTTTGTGTCGTGACGAGATTTTATGTCATGCTCTGTTGTATGGATCATGTATATATTATACTTTGTGCTAACAATTTGTTAATTATGTTTGATAAACTGTTTTGTTTGTAGTGCAAGAGGGTATGAATCATTTCAGCTCATGGGCGGATTGTTTACGCCGGTGAGTTCGATGCCACATAGCCTCGGAGAGGCGATATAATTATAGCTCCGGCACGAGCGGGAGAGGCGTGGAGCCGAAGGCGTAACGCCACCCCGCGAGGCCCGGGGTATGGCGTTACCCCATCCAATGGGCGTCGGAGACGTCCATTAAATACCCCATAGCTAAAACACATTCAAATGCGCTTAAATCGGGCCATTAAATGCCACATATCCGTATACATCCACATTCCTCCTCATGGTGATAAATATTATTGACGTGTCTGAAAAATTTTTGTACCTTTGCGCCTGCAGACCGCCTCGCAGACCACGCCAGAAAGGTTAGGGTTAAATCTGACCAATGCTCGGTCTGGGGTAAAGCGGGACGGGATGTATTATCATAGGACGCGAATAGTCGCTCCAAATTAAATACATAGAAAGCGTTTATCCGCGCTGATTCTTGACTTTCCGGAATTCTCGCAAAATTCATTTAGATGTCAAGGGTGAGCAACGGTGGATGCCCGTGGTTATGTAATACCTTGTATCCGGTAAGGTATCTCGGGAGAGATATGTCCGGACGCAATGATTGCATATACTGGCGTGGGCTTCTGCGGTTGCCGTCCGACATCTAAAGGGCAATGCGAGAAGCCTCGGAAAGTAGGACGGTAACAGATACAGAATCCTACGCTTTTGTTTTTATAATCAAACGCCAACGAGAGGATGACCGCGGCAAGGAGTTTTATTACCAATGATAGAAGC
>JAAVDB010000027.1 GCA_014802015.1 Bacteroides sp.
AGTTTTTCATAAGTCACCCTTGTAAGACTTTTATATTCTCTGTGGCTTTATTTTGGCTAAAATCCTCTCATTCATCAGTCGTTTATATCCATAAACTCCTTCTTCATTCGTTGATTTTTGCTCAAAATAAAGTTCACATATAATATAAATTAATTTTCAAGAGTTACTTAATAAGATGTATAAGTCCTATACTATATAATTCTTATACATCTTACAATCTATTTTTAGTAATACGTTTATTTCACTAATTCAAGTCCGCGGAGTATAGCGTCCTTGTTTACCGGGAGCAGGTGATGATGACGTTCGGGGAGGGTCTTTTTCAATCCGCGCATCACGGCATCGACGCTGACTATAGGTCGTACTTTGAGCAGCGCGCCGAGCAGTACCATGTTGTAGCTCTTGGACGATGCGAGTTCAAACGTCGCCTCCATGGCATCGACCGGCACGAGGGTGATGTCAGTGCGTGTCGGCGCATGGTGTATGCTGTAGGGATCGTATATCAATGTGCCGCCCGGCTTGACCTTGCTCTCGAATTTATCAAGACTCTGCTGGTTGAGCAGTACGGCAGTATCATAACTGTTGAGTACGGGGCTGGAAATTGGTGCGTCCGAGAGTATGACCGTCACGTTGGCTGTGCCTCCGCGCTGTTCGGGACCGTATGAAGGCATCCATGTCACCTCAAGGTCTTCCATGAGTCCGGCGTATGCCAGAATCTTACCCATCGAGAGGACACCCTGACCACCGAATCCGGCTATAATAATTTCTTCTTTCATAGCTTTATTTATCGGTCTTGTCCGTATTCTTTAGTTCTCCGAGCGGATATTTCTCAAACATGTGCTCCTCCATCCACTCGTTGGCCTTGACGGGTGTCATCTTCCAGCCGGATACGCAGGTTGATACGATTTCCACTACTGACGTGCCCTTTCCTGACAAGGAGTTTTCAAAAGCCTGACGTATGGCTTTCTTTGCCTTCCTGACGGCGGGTGCAGTGTGTACGCTCTCACGGGTGACGTAGCATGTGCCCGGCAGACGTGCCAGCAGGTCGGTGATGTTGAGCGGATAGCCGTTGAGTTCGACATTGCGGCCGTAGGGGGTGGTTGAGGTCACCATGCCTTCAAGGGTGGTTGGTGCCATCTGACCACCGGTCATGCCGTAGATGCCGTTGTTGATGAAGATTATGGCGATATTCTCACCACGGTTGCAAGCATGAATGGTCTCGGCTGTGCCGATCGCGGCGAGATCGCCGTCACCCTGATAGGTGAATACGAGACGTGAGGGGTTGAGACGTTTGACTGCGGTAGCGATGGCCGGAGCGCGTCCGTGAGCTGCCTCGATCCAGTCCACATCTATATAATTGTAAGCCATTACCGCACATCCTACAGGGGCTATGGCAATGGCGATATGCTCGGCACCCATCTCGTCTATGACTTCGGCCACGAGCTTATGCACCACTCCATGCGAGCATCCGGGGCAGTAGTGCATAGTATTGTCGTTGAGCAGACGCGGCTTGCAGGCCACGATGTTGCAGGGCTGTTTGATTTCTTCGCGTGTCATAACTCAAACTTTTCTTTAAGTGCTACGAACACCTCGTCGGGATCCATGACTATACCTCCCATACGTCCGAAATGATGCACGGGCTTGATGGTGTCGAGGCTGAGGCGCACATCTTCGATCATCTGGCCGGCATTAAGCTCGACGACGAGAATGCCTTTGACCTTACGGCCGAGACGTTTGACTTCTTCAGTAGGGAAGGGCCACAGGGTTATGGGACGGAGCAGTCCTACCTTTATACCTTCGGCGCGGGCCTCTTCGACGGCCTTCTGGCATATTCTGGCCACGCATCCGAACGCTACGATAAGGTATTCGGCATCGTCCGTGTGAAACTCCTCGGCGCGAGCTTCGTTTTGCTCGATGAGGCGATATTTGGCCTGCAGATGGAGGTTGTGCTGCTCCATGGCCTGTGGGACAAGTTCGAGTGTGGTCATAATGTTGGGCTTGCGGCCTTCGGGTCGTCCGGTCACTGCCCAAGGACACTCGCGGGCTATCTCCTCGTCAGTGCGACGGGGGCGGAACTCGGGGAGCTTGACACGCTCCATCATCTGTCCGATAACACCGTCGGCAAGCATCATTACCGGATTGCGGTACTTGTATGCGAGATCAAAACCGAGTCCCACGAAATCGGCCATTTCCTGAACCGAAGCGGGGGCGAGCACTATCAGGTGGTAATCACCGTGGCCACCACCCTTGGTGGCCTGAAAGTAGTCGCTCTGTGAGGGCTGGATGGTGCCGAGGCCGGGGCCTCCGCGCATACAGTTGATGATGAGGGCCGGGAGTTCTCCGGCTGCGATATATGATATGCCCTCCTGCTTGAGGCTTATGCCAGGGCTGGAGGATGATGTCATGCAGGCTTTGCCTGTAGCGGCTCCGCCATATACCATATTTATAGCGGCGACTTCGCTCTCGGCCTGGAGTACGACCATGCCTGTGGTCTGCCACGGCATGAGTTCCTCAAGGGTCTCGAGGATTTCGCTCTGAGGCGTGATGGGATAGCCGAAATAGCCGTCCACACCATAGCGGACAGCTGCGTGGGCTATAGCCTCATTGCCTTTCATTAATGTAACTTCTTCCATAGAATATGGGGGGATATGACGGAGGTCAGGATTTATCAACTACACGATACACTGTGATGCAGCCATCCGGGCAGACGGTGGCGCATGCGGCGCATCCTATGCAGGCGTCCGGCTCGATAGCTGTAGCGAAATGATAGCCGCGGTCGTTGACATCTTTGGTCTGCAGCGTGAGCACATCGCACGGACACGCCACGACGCAGAGGTCACATCCTTTGCATCTCTCGCGGTCTATGTCCACAGCGCCTGTTATTTTTGCCATAGTTAAAAGTGTTACGATCTTTTATGTTATACAACACAAATTTACACATTATTCCTATTAAACAAGCGCTTTAATATAAATTTAACCATTTGCACAATACGTCAGACGGTGCGCAGATAGCCGAAAGGCGTTGTGGAGTAGCGGATTATATATCGCAAGGAATCAGTGCTGACGGGCAAATGTGAAAATATGTTTATCGAGGTTGCTGTTGGCTACGTGGAGGCGTATACCCTCTACGCCCGGTTGATCCCACACGGGTGAGAGGTCAAACGATGCGTAGTAGGCACGGTCATGGTTGTCGGTCTCCGAGGCCATCGTATGCACCATGTATACGTCGGGCCAAGGAGTGTCGAGAGTGGCCGGATCGGCGGCGAGACAGAACAGGCGCGGCTCGGTCGAATATGTGAGGCGCACATGCACGTTAAGGTAGTTACCCGTACGCCACGTGCTGTATACGTAGACGGGATCGCGATCCCATGCATCAAAGTCCGGCGACCATTCGGTATATATCGCCGACTGTGTGATGGTGCGCGCGCCGATAAGCCTTACGTCGCCTGATGTGTATGCCCGGTTTTCGGGAGGGTTGTAGCTTATCAGCATACGGGTCCCTGCCGGATACTCGTCGGTATTGATCGAGATCTGCGACCTTAGGGTGATCAGTGGAGAGTCATCGACCTTTTGGAAGGTAAAGAGGGCATTGCCGTTGTCATTTCCGGCAAACGTGACGATGTCGGTACATGTCATACTTACCTGACCATCCACTCCGTCCTCCTGGCATGAGCATAAAGCAAATAGCAGGATGGCAGATGCCGTGCTTAGTATCCGTTGGACTGTTATCATGGGCGGATTGCTGATTGATCGGTTGAGATTGTATTGTTGATGATGCGTCCGTCGGCCATGTGTACGATGCGGTCGGAGGTCAGGGCCAGCGACTCGTCATGGGTGACGATAATGAACGTTTTGCCGGTGGTGCGTCGCAGGTCGAAGAACAGGCGGTACAGCTCCTCGCGGTTGTGCGAGTCCAGACTGCCCGAGGGTTCGTCGGCAAGTATCACTGACGGGTCATTGATGAGTGCGCGTGCCACGGCTGCGCGCTGACGTTCGCCGCCCGACAACTGATTGGGCTTGTGCGTGAGACGGTCGCCGAGTCCCAGACCACGCAACAGTTCCGCAGCTCTATCCATGGCTGCCCTGCGTCCCTGTCCGCCGATCATAGCCGGCATCGCGACGTTTTCGACCATAGTGAACTCGGGTAGCAACTGATGAAACTGGAAGACAAATCCCATGTTTTTGTTACGGAAGGCTGCAAGCTGTGCCTCCTTCATCCTGACAATGTCAGTGCCGTCATACAGCACACTGCCCGAGTCGGGGGCTTCGAGCGAGCCGATGATCTGCAACAGCGTAGTCTTGCCTGCACCGCTCGGGCCGACGATGGACAGAAATTCACCGTCGTCGATGGTGAGGCTCACGCTGTCGAGCACCTTCAGCCCGTCGTAGCTCTTGACTATGTCTGAGACCTGTATCATGTCAGTCGGGCAGCATTACCGTATTATATTATATGGATAGGCGGCGCAGTGTGTCGATGAGTTCACGCTTGATGGGCTTGTCATTCTTGATAGCCTTGGAGAAAGGTACGTAGGTGATCTCATCGTTGCGTATGCCTATCATTACGTTGCGCTGATCCTCAAGCAGAGCATCGATGGCCGCGGCACCCATGCGCGAGGCAATGATGCGGTCGAAAGCTGTGGGCGAGCCACCGCGCTGGAGGTGTCCGAGTATGGATACGCGCACGTCGTAGCTGGGATATTCGTTCTTGACACGTTCGGCCAGGCCCATCGCGCCACCTGTCACGGGACTCTCTGCAACGAGTACGATTGATGAGTTCTTGCTCTTGCGGAAACCGTGCTCGATCAGTTCGGCAAGCTGGTCGACCTCAGTAGATATTTCAGGGATAATAGCGGCCTCGGCACCCGATGCGATGGCACCGTTGAGGGCGAGAAAGCCTGCGTCGCGACCCATGACTTCGATAAAGAACAGGCGTTCGTGGCTCGTGGCCGTGTCACGTATCTTGTCGACACACTCCATGATGGTGTTGAGCGCAGTGTCATAACCGATGGTCGAGTCGGTGCCGTACAGGTCATTGTCGATGGTGCCGGGGAGGCCTATGATAGGAATGTTAAATTCGTTGGCGAAAATGCGTGCTCCGGTGAGCGAACCGTCACCGCCGATGACCACAAGTGCGTCTATCTCCTGGCGCTTGAGGTTGTCGTAAGCGAGCTGACGACCTTCGGGCGTGGTAAACTCCTTGCAACGGGCGGTCTTGAGTATAGTACCGCCGGCCTGAATGATATTAGACACATTCTGAGTCTTGAACTCGACAATCTCGTCGGTGATCAGACCGCGGTATCCGCGATAGATACCTTTGACTTTCAGACCTCCGTATATAGCCGCACGAGTGACCGCACGGATAGCTGCATTCATACCGGGGGCGTCACCTCCCGAGGTGAGTATGCCCACACATTTGATATCTGACATAATTGTTCCTATTGTTTTAAGCCACAAATATAGCCAAAACTTTCGATACTTTCCTTTGCGGTGCGGTAAAAAGTGTGAATGAGGCTATTTTTTCAACTGACGATTTTTTCCTTAATATATGTTGCGCTATTACGGAATTTTTTCCTTAATTTTGCGAACGTGATATTTTATTTTTATTAGAATTAACCATAAATCATATACTTATTTTATCATGGATATTTCGCATATCGAACACGTGGGCATTGCTGTCCCCAATCTTGAGGAGGCTATTGCCTTCTATGAAAACACTCTGGGTCTCAAATGTTTCGCTATCGAAGAGGTAGAGGACCAGAAGGTGCGTACAGCATTCTTTAAGATAGGTCAGACCAAGATCGAACTCCTCGAAGGCACCGCTCCCGAGAGCGCTATAAGCAAGTTTATCGCCAACAACGGTGGCCGCGGCGGCATCCAGCACATCGCACTCGCCATCGAGGATGGTGTGGCTAACGCGCTGGCTGAGGTCGAGGAGAAGGGCTGCAAGCTCATCGACAAGGCTCCCCGCAAGGGTGCCGAGGGTCTTAACATCGCATTCCTCCACCCCAAGTCGACCTGCGGCACTCTTATCGAGCTCTGCGAGGATCCCAATAAATAATCTATACGGTATTCCCCCCTTTACAATATTATCATGAGCAATCAGCTTGAAAAAGTAAAAGAGCTTATCGCCCTGCGCGAGGAGGCTCGTCTGGGTGGTGGTGAAAAGGCTATCCAGAAGCAGCACGAACGTGGCAAATATACTGCCCGCGAGCGTATAGCACAGCTCCTCGACGAAGGTTCCTTTGAGGAAATAGATATGTTTGTGCGCCACCGTTGCCACAACTTCGGACAGGAAAAGAAAAGTTATCTCGGCGATGGTGTCGTGACCGGTTACGGTACGATCGACGGCCGTCTCGTATATGTCTTCGCTCAGGACTTCACCGTGTTCGGCGGTTCGCTCAGCGAGACAATGGCGCAGAAGATCTGCAAGATCATGGATATGGCTATGAAGATGGGTGCCCCCGTCATCGGTCTCAATGACTCGGGTGGTGCACGTATTCAGGAGGGTATCAACGCTCTCGCCGGTTATGCTGAGATCTTCCAGCGCAATATCCTTGCCTCAGGTGTGATACCTCAGATTTCCGGTATCCTCGGTCCGTGTGCCGGTGGTGCGGTATATTCACCCGCGCTTACCGACTTCACCATTATGACCAAGGGTATCTCATATATGTTCCTTACCGGCCCCAAGGTTGTAAAGACCGTTACCGGCGAGGATGTGACTCAGGAGGAACTCGGTGGCGCAGCCGTTCACGCTCAGAAGAGCGGTGTGGCACACTTCGCAGCCGAGGACGGCGAGGAGACACTCTCGATCATACGCAAGCTCTTCAGCTACATTCCCCAGAACAATCTGGAGGAGCCGCCGCTGGTAGAGTGCACCGACCCCATCGACCGTCTCGAAGATTCGCTCAATGAGATTATTCCTGACTCGGCCAACCGTCCCTACGATATGTACGAGGTGATCGGCGCTATTATCGATAACGGAGAGTTCCTTGAGATACAGCGCGACTATGCCAAGAATATCATCATCGGCTTCGCCCGTTTCAACGGACAGGCAGTAGGTGTGGTTGCCAACCAGCCCAAATATCTCGCCGGCGTACTCGACAGCAATGCTTCGCGCAAGGCTGCACGTTTCGTCCGTTTCTGCGACGCGTTCAATATCCCCCTCGTTACCCTCGTGGACGTACCCGGATTCCTTCCCGGTACAGGTCAGGAGTACAACGGTGTCATCCTCCACGGTGCGAAGCTCCTCTATGCTTACGGTGAGGCTACAGTGCCCAAGGTAACCGTTACTCTGCGCAAGAGCTACGGCGGTAGCCATATCGTGATGTCCTGCAAGCAGCTCCGTGGCGACATGAACTACGCATGGCCTACGGCTGAGATCGCCGTTATGGGTGGTGCAGGTGCCGTTGAGGTGCTCTATGCCAAGGAGGCAAAGGCATCAGATGATCCCGCCAAGGTGCTCAAGGAGAAGGAGGATGAGTACAACAAGCTGTTCTGCAACCCCTACAACGCTGCACGCTACGGATACATCGACGACGTTATCGAACCCCGCAACACACGTTTCCGCATCATCCGCGCACTTCAGCAGCTTGCTACCAAGAAGGTTGTCAATCCTGCCAAGAAACACGGCAATATACCCCTGTAAGCCCACGTCAAACCAACACTTATATGAAAAAGAGAATATTAACCCTCTTAGTGGTGGCAGTCGCAGGCGTCATCGCCATCTCGGCTCAGGGTCGTCGCGGCCTCAAGATCAACGAGGTGATGATCGTCAACGATTCCACCAGTGTGGTTGACGACTTCGGTCAGTATTCGGCCTGGGTCGAGCTGTTCAACTCGACATTCGGACCCCTCGAAATTTCGAGCGTGTATCTGACCAACGACCCCGCCAATCCCACGCTCTATCCCGTGCCGCTTGGTGATGTCAACACTGAGATTCCTACCCGTCAGCACGTAATCTTCTGGGCTGACGGTCAGCCTAACAAGGGTACTTTCCACACATCGTTCACTTTCAAACCCGGCGAGGACAACTACATCGCCATCTATGATGCCGACGGCAAGTCGCTCATCGATGAGATCGTGGTTCCCGGCTCGCTCCTGCCCGGCCAGACCTATGCCCGTAAGGCCGATGGTATCGGTGCTGTAGGTGACGCTGATGCCTGGGAGGTACGTGATGGTTCGGACGAGAAGTATATCACTCCTTCGAGCAACAATATCATCAAGAGTACCAACTCGAAGGTCGATATGTTTGCCGAGCAGGATCCCCGTGGCGGCGGTATGGCTGTGATGGCGATGTGCATCGTGTTCGCGGCTCTGCTTGTGCTCGCTATCTGCTTCAACATCATCAATAAGATAGGTGCATCCGTTTCGGCTAAGCGTAAGGAAAAGGCCCTTGCCGAGACTATGCCCGATGCAGTGGCCGACGGCCGTGCCGAGCATGACTCAGGCGAGGTGATCGCTGCCATCTCGATGGCTCTCCATGACCACTTCGATGCCCACGATCGCGAGAATACCGTGCTCACCATCAATAAGGTGCGTCGCGCTTACTCGCCCTGGAGCTCAAAAATCTATTCACTGCGCGAACTGCCGCGCCGTTAATCATCACCAGTTATATATTGCAATAAATCATGAAAGAATATAAGTATCGCATCAACGGCAACCTCTATACGGTGAAAGTGGGCGACATAGACAATAATCTCGCTAAGGTGGAAGTCAACGGAGTTCCCTACAAGGTGGAGCTTGAAAAGACCGACAAGCCTGTAACTATCGTGAGCAAACCCCGTCCGTCTGCAGCACCCCGCACTGACTCAGGCGCCAAGGTTATCGCCAAGCCCCAGGTGGCCGGCGGTGCAGGCTATCAGGTCAAGGCTCCTCTGCCCGGCGTAGTGGTAGGTATCCAGGTCAAGGTCGGTGACGTAGTCAAGGCTTCAGACACCGTGATAATGCTTGAGGCTATGAAGATGGAGAATGCCATCCATGCCGGTCGTGACGGCAAGGTGACATCGATCGCTGTATCGGTCGGTGACTCTGTGCTCGATGGCGGTGTTCTCATCACTCTCGAATAATCTGTAAGTAAAATCATCAAGACTTTTACCATGGATTTTGGAGATTTCTTATTGCAGAACCTTCAGGAGTTCTGGCACCTGACAGGTTTCTATAACGCCACATGGGAGCATCTCGTAATGCTTCTGGTGGGCCTCTTCTTCATCTGGCTCGCCATCAAGAAGAATTTCGAGCCCATGCTGCTCGTTCCCATCGGTTTCGGTATACTCATCGGTAATATTCCCTTCAACACTACTGCCGGTCTTGAGATCGGTATCTATGAGGAGGGTTCGGTGCTCAACATCCTCTACAACGGTGTGAGCGCAGGATGGTATCCCCCGCTGATCTTCCTCGGCATCGGCGCCATGACCGACTTCTCGGCCTTGATAGCCAATCCTAAACTGATGCTGATCGGTGCTGCCGCCCAGTTCGGTATATTCGGAGCTTATATGGTGGCGTTGCTGCTCGGCTTCGCACCCGATCAGGCCGGCGCTATCGCCATCATCGGTGGTGCCGACGGCCCGACCGCTATCTTCCTTTCGTCCAAGCTTGCGCCCAACCTGATGGGTGCCATCGCCGTGTCGGCTTACTCATACATGGCTCTCGTGCCTGTGATACAGCCGCCGCTGATGCGCCTCTTCACCACCAAGAACGAGCGTCTCATCAAGATGAAGCCCGCACGTGCCGTGTCGCAGAACGAGAAGATTATCTTCCCCATCGTGGGTATGATCCTCACCTGCTTTGTCGTGCCTTCGGGTATTCCTCTGTTGGGTATGCTGTTCTTCGGTAACCTGCTGCGTGAGTGCGGTGTCACCAACCGTCTCGCCAAGACTGCAAGCAATGCTCTCACCGACATCGTTACAATCCTGCTCGGTATGACCGTAGGCGCGTCGACCCAGGCTTCGGAGTTTCTCACATCCGAGACTATCCGTATCTTCCTGCTCGGATTCATGGCCTTCGTCATCGCATCGTCGAGCGGTGTGCTGTTTGTGAAGCTCTTCAATCTGTTCCTTCCCAAGGCTAAGAAGATCAATCCCCTCATCGGTAATGCCGGCGTTTCGGCTGTGCCTATGTCGGCGCGTATCTCCAACAACCTCGGTCTGGAATACGATCCCTCCAACTACCTGCTGATGCACGCTATGGGCCCCAACGTGGCCGGTGTGATCGGCTCGGCTGTTGCTGCAGGTGTCCTCCTCGGATTCCTTGCATAAAATATTACGAATAATTTTGAGGTGTCGTACTCTCCGGAACCGGAAAAGAGGTACGGCACCTCAACTTTTTAGGAAAAGATAAAAAAAGTTGATTTTTTATGACTTTTGTCAAAACCTTTATCTCTGATAAAGTGTTTACAGTATAGAACTACGAGGGACATCTGCCTGCTCCCGAAGTAATCAACCACTAAATGCTTATATGACAAAAGACAAAAAATCAATACTCGGCTCTCCCGCCACGCCTGTACGCAGGTGACGGTGCCCGTATACAAATCTAACGGATGATATGGTAACAAAGAAAGTAATTCAGACACTTTACCGTCAATTCAAAAAGCCTCCCAAGTCTCCTGACGAACTTAATCTTGGCCTTCTGTTTGATTATGCCCTTGAAAATCATGGGATATTTATTGACGAAGAAAACCTATACATAGGGAGTATTGAGCCATCATCTCCGTTTGCAACCATTAATCTCAGACGTGTCCACGAGTTTGTGGAGTTTGATAAGGTTATAGCCATCGTGCTTCCCGCCGCCATAGTGTTTCTCAATAAGGAAAATTCAGATGTGAATATCCATCTCCGTCTTGAGGATGACAATCCCACCGTATGGCAGCGACTCAAAAGTGTCGTTGGCGGAAAGGATTAGAACGTGACATACACAAGTTCAGAAATTTTTGATCGTACAGCCCGACTCGCAGGTCCTCAAGGCCTTGTCGGGCTTTCTCGCGTACGCGTGATTATATTCGGTGTAGGCGGTGTGGGCGGATGGACGGCCGAGACACTGGTGCGCACCGGCGTGACTCACCTCACGATTGTCGACGCCGACCGCGTCGCTCCATCCAATATCAACCGTCAGTTACCGGCTCTGACTTCGACCGTAGGTCAGGTCAAGGTCGACGTGTTGCGCCGACGGCTTCTTGACATCAATCCCGAGGCGGAGATAACGGCGGTGCACGGACTCTATACAGCCGACACGGCCGCTGATTATGACCTCAGGGATTATGACTATGTCATCGATGCCATCGATTCACTCTCGGACAAGGCTCTGCTTATTCTCAATGCCACGCGTGCCATGGCCGAGGGGCATACGAAGTTTTATTCCTCGATGGGCGCGGCCCTGAAGATGGATCCGTCGCGTATCGCTGTGGCCGAGTTCTGGAATGTCAAGGGGTGTCCGCTCGCTGCGGCACTGCGCCGGCGATTTAAGAAGTCGGGAGTGTTTCCCGCACGCAAATTCAAGTGCGTGTATTCCGACGAGTTAGTTCCCAATCATCCCGATTACAGGCATGACGAGGCTCCTGTCGATAAGTCAATGTCTTTCCATAAGGTTGCGACCAACGGCTCGCTCATGCACATCACCGCTATATTCGGCATCACGCTCGCATCGCTCGTCATTCGTGATGTCATAAAATAACTGAGAGCCGGTTCTTACTCTACACATACAGTCATGCTTTTCGGCACTTTATCCCAGTCGAACAGCTGTATCAGTTCACTTGCCGTGCAAGGTGACGGCTCAGGTATGAGGCCGGCCATGCAGGCAAGTTTTCCTATTATATCGCGTGCGGAATAGCGGGTCCTGAGTTCGGACATATTGAGTGAGAGATCGCGTTTGGACAACCTCCGGCCCTCGCTGTTGCATACGAGCGGCACGTGAGCGTAAGCCGGTGGTGTGAATCCCAATAGTCTGCACAGGTAGACCTGCTGGGCCGTGGACAGCAATAGGTCACTGCCGCGCACCACCTCATTGACACCCATCTGAGCGTCATCCACCACTACGGCCAGCTGGTAGGCCCAAGCACCGTCGGCACGTCTCAGGATGAAGTCACCGCACTCGTGAGTCAGATTGACCCGTTGCGGACCGTAGACCCTGTCGGTGAAAAGTATCTCCTCGTCCGGAACATACAGGCGTGTGGCGCACTTGATGCCGGCGTGCGCCGTGAAGTCGGGCATACGCTTCGGGCGGCATCGTCCACCGTATATCACTCGCCCGTCACTCTGATGCGGGGCCTGCGTAGCCATGATGTCGGCACGCGTGCATGTGCAGGGATATGTGTAGCCGGTGGCGATTATGCGGTTGAGGTAATCCTCGTATATGTTTGCGCGTCTGCTCTGGCTGTACGGTCCGTGATGTCCGCGGTCATCCAGGCCCCCCTCATCCCAATCGAGTCCGAGCCATACGAGGTCATCCTCAATGAGCCGTGCATATTCCATTCGTGAACGCTGCGGATCGAGGTCCTCGATACGCAGCACCCATCGTCCGCCGCGGGAGCGGACCGACAGCCATGACAACAGTGCGGAGTAAAGGTTGCCCAGATGCATCCTTCCGGTAGGGGAGGGGGCATAGCGCCCTACGGGTGTCGTCGGTACAGTTTGGTTTGACAAAGTTGTGTGCGGTGTCACTTTTCTAAGAATTTTAGTACAAAAATACTTATTTTTTTGTAACTTTGGCCTGTAAATCGGCGCGAAGTAAGCTTCTCGCCATGATGATAAAAATACCATATCCTAAATTTAATCCATGTCAAAATCCTATCATCTTGCCATAGACCTTGGTGCGACCTCCGGACGATCGGTTCTGGCCACTTACGACGGTGAACGTGTTCAGATGGACGAGCTCACCCGCTTTCATTATCCGATGCTCCCCATCGGAGGTCACTTGTATTGGAATCTTCCCCTGATATATCAAGAGGTACTCAATGCACTCCGTGCAGCCGGCACGCGTCTTGCCGCACAGGGCGACACTCTTGCATCAATAGGTATCGACACATGGGGTGTCGACGTGGCTTACTTTTACGCCGACGGTTCGCTCGCAGGACTACCTTACTGCTACCGCGACACCCACACCGAAGGTGCAGTCGAGCATTACGGCCGTCACATGAGCCGTGAAGAGCTGTATAGCCGCACAGGCATACAGTTTATGAATTTCAACACGCTGTTCCAGCTCGACACCCTCCGCCGCAACGGCGCCCGGGTGCTTGACGCGGCCGACAAGATACTGTTCATGCCTGACGCACTCGTGTACATGCTCACAGGTAAGGCTGTTACCGAGTTTACCATCGCATCGACATCACAGATGCTCAATATCGCCACCGGTGATTTTGACGAAGTGCTCCTGCACAACCTCGGACTCAGACGTGAGAAGTTCGGTCCGCTCGTGCAGCCCGGCACTGTAATCGGCACGCTTACGCCCGAGATACAGCACGCTACCGGGCTTGGCGAGGTCAACGTCATCGCCGTAGCCGGACACGACACTGCATCGGCCGTAATCGGCATCCCGGCTACAGATGAGAAATATGCTTATCTGAGCTGTGGCACATGGGCTCTGTTCGGAGTCGAGTCGCCCAACTCCAATTCCGGCCCCAAGGCATTGGAATATAATTTCACGAATGAGGGTGGTATTGACGGCACCACACGTCTGCTCAAGAATATATGCGGCTTATGGATATTCGAGCGTGTGCGCGAAGAGATGGGTCTGCGCGATACTAACATCGCCGAGCTGGCCGCCTCGTGCAACGATTCGGTCTGCGAGTCGATAATCAATCCCGATGATCCCTCGTTCGCCAACCCGAAATCTATGGTCAAGGCCATCAACGACTACTGTGCCGAACATGGTCAGAAACAGCCCGAAACATCGGCCGATTATATACGTGTCATCTATCGCAGTCTGGCCCGCAGGATCGGTGAGATGCTGGGATGGCTCCGTGAACTTGCCCCTAACGAGGTGGAGCGACTGCATGTGATAGGCGGAGGTTCGCGCAACGGTCACCTCATGCAGATGCTCGCTGACGAGACCCGTATGCCCGTCATCGCCGGTCCGGCCGAGTGTACCGCTCTCGGCAATGTGCTCGTGCAGTTGCGCGGATGCGGATGTGTCGATTCGATCAAGGGTATGCGCGACATCGCGTCACAGTCGGTCGAGACACTGGCATTCACCCTGCGGTGATTATATAATACGAAATTAAATATACCAAATATATACCATATTAAATTTGAAATCATGAAAGAACAGCTTATCAAACAGGCTTACGAGATAGCTCGCGAGCGTTACGCTGCAATCGGCGTTGACACCGAAAAGGTACTTGAGCAGATGCAGAATTTCCACCTCAGCGTACACTGCTGGCAGGCAGACGACGTGGCCGGATTCGAGAATCAGGGCGGATCGCTGACCGGTGGTATCCAGGTTAACGGTAACTATCCCGGCAAAGCCCGCAATATAGATGAACTGCGTGCCGACATCCTCTATGCTATGTCACTCATCCCCGGCAAGCACCGTCTCAACCTCCACGAGATCTACGGCGACTTCGGCGGCAAGTACGTTGACCGCGACCAGTGCTCGGTCGAGCACTTCCAGAGCTGGATCGACTGGGCCAAGGCTAATGATATCAAACTTGACTTCAACTCTACATCATTCTCTCACCCCAAGAGCGGCGACCTCTCGCTCGCCAATCCCGACAAGGGCATCCGCGACTTCTGGATCGAGCACTCAAAGCGTTGCCGCGCCATCGCACAGGCTATGGGCGAGGCACAGCAGGATCCCTGTATCATGAACACCTGGGTGCATGACGGCAGCAAGGACATCACCGTAAACCGTTACATGTATCGCGAGTATCTCAAGGATTCTCTCGATCAGATCTTCGAGCACCGTTACGACTGGATGAAGGACTGCGTAGAATCAAAGGTGTTCGGTATCGGTCTTGAGAGCTACACCGTAGGCTCCAACGACTTCTATACCGCATACGCTTCCAAGAACGATATGATGATCACTCTTGACACCGGCCACTTCCATCCCACCGAGAGTGTCGCCGACAAGGTATCGGCTATGCTCCTCTTCGTGCCCGAACTCATGCTCCACGTGTCGCGCCCCATCCGTTGGGACTCTGACCACGTCACCATCATGGACGATCCCACTATGGACCTCTTCAGCGAGATCGTACGTGCCGGCGCACTCAACCGCGTACACTACGGCCTCGACTACTTCGACGGTACGCTCAACCGCATCGGTGCATACGTGATCGGTAGCCGTGCCGCACAGAAGTGTATGCTCCGCGCGCTGCTCGAACCCATCGCAACCCTGCGCAAGTATGAACTTGAGGATAAGAAATTCCAGCGTCTCGCACTGCTTGAGGAGTGCAAGAACCTCCCCTGGAACGCCGTATTCGACGAGTTCTGTGTCCGCAACAACGTTCCCGTCGGTGAGACCTACATCACTGAGGTGGAGAAGTATGAGGCTGACGTCACATCTAAACGCTAACACATAAATATGACCGGACAGGATGATGTATTATCGTGTCCGGTCAGTTTCATTTTATTATGGAAATATTAATCGGACTTCTCATCATAGCGGTCGGAGCCTTCTGCCAGTCGAGCTGTTATGTTCCTATCAATAAGATCAAATCGTGGAGCTGGGAGAGCTACTGGATAGTACAGGGCGTCTTTGCATGGCTCATACTCCCGCTGCTCGGTGCATTGCTGGCCGTGCCTGCCGGACACTCGCTGTGCGAGCTCTTCACGGCCGGACAGTCATTCAACATCTGGATGACTATTCTCTTCGGCGCTTTGTGGGGCATCGGCGGCCTTACCTTCGGTCTGTCGATGCGTTATCTCGGCGTGGCGCTCGGCCAGTCGATCGCGCTCGGCACATGTGCCGGTCTCGGCACCATCATGGGTCCGGTGCTGCTCAACATCTTCTTTCCCGAGAATGACCCGCTGTCTCAGCTGACCTTCTCGGTGATACTCGGTGTGGTCGTGACCCTCGTCGGCATCGCCATCATCGGCATCGCCGGCTCGATGAAGGCCAGATCACTCAGCGAGGAGGAGAAGAAGGCAGCCGTCAAGGACTTCAACTTCCCCAAAGGCATAGTCATCGCACTTCTGGCCGGATTCATGAGCGGATGTTTCAATGTCGGCCTTGAGTTTGGCAAAGACATCAATTTCGGTGATCTGACCCCTGACATGTTCAAGACCCTCCCCGCGACATTCCTCGTTACACTCGGTGGATTCTTCTCCAATGCCGTCTACTGTTTCTATCAGAACAGCAAGAACCATACATGGAGCGACTACCGAAACGGCAGCGTGCTCGTCAACAACCTCGTGTTCTGTCTTCTGGCCGGCGCACTGTGGTACAGCCAGTTCTTCGGACTCGCGCTCGGCAAGGGATTCCTCACCTCGTCGCCCACGCTGATGACACTCTCGTTCTGCATACTCATGGCGCTCAACGTGGTGTTCTCCAACGTGTGGGGCATCATCCTCAAGGAGTGGAAGGGATGTTCGGCCAATACCATAACCGTGCTTGTGGTCGGTATCATCGTTCTCGTGATCTCATGCTTCCTCCCGCAACTTGTCTGAAACCAATATCAACACATTAATATAATAAGAATTTAGAAATGTCTATTCTTGACAATCGTCCTGCCCTGGCCCGTGAGGTCGAGCAGGTGGCCGAAGTGGCCGGCTATCTCTGGCAAAAGGGATGGGCCGAGCGTAACGGCGGTAATATCACTGTAAATGTGACCGAGCACGTTGACGACGCTATCCGCGCCATGCCGGCCATTGCACCCGCCACACCTATAGGTCTCACATTACCCCATCTCAAAGGCTGCTACTTCTTCTGCAAGGGCACCAACAAACGTATGCGTGACCTCGCCCGCTGGCCGATGGAAAACGGCTCGTTCATCCGCATCACCGATGACTGCGCCCACTATGAGATCATAGCCGACAATCCCGTCAAGCCCACATCCGAGCTCCCCTCGCACCTCGCCGTGCACAACTATCTCATCTCCAAGGGATCGAATTTCAAGGCATCCGTACATACCCATCCCATCGAACTCGTAGCGATGTCGCACTGCAAGAAGTTCCTTGAGAAGGATGTCGCCACCCACCTGTTGTGGAGCATGATCCCCGAGACCAAGGCATTCTGCCCCCGCGGACTCGGCATCATCCCCTACCAGCTGCCCAGCTCAAATCAGCTCGCCGAGTCAACCATCCGTGAACTTGGTGATTATGACGTGACCCTGTGGGAAAAGCACGGAGTGTTTGCCGTCGAGACAGACGTAATGGCAGCCTTCGACCAGATCGACGTGCTCAACAAGTCAGCTCTCATCTATATCGCCGCAAAGAACATGGGCTTTGAACCCGAAGGCATGTCAGACGAGCAGATGCGTGAGATGACCGTCGCCTTCAACCTCCCTAAATAATCGGTCAACCTACATCTTTATAATACATCAGGAGATATGCCAACGCAATGGCATATCTCCTGAGTTTTTATGGTTACATGAAAAATTCATAGCAGATATATGGCATCTATAGGACGTCTCCGACGCCCGTTTGTCTGTGGCGTTGTGGCCCCCGCGCCTCGCGCCCGGTAATTTCGCCCTACGGGCTTATTCCCATAGCGCTCGTGGCGGGGCTATGATTACCTCGCCTCTCAGAGGCTCACTCACACGAGGCGATGTCGCATCCCACTCCGGGCCATGCAATTACCTCTCGGAACCGCGAAGCGGTGATGTAATTGGAGCCCCGGCACGAGCGGGTGATGCAAATAGCCCGCAGGGTGTAATTTGCATACACGCGAGGCCCGGGGTTAATCAAATGTCTCACCAAACGGGCGTCGGAGACGTCCTTTAACGGGATGAGGAGGTAATTAATCATGGATTTCCCAAATTTTTGTGCTATTTTTGTGGTAAAATTTATCCTTAGATTATACCATGAAATGTATTGAGGCGCTGTGGCGCAGTTTCGTATTGTTTTTGTGCATTATTTCCGCTCCGTTGTCAGCCATGTCGGCGGTAGGGTTGAAGGGGCTGTCGGTCGAACGGCTGGTAAGGCCGTTGGGTGTCGAGATCTCCGATCCGAGACTCGGCTGGATTATCACTTCCGATCAGAGAGGGGTCGTGCAGACGGCCTATCATATACTTGTGGCATCATCGCCTGACCTGCTCGCTCCGGGCAAGGCTGATGTGTGGGATTCGGGTCGCGTGGCGAGCGATGAGTCAGTGCTTGTGCCATACGCAGGGCGACAGCTGATGCCTAACCGCCGGTATTATTGGCGCGTGAAAGTGAGCACCAACCGTGGCGATTCGGACTGGAGCGATGTGGCCGAGTGGGGCACTGGCCCGATGGGCGAGGTGGGCTGGCGAGGCCGTTGGATAGGGTGGGAGGCTCCCTTCGGCTGGGACGTGGCGAGCCGTCACAGCCGACTGAGTTCACGCTATCTGCGCAAGGAGTTCAAGGCTGAGGATAAGGCTGTGAAGCGTGCTACGGTGCATGTGTCGGGTCTTGGACTGTATGAACTGTATATCAACGGTGAGCGTGTTGGCGACGATGTGCTGACCCCTGCGCCGACCGATTACCGCCGTACAGTGCTGTATGATTCGTATGATGTGACGGAGCTGATGCGTGGCGGTGGTGAGGACAATGCCATAGGTGTGGCATTGGGTAACGGGCGCTATTATACGATGCATCAGAATTATAAACCGCATAAGATAGTCAATTTCGGATATCCGAAGGTGCGTCTGAACCTCACGATAGAGTATGCCGACGGGTCTACCCAGCGCATCGCTACCGATGAGTCGTGGCGACTGACGGCCGACGGCCCGATAAGGAGCAATAATGAGTATGACGGCGAGGTGTATGACGCACGCCGCGAGTTAGGCGACTGGACGCGTGCGGGATATGATGACTCACAGTGGCTGTATGCACAGCGTGCGGCACTGCCATACGGCTCTCTGCGTCCCTCGATGTCGCCCGGCATGAAGGTCAAGCAACGGATGAGTCCGCGCACTGTGCGACGCACTCCGCGTGGGACCCTTCTGGTGGATTTCGGACAGAATATGGCCGGATGGGTAGGGCTACGCCTGCCCAGACTGGCCGAGGGTGACACGGTGAGGGTGAGATATGCCGAGCGTATCACGCCCGACTCACTGGCGCTCGATGTGGAGAATCTGCGGTCGAGCGAGAGCACTGACACTTACATCGCAAACGGATGTGAAGAGGTGTGCGTGTGGACACCACGCTTTGTGTATCACGGTTTTCAGTATGTGGAGATCGATGGTGTGCCCGAAGTATCGGCCGATGACATTACAGCGATGATGGTGTATGACGATCTGGAGGATGCCGGCACGTTCGAGTGTTCAAGTCGTGTGATAAATGACGTGTATCGTGCGGCACGCATGGGCATAGCGAGCAATTACAAGGGTGTGCCCGTGGACTGCCCCCAGCGTGACGAGCGTCAGCCCTGGACGGGCGATCATAATATGGGAGCCTGGGGCGAGAATTTTATTTTTGACAATGCTACGCTGATGGCGAAGTGGACCGACGATATGCGCGAGGCGCAGCGTGAGGATGGCTGTCTGCCTGACATCTGTCCGGCATTCTATAACTATTATACGGCCGACATGACGTGGTCGTCCACGCTCCCGGTGGTGTGCGACATGCTGTATGAGCAGACCGGTGACCGCCGCCACATCGAGCGCAATTATGATGCGACAAAGCGCTGGATGCGGTTTATTCGCCGTCATTACACACGTGACGGACTCATCACGGCCGATAAGTATGGCGACTGGTGTGTGCCCCCCGAGTCGCCCGAGCTGATTCACACCAAGGATCCGGCGCGCAAGACTGACGGCACGCTCATCGCGTCGGCCTATTATTATAAGATGTGTGGCCTGATGGCTAAGTTTGCCCGTGTGCTGGGACTGGACGGCGAGGCCGGTGAGTGGGATGCTGACGGGCAGAAGGTCAAGGAGGCGTTTAATGACCGATTTCTCAACCGTCGTCCGGCCACCTCGCAGGTGCCGGGACATATACTCTATCCCGACAGTACGTGCTATGACAACGGTACGCTGACGGCCAATCTGTTGCCATTGGCATTTGACATGGTGCCTGAGGAGTATCGTCAGACCATTGCCGACAATATCATCAAGACTATCATCACTGACAATGGCGGCCGCATCAGCTGTGGCGTGATCGGTGTCAACTGGCTCATGCGCGAGTTGTCGCGTATGGGGCGTGGCGATGTGGCCGAGGTGCTGGCGTCAAACACGGCCTATCCGAGCTATGGTTACATGCTGTCGAAGGGTGCTACGACTATCTGGGAGCTGTGGAACGGCGACACCGCGAGCCGAGCTATGAACTCGTGCAATCATGTCATGCTGCTGGGCGATCTCATCGCGTGGATGTATCGCGACCTCGGGGGGATTAATCCTGCTGCCCCGGGATATAAGGAGATACTTCTGTCACCCGACTTCTCGATTGATAAACTGACCTACGCGCGTGCTACCTATAATACACCTTACGGGCTGGTCGAGAGTGCGTGGCGCAAGAACCCGATGCGTCTCGAATGGACTGTAGAGGTGCCTTGCAATGCTTCGGCGTTAATATCTCTACCTGCATCGGCTGAATGTGACACGACTAAGGCTCCATGCGATGGACTGACATTCGCGGGTACGGATTCAGATGGCAGAAAGCTGTGGCGCGCCATGTCGGGACGCTATAATCTCGACGTAGCGCTCGACCCCTCGGTCGGAGAAGAGCGTACAGGCATCGTGACTGATGAATTTCTCTATGACGAGGCCTCTTTCCCCGAATGCCACGGCTCGACGATAGCCGAACTGCCTGACGGCACGCTTGTGGCCGCATTCTTCGGCGGGACAAAGGAGCGTAATCCTGACTGCTGTATATGGGTATGCCGTAAGCCGAAAGGTGCTGAGGCATGGACGGCTCCGGTGATCGCTGCCGACGGAGTGTTCAGGCTCGATGATCCTCACATCCGCGTGGCCGGTCTCACGGGCATCGACAGCACTACGACCGTCGCTTCGGCCGGACCGATCGGCCCGCATTTCAGCGGCGATATTGCCGACGCCCGTCGCAAGGCTTGTTGGAATCCCGTGCTGTTCCTTGATCCCGAATCGGGCGAATTGATGCTGTTTTATAAGATCGGTTCGAGTGTCGGTGACTGGACAGGGTGGCTGACGCGCTCGACTGACGGTGGTGTGACATGGAGTGAACGCGAACCGTTGCCCGAGGGGATACTCGGACCCATCAAGAATAAACCGGAACTGATAGGCGGCCGTCTGCTCTGTCCGTCGAGCCGGGAGGGCAAAGGGTGGCGTGCGGTGATGGAGTATACCGACGATATGGGCAAGACGTGGCACAGTACGGGCTTTCTGCCGAGCGACTCAGCCTATATGACGCGCGACCTTGACCGTCTGCAACCTATCTATGCAATACAACCGTCTGTATTACGTCATCCCGACGGCCGACTTCAGATACTCTGCCGCACGCGCAACAGCCGTCTGGCTACTGCCTGGAGTGATGACAACGGTGCTACGTGGAGCAACGTGACACTGTGTGATGTGGCGAATAATAATTCGGGCACGGATGCGGTGACGCTTGCTGACGGTCGCCATGTACTCGTCTACAACGATTTTGCTACCATTCCGGGTACACCTAAGGGACCGCGTACGCCACTCAATGTAGCAGTGTCGGATGACGGACTCAACTGGCAACGCATACTGACGCTTGAGGATTCGCCCGTGAGTCAATATTCCTATCCGTCGGTTATCGAAGGACGTGACGGCACGATCCACATAGTGTATACATGGCGTCGTCAGCGCATCAAGCATGTCGCTGTCAGACTGCCGGAGTTTCAGCCTGAGTGAAAACTAATTGACAGCGAGAATTGTTATTAAGGAAAAACTTTAAAAGGAATAGATTATGAAAAAACTGATAGCTCTCCTCGCTGTAGTAGTGTTTTCAATCGGAGCCATTTCGGCCCGTGACAGAGTATACAACAGCGCAGAGCCTCTGCCCGCAGAGGCCAAGACAATGCTTAAAAAATACTTTCCACGTCTGAAAGTCAATCATGTAAAGGTTGATAAGGATATGTTATCGACCGAATATGAGGTGATACTCAGCGACGGCACCGAGGTGGATTTCAACAAGGACGGCGACTGGAAGTCAATTGACCGAGGACAGACGGCCATTCCTGACGCGTTGGTTCTCAAACCTATCCGTGACTATGTCACCAAGGCTTATCCCGGGCAGAAAATCGTCGATATGGAGAAAGACCGCAAGGGATATGAAGTAACACTCTCACGTGGCCTTGAACTCAAATTTGACACCGCCGGAGTGTTCAAGAAGATTGATAGGTAAAGGAAAGAAAAGCTAAAACTATAATCGCGAAAACGAAACGTACAACTTTCTAAAACGAAACGAGCAAAACTTCTCTTTTTTGCTTCTTTTTTTCTCTGACTTTTTCGACCGCTTAAACACCAATTAAGCGCTGATTAAAAGCCGTTCAAAAAGGCTTAAAATCAGCGCTGTTTTTATGGTGTTTTATTTGCCTATGTCAGCAGAATTTTGTAACTTTGAAGTGATTAAGTTGGTGACTTTTACCCCAAATTTCACAGCGTCATGTCCTGCCAACAGTTCACGTGTTCGCTCGATGTTATTCTTGTATATTAGAACGTTTCCCACGTTTATACGAGAGCCACTGATTTTAAGTGTTTCATCCGCTGTTATTCAGCATTTTTCGTATATTTCTACTCCTAAGACATATTAACAGCACGCCAGCAAGACAGTCAAAGGCATTTTGCCCCTGCTGCGTCTTACTGGCGTTTCTTGTTTGTATGTCGTAGGAAGACTGCAAATCAAGCCGGGGGCTTTTTCTATGCCTCCGTGCTGGAGTCGGTCAGAGTCGTGTTATCATCATATCATTAAACTTGGCTTGATAATTCAGCCTGTTTGTGCGCTGGTGTATCTCAGCGCCCCACATTGGTGAAGCATTCCCGAAGTTATCGCCTAACCAGTTACAAAGCTCCACGATCTGTGATTTGTCAGAGGTGAAATATACCCACTTTGTGCCGTATAGCAAGCGCAACACGTTCAGATAGTCGGTTAGCTTCCAATAACTCTCGTATTGTCCGCACTCAGTGGTAAGATATGGAGGATCAAGCACAAACAGCGTTCTGCTGTTATCCTTTTCACGCTCGAATAGTTCGCGGTAGTCCATGTGTACCACCTCCAGACCGTCCAGATAGCCCTCGCACTCATACGCGCTCGGGCGCACACGGTTATACATCGGGTGTTTACGTAGTTCCTCCAGTGTCTTGACCCATTTTCCTGAGAAGACTACATTTGCACCTATTGTCATTATATCGGCGTAACCGTTTCGCTGCTCATAAGCAGCAATAAGATCCAGCACTTCGGTGCGCTGTTTCTCAGTGAGCCGCCGGTTTGGTTCAACACCGATTAAACACTGTTTGACGGCTCTTAAAATCTCGTTAGTCTGTTCCACCGCAGCCAGTCGGTCAACATACCGATCAAAGTCATTATACACAACCCGGCAATCTGGCAACACATATTTAGCAGTATGAGACAATAGTCCGGAGCCACCGAAAAGATCCACTATTGTGTCAACTTGACCGGCCACTTGTCTCAATACATTGATGAAATCACGGATAAAATAACGCTTTTGCCCCGCAAAAGGTAGGGGTGCACATTTGTAGATCTTATTCATTCCTGAAGGACGTAGGTTGGTGGTGATGTTACCAACAATGCTGAAACAATATCATCAATAGCGCGCACTCCGCTAAGACCAGTCTTAAAATCAAGAATCCAAAAAAATTCGTTGTAGGAGTCTTGGTAGTTGTAAGTGGTAGAACTGATATAAGCTGATGCTGTTATAAACGGTGAGTATCCGATCGGGGATTCACCCATTACAGTCAGACATCGGTCAATCTCAGGGAGATGACGGAATATTGCCATAAGTTCTCCGAGAGTTGGTATCCACCATTTAAAAAATTTAGAGCATTCAGCTTGTTCAAAAGGATTGTATGAGGTCGCCATACCGGCAATCGTACCGTATATTTTCTCGGAGGCATAATGCACAATGGCATGATTGCGATGTGCGTCACGATTAAAATCATTATAGGCATCAGACTCATTGGAACAGTAATCCTTATCAGGCACAAACTTATATTCAGTGAACTTAAGATCTTCAAAAAAATACCGACTACCTCTAATCACTTTCGGAGCTACAATGATTGGCCTGTGGCCGTCAATAGGCACCCATACACCTAATGGTCGCAGAGATGAGTATTTTCCACTACTCCACTCGCTGTAAGTGAGTAGCCGAAAATCGTTTAACTTATAGGTTTCTGTTTCATCACTATAATACACCCCAGCACAAGCGATTCTGACCCCTCCGAGGTTATCGTTGATTTTGGTTGAAAGGGTTTCTATTTGCCATTCAAGAGCTCTGAAATCTGTGTGAGTATGATCCAGACTTGCCTTTCCTGACAATAGTTGGTCGGCCTCTTTTTTAGTATAGAAGTCTGTAACCGGGAAGCTGTCGAACGAGCTGCATTTCATTCCTCCGTCTGATACGAGATAGAATTTGTGATCCTCAAGGCTGTAATACAGGCCGTCCTTAGCGATTGTACTGTCATCGGCATCATCTATCTGTCCGATGTCTGTGACATCAAGATCGGATGGCAGGGATAGAGCAGCTTTGACCTTTTCCCAATGTTCGTCCCATGCCTGTTGTTGATCGTCATCATAAATATCGTATGGTTGGACGCCTCCGAATGAGATCGTAGCACCCCAATCAATCACATCGTCGGCCGGACGGAGATATATACCGGGGCCGTCATCATCAAATTCTCCATCGGGACGGAGCCCCGTGATAGGCATTGCGATGTGCATGAGGTAGCGATGCATATTGTCTATGTCATCACTCATGGTGTCAATCTCCGTATGGGTATGATCCAGACTTGCCTTTCCTGACAATAGAGTGTCGGCCTCGGGCTTGGAGTAAGAGTCGGTAAAGGGTATACGGTCAAACGAACTGTATTTTTTACCATCATCGTATACGAGATAATATTTCTGGTCTCCGGCAGAGTAATACAGTCCGTCTTTGGCACAGATTCGGAAGTGTTGGAAATCAAGTATACCAAAGCCTTGTATTGACAGACCGGACGGTAATTGGTTCTGTTCCCTGATCATTCCCCAGCGTGCCTCCCACGCTGTCTTGTCACTGTCAAAGAAACTTGGAGTACCCTCCGGGCCGAAGCTGAAATATGCGCGGGCCACCATATCATCGGCAGGATGTAGGAATATTCCTATATCGTCACCATCGAGCAGGCCATCAGTACGAAAACCCAGGATCGGTTTGATGATAGCAAGAGATTCATATTTCATCATATCATCCATGCTGTCAATTTCGTCCGAAATATCCCTGATCATCGTATCTGTCGCCCTCCTGTACAGATCAAAATCTTTGCGAAGCTCTGTATGGCCTTTTTCCAAAGCCTCACCGGAGGCATTCCCGTATTTCGCGTTTAATTGATCGGCCAGCCCCTCCACATTGGAGATGGGCAGCTTGTCCTCCTCCTTATGTACATAACTGTCCATCCAGTCGGCGAACTGTTCCTCGCGCGGATATGCCCCGCGTTTGAACCACTGTTTTAAGATTGAGCGTTTCCTGATTGTCATAGTAATATAGTTATTTGATACGCATTATGTAAGCCAGTACATAATATGGCGGTCGGTTTTCATGCGGAGCACTCATACCCGCTGGCTCGGAGTCATGTTTGTAATAAAACTTGTGATTATTATCCTTGTCCGTGCCTTTCGATCCGATATTCTCTTTAATATTTATGATGTCACAATCTGTACCGGCATAACTCTCGGCATAATAATAGTCCTTGAACTCATGCGTATGCTCCGGCATCTCATCGACGGCAAGAGTATGTTTCTTTTCGCCACCTGTAGTGCCTATTGGTTTATAGTCATTATCTTTGTCGTGATAGCCCACGACAAATCGTCCTCGAAGATCCGGCAGACGGAAAAAACCGTCAGTGGTTAATGGTATCTTACCGGAAGAATCAGGGACATTATTATAAGTTGTACCCAGAACGGCAAATAATTCGGGATAATCACTTTTCCTTAATTGCTCTCCGTCACATAGAGCATATCCGATGGGCACGTCTGAGCCGGCCCATAACTGTACAATGCCTAACGGTGCCGGTGCGAATTTTGCCGCTTCCGTTTCGAGATCTTTTCGCAGATCGATAATGGCCTGATTGAGCTGATCGGAGGACTGTACCTCCTTGAAATCATTCCAGTTGAAATTCTCACTGCCCACACCCGCCGCAAGCGATCGTTTCGTATAAGCTTTCGGATATTCATAACCATGTGCCGTAACAGACACATCTTCCTGTTTCAGATACATACCGCTGCCAACTGCTCCACCCTCGAAATGCAAAATTTCGCCGGTAGGAAACTCCTTTGTACGCACAAAGACATATCCCTCGGATCGTTTGGTCCCGTCCTGCGTAGGCACGCAGCCGAACAGGATCACCTTATCTCCGGCGATATTACCAATGATAGAGACGAGCGAGATATTGGTCTGCAGAGCATCCAGAGTCTCACAGTCAAGCGGGAAATCCTTATTTCCCTGAGTCAGATAATTACCTGTGATTTTATCCATTTTCAATTTATTTATAGTTTATAGACCAGCGTTTAGAAGCAAGTTTGTAAGTATCTACAATCGCGTGCAGACGCTTTTCATCCACATAGTCGCGGATACTCAACGGCGCCGTAATAAAAAAATCATAACCGTTAACCCCGCCGTATCCGCGGCGGTTAAGGATAACCGCCCCCTCCGCCCTGCGTGATGGAACCGAAAGAGACAGATCCTGCTCACGTTGATAAATAATCTGCCCCTGCGATGACACACTCCATCCATCCTCAATAATTATACGTCGTTCCAATGGATCAAACGTATCATTCAGAATGGCCCGGAGATAACATGTCTGGCCGTTATGCCTGAGGCGATAGCCTGTGGTTTGCCGGAATGTGCGCAACTCCTGAACCATTCGGGCCAATGGGGTGACGCCGGCATATATCATCGCACACACAAGCGGTCGGCGCAGCCACGTAGGAAGCACCAGCAGAGCCAGCCGCTTAATATTCACGTTGAATGTTTTATCACTCCTGCCGGTCATAAGCTATCATATTAACTGTTATTGATCCGGGCTTGAAATATCCGGCTGCCGGGGTCAGTCGCGCGTTAATTTGCGTTGTGGTGCTTTCATTCGCTGCCTTGGCTGTACTTCCTCGCAGCTCCACAATCTTAACGCCCTCGACCACCTGCAACCTGTCAATTAGTGCCATATTGGTATATTCGCCGTTAAAAGGCAAATTCTCGATATAATTGCTGATAACATCACGGCACGCGGTCTGCACAGTGTCAGGCTCCAACATTGCATTATAGTATACATCGACAGTACAGTCGAACGTATCTGCCTCCATATTCACAAGTGCCGTTCTTACACCGGCATCCTTAATCTCACTTATATAGGCTTTCAGTTGCTTCTCCTGTTCCGCTGTTATCGGTTTACGCACGCCGCCACTCTCTCCGGCTACTTTTATGGTCAGCAGGCTGGCATCCCTGCTCTCCATTACTACCGCATGTTTAACCACACGCGCGACGGCAATATCTCCCTCACTCATCCCGGTAGTGTCATATATGTCACTGTCCGGCTCCAGTTCCTTACCTGCCATGAAGCGGAGCACCTTGTCACGGTACCATTTCGGGCGATGGGCTATAAGTTCCTCCAGTTCTGCCGTTACTTCCTCTTTGTGACGGCTGACAAGCTGCTCTACACTCCAGGCACATACCGCCCAGACGTAAAGCAGAATATTTTCAATGCTCGCAGCTCCGAATACATCGCCGAACTCTGAGCCAGGGGTAAACCCGTAGAGCTGCGCCGCTGACTCGTTGCGCATAAATTCGCGTGCGATCTCGGTTTTTATCTCGGTAATGTTACGTGCCATTTTACTACTCGTTTAATAGCTGTTTAATACTGTTTAACTCACTATAAAATCAATTTCAATGCCCATAAAGCCAATGCCGCCGTATGGACAGGCTGCAATATCCTCCGGGCTTACTTCTGTTGCCGGCTCAACCCTATGCGCCTTGTATAGCTCTACTGTTCGGGTATCTCCACCTGTTACCGGCTCGGGGACTGTCAGAACGCATCCATCTTCCAGCCGGTCGGTTATGCTCATGCCGTTAGCCTCTGCCAG
>JAAVDB010000028.1 GCA_014802015.1 Bacteroides sp.
CATGAGTGAGATAAGGGAAAACTTCTTCGGCAGTGAGTCCTGCCACGTATGTTTCGGCCGACACAAAATTGTCGGTGAAGCCGGGTATAAATTCTTTAGGCCAATGTATTGCTTCCATATTCTTGATAGTTTTATAAAAACAACATCTCTATCCACTGAAAGTTTGATTTATTATATCGCTTATTACTAATTGTTTACCTCCATATTTTAACGTGATATATTTTGGAGTATGAACAATATACTGAAAATCATTATTTGCGATAAATAGGTTACTAAGGGATAATAAAGAGAACTTTACTTGAAAAATTTTTTAATCAATACGGTTAGACATCTGAATCGATACAGACAACTATTGTGATTTCGCGTCATAGCCTATCATTGATAACTTTTCTGAAAAATGATGATCACGTGGGCCGATACGTTCACAGGCCCACACTTATGAACCTCGTTCATAAGTGAAGTGCCCCCAAAAGCTTTGTGTTCAACTTTTTGGGGGCACTTCATTGTGAGGTCCAGTCTTGTCGTAATAATCGTAGAGACTGAATCGGTACAGTGATAAGGCTATCTCCATCAAAAGTCTAATCTCTGGCACTTCCTTTGTGATGATTTAGCCAATTACTGAAATGAACAAACGGCAAGCTCATCATTTGTAGAGAGTCTCGCCGTTAGTTGTTTTATTCGATTGAAAGATACTGCTCGTCAGTAACAGGTTCGAGCCATACGTTTTCGGATTCTTCACCGGGCACTGCGAAAGCCAAGTGTGCAAACCAAGAATCTTTTGCGGCTCCATGCCAGTGCTTGACGTTGGCCGGAATATGAATAACTGTGCCGGGAAGAATCACTACAGCCGGCTTTCCCTCTTCCTGATACCAACCGCGACCTGCAACACCGATAAGCATCTGCCCGCCTCCCTTTTCAGCCTTGTGTATGTGCCAGTTGTTGCGGCATCCCGGCTCAAATGTGACATTTGCGAACGGAATCTGGGAGTCTGAAATCTGAGCGAGATAACTATTGCCGATGAAGTATTTAGCGTATGAGGTGTTTGGTTCCCCTATAGGGAATATCATCTGACGTTGAAAAGCCGCTTTTGCATCTTCACCCTTAATGTCGTCGTTCCATACATCTTTGGCAAGACGGAACGCAGCCCAAGCCTTTGGCCAGCCTGCATAAAATGCGATATGGGTGATTATCTCTGCGGCCTCTGTTCGTGTGATCCCGTTTTTCTTAGCCTCCCGAAGATGGTAGGTAAGCGAGTTGTCGGTGATGCCCTGTGAGATGAGAGAAGAGATTGTGACCAGACTGCGGTCACGTAGAGAGAGGAGATCGTTTCTACTCCATATCTCCCCAAAGAGGATGTCATCGTTGAGATAAGCGAACTCGGGAGCAAACTCACCAAGCGCATCACGTCCTGCTGTCTGTACTATTTTTGTCTGTGCCATAAGATTGAAAATGCAGGTTATGCTGATTAGCGTTATTATTACTCGGTTCATCGTGATATGCAGATTTTATTTCCATTGATAATGTAAATTCCAGCTTGCAGAGTGTCAATGGATCTAGATTTATACATGAGCTGTTTCCCTGACAATGTATAGACTGTGAAATCAGTTGCTATATCGTTGCTTACGCGATCAATTTCGCTTGTCAACATCTCATAGTTGATCTCCTTCAGCCAGTTTTCTATCATTGAAGAAGCATTTGAAGTCTGGGAACTGCGAATCCAGAGACTTTGACTCAGGAAATGACCATCAGGAATAAGACGTTTAGCATCCGCCTCAACTCCGCTTATGCCACTGCTTGCGCTTGATACGATGAGTCCGATATTCTTCCCTGCCATTACCTTGCCATTGTTAAAAAGATAGGTCTGCAAAGGTGCTGCCATCTGACTCCACCACAGTGGCGCAGCTATGATTATGGTGTCGTATTCATCAAGATTCGCATTTACCGGATCTATTGCCGGATAGGAGGAGCTGTCGTCGGGATTATTTTTTATGGCACCGATCTGAGCACTTCCTATTGCATAGTTGTTGGCTGCATAGTCAAGCCCCTTCTCTGCCGGTTCTACTTCAACTACATCAGCCTTTATCTGACGGCTGAGTTCGTTGACGATCTTCTCTACATTATTGGTATAGCTGTAATATACTATCAGCGTTTTCGCATTGATTGACATGCAACCAATTATCATGGTTAAAATTAAAACGATTCTTTTCATATATGCTTGCGTTATTTCTAAAATCCTACTTGTTTTTGTTGTTCTGCATTGTAGCGGTCGCCTACTACGGGGATTTGTGCTACTGCAAGTTCTAATTCATCCCATTCTTCGGACGATACTTCAAAATCCAATGTTCTGAGGTTTTCTTCCAGATGCGACAATTTTGTGGTGCCGGGGATCGGAACGATGAACGGTTCCTTTTGCAGCAGCCAGCCAAGTGCAACCTGCGAGGAGGTCATGCCACGCTCCCTTCCGAAGTTCTGCAACACGTTTACTATTCTTGTGTTTGCTCTCATAGCCTCTGGCTGAAACCGTGGCAGTGTGTGCCGGTTGTCGTTATTGTGGTCGAACACTGTGTATTCGTTTATGCAGCCGCCGAGAAAACCGCGGTTGAGCGGACTGTAAGGCACGAATCCAATACCCAGATTCTTACAGACATCAAGTACACCATTCTCCTCAACGAGCCGATGCATCAGGTGATATTCGCTTTGAATTGCGGTAAGCGGACATTCTGCATGAGCCTTACGGATTGTTTCAGGACTGACCTCACACATACCCCAATGGAGAACCTTGCCTTCCTTTATTAAATCACTGATTGTCCCGGCTACATCCTCTATCGGTGTATTGGGATCAAACCTATGCTGATAGAACATCGGTATGCAATCTGTCTTCAATCGACGCAGTGACTCCTCACAGTATCGGCGGATAGTGGCAGGGCGGCTGTCCTGACGACCTGTGCCTTTCCCATTGATAACCTCATGTCCGAATTTTGTAGTGACATTGATTTTTCCACGAAACTCCGACAAGGCTTCACCCGCAAGAATTTCATTCGTCAGCGGGCCATAGATGATGGCGGTGTCAAAAAGCGTTATACCTCTGTCCACAGCCTCATGCAGAAGACGGATGCACTGTTTCTTGCCAGGGTGTTGCGAACGGTTGTAGGTCATACCCATCACTCCGAATCCGAGAGCCGACACATCGAACGCCGCATTACCCGAACCAAGTGTGCGGACAGGAAGACATTCTGTAGATGGCTTTTTATTTCGCCCTACAAGATTATTTGCCGCTTGAACTTTATTATAGGTTGGTTCCAAAGCCATCGCACCCATGGTCAATCCAAGAGTTTTAAGGAATCCTCTTCGTGTAAATTTATTCCCGCTCATTACATTTCGATTTTTTTGATTACACGTGCAGGATTTCCGGCAACAATCGTCATCGGAGGGACATCATGGGTGACAACGCTCTGCGCTCCGACTATCGCCCCGTAGCCGATTCTTACACCTGGCAAAATAGTGGAATTGATACCAATCCATACTTTATCCTCTATCACGATAGGTCGACCGTAAGTAGCACTGCGATTCTCGGGATTCACGTCATGGTTGATGGTGATAAGGTTACACTTCGGACCGATGAAGACCCCGTTGCCGATCGAAATCTGACCGCGTCCGAAGAAGGTGCAGCACTGCTGGATGAAACAGTCTTCGCCTATAGTTACGGGTTTGCCGTAGTCTATATAGAACGGGGGAAGTACCGTAGTGCTTTCGGGGAGCGGCTTGCCAAGAATCTCCCCCATCAGTTCATGTACGCGTTTCTGATCGCGGATGCTTACGGTAGAAAGTTTCTGAGCAGTTTCCATACATGAAAAAATGTCGTCAATCAGAAGTTCATATCCCGGCTCATCGGGTGATATAACCTCTCCGTTACGGTCTCTTTCAAATATATTTTCCATATCTTTTTTTAATTTTTCTGATGCAAAATTACATACAAAAAAATAGCCTCGCTTTGCTGCGAGGCTCAAACTATTTTGTCAGGAAGTTCAAATTGCCGAAAGTGTCGGTGCCATGCCATACATCTCTTTATAAAGTTTCGAGAAGTGCGAAAGGTTCTTGAATCCGACATCGAAACATATCTCCGACACCTTTCTGCCTCCTTTATGGATTAGGTCACGGGCAGCTTCCAGTCTCCTGCGCATCAGCCATTTCTGAGGTGTCAGCTCACTCACTTTCTTGAAATCCCTTTTGAAAGTCGCAAGGCTACGCCCTGTGTAATATGCCATTTCCTCCATAGATAGTTCGTTCATATAGTTCTTCTCCATGAAATCGACGATATCTATCTTCCAAGGTTCAACGAAATCAAAAAGCGAAGCATAAAGGTTCACATCAGTCTTGAGTATTGCCCGCATACCCTCTGTCATCTTTATCTTCAGAATGTCCTCTTCAGGTTGTACCCCTGCATCAAAATAAGGAATCAATGACTCAAAAAGACTTTTGACATCAAGACGGTTAGTGGGGAACTTCATTAAGCTCACCTTCTCTCTTTTCGAGTCGGACGGTATCTCGCGTTGATTTATATTACGATAAAAATCCTTTAGAAAATCGCGTGAAAATTTCATGACCACAGAACGATAAGGCTTGTTTTCCGAGGCCCGTTTCTGTAACCACATTCTATTATCACGGCGCATGAAAGCACAATCTCCCGGATGTAGGATTGTCTTTTTTCCAGCGTCCGTTATCTCCAGTTCACCGGAGATAATATATATCAGAGTATGCTCACGGTTGCAGTGGGCACAACCGCGGTCATCCGTGAAAAAGCTCGCAATGAATACATTTGAACAGTCGAATACTTCAAGTTTTTCCATATCCAAAGATTTACACTGCAAAATTAGTATAAAATGTAATGATCCACTTTGTTGATAAGCTCAAATTTCATCATTGTACTGTCGAGTCTCCTGGAGCAGCTTTCGCAATTTTCGGAGCGGTTAGCTTCCTTTTCGGTGGAATCATGTCTCCTTTGGTTGGTATCGGTGAAATTATTCTCACGTCCTCCATTCTTATCATAGCCTGTGCAGCAATATGTCTTGCACTGCCTATTGTCTGTGTGCGACGTGACCATAATGTTAAGGCCTTATAAATCAGGAATCATTATAGCCGATTTGACAATAGGCGGACTGATCAATTACTTGAGACCGGATATTTCTTGTAAAGTATGAATAGTGCGATTGATCCGATAAGCGCAAACGGTACGCCCACAAGGGCCGGAGATGCGTAGCCAAATCCTTGATGAATAGCGAGTCCGCCAAGTGATGCGGATATAGCATTTGACACATTGAAAGCGATTTGAATGCCGGCACCGCCAAGCATCTCGCCTCCTCTTGCATACCGCACAATCAGATACTGAAGAGGCCCCCCTACTCCAAAAAGACACGCAGGAGCAATGAACGCAAATATTACCGACGGTATCTTGTAACCGGCGCACAGGTAGAGCGCGGGCATTATTATCACGAGAGACGCCGCGACAATTGCAGTGACGAGAGAGGCCGAATAACGGTCTGATAATTTTCCCGCGAAGCTATTGCCCACTACCATACCAAAGCCTACCACTACCATAATCCACGTCATAGCCGACTGTGAAAAATGGGTCACCTGTGTCATCATCGGAGCTATGTAACTCAACCAACAGTACACAGATGCTTGCCCGAAGAACACACCGGCATACACAAGCCATGGTCCCGGTTTTGTAAGAAAGTGAAACTGACCTTTTAAGCCTGTATCGGGCAACGCAGGAAGCGCAGGAAGATAACTTTTAATCGCAATCAGACCAATCAACGCACAAGCAGACACCACAATAAACGCCACTCGCCAGTCAATTGTATTTGATAGGAACGTAGCCAATGGTACCCCGACCATATTTGCCACTGTCATACCGCCTAATACTATTGCTACAGATTCAGCCTTGTGACCTTCGGCAGCAATCCGCTCTGCCACAATTGCAGCCGCTCCGAAGAATGCTCCGTGTGGAAGCCCGGATATAAATCGAGACACAAGCATGGTGAGGTATCCCGGAGAGGCAGCCGTGCAGACATTGCCGATAAGAATTACAGACACAAGCAGTAGCAATAGTTTTTTCAGGGGCCATTTACGCAATAATACCAGCAGTGGAGCCCCCACAGCTACACCTGCGGAATAAGCTGTGATGAAATGTCCGGCTTTAACTACTGATATACCCAGACTTTGAGCGACATCCTCAAGTATTCCCATCATTCCAAACTCGGTAATTCCGAGGCTGAATGTCACAACAGCTATTGCAAGAAGACTTTTCTTCATTTCAAATATATCGGTAAGTATGTGTTATAAAAGAGGATTGCTCAGTATCGAACTGTCGTTACTGAGAGTATATATCTCGTCAACCTGAAGGGTGTCATATTCATTGGCGAGTAAAATACATTTTGACAGTATAGGAGCAAACATTCTGGCTCCTTTATAGTTTAGATGAATACAATCCCCGAAACATGAATCAGGCAATGGCATTTGCATACAGTCAATCAGAGGCACATCCGGATAATATTCCCTATGTATATCGCGATATACAGTATCGGCCCAGACAGATTTATGTTTAGGGATATTTATGAAAAACACGGTTATGTCTTTTTTACGGCAATAGTCCAGGATATTATCCACGTAGTATCGACATATTATAGGAAAATCCTTATATGTCTTCCGGGGCCTTCCTTCACTATCTTTTCGACGCTCAATATCTTGTGCGAGTTTATCTCTTATTAACCATGAATATCCACCTAATTTCAAGTCCCTTATATCAACTTTACTAAAAAAAGATTTAATAACAGGTAACGTTAATCTTATATGATAGATATGGTTAATCAATTTGTAATTACTTTCTGTTGAAAATTCTTTCAGATTCATAATCCAATCGTTTGCGCTATATTTTTCAACAAAATATAAATGTGACATTCGAGAATTACCAACAAGCTCTCCGTTTAATAAAATAATATCGTCAAATCCTATAAAGACGGTGTCAATATGAGGATTATTCTCTTTTATTAGTTGAAGTTTCGCGTACACGTACACCAATGATTCCCAACCTCTTGCAAAATTGAATGATGAGCCGATAAGTGAGTCATTCACAGAATATTCTACTGTTGAGTTGCCAAAAAACACCGTAGTGCAGTCCTTGGGTAAGGTCATTAGCTTCTTTTGAGGATACATCAAAACACAATGTAACAGTCCACAAAATATAGATAATACGCAACCAAAGATTATAATGTTGAGAATAAACTTACGCATGATTAGAATTGGAAATATAAGAATTGTTCCTGTTCTCCTACAAAGATTATTATGAAGAAACAAATTGCTATATATAAAGACCATCTGACTACCATCGGACGCCCTCTTACTATCTCAAGACCATAGGAACGTCGACGCTGCGTCCAATCTAAAACAGACATAAATACAATCAACAGAATTGTATAAGCAATGATACTGGTTTGATCCGATACCGAGTCTCCGCCCGGAGCAAATGAAACACATCGTTTTATATATAGGAAAGCATCTGCTATATTTTCCGCGCGGAAAATTATCCAGCCAATAGTTACAAGAATAAATGTTACTGTAATTGATAAAAATTCTCGGAAAGACGGTAAAATCTTATCACACGCGACAACCTCTAAGTTCCTGCGATTTTTACCTGAAAGAATCAGAGGTAAAAACAATAGCCCATGATATGCTCCCCACGCTACAAAAGTCCAATCTGCACCATGCCACAATCCACTGAGCAGAAAAATAATCATGGTGTTTCGTATTATTTTTGCTTTTGAGCATCGGCTCCCTCCTAACGGGATATAAACATAATCCCGAAACCAAGTATTCAATGATATGTGCCATCTGCGCCAAAATTCAGCAATATCTTTTGAAAAGTAAGGATAGTGGAAATTTCGGCTTAAATTGATTCCAAACAATCTGGCTGTACCGATTGCTATATCAGAATAGCCGGAGAAATCTCCATATATTTGAAAAGCAAAGAAAAACGCTCCAAGCCATAGAATGTAGAAACTATTGGATTCATAATTATTAAAGATACTGTTTGCTACTCCGGCACAATTATCTGCTATTACAATCTTTTTGAAGAAGCCCCACAACATTTGTCTGATTCCATCTACTGCTTTTGAATAATCAAAAGTCCTTTTGGTGAGAAATTGAGGTAAAAGGTTCGTAGAGCGTTCTATCGGACCGGCCACCAGCTGAGGGAAAAATGATATAAAAGCACTAAACGCTACAAAATCATTCGTAGCCTCTATTTTTCTGCGATAAACATCTATCGGATAACTTATAGCCTGAAAGGTATAGAAACTTATGCCTACAGGGAGAAGTACATCCAAAGTAAACCAATCATATTGATACCCGAATTGTGAAAATAAGATCCTGAGATTTTCCGTGAAAAAATTAAAATACTTGAAATAGCACAAAATCAGTATGTTTATAACAATATTTACACCACATACCAATTTTCGTTTAGACCGGCTTTCAGCATTTTCAATTAATCTTCCTGATATATAACACGAAACAGTAGTTAAAAAAATCAGGAACAGGAAACGCCAATCCCACCAGCCATAGAACACATAGCTTGCTATAACCACGAAAAGATTTTGCCACGACAATTTGCGGAACACAAACCAATACCCACAAAAAACAATAGGCAAAAAAATCAGAAACGTATATGAGTTGAATAGCATATTCTCAAAAAGGCCGATCGACACCACTTGATCAGCTATTGGTTAATCAATGAACGAAGTGTCTGTTTTCGTAACTTTACTGATGCAAATTTAGAGTAAAAAAGTAAAATATCCAAGAGTGCTCTTATCGCGTTTTTGCAAAATATTTGGACGAAGATTGATAAATGACTAATTTTGGCACCAACTATTCACAATCATTTATATCTGTGTTTGATACTACACCGGCAGTATGAATATTATCAAGAAGTTTCTGACGCTCGCTCTTTTGATCATGAATTGTACTCAGTCCTTTGGCCAATCCGAGGCTGACAAAATGCGGTCCGAGGCCATAAGTTTTATCAAAAGTATGCCTGCCGGTATGCAGGACATCCAAAACAGTGCGATCAAGGCAGCCTTGGGTGGTGACGCTACCGATCTGAATGAAGTAAGAAATTCACGCAACAAGGCTTCAAAAATTCTTACCGGGATAACTGCCAGAGATTTACATGGGATCTATCGGCTATATACTCCCGATGAGCAGTGTGACACACTACGGCCGTTGATGATCTACCTGCATGGCGGTGGCTGGTGCTTCGGTAGTATCAACAGTTGTTCCGCTTTTTGTATGGAACTTGTCAAATGTTCAGGCATATCAGTCTTAGCCGTTGAATATCCTCTTGCTCCCGAACATACTTATCCTGCCCCGTTGAACGCGTGTGTCGATGCTTTGACTTACGTCTATGAGCATGCAGCCGAGTTGGGTATAGACACCGACAGGATCTCGATTGGCGGAGATAGCGCCGGAGGAAACCTTGCATTGTCAACAGCAATAAGGATGATATATACGCGGGAGCAGCTTGACCGAATGGGCTTGACGGCAGATTTACCGAAAATCCATTCACTTGTATTGTTCTATCCCGTTGTAAAAGCTTGGAACGACAATTCTGAATCATGGGAGGCTTTCAAGACGGGCTATGGTCTTGATGGGGAAATAATGGAAACGTTTAATGATGCATACGTTGGAGACGCTGATCGACAGTTACCTCTAATATCGCCCTTCAATGCGGCGCATACCCATTTGGCCCAATTACCACCCACCCTACTGATCAACGCTGACCACGATATACTTCGCGATCAAGGCAGAGAAATGTTTGACAAGATGAAAGATGCCGGTGTTGAAGTCCTGCGAGAAGTCTTTCCCGGCACAACTCATCTCTTTATAACCGTTCCCGGACAGCCGACAGCGTTCAGAAAAGCGGTGGAGTTAACCACTGGCTTTCTTACTCCCTCACTTGTCCGTGGCCTGTGAGCAGATAGCGTGTCGTAGTGATTTCCTTGAGCCCCATAGGCCCTCGGGGACCGAGTTTCTGGGTCGAGATACCGATCTCTGCACCGAGGCCAAACTGCGCACCGTCAGTGAAACTTGTCGGAGCGTTGACATAGACGCACGCGGCATCCACTTCGCGCTGAAATCGTCCGGCGCTCTCGTCGCTCTCTGTGATAATACACTCACTGTGGCCCGACCCATGAGCGGCGATATGCTCAATAGCCTCAGTTATATTACCGACCGTACGGACCCCCATTTTATAATCCATCCACTCGCGGTCCCAATCGCCATCGGCGGCATGTATGAGCAGTTCCGCAGGATACTTACCATGTAGGACTGCAAATGCGCGTTCATCAGCATGAATCTCCACACCTTTCCTTCCCAACGGTTCCATAAGAGTAGGCAGATCGGCTAATCGCCCGGCATGTATCAACAACGTATCAAGAGCATTACACACACTCACACGGCGTGTCTTGGCATTCTCAACAATCGCAGTACCGATTGAGGTATCGCCAAACTCATCGAAATACGCGCTCACCACACCGGCGCCGGTCTCGATCACCGGGATGCGGGCATTATCGCGAACGAAATCTATAAGGCTGCGCCCTCCGCGGGGGATGCACACATCCACCTGTCCTACCGCCCCGAGCAGGGCCGTCGTTGCCTCGTGTGTTGCCGGAAGCAGGCAAGCTGTGTCCGGGCTGAGTCCATGTTGCCTGAGAGCGGAGTGAATCATCTCGATTGCCGCCTTATTGGAGTGTTCTGCATCACGCCCGCCTTTAAGTACACAGCAATTGCCACTCTTCAGACAGAGCGAGAATACATCAAACGTCACATTAGGGCGAGCCTCATAAATAACACCGATCACACCGAAAGGCACCCGGACCTGTCGGAGCAGAATACCGTTGGGTAATGTGCGTCTCACCGTCTCCTCGCCAAGAGGACATGCCAGTGACGCCACATTGCGCATGTCGGAAGCGATGCCGTGTATACGGGCCGGGGTGAGTTGCAGACGGTCGTACAGCGGATTTGAGAGATCCATACGCTCCAGATCCGCAGCATTAGCCGTAAGCAGCGGCTCCATATCGTTGTCGAGCATATTTGCTAATGTCAGTAATACGGCCGACCGCTCACCATCGGTCAGCGCGGGCAGCAAACGCGAGGCTCTCTTTGCCCTCGCGAAAATATCCGAGTAGTCCATATATCCTATTCTATATATAAGTAATCATAGTGTATCACAGGTCTTGAGCCACGCTGTCCCATCAGCATCTTGGTCTCGGCAGATGAAATCGAAGCCCTCCCTACCCCTACAGTCTCTCCATCAGGGCCTATTACGGTGATTATGTCACCCTCCTCCCATTCACCTTCGGCACCGGTCACTCCGATCGGCAGCAGACTCACGGCGCGGTCACTACGCAGGACCTCGGCAGCTCGCCGATTCACGCTCACCGTACCCTTGGCAAACGAAGCGGAGTGAGCTATCCACCGCTTGACATTGCTGAGTGATTCTGGATTGGGTTCAAACAGTGTGTGTGGTACAGTCTCGGGGCGCTCTACAAGATCCACGAGTACCCCCGGACGCTCACCGCAGGCAATGATTACGGCTACTCCCTCGTCACTCACCTTACCTGCTATACCACACTTGGTCCCCATGCCGCCACGGCCAAATCCGCTCTTTGACGCCACTACATTCCCGCTCACATCCTGGCCCGGAGCAACACGCTCTATAAGTCGTGATGTCGGATCGGACGGCGAACCGGTATAGATGCCATCCACATTCGACAGGATAATGAGCATATCGGCATCCACCATAGTCGCTATCAGGCCTGACAGTTCATCGTTGTCAGTAAACATCAGCTCGGTCAGGCTCGCCGTATCATTCTCATTGACTATCGGTATCACCCCGTTCTCTATCATGGTCAGCATACAGGCCCGCTGATTGAGATAAGATGTGCGTGACGCAAAATTCTCCTTTTGCGTCAATACCTGCCCTATCACAATGTCATACTCAGCAAATAGACTGTTGTACAGATTGATAAGCCTTATCTGGCCGATCGAGCTGTACAGCTGACGCGATGCCACGCTGTCAAGTTGTCTGCGGGGGGATACCGCACCGCGGCCGCAAGCCACGGCACCGCTTGACACCAGTATCACTTCATGCCCCGAAGCTCTGAGCGATGACATCTGATCTACCAACGCCGACATATTCGTTACATTTGGTTTGCCATCCTTACGTGTGAGAACATTACTGCCCACCTTAACCACTATTCTACTCATAGTTTCACAGTCTTATGTTGCAATTTGTATGATATACACGCTTGACACAAGCGAAATCGCTACTTATGTTGCCCGATACCATGCAAAATGTCAATATGAGCGCAAATTTACCTCCTTATTGTCAGAAAAACAAATTCTTTAGACGCCATACGCATGTATAATCAAGAGAAATATATGATTTCCAATTATTTTTAGTAAAAATATTATAAACACATTAAAATATCGTAATAATACAGCATTATTAATATAATTTTATTACCTTTGCACGCAAAATTTTCGCGATAAATTCGGCTGGAGAATTTCAGCGCGTAATATAATATGGTACAAATGGGTAAAAAGATAATGTTTTTGTCCTTCTTATTGATGATGGGATTCTTGACGTCGCATGCCGATGACCCGATCTCGCCGGATGACTTTGAGGCCAAGATTTCGTTCGAGAGGACATATATTGATTTCGGTGAACTTACTGATGAATCAGGAGGACAGAAATTTGAATTTCGATTCGTCAACGACGGTAATGCACCTTTGGTCTTGACGTACGTTCACCCCTCATGCAGTTGTGTTAAGATGGAGTATCCCCGCACACCTATCGCACCCGGCGACAGTGCCAGCATCAAGGGTGAATTGAATCCGGCCTTGATACACGAGAGGGATTTCAAACGCAATGTCCTCATTCGCTCAAATGCCGCCTCCGGGCAGAGCCGTGTGTTTTTAGTCGGGAAAAAGCTGAATAAGTAGGAATAGTTAACAGCTACACTGCGATATTTGGAATAAAATTCTGCACTATTGCGTAAATTATAGATAGTTTATAAATTTGCATCAAATTTCAAATCAATTTATTAATCACTTACTCAAATTTCTCTATGAAGAAAGTTTTACTCCCTATGGTTGCCGTGTGCGCTTTTGCCGCACCTGCATTTGCCGAGGATGAATTGGCTTACGGCACAACGCCTGAAACCGCTAAACCGTTCCCGGCTTACACAAAGAATCCTGTGACCGGAATGTATAACTTTGGCGGTTGGATGGTAACTTCGCTTGCTGATGTTCCTGAAGAGGTGTATTTCACAATCAAATACGAAGGTGAAACTCCCGCTATGTGGGGCGATGCACCCGGTTCTAATGACCACATGGTATGGGTGTATCTCTGTAATGAAGGTCAGGAAGCATTGCAAATGATGGAGGGGACCAATTCGTATATTCTCTTCCCCGGTCAGGAATATCTTGTAAAGATTACTCCTAAAGAAACCGGCACATACGGTGCGAGTGGGCCTATGGCACTCCCGGCTGATAGGGCGGGTCAGTACAAGTATTTTCCCCAGGATATCACAGCTAATCAGAACCTCACATTCTACCAGAGTGCCGGTACGACCAGGTATTATCTCTACAACGCTCCGTATGCAAACCAGCTGAATGTGTCTGCTAAAGCCCTTGACAACTCAGGAAAAGTTATCGGAGCAAATACCGATATTACAAACGTTGAAGTTACTCACATAGAGTGTCCCGGCGGTACAAATGTAAGCACCGGAATCCCCGGCGTCTTGCTGATCGGCCCGTGGATTAAGGCCGGCCGTAACATCGTATCAGTGACTGTCGCTGAAACTGCACCTGAGGGTTTTGGTATCGGCTTTAGCTTAGATGCACTCAACATTCGGAATTGCGGTAATAAGTTATCGTATGCGTCTGATCAATTCAAGCTTGACACACCGCTGGAATATCCTGACGCATATTATACGGTCGACTATAAGTTCGAGGTTCCCGAGGATGGCACATACACATTCATCAATCACGGAGCCGCCGGCACAATCCTTAATGTCGGCTTTATGGAATATCTCCCCACTGATCCCGATGATCCTTATGCAGGCAAACCTTTCAAATGTCTTACAGAAGGTATGAAGACCGCAACTGTAGGCAACGACGATGCTGTAGTAGTTTTCGAAAACCTCAAGAAAGGTCAGACCATGTATGTCCAGTCTGACGCATTCGGCGTGATCGGTTCCGGTGAAAAGCCTTATCTCAAGATTACCAAGGGCACAAGTGCTATCAACGAGATTGCTGCTGATGGCAATACACTCAAGGTTAATGCCGCAGACGGTATTCTCTCAGTCGAGAGCGTACTCCTCGCTTCAGGTGCTGAGGTTGCTGTTTACGACATGACCGCACGTAAGGTGGCAAGCTCTGTTGCAGCTGCCGGTGCTGACCGTCTTGATATGAATCTTAACGTTGCTCAGGGTGTATACGTTGTCGTGGTTTACGGCAAGGGCAATTCTGAGTCAGCCAAGATTGTCATCAAATAAACAGTCAAAGCTCACCTAAAGACCATAAAAAATCTTAATAGAGGGGCATTAGCAATAGTGCTCCTCTAATTTTTAATACTTTCAGAACAATTTTCGTACTATATCGGCGTTATTTTGCTGTAATTATGACATAGTACACATCAGTACAATCATCATTTCATAGGATTAAACGAACTCATGAGACGATACATTATTACTGCCATCATGTCGTTTGTTACTGTTGCCGGAGCCGTGGCAGCACCGGTGAGCAAGAACGAAGCAATACATTCGGCAAAAAAATTTCTGGAGGGGCGAGGTATAATATCTCAGCTACACGAAGTGTCATCCCGCAGCCGGGCCGGCGAGGCAGATCAGGCTTATCACATATTTAATATCGGTAATAACGATGGTTTCGTTATCATAGCAGGTGATGACCGTGCGAGAAACGTTCTCGCCTATAGCGACCTAGGCTCGATCGATCCCGCCTCAATGCCTGAAGCGTGCAGCGCATGGCTTGCTCAGTATGCAGGCGAGATCTCTTCATTGACTGCAAGTGACATCGCAGCTACTGGTAACGACGACATCTATTCTACCGAAGTCATCTCTCCCCTCTTGCCCTGCAAATGGGACCAGGGTACGCCATATAATTATGACTGTCCGATCGATCCGACGACCGGCAAGCGTTGTGTCACCGGATGTGTCGCCACCGCCGTGGCTCAGATAATGTATTACTACCGTTACCCCGAGCGTGGTGTCGGATCGGTAAGCTATGATGACAAGGGCACAATACGCTCCATTGACTTTGCCGACTATCCTGCATTTGACTGGGACGGTATGCATGACACCTATACCTCTACGACCACCGAGGCCGAAGCTGCGCCCGTCGCATCACTGATGAAAGCCGTCGGTTATGCATCCAAGATGGCCTATACCTCTGACGTCAGCGGAGCGCAGCATCTTGTGGCAGGATTGGCGATGATCAACAACTTCGGTTATGATAAGAATATGCATCGCTACGAGCGTAGCCGCATGACCGATGAGGAGTGGAACGACATCCTTATCTCAGATCTCAAGGCCGGTCATCCCGTCCTCTACACAGGCCGTAACCCCGAGGGTGCACATGCATTCGTGTGTGACGGATATGACGGTAAGGGCTATTATCACATCAACTGGGGTTGGGGTGGTAAGAGCGACGGATACTTCGCGTTGTCGGCACTCACTCCTCCTACCCAGTCCATCGGAGGCACAGGCAGCGGATACTCGTTGGGCCAGCAGATTCTCACGAACATTGCACCGGCAGGCAACGCTGATGACAAACCTCAGCAAGAAGGACTGATGTCACTCTATGAACTTTATTATCGTGACGGAACCGATTTTCATAAATCCTCAACCACACCGGTCTTAACATCATCTCTTGAGGATGCAAGGCTCTTTATCTATGCTTACAATCGTGGCATGGGCGAGTTCTCAGGTGATATATGCGTAGCTGATCTGACCGACGGTACAATGCGTCCGATGATGACTCAGCAAGTATATTTCCTCAATGTTGATGACTTCACCGGCATATCGTTCAACATAGCCGACATCCCCGGCATGACCGATGGCACATACAAGGTAGGATTCTATTACCGGGCCAATACATCCGACCAATGGTATCCGATCCTCCCGTCGACGATCGATAATCCGTCGACCTGTACAGTCACCGTCAATGGCAGTAACGTCACCTTTACGTCGATCTATCCCGACAACACACTCCGACTGGTGTCTGCGCCTGTCTTCACTCCGCTCTACAGCATCGGTAAGCAGACCTGGCAGTTCAGCGTCGAGAATGACGGTAATACCCGATTCGAGGGTTATACAGGTATAGCCTTTATCAATGCCGCAGGTCAATACACTACAATCTTCACCCCTACCGTCTGCTCGTCGGGCTCGACAACCGATATTGAGATCACCAATACACTCTCATCGCTCGTCTCGGGGACGTACAAGGTCGCACCTTTCTTTACGACCAGCTCCGACCCCAAGGCAGACAATATCACCCTGCTTGCAGAGCCTGTTGATGTTGACATCTACACGATCGTGCTATTGTCAACCACCGGCAACTATATGGTTATCGACGGCAATACTTCATCGCTCGGACTCTCGATACGCAACATCGGCCGCATCAAGTGGCAGTCGAGCCTTGAGGGTAAGATTTTCGCTGAGGACGGCACTCCCCTTTCCGGCAGAATCTACACAGATCAGCTCACAGTTGATAAGGATCAGTCTTTACAGGTTTCACTCATGACCGAAGGCCTTGATCTCAAGAGGGGCAGCTACAATGTCAGCTTCTCGCCTGCAAACGCTCCCGAGACCGTACTGGCGACATTCCCGCTGATAGTGATGGATGATTACTCCGCACTCGGCGAGATCAGTGCCGAAAATACCGGCATAGCGGTTGCGCCGGGTAGTGTCACAGTCACCTCGCCCGTAGCCATTGCGGCAATAAGCATTCATGATATGTCAGGCCGCATGATTCTAACACGACAGGTTGATGACAATACAATAACTGTCGGAACCGAGAACCTTGCGGACGGCATATATATTCTTTCGGTCAAGACCACCGACGGCAATCAGACAGCGAAGAAGATCATTATCAAACACTGATACAGATATAACCTAAGAAAGTAATAGTAACGATGCAAAAGAATATCAACATTATCAGCAAATCAATCGTCATGGCGACCCTCGGGTTGGCCATGGCTCCGGCTCTCCCAGCGGTTGCGGCCGAAGGGGCTGCTACTGTCGTTGCGCCCCCTGCTCAGACCTATACTGTCAAGGGCACAATCACTGACGAGAGCGGCGAACCTCTCGCCGGTGCCACTGTAATGATAAAGGGCACCCGTGAAGGTGTAAGCGCCGACATCGACGGAAACTTTGAACTGGGTGTAACGAAGCCCGGCAAGGTGACTCTCGTTGTGAGTTATGTAGGCATGAAGACCAAGGAGGTACAGACCACCACAGGATCCGCCATCGACATCGAGCTTGAGATGAACTCCGACATCCTTGACGAGGTCATCGTTTCAGGTTTCCAGACCATATCGCGCGAACGTAACACCGGTTCGGCAGTCGTGATCAATTCCGAGAAACTCGGCAAGATTCAGGCGCCCGACCTTACGTCCAAGCTTGAAGGTATCACTCCCGGTCTCACTATCTATAACAATCAGGTGAGCATCCGAGGCAACTCGTCACTGTCGATCTCAAGCACCCCTCTGCTTGTTATCGACGGTCAGCCGGCCACAGGCATGAGCCTCAGTGACATCAATCCCAGCACTATCGAGAGCGTTAGCGTGCTCAAGGATGCCGCAGCGTCTTCACTCTACGGTGTCTATGCATCCAATGGTGTGATAGTTGTCACAACAAAGCGCGGGACTGACAAAAAGCTCGAAGCACACTTCTCGCTCGGATTTTACTATAATCCTCTCCCCTCGCTCGACTATCAGCATTACGCATCCACGTCCGACATTATTGATCTTGAGCGTGACATGTTGCTCTCAGATCCTGATTACATCAAGAATCCGACCTCATACTTCAGCACCAAGACCAACAAGACCAATGCGGCATATATGTCACAGGTCGATATGCTCTACTATCGTCTGGCCAAGGGGCAGATCAGTGAGAGTGATGTCAATGCCGGACTCGATCGCCTGCGTCTTAACGACTATCGACGCGAATATCAGAAACAGCTGATGCAGAACAGCCTTACTCAGGACTATAACGTGACTCTCAACGCCGGTTCGGATAAGTATAATTTCTACGGCGCACTGCGTTATGAGTCGATGGGTCAGCACACCAAGTTCAACAGTGATCACCGTCTGTCCTTCTACACCCGCAATGACATCAAGGTGGCACCCTGGATGAACCTGACAGTAGGTGCGAACATCTGGCTCAAGAAGACTGACGCCACTCAGGCGAGCGGCCTCGGATACGCGGCAGCCATGCCCTACGACACACTCTATGACGAAGACGGCAACCTCTCATACCGCTATAGGTATAATCAGGTGCTCGCCGAGGAAGTCAACGCTACACAGGGCCTGAAGTTCATGGGCTACAATGCTGTCGAGGAGTCGGCCTACAACCGTCTCAAGACCGACGACATGTATATGAAGTATTTCCTTCAGGCTAACTTCAAGCTCCTCCCCGGTCTTGACTTGGAATTGAAAGGCCAGTATGAGAAGCGTAAGGTCAATGCAAATGAGTATGATGAGGAGGATTCCTACATGATGCGTTCGATGATTAACGAATATGCATCGACCAATCCCCGCGGAGGCTACACATATAATATACCGCTGGGTGGACGTCAGCTGTATCAGGACACCAATTATGACAACTATAATGTACGTGCCCAGTTCAATTATCGCAACACTTTCGGCGAGAAGCATGACATCACGGCTCTGATCGGTGGTGAGGTCCGCGAGGACAAGAGCAATTCGCACACAGGCGAACGTTACGGCTTCGATGCGCAGCGTCTCACCTACGCTCAGGTTGACTGGCTTACACTGTCGCAGAATGGCGTAGTGGGTCAGCTCTACGCCAACTCACGCCGCAAGTCCGAAATGCTTACGGTTACCGATGACAAGCATCGTTATGTGTCAGCTTACATGAATGCCGGATATGTATTCGATTCGCGTTTCTCGGTCAATGCAAGTGTCCGTGTGGAGCAGGCTGACCTCTTCGGCAGCGATCCCAAGTATCGTTACCGTCCTCTCTGGTCAGTCGGCGGCAGCTGGAATATTGACAAGGAGTCATTCATTCAGAATCTTACCTGGCTCAATATGCTCAAGGTGCGTGCGACATACGGTATCACAGGTATGGTCGATCAGAGCTCCTCACCCTATCTGCTTGCATCGTTTGTCACATCGCCCAACTCAGGCGGCCCTGTCACCGTCATCACCACACCCCCCAACAGTTCACTGCGTTGGGAGAAGACCGCGACATTCAATGCCGGTATCGACTTCATGTTGTTCAACCGTCTCAACGGTACTCTCGATTTCTATCGCAAATACAGCTCTGACCTCCTCGTGAACAAGAGCATCGATCCGTCCCTCGGATTTGACGGTCAGGCTCGTGCCAACAACGGTGAGATGAAGAATATCGGTTTTGAGATCAACTTGGGTTACGACTGGATCAAGAGTCGCGATTTCTCGCTCAACACCTCGTTCTCGGCCGCCTACAACAAGAACACTATCGAGAAGATTGATTACAAACCTACCGACGCGTTTGACATGATGCGCTACCCGACCTCCAACTATCTGCAGGGCGACGCTTATAACTCACTCTATGCATATCGTTATGCAGGTCTGACCGCTGACGGCAATCCCTCTATCTACAACCAGAACGGTGACATCGTATCGATCAACCCCGTGCGCAACATCGATGCACTGGTATGTGTCGGACAGCTCACCCCGAAGTGGAACGGTGCCTTCAATGTCGATTTCCGCTGGCGCGATCTCTCGGTGTTTGCCAAGATGGTCTACTATGCCGGACACTCTCTGCGTGTGGATGTTCCGACTCTCTATGACTCGTACAACCCCCTCACTGATGCAGGTGTGAATGAAGGTATCACCGACCGCTGGACACCGGATAACACCGGTGCCACCGTACCTGTAATGGGTATTCATGGTGACAGCGGCGAGCGCAACTACCACTGGCGTTATGCAGATGTCAACACGGCAAGTGCATCGTTTGTAAAACTCCGTAACATCGGTGTGGCATACACCTTCCCCTCGCGTCTGCTCAAGAAAACCCATGCTCTGCAGGGGGCTCAACTGCGCTTCCAGATCGACAACCTCTGCTATTGGGCAGCTAACAAGCATGACATTGATCCCGAGGCCTTCAACGCCAACTACGGTACCCGCACCAACCAGCAGAAACCGACCTACACATTCGGTCTTAACTTCAATTTCTAATCACATAAGGCACACTTACAGCAATGAATACAAAACAAAAAATATATGCCCTCGCGTTACTTGCGCCTGCGATGTCAATGATGATGTCGTCGTGTGACAGTTATCTTGATGTCGAGCCCAAGGGTAAAACTCTTCTTGAGAGCACCGAGGATTACCTCGGTCTGCTCGAAGAGATCTCACCGACCTACGACCATGCTTACAGTCTCAATATCTGTAATGAGGCGTCATGGTATAAGGTGGAGGAGATTATGAACTATACTACCCCGATCCGTTCAGCCGGTTTCTTATGGAATGATTCGTATGACCGCGCATCTCTTATGGTCGAGAATGCACTCTATAATAATTGCTACAGCCGCATCACAAACTATAATGTGATTGTCAGCAACATCGACAAGGCCAAAGGCCCTCAGGAGGAGAAGGATCTCGCTATGGCGCAGGCCAAGATCATGCGTGCCTACAACTATTTCTTTCTCGTCAACACCTTCGCGGCGCCTTACGATCCTGCCACAGCCGATCAGACCAGCGGTATAATCGTGCGTGAGAAGATGTTTGAGAGCATCGAAGATAAAGGTGTTCAGCAGTCGGTCGGATATACTTACCGTTTTATTCAGAAAGACATTGACGACGCTATCGCTGATCTGCCACACGTCGCACTCAACGCATTCCGTCCTGACAAGACGTTCGGTTATGCGCTCAAGGCAAAGGTTCACCTGTTCAAGCGTGAGATCGACGAGTGTATCACCGCATGTCTCGATGCTCTTGCCGAGGCTCCGGCCGGCAATCACGAACTGTGGGACATGAATGTACAGTACAATACTCTGGCTCCTCAGGTCAAAATGCTTTTCGGTACCGACCGTGCCATTGACGAGCCCAGATATATGGCTGTCAATGACCAGATCGAAACTATCTGGAAGAACGGTGTGGAGAAACCTTACGATTCTCCCGAAAATCTGCTCTATCAGTTCGGCACTACCTATACCGATCCCTTCCCCATGTATCTGTCATCGGATGTAATCGAGCTATTCGATCACGATGCCGACCTGCGCGAGCTCTACTGTCTGAAATACCGGACAGGTCACGCGACCGCACCTGAAGGACATCGTGAGTATGCTTCAAACGGTATACGCTGGAACCCCTCGGGAATGCGTCTCTCGGAGGTTTACCTCATGCTCGCAGAGTGCTATGCCCGCAAAGGTTCCCCCTCGGACATCGTTACGGCAATGGACTATCTCGACCAGCTCCGCTCACACCGTAATATTACATCAAAATATACACGTCTGACCACTACCGATGCAGCCGAGGCCTTGAAGTTCGTGCGCGAGGAACGTAAACGCGAGCTCTTCTTAACCTGTAACGGCTTCTTCGATCTGCGTCGCTTCGCCACAGAGTTCAACGAGACCCAGACCAAGGTATTCGAGGGCGAGACCTATACACTTGCCCCCAACTCGACACTCCTCACATTCCCCTTCCCATTGAAAGCAATGCAGACAAGCGACCTCAAACAGAATAGCAAATGATGAAACGTAACAGCTTTTCAATCCTCTCCCTCGGCATCCTCTGTGCCTCACTGCACATTAACGCGTCCGAACCGGCTACGGTGAGAATAACCAATAACTCGGGAGAGAATCTATTCTTTCAGCCCGAATCATTGCTTGGCTATAACCGCATCTATGCAACGGACACTGTAATGAACGTGAGCGAACTGCCTGCCTATTACAGACTCGCTACGTCCGACGGATCATTCCATCCTGTGTTCCTTACCGCAGGGTCGGAGACGGCAATCACAGTCGGAGACGATGGCAGTGTTGAAATCAAGGGTACTAATGAGCGTGAGAACAGGTTTATGAAAGAACATTCATATATCTGCCGCGTACCCGAGCCCATCAAGACCTATTCAAGCGAGTGGATTGACTACAATGAGGCTGAGATAGCGGCGCTCGACTCTATTATCGACGCCGAGGGACTTGATCCTGAGTTTGCGGCAATTCATAAGCTGTATAATCGTTTTACATTCCTCAATCAGCGTCTTGGTGGAGTGACATTTGCTCAGACGTTCCGTCCCGGTGGCCGAAATGTCGAACTGAGTGATAACTTCTATGACTTCCTCGGATCGCTGCGATTTACAGATGATCGCATAATGTTTATACCGAAATGGTTTAATGTGATCAACGTTGCACTTGAGGTCATGGAGAAGCAGGGGCTGCTCGAAGTAGACAATGACAATTATATGAGTATATATGCGCGTGCGATCGACAACGAGACTGTACGCTCGAATTATCTCATCGAACTGTTGCGCCTCACACTCAAACGCAATTATCTGAATGACATCGAGCGTCAGCTCCCCGCCATACGTCAGTACATCACTGATCCGACAGCCGCTGCGCAGCTCCCCGACATTGAGGCACAGCTCGCGAAACAGATGGAAGCGACTGCCAATACAGCAGCCGGAACTCCGATGCCGGAATTTACCTGCAAGACTGTGGATGGCAAGGAATATAGCCTCTCAGACTTCAAGGGCGACTATGTCATTGTCGACTTCTGGTTCACGGGTTGCGTTCCCTGTCGTGCCGAGATGCCTTACTTTGATAAAGTTGCAGCTGATTTTGACGGTCGCGGAGTGAAATTCGTCTCACTCTCGCTTGACACAGGTGATGAGCTTTATGCCACCTGGGAACAGATGATGCGCGAGAAACCACATGCTCCGGGAGTGCTGAGTGTAAACCTCCCCGGAGGATTCACCTCTCCCCTGCTCGGACAGCTCAACATTCACGGTGTGCCCCGAATAATGCTATTGGACCGTGAGGGTAAGATCGTCGAGAGTTATGCCAAGCGTCCCTCTGATCCCAAACTCCGCCAGCAGCTTGAAAATCTTATAAGCCGGTAATATTACCGCACACATCCCGTTACTATTCTTTCGAGGACAGATACAGCAATCCTGTATCTGTCCTCACTCTTTTTATATATAATAGTATCATATAATTTCCGATAAATAATCATCCGATTTCAACCTTTTCGTTTCTGCGTTGTTTTAATTTTAGAAATTCAAATTAGAAAGCAATTTCAAAGTAAATATTATATCATCAATTCTAAAAACACACATTACTATTATGAACACCGCACCTCTTCAGGGAATTAAGATCATCGATTTTACCGAGGTCCAGTCGGGCCCTTCATGTACACAATTGCTCGCATGGCTTGGCGCCGACGTTATCAAGATTGAACGTCCGGGCGTAGGCGATGCTACACGTAAGGAGCTCCAGTTTGATCCTAATCTCCCGAGCTATTATTTCCTCCAGCTCAATTCAGACAAGAAATCACTTACCCTTGATGCCAAGACCCCTGACGGCAAGGCTATTCTTACCAAGCTCATCCAGTCGGCTGACGTATTCATCGAGAATCTTCACCCGGGCGCTATGGATAAGCTCGGTTTCAGTTGGGAAGTAGTCCACAAGCTTAATCCTAAGTGTATCTACGGTACCATCAAGGGTTTCCCTCTCTCATCAAAGTATAAGGATCTTAAGGCATACGAGCCTATCGCTCAGGTGACCGCTGCTGCCGCATCGACCACCGGCTGGTATGACGGCGAGTATAACATTCCTACTCAGAGTGGCGCCGCCCTCGGTGACTCTAACACCGGTATGCATCTTACCATCGGTATCCTTGCCGCGCTTATGCAGCGTGAGAAGACCGGCGAGGGTTGCTACGTATATCAGTCTATGCACAATGCATGTCTTAACCTCTGCCGTATCAAGACCCGTGACCAGCTCACACTTGACAAGATCGGTTATCTTACCCAGTTCCCGCAGTATCCCGACGGAAAGTTCGGCGATTGCGTTCCCCGTTCAGGCAACATCGAGGGCGGCGGTGTTCTCGGCTGGACTTACAAATGTAAACCTGCCGGTGGCCTTGACTCAGAGATTGATGCAAACAACTATGTATACATCATCCTTCAGCGTGGCGAGAAAGAGTTCCAGCTTGCCTGCGAGGGTCTCGGATTCCAGGATTGGCTTACTAACCCTGACTTCAATACGGCCGATGCACGTGACAAGCACAAAGCGGAAATCTACAAACGTATCGGCGAATGGACAGCCGATAAGACCAAGTATGAGGTTACCGAAATCCTCGGCAAGTATGGCGTGCCTGTAGGCCCTGTCCTCTCTACCAAGGAGATGATGAGTGATGAAAGCCTCTATGACGGCAATACCCTCGTCCGCATTAATCAGGGTGGCGAGATCGGTGAATTTGTCACCGTGGGTGTACCTTTCACCATGAGCAACTTCCAGCCTACTTACGGCCCCGCTCCTTCACTCGGCGGAAATACCGACGAAGTCCTCAAGGCTTACGGATATACTGACGATCAGATAGCCGGATTTGCCAAGAACGGTACGACCGCTCCCATGCCCAAACCCGCAGCACCTGCAGCGCCTGCTTCCAAATAAGCTTACAAAATAGATCAACTGACTAATTAAAATTCAAGAGGGGACAGTTGACCGATTGTCCCGCCCTACGGGATCGGGTCGGCGATTGCCCCCTCTTTCCAAACATCACAACTAAGAAACTATGGCAACAACAAATACAACTCCCGCATCGTCAACACCTCAGGCACCTCACTTCCCCGAACAGGTGACCGGCATGTACGTGCTCGCACGTGCACTCAAGAATGTGGGTATTGAAAACGTCTATGGCCTCGTCGGTATACCTATTACCGAGGCCGCATATCTCGTACAGGATCAAGGCATACGTTTTGTCGGATTCCGTCATGAACAGCAGGCCGGTATGGCAGCAGCCACCGAAGGTTACCTTACCAAGAAACCGGGTGTGCTTATGACCGTATCATCACTCGGATTTATGAATGGCCTTACAGCTACGGCCAATGCTACCGTCAACTGTTATCCTATGATTCAGATCTCAGGTGCTACCGACCCGATGATGGTGGATATGAGAATGGGTACATACGAAGAGATGGATCAGTACAACACAGCCCGTCCTCTCGTCAAGGCCGTATTCCGCTGCTACAAGGCCGAGGATATTCCTTCGGCTGTAACCCGAGCATACCGAGCCGCCGTTTCCGGCCGTCCCGGCGGTGTCTATATCGACATGACTACTCCTGCACTCGGCCAGATTATGAATCGCGAGGATGCAGACAAACTGTTCTATGAACCGGTTGACGTCTATTCACCTGTCGCTCCCAATCAGGCAGCTGTCGATCGTGCTGTCGAGATTCTTACCTCGGCCAAGCGTCCTGCTATCCTTCTCGGTAAGGGTGCCGCATACGCTCAGGTTGACGATAAGATCAAGACTCTTATCGAGAAATACAATATTCCCTACCTCCCGATGTCAATGGCCAAAGGCCTTATGCCCGATGACGGTCCCCTCAGCGCACTGTCTTGTCGATCTACCATTATGGAGAAGTCCGACGTGGTCATGGTAATCGGAGCACGACTCAACTGGATGCTGTCCTTCGGACGCGGTAAGTGGAACCCTGATATGAAGTTCATTCAGCTCGATGTCGAACCTCAGGAGATTGATGTCAACGTGCCTATCGCTGCACCTGTAGTCGGCGATATGGGCTTGTCACTCGATGCCATCCTCGCCAAGCTCCAGAATGCCAAGATGAGCGCCGATCCCACATGGGTAACATCACTCCAGGCCGAGACCAAGGAGAAAAATGCAAAATTCCAGGCTCGTCTTCAGGCTAACAAGGATGCCAGTCCTATGGACCACTGGACAGCTCTCGGAGTGATCAAACCTATAATCGAAAGCAATCCTGACATTATCCTCGTAAACGAGGGAGCCAATACTCTTGATGACACTCGTGATGCGATCAACATGTCGCTCCCCCGTCATCGTGTCGACTGTGCTACATGGGCTATCATGGGCATGGGTATGGGCTCGGCGATCGGTGCTGCCGTAGGTACCGGCAAACAGGTTGTTGCCATCGAGGGTGACTCGGCATTCGGATTCTCCGGCATGGACTTCTCGACCATCTGCCGATTCAAACTTCCTGTCACAGTAGTGATCTTCAATAACGGTGGTATCTATAACGGTATCGGCAAGCCTATGGACAACACGACCGACCCCGCGCCTACTACCCTTGACATTAATGCCCGTTACGATAAACTCGGTGAAGCATTCGGCGCACAGACCTACTACGTACAGACACCTGAAGAGCTTGACAAGGCCCTCAAAGAGAGCATCGCAAGCAAGAAGCCGTGTCTGATCGATGTACAGCTCGCCGCCGACTCGGGTGCTGAGTCAGGCCACATCGGTTATCTTAATCCTGCACCTATCCAGCAGATTACGGTATAATTCACATTAGATAATCCGGAGCAGTTTACCGCTGCGGTCAGCGGCTCCGGATTTCTATTATTACTAACTCTCAATTACAACTATTTATGGAACACATTATTCTATACGCGATCGTTCCTATTATCGTAGTCATGCTCGCAGGATATATATCCGGTAAGAAGGGGATATTCTCAGGCGATGATGCCAAGAAGTTCAATAAAGTCGTACTTGATTACGCCCTTCCTGCCGCACTATTCGTATCAATCGTCCAGTCGACTCGTGAAATGCTTGCCGCAGACATCAAATTGTCGCTCATAGCATTGGTTGGTATCATGGGCTGTTTTATGCTCGTATACTATGTATTCAAACTTTTCAAATCCAATTCAGGAGCTGATGCCGCAATCTCAGCTCTTATCAGTGGATCTCCTACCATCGGATTCCTCGGATTTGCAGTGCTTGAGCCTATTTTCGGTACTACCCCTGCAGTGGCTCTTGTCGTCGCAATCGTCAGCATCGTGGTCAATGCAGTAGGTATTCCTGTCGGACTCTCGCTTATGAATGCATCGCTTGAGAAACAGCAGCCCGGCTCAACCAAGAAGGAAAGTGCATGGCTACCTGTACTTCACGCTCTCGAACAGCCTGTAGCCTGGGCTCCTATTCTTGCAGTCGTATGGGTACTCGCCGGTATCCCCTGGCCACATTGGGCAAGTCCTTCCTTTGACCTGATTAAGGGAGCCAACGCATCAATGGCCGTATTCTCTGCCGGTATCACACTGTCCTCGATCAAGGTTGATATTAACTGGCAGGCAGTTCTCGGTTCTATCATGAAGATGGTAATGATGCCTGCCGTACTTCTTATCCTCGGCCTTGTATTCCACATGGATCCCACTAACCTCAAGATGCTTGTTGTAGCCGGTGCTCTTCCTCCTGCATTCTCAGGTATCATTATCGCCGACGAATACAACACCTACGTTGCTACCGGTACATCTTCATTGACTCTGTCCGTCATACTGTTTATCGGATTCTGTCCTCTCTGGTTGTGGATTACCGACCTTTGCGTAGGAGGAGGTTTCTAACTTAGTCCTGTTAAAATAATCCTTTAACTCAATAAACGGGCATACGGATCAGCCGCTCTCCGCGACATCATCCTTATGCCTGTTTTTATTTATAATATTCTATGGATAAACAGATACTTGACGGATGTACTGCTGCCGCCCATGTTGCCTTTGCCATGAGCGATGTTGCGACGATTTATCCTATCACCCCTATCGCATCCATGGGGCAGACCGCACAGCAATGGGGCATCGCAGGACGACGTAATCTTATGGGACAGGCACTTGAGGTCCGTGAGATGGAAAGTGAGCTGGGTGCGGCCGGAGCTCTCCACGGAGCACTTGCCGCCGGAGCGCTTGCCACAACTTTTACATCATCGCAGGGTCTCATGCTTATGATACCTAACATGTACAAGATAGCAGGTGAATTGCTCCCGGCCGTATTTCATGTCGGATGTCGTTCGCTTGCCACACATGCACTGTCGATCTTCGGTGATCATCAGGATGTAATGGCGTGCAGGGCTACGGGTGTGACGATGTTGGCGTCATCATCAGTTCAGGAGACAATGGACCTTGCAGTGGTCGCACATCTTGCGGCAATTGAAGGCTCCCTCCCGGTACTGCATTTCTTTGACGGATGGCGTACTTCATCTGAAATGGACACTATTGAAGTCATAGATTACGAAACAATACGTCCGATGGTCGATTGGGATAAGGTTAATGTGTTCCGCAGACGCTCAATGAATCCCGAACATCCTGACCTGCGCGGATCCGCTCAGAATCCGGACGTGTATTTTCAAAACAGAGAAGCCGCTAATAAATATTACGACGTATTCCCCTCTATCGTACAGTCCGCGATGGATAAAGTCGCACAAGCCACCGGCCGTCAGTATCACCTGATGGATTATCACGGAGCGCCTGACGCTGACCGCGTGATCGTGATCATGGGGTCGGCCGCAGATGTTGTCAGTGAGACAGTCGATTATCTCAACAGCCGTGAAGGCTATAAGGTCGGAGTGATTAAAGTCCATCTTTACCGACCCTTCCCCGTTGATGCATTGCGATCTGCTCTGCCAAAGAGCGTAAGGACTATTGCGGTAATTGATCGGACGAAAGAACCCGGCGCGCAGCATGAACCTTTATGCGAGGATGTTAAATCCGCACTTTACGATTTTACCCCTGACGGTGTGCAGATCAAGATATTGGGCGGTCGATATGGACTGTCGAGCAAGGAGTTTGATCCATCCATGGTAAAAGTAATCTATGATGAGATGGCTCAACCTGATCCGCGCGAGACCTTTACTGTCGGAATCAACGACGATGTCACTCATCTCTCACTTGACATCACTGACCATATCGAGACCTCAGCCTCGGCCGATACATATCAGGTTATACTTTACGGTATCGGTAACGACGGTACCGTCGGTGGCACCAAGCAGGTCGCATCTATCCTCGGAAATACTCCGGGGACGTATGCTCAGGCCTATTTCAGTTACTCTGCCAAGAAATCGGGTGGCTATACGATTTCACAACTCCGTATGGGACATAAGCCTATAACATCCGCTTATGGTATCGAGAATGCTGATTACATCGGATGTCATAAAGCATCGTACGTACATCGTTTCCCGATGCTCGATAATATAAAGGATGGTGGTATCTTCGTACTCAACTCGCCGTGGACAGCTGAACAGATGCCGGACAAGTTGCCGCTCGCATTGCGTCGCCGGATTGCCGAGAAACATCTTAAATTCTACAACATCGATGCGGATGCCATCGCTGCTGAGGTAGGACTTCTGCCACGTATCAATATGCCGATGGAGACCATACTGTTATACCTGAGTGAGATTATTCCGTTCAAGCTCAGTTATCCGCAACTTCTTCAGAAAATCCGTGAGACATATATTCACGAAGGAGGCGAGGTCGTGGAACGTAACATCAAAGCGGTGTCCATGGCAGTTGATGCTCTTAAAGAGATAGATTACAGTTCTATTGACGGATGGACTACACAGGATGTCTCACAACATGTCGCCTCTCCTATTTTCGCTAACGAGCGGATCAAGGATTTTATCGAGAAAATTCACACACCGTGTATCAAAGGGCGCGGTGATACCATACCTGTCTCAGCATTCACTCCGGACGGCACTATGCCGATGGGGACAACAGCCTATGAACATCGTCGCATCGCAACGCGTGTCCCCGTCTGGGACGCAGACAAATGTGTGCAGTGCACGGAGTGCAGTCTTGTATGTCCTCACGCCGCCATACGCCCGTATGTATTTGACTCGGCCGAAGCCGCATCCGCTCCCGATGATATAATTACCATTGAGGCAAAGGGAGCCCCGTCGCTTTCGGGATACCGTTTCAGGATTCAGACTTATCCCGAAGACTGTCTCGGTTGTTCATCATGCTCACTGATATGTCCGGGCCATGCGCTCACGATGACTCCGATTGAGGATGTGGTTGACACGGAGGTCAAGCGTCTTGACTGGGTAAAGAGCAATGTTCGTCCGAAGGATTATCTGCTCCCCGCAGTGACTGTAAATGGTTCTCAGCTACGCACGCCGTGTCTGGAATTTTCCGGAGCATGCGCCGGTTGTGGCGAGACTCCCTACGTAAAGCTGCTCACCCAGCTCTTCGGTCCGCGGCTACTCATCGCTAACGCCACCGGTTGCAGTTCGATATGGGGCGCGAATTATCCGTCCAATGCCTATTGTACCGACCACAACGGACGAGGCCCCGCCTGGGGAAATTCGCTGTTTGAGGATAATGCCGAATACGGGTTCGGAATGCTCGTATCGATTCGTCAACGTCGTGAACGCGTAGCAAAGATGGTCAAGGATCTGATTGACTCGCCTGACACTCTCCCCTATCTCAAGGCCCCGTTACAGGCATGGTATGATGCCAAGGATGACCCCGATCTGTCTGCATCAACCGGCGTGCAACTTGCTGCAATGCTCACCCCTGTCCGCGATGCCTCTCCGGCATACGCATCGTTGCTTGAATGTGCCGATATGTTTGCGACCAAGTCAGTCTGGGCCATCGGTGGTGACGGATGGGCATACGACATAGATTTTGCCGGACTTGACCATGTGCTTGCATCGGGTGAGCCTATAAAGATTCTTGTCATGGACACCGAGTGCTATTCCAACACAGGCGGTCAGACCTCAAAGGCCACACCGCGTTCGGCTGTGGCGAAATACTCCCCCGAAGGTAAATCCACCCCGAAGAAGAATCTCGGTCGCATGATGATGACTTACGGCAATGTATATGTGGCATCGATTTCACTCGGTGCGAACTATCAGCAGGCGATCGACGCGCTTGCCGAGGCCGAGCGTTATCCGGGTCCTGCCATCGTCATAGCCTACTGCCCATGTCTAAATCACGGTATACGTCCGGGCCTTGGCCATTCGATTATCGAGGAACGCCGTGCGGTCGAGTCGGGCTACTGGCCGCTGTATCGCTTCAATCCCGTAGCATACGCCAAGGGCAAAGAGCCTCTTACTATTGATCATGCCGTTCCCGGACCCGATAACAGTGGTAACAACGGTTCATCTTCACGTACGGCTTCCGAATCGTATAAGACACCTGAACCTGTCAGGGATGTCAAGCAGTACACCGACGCCGAAGACAGATATATCGACCTCGACATGATTTCATCTGTCCGATCGTCAATACTGCGACCCCAACTTCAGCAGGATTGTAACCGTGAAAATGATGAGTTGAAGAAAATCTGACCCTGAAGCAGTTTATATATTCCTACGTCAGCTCCGTGCCGGTGTCACGCTTGAATAGCGACATCGGCACGGACTGTTTTTAAGTGCGTTTTCTTTTTACAGAAAATAGTGCTTTTACAGGTAAAAAAATAGTGGTAACTTTGCACATATAATTTACATCATAACATACTTTGAAAAATTCTATTATTCGCAGATTGCATCTCTGGTTGTCCATACCGTTTGGACTTGTAATCACCATAATATGTCTCTCGGGTTCAATTCTCGTATTTGAACGTGATTTCGGTTCTATGGGACAGTATGAAGTTTGTCCTGATGGACGTGTCCCTCTGCCAATTGACAGCCTGCTCTCAGTTGCAAACAATTCAGTACCCGAGGGCAGCGCCATTGCAGGTATCATCACATATCCCGATTCATGCCACGCTTACAAGTTTATGCTTACCCGTCCGGCAATGGCCGCACTGTGGGTCGATCAGTACACAGGTGAAGTGATGCGTCCGTATCAACGTGCGGCAATATTCAAGTTCGCAAGTTCAGCCCATCGTCGGTTGTTCGGAACGACCAAAAGCAAGACCGGGAAACACATCATAGGTATCTGCACACTCTGTTTCGTCATAATCCTCATTACAGGTGTGATACTATGGTGGCCCCGATCGGCCAAAGATGTAGGTCATAAGCTGAAGATTCCCGCCGGTAAGGGTAAATATGCGTTCTGGCACGGCCTCCATTGTGCAGGAGGAATGTATATCACCGTAATACTTTTGGTCTGTGCCCTTTCAGGTCTGGCATGGTCATTTAAATGGTATAACCAAGGACTGTATGCCATCCTCGGATCAGAACAGGCCAAATCATCACGTCACAACAAACCGGCTGAGAATTATGCTGCCTGGCAGAATGTTTACGATTATGTCTCTGAAATCAATCCTTCGCGCGAGATAAGGATTTATCAGGGAGAGGCTGAAGTGTTATGCGGCGGTTATGGTAATCAGCAGGCCGCCGATACATATAAGTTTGATGCGGAAACGGGTACGGTTACTGATGTCATTATGTACGATGATCAGCCGAAATCAAGAAAAATCAAAGGTTGGCTCTACACCCTTCACGTCGGCAGCTGGTGTGGATGGTGGTCCAAAATACTTTATTTCATAATAATGCTTATCGGTGCTACCCTTCCGCTTACAGGCTACTATATGTGGATACACCGTATTAATCACAGACATTGATGATAGTGATGGGAAGACGTATTGTTATGATAACCGGCGGCCAGCGTTCAGGCAAAAGTGCTATTGCCGAGCGCATGACCCTTGAGATGACATCTAAGCCGGTGTATATCGCGACTGCACGTGTCTGGGATGACGAGTTCCGTCATCGCGTCGAGTTGCATCGCCAACGGCGCGGTCCGGAGTGGACTACCTACGAGGCACCGTTACACACTGATGCTCTCCCGATCGGGGACGATGACACAGTGCTGTTTGACTGCGTGACGCTTTGGGCGACAAACTGGTTCTTTGAATGCAACGAAAATTCTGACCTCGCGCTCGCCGAGATGAAAAGCCGTGTCGACATCCTGACAACCCGATGCCGCAACATAGTTTTCGTGACAAATGAGATCGGACTCGGCGGTGTGGCAGAGAACAGCATGCAGCGCCGGTTCACCGACCTTCAGGGGCTGATCAATCAATATATCGCATCGATGGCCGACGAGGTTTATCTTGCTGTCTCCGGAATAAAAGTAAGAATCAAATAAAGAATATCTATATGAAAACTTTTGATATACAGCCGCTCGACCGAGCTCTTGAGCGCGATATAATTGATAAGATCGACAATCTCACCAAGCCTAAAGGTTCATTAGGTCGTCTTGAGGAACTGGCACTGCAACTGTGTCTTATACAGAAAACACTTTCGCCTGAACTTCACGCCCCTACAAATGTGCTTTTTGCAGCAGATCACGGCATTATCGAAGAGGGTGTATCCGTATCTCCTAAAGAAGTCACATGGCAGCAACTCAGCCACTTCTCCAAGGGCGGTGCGGGCATTAACTTCCTGTGTGATCAGCACGGATTCACTCTGGTGCTCGTTGATGCCGGTGTCGATTATGACATTCCGTCCGGCCATGGCATTATCGATATGAAGGTACGTAAATCGACCAGAAATTATCTGCATGGGCCGGCCATGACTGAAGAAGAATTTGATCTTTGCCTCGAACGCGGTGCTAAGGTCGTTGACGAAATTGCTGACTCGACCGGTTGTAATATTATCAGTTTCGGAGAGATGGGCAGTGGCAATACATCATCGTCATCAATATGGATGCACCTGTATACCGGCATACCGCTTGACAAATGTATCGGAGCCGGAGCCGGCCTTGATAATGAAGGTATCCGTCACAAATACGATGTCTTGTCGCGTGCGGTTGCAGGATACAATGGTGATGGTTCGGTGCGTTCAAAACTCGCATGGTTCGGAGGCTACGAAATGGCTATGGCCGTCGGTGCTATGCTACGTGCGGCCGAACGCAGCATGACCGTCATCGTCGACGGATTTATTATGACAAGTTGTATCCTTGCGGCATCACAACTTTATCCTGCTGTGCTTGACTATGCAATCTTCGGCCACCAGGGTGACGAGAGCGGTCACAAACTCATGCTTGAGGCTATGGGTGTCCGTGCCCTCCTGCACCTCGACCTGCGTCTTGGCGAAGGCTCGGGTGCCGTATGCGCCTATCCCATTATTGAGTCAGCTGTAAGAATGATCAATAACATGGACTCGTTCGGCTCGGTAAATGTCACAAAATATTTCTGACATCGGATTATGAAGAGAGTATTAGCCGCCTTTACACTGTTCACACGACTCCCCTTCTGGCGCATAACGAATATACCTCAGGAATGTTATTCTCAGGCGGTTGTCTTTTGGCCACTGACAGGATGGCTGACAGGCGGATTTACAGCTGCAATAATGTATGCCTGTTCGTTCGTCATGCCGTGGCCTATGGCTGTAATCACTGGGCTTGTGGCAAAACTGCTGTTGACGGGAGCATTGCATGAAGACGGACTTGCTGATTTCTGTGATGCCTTCGGGTGTGGAGGAGGCAAAGAGCGGATACTCTCGATAATGAAAGACTCTCACATCGGCACATACGGAGTCATCGGGCTTATCATGTATTATACACTGACGATTGCCATCCTATCATCGACCGATGTCATTATAGCAGTCCTTGCTGTGGCTGCATGCGATCCGTTTGCGAAACTTTGCGCAGGACAACTCACCAACATATTGCCATACGCCCGTCCCGAAGGTGCTAAAAACAAGATTTCATACAGCCGCATGAATCTATGGCAGATGATGGTTCAGATACTTTTCGGCATCCTACCTGTTGCTATGTTCATATATCTTTTCCCTCGGCTAACGATGATTCTCGCATTATTGGCTCCTGTCACTGCAACAGGTCTGCTTGTATGGTATTTGCGCACTAAGATCGGAGGGTATACAGGTGACTGTTGCGGAGCCGCATACCTGATATGTGAACTCACGATGCTGATGAGTGTCAACCTGATATGGTGGAATGCCCTATGAGAATAATCCTCATACGCCACACGTCGGTCGCAGTGACGCGCGGCACTTGTTATGGCTGTACCGATGTGCCGCTTGCCGAAACATTCCCTGCAGAGGCCGCTGAGGTCAAGCGCCATCTTGCCGGATACAATTTTGACATTGTATACAGCAGTCCGTTATCACGATGTCGCAAGTTGGCCGGGTATTGCGGATTTCCTGATCCTGTAATTGACGCCCGTCTTATGGAGATGAATTTCGGTGAATGGGAAATGCAACGTTTCGACACGATCACTGATCCACGTCTTCAGCAGTGGTACGATGACTTTCTTAACGTAGCTCCGACCGGCGGAGAGTCATCAATGGATCAGGCCATGAGGTTGAAATCATTTTTTGATTCGCTTGATCGTTCTGACCCTGATCGTACGATCGGGGTGTTTACACACGGTGGGATACTAATACATGCCTCTGTCCTGCTCGGCGGCAAGACGTATGACGAAGCGTTCCGTGCGCTTCCCGATTATGGCGCTATATTAGAATTGCACATCTGACCAATCCTGCGAGCACTACGCTCAATACCTCGGCCACACGATTGATACGCACGGCTGTGAGCATGTCGTCAGATGTCAACTGCCTGTCGACGGTTCCGATAAATGGTTTTTCTACCGTCTCGCCGAAATAATCATGTGGACCTCCGAAGCGGCATCCGAGTATCCCTGCCAGTGCAGCCTCGGGATAACCGCTGTTGGGACTTGCATGTTTAGGTCCATACTTGGCTACGAAGCGCAGCAGACTCAAGTGCCCGGATGCCACGACCATAAGCAGTGCTGTCAATCTGGCAGGTATGTAATTAGCCACATCATCGATACGGGCGGCCACCGTGCCGAACTGTCTGTAGCGTACCGAGCGGTAGCCTATCATCGAGTCAAGCGTATTGACCATTTTATATGCCAGCATACCGGGCACTCCGAGCAGAGCGTACCAGAATAGAGGTGCGATCACCCCGTCGCTCAGATTCTCGGCAAGAGTCTCAAGCGCAGCCGTACGGATTTCATTGTCTGACAACTGAGCCGTGTCACGCCCTACTATTCTTGCCACCTGACGTCTACCCTCCTCAAGCGATCTGTCAGCGGCCTTGAAAACCATTCTGACCTCACGTATAAGAGTTGTGCCTGCCAGACAGTAGAAGACAAGCACGGCCTCTACGGCAATCTTTACCCACAGCCACGGATCAAGCAATCCTGTCAGCCACAGTGTGAGTGCGTATGTCGCGATAATAAGGCCTATTGCCATCACCCCACCTTTCAGTCTGCGGTGCCCTCCTCGGTTCAAGCGATGTTCAAAAAAAGAAATGATACGGCCAAATCCTACTATCGGATGGGGCAATCGGGCAGGATCTCCGAGACAAAGATCAAGAATCCAGCCGAGGACAAGAGGAAGCAATATGAGTGAAACTGTCATTTATGTACTGATTGATAGTACAAAGTTAAACAATTCCACTCATTCGGTAATCTTTTTATGGTAAGTATTATTATTCCCGCGATTTAGACCCGTTCCCCACCTTAGCTTTCGCTATACGGTCAAGCTGTTCAGGTGTGAGAACAGTGTGCTCTCGCATACACCTGATGTTATTCATTTCGAGCGGTTTCAATCGTCTGGCTGAGTCTAACTCAGGATGTGGGATCTGCTTAATCTGTTTCATCACTATCTGAAATTTTTCGAGAGTCCTTGTTTTCGATAAGTGGCATAACGGCATTGAGCCCGAGCATTACACCAACGTATGCTATGCCGAGTGCAAAGAAATTGAGCGATATAGGCCAGGCCATACGCAACCATCCACCAAATAAGTAGCAGAAGAACAGCAGCCACAGCGAGCACTGCACACAGACACATAACGTACACCATTTGTGCGCACGAAATCTCTGATACCAGATGCTCCAGAACGTAAACGGCAGACAGCATAGGTTGCATAGAGCAAGCCATGGTAACAATTGAGGTAATAAGAGTAAAGCACCGAGGCTCACTGAAAAGTAGGCAAACCCGACCTCGCTCCATCCGAATATACCGAAAAATTTCGAGGCCTTTGTCTCAAGTATGCTGTCGCATCCACCAGCCTGAAGGACACCGCATACACGGTCGGCGGCCGGATTATGGATGTTAAGTGATTTCTGTACGAGCAGATAGGTAAAGTATAGTCCTCCGAGGTCAATCGCGGAAATGAGGATTGTAGACACGTGCATATATATCCCGTTGACTATGAAGAGATATATAAACAGAGCCATTGCACAGAATGCCAGAATCCATTTCTTAGCCTTCATGAAAAAATCCACCCTGGAATGCAATCCGTACTCTGGCTCGGCAGCATCAGGCTCAGGGAACGATAACAGTACGTTACCATCCCATACCTCATTAAATCTGTCAAGCGTCACCGTCTCCGGCACCCCCTGAGTCAGATAACTTATCTCAGTGGGTGTAAGCCCTGTAACGATTACCTCCCCGACGACCGTATTGGCCAGAAACGGAGGTGTTATTTTGACAATCTCACTCTTATCTTCAAGCATATATGCCTCGGAGTGTACTCTGTATTCGGCAAGTAGTTTTGAAAGGCCGAACAGTGTTTTGAAAGGAACATTCTTCATCCTCTCCTCCGAATACTCATCAGTATGTGGCACTCCGAGCGCCTGAAGATAATCACTGATCAGGGAATGCCGGGACGATTTCGCTGACATGACAGAACACCTTAATTTTATTACATGAATGACTGAATCTTATCAAGAAGAGCCTGCCCATCCATCTCGCCGCTCTCACGCCACACCTGTTTGCCGTCACTATAGATAATGAATGTAGGTGTTGAACTGATGTGCTCTATGTCGGCCAGTTTCTCGTTAAGATCGATGTTGAGTTGATAGATGTCAACCGAGCCGTCAAGCAGTTCCTTAATCTGATCGATCACAGGCATCATGCGTTGGCAATGAGGACACCAGTCTGCATAAAATTCAACAAGTACGACAGGTGTTGATTTGATAGCTTCAGTGTAATCCATAATATATCTTGTTTAATAGGTTTAATCTGCTATTAAAACAAGATATTCGGCCTCACTGTTCACTCAGCCATTCAGCGATGGCACCGATGAGCGTGTCGTTTTCAGATGACGATAGTGGAGCGATACGGAAGTGTGCGGGTGACAGGCCATGAAAATTTCCCGCATCGCGGATCAGTATACCATGTCGCTCGGCAAGATAGTCTTTCAGGTCACGTGCTTTACCGTGAGGCAATCGGCCGAGCAGTATATTACAGTCCGTCGGGGTTATCTCAATGCCGAGTTTTGACAGCGACTCCCCTATCCTTACAGCCTCGCTATGTAGAGTCGTGGCATCTATGGGATATTCCGAGGCATGTGCAAGCATATACTTTGCTCCCTCTATGGCAAGCTGGTTGACCGACCACGGCATTCGCATGGCTCTCAGTCGGTCAAGTATCTTGTGATTAGCCACCGCGTAACCGATACGTAGTCCCGGTATGGCGAAACGTTTGGTCAGCGAACCGAGTAATATGACATTCCCATAGCCGCATACTTCCTTTTCATCCATGGTCCGGACCATACTGTAGTCGGCGTAGGCTCCGTCTATGATAAACAGGACTGACGGATTGCACTCAATACATCTTCGCAGCATGTCCGAATCCGTAACCTGCCCGGTGGGATTGTTTGGATTGCACAACCAAACAGCATCCGCATCTTCAGGTATCGCCGTCATGTCCGTAATGCCACACACGGTGTGACCATGCACGGCACATGCGTCGCGATACTCGCTGAATGTCGGCTCGACGATACACGACTTGCTTCCGCGCATCATCTGTGCTATCAGGTATATAGCTTCGGTCGCTCCATTTGTGACCATCACAGATCGGGCGGTAACACCTTTCTGGTCAGCAAGGACTTTTTCAACCGATGACGGTGACGGCTCAGGATAGCGTTTGATGCTGCCGGCCACAGACGCAAGATGACGGACCAATGCGCTGTGATCAAAACCACAGTACACATTGGTGCTGAAATTATGTTTTATTTCGCATCCGTAACGGTATGCGTCATCGCCGTGTCCCTCGATCATTCCGCACCCATTATTTTATACAGCAGAGGTATGTCAATATGCTCACGCAGATGAGTGGCGAGCGCGTCATACTGTTCCTCCTTATACGTGGTGTAATCAAATGTCGTTTGCTCCGTGCGGCCGGCATAAGGGGCAAGGAGATGATCGATGACAGAACGGTTGTCAAGAACACCGTGTATATACGTGCCGAAACATCTGTCATCCGCATAGCATCCATCCTCACATCCTCCGTCGATATGATTGAGCGGTGTCGCTTCCCCGTCGGTGAATGTGGTGCGTCCCATGTGGATTTCGTAGCCCGAACATTCGGCATCTCCGCCCATAAAACGGAATTTCACCTGTCGTGTCACCTTGTCTCCTTCAAGGGTGGTACGTACAGGGAGCAGTCCGAGACCGGGCAGACGGGCTATCTCCCCCTCTACTCCTTGCGGATCCTCCACTTCGAGTCCCATCATCTGGTATCCGCCGCAAATACCGATCACCGTTTTGCCCTCACGTCGGCATTCCGCGATGGCTGTGGCCAGTCCGCGATGGCGCAGATACTGTAGGTCAGACAGTGTTGCCTTACTGCCGGGCAGTATTATGATGTCAGCCTCATGCAGCTCGTTTGCATCCGAGGTATAATACAGGTTGACACGCGGGTCACGTTCGATGGCATCAAAATCTGTAAAGTTGGAAATGTGTGGCACGAGCACGACAGCGATGTTGATTTTGCCCTCGGCTCCCTTTGACCGTTTGGTTGCTATCGCCACCGAATCCTCCTCTTCGATGTGAATGTCGGGAGCAAACGGCACTACTCCGAGCACTGTGACGCCGCATATCTCTTCCATCATCTTGCGACCTTTTTCAAAAAGACGTATGTCGCCGCGAAATTTGTTGACTATTATCCCTTTGATGCGTCGTCTGTCCTCCGCATCCTGCAACATTATCGATCCGTACACACTTGCGAATACACCACCACGGTCTATATCTGCCACGAGAATCACATCAGCCCCGGCATAGACCGCCATCGGCATATTCACAAGATCACTGTCTTTCAGGTTTATTTCGGCGATACTTCCTGCCCCTTCCATAACGATAGGATTGTATCGCGCGGCAAGACGGTCAAACGCCTGGTGAACTTCGGTTCGCAGTTCCTCTCGCCCCTCTTTACGAAAGTATTCGTAAGCGTTGCGGTTGCCGACCGGCCGTCCGTTGAGCACCACCTGTGACGTATGATGCCCGGAGGGCTTGAGCAGTATCGGATTCATGTCCGTATGGCACGGCACTCCGGCGGCCTCGGCCTGCACGGCCTGAGCGCGACCTATCTCAAGTCCCTCGGGAGTGGCGTATGAATTAAGAGCCATATTCTGAGCCTTGAAGGGAGCGGGATTATATCCATCCTGACGGAATATCCTGCACAGGCCTGTGGCTATAAGACTTTTGCCTACATCGCTGCCGGTTCCGGCAAGCATTATTGGGGTCAGTCGTTTCATTTGCGGCGTTTGTATGTGAATGCCTTCCAACGTTCCTCGTCTATTCCGGCCGAGGTCATCTCATGACGGGCCATAATGAAGAACAGATCCGAAAGACGGTTGATATATGTCAGAATCTCGTGCGGGACCGGGTCTGCCTCATTCAGTTCCCACAGTCTGCGCTCTGCCCGTCGGGCCGTGACACGGGCCTGATGCATGCATGCTGCGGCTTGTGTTCCGCCGGGTAGGATAAAATACTCCGCGTCTCCACACTCTCCGGCCACTTCGTCGATCAATCGTTCGATCTCTTCTGTCAGACCATCCGGCAACCTATTCGGATTGTCACAGCGACGTCCTGACGGAGTTGCTACCAGGCTCATAAGCGACATCATGTTCAGCTGTATCTCTTTGAGAGCCGTCTGCCATTTGCAATCAGCCGGGAGAAACGAACGCACTAACCCTATCGCTACATTGAGTTCGTCCAGCTGACCGTTAGCCTCGATGCGTATGTCGGTTTTCTTCACTCGTTCACCGCCGTGTATTGCTGTCAGTCCCCTGTCGCCGGTACGTGTATATATTCGTTTCATAAGTCCCAGAGTTTTAAAATATCCTGTTCGGCCCAATACAGATGTGTGTATCCGGCTATACAATTCTTATGGCGGTATACAGGTGTCGGCACGTTTTTACCTTTAGCATTAAACTGTACGGCGATCGATTGGCAATCCTTGTCATCGGTCACACGTGAGTAGTGAAATTCATGTCCGCGCAGAGTCAATCCGGGCATATCGACCTTGCGGTAGCCGAGCGTCAGACGTGCGTCGGCCATAGTCACACTCAGAGGCAACACATCGCACATCTTCGCTCCGTCAATGTCTCGGCCGAGATAGATCATTCCGCCACACTCGCCTAACAGCCGTCCGCCCGCTTCGACATAATCGCGTATGGAAGCGCGCATGCTGCCGTTTGCCTCAAGTTGCCGGGCATACAGCTCCGGGTATCCACCAGGCAAATATATAATGTCTGCCATAGGAAGAGTTCGGTCAGAAAGCGGCGAAAACCACTTCACAGTCACATCATAACGCCGGTGTGACCGTAACGCATCAATATTGGCCGGATATATAAAATTGAATGCTTCATCACGCGCCACAGCTATGGTAAGCGACATGCGTGATGCTGAAAGATCATAGTCATCCGAACAGTCCGCAGATTTGTCCGCACGAAGATAACGTGTAGCCTCAAGCAGTCGATCTATATCAACATTTTCACTTACGGCGTCTGCCGACGCATTGATGAATGCATCCATTTCCTCCATAGCTGTAAGTGATAGCCCGAGGTGACGTGACGGAGTCTGAAGCCCCGTGTTGCGTCTGAAATATCCGAAACATTCTGCTCCGGCATCAAGGCATGCATCGCGCAGGAATGCAAAATGTGTCTCCGATGCCACGCGATTGAATACCACACCGGCTATCTTGATATCCGGCCGGAAATTCCTGAAACCATATATGGTAGCTGCGACGGAATAAGCTGAGGATGTCGAGTCAACAAGAAGCACAACGGGCAGACCGAGCAGAGATGCGATTTCGGCACAGCTGCCCTTCATCCTGTCGTAACCGTCAAACATACCCATAGCACCCTCGACAATTCCTGCATCCTGTCCGCAAATATGACGTTCAAACTGACTCACAACATGGGCATGCGACGACATGAACGTATCCAGATTGATACTGTCATTACCCGATGCCACTCGGTGAAACTGAGTGTCTATATAGTCAGGTCCGCATTTGTAAGGCTGCACACTCATACCTCTGCGTGACAGCGCACGCATCAGACCAAGCGACAGAGTCGTCTTACCACTACCCGATCTGGGCGCGGCAATCACAAAAGCCGAAGGCTGTATGGAACTCCTTGTGTCGTTCATTTGAGATTTACACGGTATCTTAATGCAAAATTAACGAATAATATTCACAAATTCCATGTCACATACTGAAAAAGTCTCATTCTAATTGTGGCAAATTCCCCACAATTAGAAATCACTCGCGGCTCAACAGTTTTAAACAAGCCTAAATTACCATACAGTAGAACAGTCCCGATGAATCACATTGACTCATCGGGACTGTTCTACTGTATGGTTATATCTGAAATTTATCGGATAAAGAGCAGTTCGCGATACTTGGGCAGAGGCCACATTTCATTGTCAACGAGCAGTTCAAGCTTGTCGATATGATAGCGGATGGTTTCGAGGCATGGAGCTACGTTGAGCGAATATGCGATAGCCTTGTCACGTTCATTCTCAATCTTGTTGGCGTCCTTACGTGCGTTAACCATTTTCGCCACCTCTTCTTTAATTATCGAGCAGTGACCCATGATCTTTTCGACTGTCAGTGCATCCTGCGATGATAGTACAATCCCCTTATCACCGGGGAACAGCTGACGGATCTTGACCATATTATCAAGAAGAATCGACAGATAGCGTGTGGCGACAGGTATAATGTGGTTGATGGCAAGGTCGCCGAGCACACGGGCCTCGATCTGAATCTTCTTGGTATACATTTCCCACTTAACCTCGTTGCGGGCCTCAAGCTCAACGTGATTCATTACGCCCGTCTTACGGAACATTTCGACTGACGAAGGTTTGAGATAGGCATCAAAGATGAGTGCGGGATTGGTCTCGCAGTCAAGGCCGCGGCGTGCAGCCTCCTCCTTCCACTCGTCAGAATATCCGTTGCCGTCAAAGTGTATCGGCTCGGAATACAGAAGCAGAGCCTTGATCTCAGCGAGCAATGCATGCTGCAGCTCCTCACCTGCCTCCAGGCGTGAATCAACCTTCTGCTTGAAGTCAGCAAGCTGTTCGGCAACAGCCGCATTGAGCGCGATCATTGCAGACGCACAGTTGGCGCTTGAACCTACGGCTCGGAACTCAAAGCGGTTACCTGTGAAGGCAAACGGTGACGTACGGTTACGGTCGGTGTTGTCAATCATCAGCTCGGGGATCTGTGTCACACCGAGATTGATCTCCTCCTTACCGGCAAGCTCGATGAGTTCGTCCTTATCCGAGTTCTTGATCTTATTGAGAACTTCAGCAAGCTGAGAACCTGTAAAGATCGAAATAATGGCAGGGGGCGCCTCGTTTGCACCAAGGCGGTGACAGTTGGTAGCAGACATGATAGATGCCTTGAGCAGACCGTTATGACGATGCACGGCTGCCATCACATTTGCCACGAACGTTATGAACTGAAGATTGTCTTTGGGAGTCTTTCCGGGAGCGAACAGCAATGTTCCCGTATCTGTTCCGAGACTCCAGTTGTTATGTTTACCAGATCCGTTAATGCCGGCAAACGGTTTCTCATGGAGCAGCACGCGGAAGTTATGACGGCGTGCCACCTCATTCATAACCGACATGAGGAGCATGTTATGGTCATTGGCAAGGTTCGTCTCCTCAAAGATAGGTGCCAACTCAAACTGATTAGGTGCCACTTCGTTATGGCGGGTCTTGCACGGTATTCCGAGCTTATGAGCCTCGATCTCAAGATCGAGCATAAATGCCTCCACACGTTTGGGAATAGCTCCGAAATAGTGGTCTTCGAGCTGCTGGTTCTTTGCAGACTCATGTCCCATAAGTGTGCGGCCCGTGAGCACGAGGTCAGGACGTGCCGCATAGAGAGCCTCATCAACGAGGAAATACTCCTGCTCCCATCCGAGATTGGAGATGACATGCTTTACATTCGGATCAAAGTAGCGTGCTACACCTGTACCAGCCTTGTCCACGGCCGATAGCGCACGCAGCAGAGGGGTCTTATAATCAAGTGACTCACCCGTATACGAGATGAAGATAGTCGGGATACACAGAGTGTTGTCAATGATGAATGCCGGTGAAGATATATCCCATGCCGAATAACCGCGGGCCTCGAATGTGTTGCGGATACCACCGTTAGGGAAGCTCGATGCATCAGGCTCCTGCTGAACGAGCAGTTTACCCGAAAATTCCTCGACCATTCCGCCCTTGCCGTCATGCTCGACAAATCCGTCATGCTTCTCGGCCGTTGTCTCGGTCAGAGGCTGAAACCAGTGTGTGTAGTGGCGGGCGCCGTTATCGATGGCCCACTGCTTCATACCTTTGGCCACACTGTCGGCTACCTTACGTGACAGCGGCTCCTTGTTGTCAATAGCATTGACGAGCGCATTGTAGGTGTCCAGAGGCAGGTATTCATACATTTTTGCACGATTGAAAACCTTGCTGGCATAGTAAACCTGCGGACGTTCCTTAGGGATTTCCACTGCTACCGGTTTGCGGTTGGATGCTTCCTCTACGACTTTAAATCTTAAACTTGACATGGAAACGTATATTTTGGGATGATTGAAATCTAAGTTTTATATCTATAGTTACTTATATCGTTAGTCAGCCATTCTTGACATAGCCTTGACTGTATTCTCGCGGGTATTGAATGCCGTGAGTCGGAAATATCCCTCTCCTGACGGACCGAAACCGCTGCCGGGAGTGCCGACTATATGATATTTATTGAGCAGGAAGTCAAAAAACTCCCATGATGTCATGCCATCGGGTGTCTTTATCCACACGTACGGCGAATTGACACCGCCCACGCATTCATATCCTGCATCAGTGAGACCCTTACGCATCACGGCCGCATTTTCGAGATAATAATCTATTGTCTCGCGCACCTGACGCTGTCCCTCTTCGGTGTATAATGCCTCTGCTCCGCGCTGAGTCAGATAGCTTGCTCCGTTAAATTTAGTGGTCTGGCGACGACGCCACAGCGGATTGAGTGCCACATCGTTGCCATCTGAATCCTTACCCTTTAATTCGCGGGGTACCACAGTATATCCCAGACGTATACCGGTAAATCCGGCCGTTTTGGAGAAACTTCTGAACTCGATTGCCACTTCACGTGCCCCCTCGATTTCATATATCGAGTGCGGCACATTCTCCTCGCGTATGAATGCCTCGTAAGCCGCGTCAAACAGCAAGAGCGCTCCATGTTTACGGCAATAATCCACCCACTTTTTCAGCTCTTCGCGTGTCAGTGTCGTTCCGGTAGGATTGTTGGGATAACACAGATATATCACATCCGGCTTACCCGCGGGTAAGGAGGGTATGAAGTTATTCTCAGCCGTGCATGGCTGATACTCTATATTGCTCCATCGGCCATCCTTTCTGAGCATTCCGGCACGTCCTGCCATTACGTTTGTGTCCACATATACAGGATAAACCGGGTCGGTCACGGCCACACGGTTGGCTGTCGAGAGAATATCGCCGATATTACCCGTATCACTCTTGGCGCCATCGCTTACAAACACTTCATCCTCGCTGACATCAATGCCGCGACGACGATAGTCATACTCGACTATCTTGCTGACCAGAAAGTCATAACCCTGCTCAGGGCCATAGCCGTGAAATCGCTCGGCGCAACCTTCGTCATCTACGGCCTTGTGCAGAGCATCGATGACAGCCGGACATAAGGGACGTGTCACGTCACCGATACCCATACGTATTACCTCGGCCTCGGGATGAGCCTCTGTGTAAGCCTTCACTCGCCGCGCCACCTCACTGAAGAGGTATGACGACGGCAGCATAGTGAAGTTGTCATTAACCTGAAACATATCTTTTTTCTGTTACCTTAAAATGTCATCTTCTGAAATAAACTCCCTGAAAAACCTCCGTGGCCGGCCCGGTCATCAACACGTGTCCGTTGTTGGCCAGCTCGATCTCCAGATCTCCTCCACGCAGATGCAGTGTCACTTTACGACCCGTGCGCCCGGTCAGCGCAGCAGCCACAGCCGTCGCGCACGCACCGGTCCCGCATGCAAGTGTCTCGCCTGTACCGCGTTCCCACACTCTCATGCGGATATTACCGCTATCAAGCACCTGGGCAAACTCGATATTCGCACGATCGGGCCACATCTCATGCCGTTCCATATAGGGACCGAGATTGTCAAACGGCACATCCTCGATACAGTCTACGAAAATCACGCCATGCGGATTACCCATTGATACGGCCGTCACCTTGACGTCACCATACGGAGTGCTGACGGATTTCTCCACTACTCTATCCTCTTCCGCCACGACCGGGATGACCGATTTATCGAGGGAAGGTTCACCCATATCCACAGTCACCGACACCACTTCATCCCCCTCAATATTAAGAGATAAAGCCTTGATACCCGAGAGGGTTTCAAGGCTTATGGGGTTATTCTGTGTCAGACCGTGGTCGTGAACATACTTGGCGATACATCTGGAGGCGTTGCCACACATACGGGCTTCTGACCCGTCGTTGTTGAACATTCTCATCCGAAAGTCGGCGACTTCCGAGGGGCAGATCAGGACGATGCCGTCTCCACCCACACCCATGTGTCGGTCACTCATTTCCCGAGCGAGGTCGGGGAGTCGTTCAGGCATCGATTCCATACAGTCGATATATATGTAATCGTTACCTATTCCGTGCATCTTTGTAAACCGAATCTCTCCGGCGTGCACCTCGGTGACAGATGTCACCTCTTTGCTTCTGGCATTTGTTGTCATTTTGTCCAATTTTGCCGTTACGTATCTGAGTTTTGACTCAAATACGGTGCAAAGTTATACATTTTGCTAAAAAGCACCAACAATTTCACAATTATTTTCAAAAAAATATCGGGCCAGTCCGGCTTGATACCTGCCGACTGACCCGATACATATTTCTGATTATTCTTTTATCTCAAGCGATTGTATGAGTTAAGGAGCTTGATGTCGTGCATGATGCCCTTGATGCCGAGTATTTCAAACAGGGCGGCAGCAGGCAGCAGGATGTCCCATACGCTGAAATGAGCGTCCATACCCTCCGTACGTGCCACTCCCAATAATGTGAAGCACACTGTGGCTGCTGTGGCGAGTGTGATCATCAGACTAACCACTAGTACCGTGCGCTGTAGCGGCATATTGCGATAGAGGAACAGGTCGACGAGGAGAAGAATGACGGTAGCACCAGTAGGAATGAGTATTCCGTATTCCGACATCGTATAGAGCGGTTCGAACACCGACGGGGTCTCGGTTAACAACTCCGCCTGTCCGTAAGGTACTACGAGAAAAATAGCCATAGCTACAATCGACAGGAAGATGTAGACTGACTGAATACGCTGAATCTGCATAATTAAATTACTGTTTTAGTTGAATGAAGATCTGTTTGTGAGTTCAAAAGTACAAAATTCTTGCTAAACCACCCTACTCTGACAGTCATTTTTCCAAAATCCTATCTCCGTTTTTTCCGTTCCGCCAATCTCAGAGCGGTAGTCATAGCCTTGTCAGCCGGCACATTCACGTCAGGCATCGCTCCGTGTATATCATTTTCATCAGCCTTATAATGCCAGAAACGTTTATATGATATGATGCTCGACAGCTTGGATATCGGCAGTGTATACGTCAGCACGTCGCCGTAAGCCACACTCATACCTCCGGTCTCCTCACCTATCACAGTGCCCATCCCGCACACCTTGAAGAGCCACGCAAACGATGATGCAGACGAATACGTCTGGTTGGACGTAAGCAAATAGACATTTCCGTTATAATGTCCCTCCTCCTCGTTTCGTGGCTTAATCAGATGATCGGTATCCGTCTCGATGAAAAACAGGCCAGGCACCATATTTCCACTATCACCCATCAGCTTTATGGTCTCAGGCGTAATCTTGACCAGCATTTTATCAAACTGCGTGAACGGTTCTTTGGAAATATAGCGCAACAGCACATCCCCGACATCACTGTTGCCTCCAACGTTGTCGCGCACGTCGATAATCAGATTGGTTATCCTCTTACGGCGCAACTCACTGAACATCGAGTCAGCAAACTGTGTCATTCTGTCGGGATTATTAAATCTATTGAACTCCATTACCGCGACATTATTCACACTGTCAGCGACATAAGCATAATCCGGTTTACGTTTGCGTCGCTGTTTCTCAGGTATCTTCGACAGTTCTACAGCAGGTAACGTCACGACTGACGCTGTGACAGAATCCCACGGCTCATATTCTATCTCATACCGGTCAGCCTTGAAAAGCAACTCATGCAGAGCATGGAAATCATCCGATACACTTGCCCATTTAAAATGCTCCCGCTCACCTGATATGTATGTGAACATCGAGTCAATCATCGTATCTATATCGATGCCGTTGATTCTGAGAATATTCGCTCCGACGGGAATTATGGAGTCAAGACTTGCCTGACAGATCAGCTCACGCCGGTTGTTGATATATCCGAGTATCGGCAGACGCTTGGTCTCTTTAGTCAGTATATCTTCTTTCGGGATTTTCAAGGCGGTATGTCCGTCCCCGATCATGGCGACAATCGGAGCCGCGTGACGATACAGCGCCGCAACAGTCAGCGAGTCAGGCAATGACGATACTGTCCTGTTGAGCGCCCCCATCAGATCAGACTGACTGCACTCCGAGAACATTGCGGGATGAACCTCATTGATTGTGTAAATCAATGCCATCAGGTCAAAGATAGCCTGATTTCTCGACAACCGACCCGATGGAGCAATTTCGAGCAGCTCAGGATGGGGATTATCATAAAAATTCACCGCCCCGACGGCATCCACCCCATGTTCTACTATATTTTCGAATACATGGCTGTTCCTCCGATCTTCCTCCGCGGCCAGAATTGCTCCACTGAGTGCGATCGCAAACAATACCGCGAAAAATCTACATCTACGCATCTTTTATCATATTTTTTCGATGCGTAAAGGTACAAACAAATCCCGACTCAGCGTCTGGTTCATTCAATTTTAAGACCCCGTACCCCAATATTTGATAAGGCTGGGGCGGCCCAGCGTTAACAAATATTGGGGTACGGGATCTAAGTTCAGTCCGTGCGCAAAAAGCACACGGACTGAATCCTGTTCTATCTTTCGGACATGAGATACTCATGTATCCCTTTGGCTGCCTCGCGACCTGAGGCGATACATCGCACCACGAGTGATGCTCCCGTAGCCGTATCACCTGCCGCAAATACCTTGTCAACGCTTGTAGCCCGCGTTTCTGGATCGACTTTCACATTGCCGCGCGCATCTTTATCAAGACCCATCGCATCGATAAGTCCGGCACTCACAGGGCCTGTAAAGCCCATGGCAAGCAGTACGAGTTCAGCCTTTATGATAGACTTATTGCCTGTATGTACAAGATTCATACGACCTGTCTCAGGATCCTTGTGCCACTCTACCTCCTCGACCTCCACCTCGCTTACACGGCCTTTATCATCACCGATAAAGCGACGGGTGTCGAGCAACCAGCGGCGTTCGCATCCCTCCTCGTGGCTGCTTGACGTCTTGAGCACAACGGGCCAATAAGGCCACGGAGTGTCAGGGTTATCCCCTACCGGCGGTTTGGGCATAATCTCGATCTGAGTCACCGACAAGGCTCCCTGACGATGAGCAGTGCCCACACAGTCACTGCCGGTGTCACCGCCACCGATCACAAGTACGTTCTTGCCTTTAGCCGTGATACGGTCCTTCTCGGCTATCTTCTTACCGGCATTCACACGGTTCTGCTGCTGAAGGAGTTCAAGGGCAAAATGCACGCCTTTCAGTTCACGCCCCTCCACTCTCAGATCGCGCGGAGTCTCGGCGCCCATCGCAAGGCATACCGCGTCGTAATCTTTCATAAGATCGTTGACACTCACATCCTCTCCGATCTTGACATTGCAGCGAAACTCTATACCTTCGGCCTCCATCAGTGCCACACGGCGATCGATGACACTCTTGTCGAGCTTAAAGTCAGGTATGCCGAAGCGCAACAGTCCTCCGGGAGCTTCATTTTTCTCGAACACCGTCACTGTGTGTCCGCGACGGTTGAGTTGGTTGGCGCAAGCCAGTCCGGCAGGGCCGGCACCGATTACTGCCACACGCTTGCCGGAACGGTGCGAGGGCTTACAGGGTTTTATAAGCCCTTCGGCAAACGCGCGTTCTACGATAGCAAGTTCATTCTCACGCACTGTCACGGCCTCATGTTGCTTGTTCAGCACGCAGCCTTTCTCGCACAGAGCCGGACATACACGGCCGGTAAATTCAGGAAAGTCATCGGTCTGCGACAGCAGCACGTATGCTCCGGCGATGTCGTCACGATACAAACGATCCTGCCATTCGGGCTGACGGTTGCCGAGCGGACAGCTCCAGTGACAGAACGGCACACCACACTCCATGCAGCGCGACGCCTGCTCGCGACGGTCGGGAGCATTGAGTCTGACCTCCACCTCGCGATAATCATTGACACGCTCGTCCACCGGGCGGTATCCACCCTCACGGCGCGGTATATTTAAGAATGCTTTAGGATTTCCCATTTTTCTTCTTGTTTTTAGGTGCTTGATTTCGGATAATCACCCTGTCAAAGGGCCTTTGCCGCTTTCTTTTCGGCTTCGAGCACCTTTTTATATTCTATAGGTATCACTTTGAGGAACTGACTTACGTATTTGTCCCAGTCGTCGAGCATGCGTGCCGCAAGCGGTGAACGCGTATGCTTGTAATGAGCCGAGATCAGGCGGTGGAGTTCCCTGTTATCAGCCACATCCTCGATCAGTGACAGTTCGACAAGCTCCATATTACAGAAGTAATCAAATTCGCCCTCAGGATCCCATACATAAGCGATACCTCCGCTCATTCCGGCCGCAAAGTTACGTCCCGTTGGCCCGAGCACTACCGTACGCCCGCCGGTCATATATTCACAGCAGTGGTCACCGACACCTTCCACGACGGCAGTAGCGCCTGAGTTACGTACACAGAATCGTTCGCCCACGCGGCCATTGATATAAATCTCGCCTGATGTGGCACCGTATAGCAGAGTATTTCCCGCGATGATATTAGCCTCGGGTGCGAATGACGACCCTACAGGTGGTACAATTACGATCTTGCCTCCTGACAGACCCTTGCCTACATAATCATTGGCATCCCCTTCGAGACGGAACGTGATGCCATGAGCGAGAAACGCGCCAAAACTCTGTCCGGCCGAGCCCTTGAACGTGCAGCGTATCGTGTCGTTAGGTAATCCGGCCTCGCCATACCGCTTGGCCACATCGCCCGATAGCATCGCACCCACGGCACGGTCCGTATTGCAGATCGGAAACTCCAGTTCGACAGGCATCCCCGAAGTAAGGGCCGGGAACGAGCGGGATATTATCTCGCGGTCAAGCACATGATTTATCTCATGGCTCTGCGGGATTATATTGATTATAGCGTTTGAGGCGGTTTCCTCAGGCATATACAGCAGTTTCGACAAGTCAAGCCCCGGAGCGATGCGTCGACGCATTTCCTCATTGACACGCAGCATGTCGGCACGGCCTATCACCTCGTCGAGTTTGCGTATACCGAGCGAAGCCATTGTCTCACGGATGTCACGTGCAAGGAATCGGAAGAAGTTTATAACATATTCCGAGCGTCCGATAAAGCGTTTGCGCAATTCCTCATTCTGAGTAGCGACACCCACGGGACATGTATTCATGTGGCATTTGCGCATCATTACGCATCCGAGCACAATCAACGCGCTGGTGGCAAATCCGTACTCCTCTGCGCCGAGCATAGCCATTATCAGCACGTCACGGCCCGTCTTGAGCTGACCGTCTGCCTGTAATTTTACCTGACCGCGCAGATTGTTGATGACGAGAGTCTGCTGGGTCTCGGCAAGTCCTATCTCCTCAGGTACACCGGCATAACGTATCGAGCTGGCCGGAGAAGCTCCCGTACCACCGTCACTGCCGCTGATGGTGATAAGATCACTCTTAGCCTTTGCCACACCGGCGGCAATGGTACCGACTCCACTTTCCGAGACAAGCTTGACACTTACCTTTGCGGACGGATTGACATTCTTGAGGTCGAATATCAACTGAGCGAGGTCTTCGATCGAATAAATATCATGGTGAGGAGGAGGAGAAATGAGTGTCAGACCCGGTATGGAGTGACGTGTCTTGGCAATAATGCTGTCCACTTTAAATCCGGGCAACTGTCCGCCTTCACCCGGCTTGGCGCCCTGAGCGATTTTAATCTGTATCTCGTCGGCGTTGACCAGATACTCGGCTGTAACGCCGAAACGGCCTGAGGCCACCTGTTTTATGGCCGAGCGGGCCGATGTACCGTCGGGGCGGGGTGCGAAACGTGCCGGGTCCTCGCCTCCCTCACCCGTATTGGAGCGGGCGCCGATGGCATTCATGGCTATTGCAAGCGCTTCGTGTGCCTCGCGGCTTATTGAGCCGAATGACATGGCTCCGGTCACAAATCTGCGCATGATCTCTTCCTCCGGTTCGACTTCATCTATTGAAATAGGTGTGCCGGGACGGAACTCAAGGAAATCACGCAGGAATATCGGAGCGGGCTTATTGTCTACCAGCTCGGTAAATTCCTTGAACTTCTTGTACGAGCCGAGACGTGTGGCAAGCTGAAGTGTAGCGATGGTCTCGGGATTCCAGGCATGTTCCTCACCATCCTTACGGAACGAATATTGTCCAATAAAAGGCAGCGGTGCGTTGATGTCAAAATCGTTACCGTAAGCCTCGGCATGAGCGGTAAGGATGTCGCGTGTCATGGCCTCAAGGCCGATACCGCCCACCTTGCTTACAGTATCGCCGAAATATCTGCGGCACATTTCGTCCGAAAGACCGATGGCCTCAAACAGCTGTGCGCCCTTGTAGGATGTGAGCGTGGATATACCCATCTTGGACATGACTTTAAGAAGGCCCTTATCCACGGCCTTGATGAAGTTGTGGCATGCCGTGTTGAAGTCGAGCTGAATCTCCTTGCGGTTTACGAGATCATCTATTATCGCGAAGGCCAGATACGGATTTATGGCCGATGCACCATAACCTACGAGCAGCGCGAAATGCATGACCTCACGTGCATCAGCCGTCTCGATTACAAGAGCCGTCTGCACACGTTTTTTCTTGTCGATAAGATGATGATGGACAGCCGATGTAGCCAGAAGTGCGGGAATGGGAGCATTCTCAGCATCCACACCGCGGTCTGAGAGGATCACATAATTACATCCTTCGTCAACGGCCTTCTCGGCATCGGCACACAATCGTTCGATGCCTCTTGCCAGTCCCTCGGCACCTTCGCTAACGGGGAATGTCATCGAGAGTTTGCGAGTATTGAATCCCTTATATCTGAGATTGCACAGCAGGTCCAGTTCACGATTGGTGATGATGGGACGTTTGAGCAGTACCATCTTGCACAGCTCGGGCGACAGCTCCATCAACGAGAGATTTACCGCACCGATATAACTGTCAAGGCTCATCACAAGTTCCTCACGCAACGGGTCGATGGGAGGATTGGTCACCTGTGCGAAGTGCTGGCGGAAATAGGTATACATCAGCTGAGGCTGTTCGGAGAGAACGGCGATAGGCGTATCCTTACCCATGGAGTTCACAGGCTCCTTGGCATCGGTCACCATCGGAGTCATAATCTTCTCGACCTCCTCGCGATTGTAGAAAAACGCCTTTTTCAGACGGGCGAAATCATCTACCGAATTGCTTACCTTACGTCCTGACGTGATGTTGTCGAGACTGATACGGTTGAGTGACAGCCAGTCGCGGTAAGGGAACTGCGTGGCGAGCTGTGCCTTGAGTTCGTCGTCGTAATATATCTTACCCTCCTGCATGTCCACCATCATCATCTTGCCCGGACGCAGACGACCTTTCTCACGTATCTCCGAGGCATCGAACGGCAGCACGCCGGTCTCCGATGCTATCACTACCGTATCATTGTTGGTGATGAGATAGCGGGCCGGACGCAGACCGTTACGGTCAAGCATACCGCCGGCATAGCGTCCATCGCTGAACAGGAGAGCTGCCGGACCGTCCCATGCCTCCATGAGTATTGAATGATATTCATAGAAGGCCTTCAGATCGGGTGATATAGGATTCTTGTCGTTAAACGATTCTGGCACGAGCATTGCCAATGCATGA
>JAAVDB010000029.1 GCA_014802015.1 Bacteroides sp.
TCGGATAACTTCATCAATATCTCTTCAGATCCGTAGTTGATATTATCATCAAAGTCAAGTATGCCGTATGCCGGAGAATGAGTTATCAAAACGTCAGTATTACTGGGGATTTTAGCATAGTTTCGGCACTGACGTTCGGTTACGCAATCTTCCAGAAACATCGGAACACCATAAAACTTGACACCATCAATCTCAATTCCTGAGTTGGAGAGTTGATGCACGTTGTCAGGGAGTCCGTCAATGTTGGCTCCATAGAGGCAATCATCATGGTTGCCACATATAAAGATTTTATGTTTGTATGGCAAGTCACAAAACCAGTTGAGGAAATCAAGGGCTTCCTGTTCAGTGCCAACCATACAGAAGTCACCTGAATGTACCATCACATCGGCCTCGGGTAAATCCCGAAGCCGATGGTGGCAGTTGTGAGTGTCGGATAGGTGGAGTATTTTCATTAAAGAAGTCCTGTTTCAATTGCGCTGAGTGCTTCCTTATCGGAATATTCAAAGGCATTTATGAAGTTAATATCCGGATAACGTTCAGTTAGTTCCTCGTTATTAAGAACCTTGACAGGCAGGTCCGAAAGAGATTTAAGTGCCTCGGTTGCCCTTGCCAATTTACCTGAGCCCTCGAAAACGAATGGAATCGTTACGATAAGGGCGACATTTTCAACACCATCTGATTGGGCAGCCTTCGCTGCAATCTCAGCAAATTTACTACCTGTAACGCCACCAAGACCGGCAACGATGTAGAGCTTCTCTACTCCTTTCAGTTTGTCTGTCGGGAATGAGTCAGAATCACATTGAAGACTCAAGGTCTCAAATCCTTTTTTACCCAGTTCTGACAGGCATTCCATATCTGAATCTGCGAAAAGATATGTAGCCTCTTTAACCCAATGCGCATTGGCAACGCACATTATCGTTTCAGCCATATTACAACCGGCACCACCGACTGCAAGAATCATTGTCTTACTCATAGTCTTTATGTAGTTGTTTACTCTGGGCAAAGTTAGCGTTCAGATGTCTCAATTTTCGATACTGCATTCACATACTACAATCCATAGAATGTCTTTACTCTATCGTCTAACCAATCCGAATTCTCTTGTGTCAATTTCTGATAAGTTAGAGGACTTTGCTCAATGACTATCTTCTTTCCATTTGATTTCTTAGCCCAGTTTTTAATGGCATCAAGAATAGCATTGCCGTGAGTTCCAATTACATCGGAGTAAAGAGTATGATAGTTTGAATATTCATTGTCGTGCTCACTGAGAATATGAGTAGGATCATAGAGTATCGGAGTATAGATCAGTCTCTCTGCATGATTGTAAGCGTTTATATATTCAGATTGGTCTTGGGTGTCCTGTGGTCCTTTTACCAACCCGATTAGATGACTGATAGATTGCTTTATCCCTTCAAGGTATTGAGACTGCTCAGATTTAAGTATAAGATTTGTCGCTTCTTCTACAATGGCAATCCTTCTGTTGTTAAGGGCACTCCTGATACCCGATTGCATATACAAGTCCTTGTAGCTCGAACCATATTCTTTCTCAGTCGTGGCATCTTCAAACATTTCGGTGAGTTTCGACTCCAAGAAAAGTATTGTATTTCCGTCACTACTTACAAGAGCGACATCAACGCACGAAGGACGGCCAATAACCTTATTTCTTACCTCAAAGAAGGCTCTGGTAAACTTTTTGGGTTCACCTCCGACTTTAAGTGTGATTGAGATTCCCTCTTTGGGGATATAAAGTTTGTAGAACACCAGCAATGGGAGAAGAGCCGAGGAAACTACTGAATTGATTTTAGTTATCTCTTGTCCTACACCTTCAGTCACAGCTTGAAAAGCAGCATTAAATGCTTCCTTATTTTCTGAAGAGACTCCGAAACGCTCTCGGAACAATGCAGTGAATGAGTCGTTATCAAAAAGTAATTCTGCACCACTTTTTGACAAGACTTTGGGGAATTTCAATGAATTCCTGAATTGCTCAGCAATTTTTTTAATTTTGTTTTTCTGAGTATTTGTCATACTTGATATCTTTTGTACGGAAATATATACACGGTTTACTATTTCGGTTTCGCTCATTATCTCCCGATCATTTTTTGAGACGAAAAAGCGGAAGGACAATCACAAAGACATACTTGCACCCATCTTTCACTCAATTTGAGTTTATTGCTTGATTATATTATGAGGCAGCAGGTCAATTCTTGGGATCTCGTAACCTTCTGAATCCGGATATTCACCCAATTACATTTTCGTCGCAACGTGTCGCAATTAGCGATTCTTATCCTTTTGAAAGCAATCTTAATTTATAAAGATTACTTCAGGATATTCCAATTTATTCATCTTCGGGATTTTTTATGGTAAATTTAGTAATTTTCAGCGGGTTTACAAAGCAGTTTGTTGTAATTCTCAATGCCGAGGATTGATTTTAACTCGTCTTCGGTGATGAAGTCGCCGGTATCTCCAGCACATGTATTCCACCTTGAAGTGATTGATACGATTTTGTTTTCAGGGCTGACTTCAACAGCAATGAGTGAATAGCCGAATCGGTCACGGGGGAAACCGAATCCTGGAATACAAGGCACGTCCCACCACTCGCCGTTTCCACAGAAGTAGAAACGGTTGCCATTGGCGGTATAAGCATTAAATGACTCTTCTGATATAACGATACACCAAGATGTCATATCGAGATATTGTCGAGCCTTAGCATAACCGCGAATATAATCGACTGTATAATCAAATTCTATCTTTGGTTCTTCAACAGGTGCAATAGGTGTCATTCCTATGATTTCACAAACCATTTCGGTGGATGCCCCATTGAAAGTGTTGTCGAAAAAGTCAAAACCGGGTGTTTGGTCAAGGACCTTTAGAATAAGTCGCACACGGCTTACATCATCAGGATTGTCGATGTCTATAAGCCCTGCAATGTTCCATTTCAAAATTCCGATAGCAAATTTTGACAGTCGACTATTAAGTTCCGGAAACAGAGCGAGATAGTTGTCTACCTCGCTCTCTAATCCCAGCTCGGCAAACCACCAGGTTATTTCTTTTCTATATTGTTCTTCCATAATGACCATTATAATTCACCATACAAATTTAAGAATGTTGTGTCCCATTTTTCGAGACACCACAAATTTTTTTAGAGATTTACGACGATAACACGCCGACCGAGTCGTTGAGCCTCTTTAATGGAATGATAAGTTCCTTTGGACTCAGCGGATGGAAACGCGATTACAGTTGATGCCTCTCTGACAATCAGAGTGTTTCGCTTCAGTGTCGCATATCGTCCATAGACATCATACTGCGGAGCGAACTCCATGTAGGGCTTGTGATGGCGAGCCGCGAATAATTTGGCGAAAGTGTCAACTCCTTTTGCTCCACCTGAGATTGCCATCTGAACCTCTTCAGGATTGATTTGGTTGAGTAGGAGTTTCTCCCACTCCTGATAGGTTACACCCGGATTTCGAGTGCCAACGATTGCTAATTTCATATTTATAGTACTCTTATTTAATACGATGAAGGATTTTAACCAAATGTAAACATCTGTTAAAATCTGTCTTGTTTACATGTTTTTACACCATGTATAATTGAGGTATTGCGTATGTATCAGATATTTATGGATTAATAATATTTAACATATAGCAAAATTCATTCTGTACCGCAAAATGCACCACCCTTGGTGTAATTTTGCGCTCATGAAAAAATGTCGTGATAATTTCTTAGTGCGCAAAATGACTGCGCAACGACATTCTAACTTTGCATCGAAATATTAGAAACATCAGAATATGAAGACAAATGAAGATTCGCGGATGGGATTGAAGCGCATGTCGGCTGAAAGCCGGTGCGCGGTGGCGAAGCCATCAATACCCATCGCAATAGAAGGACATGACGTAAAGATATTTACGGACAACATTGAAGAAAGTGCATTGGCGCAGATCAAGGAACTGCTTTCGATTGACGTGTTTTCCGACAAGAAGATACGAATCATGCCTGACGTTCACGCCGGTGCTGGTTGTGTAATAGGTTTCACCGGTAATCTCGGTGACAAGGTCATCCCCAATATCGTGGGCGTTGACATCGGTTGCGGTATACGCATCCTCAATCTCGGCAAACTCTCAGAGATAGACTTTCACGCATTCCACGAGCATATCCGTTGCAATGTGCCTTCGGGTATGATTGTGCGTGAGGACCGTTTCGGTTTCAAGCCTCTTGTAGGAGAGGAGATGGAAATCTACCGTGAGGCAAAGCAACTTGTGACCGAACTTTACTGCTATCGTGAGCTTAAAGACTCGGGACGTATCAATAAGGCTATCGGATCGCTCGGCGGTGGCAACCATTTCATTGAGCTTGACAAGGACGATGATGGTAATGTTTACCTTGTTATCCATACCGGTTCACGCAACCTCGGCAAACAGGTCGCCGACATCTATCAGGCAAAAGCGGTGAAACATCTTACCGACGGAGCCGACGAATTTGAGGAAACAATCAAACTTACCATTGAGGAGTACAAGGCGGCAGGTCGTCGGTCAGAATTGCAGAGCGTCATTAAGAGGATGCGCAAGGAACATCAGGACGCAGAGCCTAATCTTCCCGCTGATCTATGCTATGTCGAGGGAGAAGGACGTGAGCACTATCTCCATGATATGCGCCTTTGTCAACGTTGGGCTGTACTCAACCGTAAACTTATATCGCTTTTGCTTATGCGGTTCTTTCCCAACGTGGAGGTGAAAGAGGAATTTGAATCCGTCCACAATTATATCAGTGATGAGAATATCATCCGCAAAGGCGCTATCTCCGCTGCCGAAGGTGAGCGTTGCATTATTCCTCTGAATATGCGCGATGGTTCATTGCTCTGCACCGGCAAGGGTAATTCGGACTGGAACTTTTCTGCACCTCATGGAGCCGGACGTGTATTGAGCCGCACTCAGGCATACGAGAAAATCACGATGGAAGACTTTGAGGCATCGATGAATGGTATCTATTCGGAGTCGGTTAACGACTTCACCCGAGACGAGTCACCGATGGTCTATAAACCGGCTGAGGAAATCATAGCCAACATCGGCGACACAGTCACCATCGACACAATCATCCGTCCAATCTTTAATTTCAAGGCATCAAAATGAGTATAAATCCATAGCGAATATAATAAGTAAATGATGCGTAAACGTCAGGCATACTTCTCGACGATAGCTGTATCGATAAGAGAAGATGCAGATGAAAAGGATATTCTCCAATGCTATTGAAGTATTGTAGTGTTGATAATCAGGTATAAAAAATATGCTGTATCGCAAAATGCGACAGTATTTGATTAACTTTGCGGTGTAAAACTCAAACAGATATGAACCAACTGCAAAAATACACATGGCTGATTGATACAATCCGCCGTGCCGGGAAGATTTCGCATAAGGATCTTTCCGACCGCTGGTCGCGAAACAAAGATTTTAGTGACGGACACGAGCTTCACCGTGCCACATTCAACCGTTGGCGTGATGCAATCTATGAGCAGTTCGGAATAATGATTGACTGTCAGAAGGTTGGTGGTTATCTTTACTATATCTCCAATCCGGAGGACATTGACGAGGACAAGCTCAAAAAGTGGATGCTTGATTCATTTTCCGTCGGCAATGCCATAGGAGAGAATCTCTCTTTGAAAGGACGAATATTGGTTGATGAGATTCCTTCTGGGCGTGATCATCTGACTACCATATTGGAGGCAATGAAAGAGAACCGTGTCGTGAATATCTCATATCGTCCATTCAAGAAGGAGCATAGTTACAGTTTTCCCATTGAACCGTATTGTGTGAAACTGTTTGATAACCGTTGGTATGTGCTTGGTCACAATAACCGCGATGAGATAAAGATATACGGTCTTGACCGTCTGGAGAGCGTAGAACCAACAGATACACTCTTCAAGCTACCAAAAGATTTTGATGCGACAGAGTATTTCGCAACCAAATTTGGCGTAGTCATCGGATACGATGTCAAGCCGGAGAGAATAGTTATTCGTGCCAACGAAGACCATAAATATTATCTGAAATCACTTCCACTTCATCATAGCCAGCGACTTATTGTGGACTATGGTGAGTATGCCGATTTTGAGCTGTATCTCTCTCCGACTTATGACTTTATAATGAAATTACTCCATGTCGGTTCGATGATTGAAGTAATCAGTCCGGCATCACTCCGCAAAGAGATGAAAGGCTGGATTTCGGATATGTACGAACTTTATAAGAATGACTGAAGATGCAAGATTTTGTAGCAATAGACTTTGAGACAGCCAATGGCCGACGCTCAAGTGTGTGCAGCGTCGGTATTGTGATTGTCCGAGGTGGCGAGATTGTTGACAAATTTTATAGCCTTATTCAACCTGTCCCCAATTATTATACATACTGGACCACTGAGGTTCACGGACTTACCCGCCGAGACACTGATGGGCAACCGACATTTCCGGAAGTATGGGCTCAGGTGGCAGACACAATCAAAGGTTTGCCTCTCGTAGCACATAATCGTCCATTTGACGAAAGATGCTTAAAGGCGGTATTTGAGGAATATGGCATGGAATATCCCGGTTACGAATTTCATTGCACTCTTGCCGCATCCCGTCGCTATCTTGATCTACCAAACCATCAGCTTCACTTATCGGCAGCTGCTTGTGGTTATGACATGGAAAACCACCATCATGCGCTTTGTGATGCTGAGGCTTGTGCCGTTATAGCGTTGAAACTTTTATAAAATATTTTAGTGTCTCCAAATCTGATACACCGGGAATCTACTTTTGCGGAGAAACCTTTAAATATAAGATATGGCAGAAATGGAATTATTAGACCGAGAGTGTATTACTAATCTCCCCACCAGTTTTCGCGTAATTGGTATCGGGGAGGCAACAGAAGAGATAATTGAGACAGTAAAGTCATACGGATATGATTGTGTGTCCGCCACTGTATTAACCGAACCCTTTGAGTGTATCCCAGCGGATGAGGATAAAATGGTAATCATTGTGGCAAAAGACAACGAAGATCATGCGAATAGTATTGCCAAAACATTCCATGATGCAGGAGTCCTGACCCTTGGCTTGCTTGCTAATTCCGATTGTGATTGTTATGACAGTGTGGTATCAAAAGCCTCTTACACTGATTACCCGGAGTTAATAAAAGCAATCCTCCAGCCTATAGCAACACAAGGTATGGTTGCCTATGACTTTAGCGACTTGCAAACCACTCTTACTGACTCAAAGCATTTTCTCATTAAGTCAGTAACACGTTATGGAAATGAACGTGTAGCAGAAGCGATAGGACATATTAAACGAACAATAACCTTATCTATGCTCGATAAAATCGAAGGTCTTTCGATTTTTCTGTATTTCAACAGAGAGGGTAAACAGCCATTGTTGATGCAAGAAATGAGGACTCTAAATGATTTCCTTAGTGAACCCCCTGAAAGCATTTATGTTATTTGGGCTGTTTATCCCGATGAAAGCATAAAAGATGAAGAGATAAAAATCACAATACTTGCCGCCGGAAAGGAACTTGAGAATGGATAAAGTAATTCAGAAGCAGTTGGCACTACTTAAATTTGCCATACTCCCCGGAATATTAGGGGACATTGCCTGCTTTATCGGGCCACATCATTCAGCTTTGGTTAAAGCAAATATCGGTGTCGTAATCGGATTTGCTCTACAGCACAAGTATATGCTTCCTGCGCTGAAAGAATTGGTCAAAGCATCCGATGATTTTTTTGACCAAAATATAAGAATAGGATAACCTGTATATAAATCTGCGACATGACTGAGCTAATTTTGCGGTGAGCATAATTGGCTCCGTTTTTTATTATGGCAAAGAAAGTCAGAACTAAATCACTATTTCCGTCAACTCCGAAAGAGCACATTCGTCAGCTTATTGAATGGATGTCGCAGGGAGTCTATGAAAAGGAACAGATTATAGCCGTGGCTCTGCTGTGTGCTGTGGCTGGAGAAAATATGTTCCTTCTCGGTCCTCCCGGAACAGCCAAAAGTATGGTTGCAAGTCGTTTGAAAATGGTATTCAAAGATGGCAAGTCATTTGATTACCTGATGTCTCGATTCAGCACTCCTGATGAAATATTCGGACCCATATCAATTTCCCGATTAAAGAACGATGACCGTTATGAACGACTGACCACCGGATATTTGCCGGAGGCTGATGTTGTGTTCCTCGATGAAATATGGAA
>JAAVDB010000030.1 GCA_014802015.1 Bacteroides sp.
AACTACAATGAGGCTGTGCCTGACAGTAAGTTGCAACCGGAAAGAAGTTTTGCGTATGAACTATACCATCGTTGGTCTTCTTTGTTAGATCAACTCCCGGGGGAACCTATATCTTCTCATATGTTAAGATTAAGTGGGGAAATAACAAAGCACTTTAAAGATGAAAAGGGCATTCTCTCTCCTGATATTGTCCTGCACGGTGGCCAGCAAGATACCAAACATCAGCTTATCGCGTGTGAAATAAAACGGGAACTTAAAGATAAGAAAGAAGTGCTAAAGGATATGATTAAGCTCTATCATTATTTAAATTTGAAAAAACATGTAATAAAAGGTGATAATGATGATGCAAAATATCAAATAGCAGTCTTTATAGCATTGAATACATCTAAGGATAGCTTAAAAGAATATATTAATCAGATATTTAAAGATTTTTCGCGAATTAAAATTGGTAAAAAATTCCTTGGCGATATATCCAAGAAGAAATTAAAAAAGGAAAAATTAAAAAGAGAAGAATTAAAAGAGGCAATACTCAGACATGGAGAAAAAATTAGATGTATCAGTGTAGATACATCTTCAGTAGAAAAAACAACAGTAGAATACATATCATTACATAAATGTTTAGAACGAAAATTACGTCAGTAATTATGAAGAAAACGACACTTTTGGTAATAGTTAGTGTTATCTTAGCTATATCAAGCGGTAAGGCTGCCACGGTCAATTTCAATAGTGGCCCGCTCAGTTATATCATTGATACCGAAACCGCAATGGCAGAAGTAACAGGACTTGCAAAGTATGAGACAATTTATGATCTCGTAATCCCCGACTATATCGAATATAATGGTAATAAATATCCTGTGACGTCAATTAAAGAACGTGCGTTTATCTCCAGCCCTTTAAAAGGCTCACTTACAATTGGCAACAATGTGACGACTATTGGAAGGTATGCATTCTATGGTTGTAGTGGCTTCACGGGTTCACTGACAATACCGAACTCAGTGACAAGTATTGGAGACAGGGCATTCATGGAGTGTAGTGGCTTCACTGGTTCACTGACAATTGGCGACTCAGTGACAACAATTGGAAGGTCTGCATTCTATGGTTGTAGTGGCTTCACTGGCTCACTGACAATACCGAACTCAGTGACAAGTATTGGAGAGTATGCATTCTGTGACTGTAGTGACTTCACTGGCTCACTGACAATACCGAACTCAGTGACAAGTATTGGAGAGTATGCATTCACTCGCTGTAGTGGCTTCACGGGTTCACTGACAATATCGAACTCAGTGACAAGTATTGGAGAATGTACATTCAGTGGCTGTAGTGGCTTTACTGGCTCACTGACAATACCGAACTCAGTGACAAGTATTGGAATGAATGCATTCTGGAATTGTAGTGGCTTCACTGGCTCACTTACAATTGGCGACTCAGTGACAACTATTGGAGCCCTGGCTTTTTGGGATACCAAATTTACTGATGTGACATCTCTTGCAGAAAAGCCGGCCGAAGCTGGGGGAATGTCATTCGATGGGTTATACGATTCACCTCTCTATGTCCCTGAAGAATCTATTAACAGATATAAAAATGCAAATGAATGGAAAAATTTTAAATATATTAATCCCATCTCTATTTCTGCGACCTCGATCTCTTTAAATAAATCTGAACTGGTACTTTTTGTTGGAGAAGATGAGACTCTTATTGCCTCTTTGGAACCGGAATCAAGTACAGCTGAGGTCATTTGGTCTGTTAAGGAGGAGTACCAGAATATTATATCCGTTGACAGTGAGGGAAAAGTAACTGCGCTCGCTGTAGGAGAGGCTATCGTTGAAGCAACAGCAGGATCTGTCACAGCCACCTGTAAAGTAACAGTCACCCCCGTACCTGCGTCATCGGTAACTCTTAACGTTCAGGATATAACCCTGCTTGTGGGTGCAACCGATAAACTCACTGCTACCGTTTCGCCCGAAAATGTCACTAATAAGGCAATAACTTGGTCATCTGATAACGAATCAATCGCGACAGTTGATGCAGACGGTAATGTTACAGCCGTAGCCGTAGGCGTTGCGAATATCACAGCTAAATGCGGAGATGCGACTGCGACTTGCAAGGTAACAGTCAACCCCGTACCTGCGTCATCGGTAACTCTCAACGTTCAGGATATAACTCTGCTTGTTGGTGCAACTGATAAACTCACTGCTACAGTTTCGCCCGAAAATGTTACCGATCCCGTCATTACTTGGTCATCTGATAACGAATCAATCGCAACCGTTGATACAGACGGTAATGTGACCGCCGTTGCCGTTGGTGTTGCTAATATCACAGCAACCTGTGGTGATGTGACTGCCACCTGTAAAGTGACTGTTAATCCCGTACCTGCGTCATCGGTTACACTTAACGTTCAGGATATAACCCTGCTCGTTGGTGCAACTGACAAACTCACCGCGACTGTTTCGCCCGAAAATGTCACCAATCCCGTCATTACTTGGACATCTGATAACGAATCAATCGCCACAGTTGATGCAAACGGTAATGTGACTGCCGTAGCCGTAGGTGTTGCGAATATTACCGCTAAATGTGGAGATGTGACAGCGACTTGTAAGGTAACGGTCAATCCTGTACCTGCGTCATCTGTGACTCTCAATGTTCAGGATATAACACTCCTCGTTGGCGCAACTGACAAACTTACCGCAACAGTTTCTCCCGAAAATGTTACCAATAAGGTAATAACTTGGTCATCTGATAACGAATCAATCGCCACAGTTGATGCAGACGGTAATGTGACGGCTGTAGCCGTAGGTGTTGCGAATATCACGGCTAAATGTGGTGATGCAACAGCCACCTGTAAAGTAACGGTCAATCCCGTACCTGTGTCATCGGTGACCCTCAATGTTCAGGATATAACCCTGCTCGTTGGGGCCACCGACAAACTCACAGCAACAGTTTCGCCTGAAAATGTCACCAATCCCGTCATTACTTGGGCTTCTGATAACGAATCAATCGCAACTATTGACGCAAACGGTAATGTGACTGCCGTAGCCGTTGGCGTTGCGAATATCACTGCTAAATGTGGTGATGTAACGGCCACCTGTAAGGTGACTGTTAACCCTGTACCTGCGTCATCTGTGACTCTCAACGTTCAGGATATAACTCTGCTTGTTGGTGCAACTGACAAACTCACAGCAACAGTTTCGCCCGAAAATGTCACAGAGAAGGTAATAACTTGGTCATCTGATAATGAATCAATCGCCACAGTTGATACAGACGGTAATGTCACCGCTGTAGCCGTTGGTGTTGCGAATATCACAGCTAAATGCGGAGATGTGACTGCCACCTGTAAGGTGACAGTCGAGTCGTTGGCCGAGCGTCCCGAGGCTCCGACCCAGATGCTGCGCAAGGGCAACGGCACGTCATGCACATTTATCGCAATGATGGCTCTGACCGATACTGAGATCGAGCAGGAGGGCTACAGTTTCGTCTACGGATACACCGACGCGTCAGGCAATGACAACGTTATCGCCAGGACAAACGTGCGCTATTGCCACACCACCCCCGCGGTCTATAACAATTCCGGCAATGATTTCTGGGTATTCACCGTGAGGGTCGATGATAACGGCGAAATGATCGGCAGCGAGCGCCGCCACCTTGACGGCAGTGTCGATGACGACTATGACCTGGCGGCACTCCTCGGCCGTTCGCGAGGCATTGACGGTTCGGATCCCGACAGCTGGATTACAGCCACATCGCGCGGTGCGCTGATAACCGTTGAGAGCGCCGATGCCGTGGTCGTGACCGTATGCTCGCTCGGCGGTCAGGTGGTGATGAGACAGGAGACAGCCGCCGGTACTATGGTCTCGCAGGAGATTAACGGCGATATTATCGCCCCCAACGTATACGTCATCAGAGTTGACTGCGGAGGCAAAAATGTATCCAAAAAAGTAATAATCCGATAAAAATCACACACAATGAAAATATCAATAAAACATCTCACCCTCGCCTTGATGTCGGCCGCCGCACTCTCGGCCGGGGCACAGACCGTGGACAACGGCCGGTTTGCAATCAAGGCATCCACGGAAATCGGACTGAGCAACTCGTTCAGCACCACATCGTCGCTTGACGGCCTGTCGGCCAAGGCATCGGGGAGCCATACGGGAGTAGAGTTTGGCTGGACTTTCTTTCAGAAATCGGCTCACAGCCTGGAGGCAAATATCGGCGTGGCCTACAGCCCGATGACGGCGACGCTCGACCTGGGGGCGACGGACTATGATTATTCCGCCCCTGCGAGTGCCGACGAGGATGGCGAGCCCTACATCCGCTGTTACGAACTCGGGGCGATGAGCCAGAAGGTTAAAAGCACCAATCTGACCCTGCCCGTGTATCTGACATACTACTACCGTTGCAATGAGCGGGTGAGGGTTCATGCCGATTTAGGTGTCAGGATCGGGTTGACAAACGCCTCAAGCTCGCTTGACAAGATGAGCGGCGAGGCATACAGTTACGGCATCTATCCGCAGTATGACAACCTGATGATCGACGCGCCGTATATGAACGGATTCGGCACCACCGACCTTGCGACAGCCGGCCGACCCGAGTCGGTCAAATCGAACGCGACAAGTTCGTTTTTGGCAGGCATCGGAGCAGAGGTTTGGATAGCCGGTCCCCTGTCGGTGGATCTGTCGCTCCGTTACAGTGCCGGCCTGTCCAATTCGTTCAAGCAGCAGTGTGACGGCAAAGCCCTGACCGCCGTCTCAGCCCCCGTGACCTACACGGTGGCCGAAGGTCAGAGAGTGAAATCGTTGACCGATTATCTCGGATCATCCAAGCTGAGTCAGTTGTCGCTGAAGATCGGCCTGATATGTAGATTCTGACAATCTGTTTATAGATAGCAAAGCCCTCCCGCCCCCGAGGACCCGTTTAATGGACCTCAGGGGCGGGATTTGTTTTTTGGGGGGTGATGGTTTAGGTAATTATGATTTGAGGTATTGATGGTTTGGGTATTTATGATTAAGGAAATTATAATTTGGGTATTTAAAGGACGTCTCCGACGCCCGTTTGCAGGTGGGGCATTCTACCCCAGGCCTCGTGTTGCGGGCTTTTCGCCTATCGGCTCAAGCCCCGCAACACTCGTGCTGGGGCAATTATTACATCACCGCTCCGCGGTTTAGAGGGTAAATGCATACCCGATAGCGAGAAAGGTCCTTAATCCTGAAGTACCCAATCCGGCGTTTGAGATTATTAAGCCAAAAATATATTCATCGCACGGAGCGATGCTTGGTTTCAAGGTTATACCTCATTAACGAAAAAAGAGCAGCCTTTCGGTTACTCTTTCCCATCTGCGCCGGCAGATGCCTAAAATCGTTGCTTTCGCACTCGAAGTATTTCCTTTAGGGGAAACTACCCTTGTATGTAGTACAAAATTAGTAATAATTATAGTCGGAGGAACGAAAAGTACAATTTAACAAAATCAAAGATACCGAATTTGTACACCCCCTAAAATTTATATAATGTGCTGATATAATTGTATTTGCAATGAAATTTTCGGAATTTTGTTAAAATATTAACGGTACACCCTAAAATTTTTTCGTGACCCTCACATATTTGATTATCAATAAGTTATAAAAAGTTGTACACCCCTAAAAAAACGAAAAGTACAATTTTGCTGTTAAGGGAATTTCGGAGGCTAATTTGTGACTAACGTTTGATTAAACAACGAGTTACAATTTTACAATGTGGTTTTTATGTGATTTCGTTAACATTTATTTACAAAATGTTCCACGGCGATTTTTAGGCCTAAATCCGGCAAAAAAGCGCGGCGACAATCAGGTAAAATTGTCGCCGCTTTCGCGTTATGGTTACCGCTTTGGGATTGTATGTGATAGGCGTTTTATTAGACCTTGAGATAACTCAAATATGTCCTATAACAGATACCGAATATAGGGAAAATATACCTGCTCCAAATACGCTTGTGACATCGAGCCAGATTGCCCGGCTCATAATGTTTTGCGGTGATCTTTTTTACCGCCTCAATTCTTGATCTGGTACTCTCTGTCATTTTATATCGGTTTAATCAGTTAATGCGCTTACGATTGCACCCACGCCCTTACCACGGATAGGCAGAGCGACAAAACGTTTGTCAAAACCCACGATCGTGGCACGTTCCCCGGGATCGTCCTCCTTGGAATACATATAAATCTC